>CAVQFU010000006.1:0-371587 GCA_963711895.1 uncultured Acidobacteriota bacterium
ACGGCCTTCACCCCGGCGTCCTTGGCCCTCGTGGCAACGGCCTCACCCACCTTGGCCGCTGCGGCCAGGTTCAGGTTGTCCGAGCGGAGCCGGACTTCTGTGAGGAGGCGGCGGCCAGGGTGCGGCCCTCGACATCGTCGATGACCTGGGCGTAGATGTACTTGTTGCTCCGGTACACGGCCAACCTGGGACGCTCCCCGGTGCCGTGGACGCGCTTGCGGACCCGGGTGTGACGCCGGCTCCGGGCGTCATCTCGTGAGCCTCGCATCACTTACCTGCCTTCCCGGCCTTGCGCCGAACGTACTCACCGGCATACCTGATCCCCTTGCCCTTGTAGGGCTCGGGCGGGCGCACCTTGCGGATGTCGGCTGCGACCTGGCCGACCTGCTCCTTGTCGATGCCGGAGATGACGATGCGAGTCGGCTCGGGCACCTCGAAGGTGATGCCTTTGGGAGCTTTCACGTCCACGGCGTGGCTGAATCCGACGAGCAGCTCGATGTCGGAGCCTTTCAGGCTGGCGCGATAGCCGACACCCTGGATCTCCAACACCTTGCTGAAACCTTCGGAGACGCCCTGGACCATGTTGGCGAGGAGAGCGCGGCTGAGACCATGGAGGGCCCTCGACTCGCGGGTGTCGTCCTCACGAACAACCGTGATGACACCGTCCTCGATCGTGAAGCTGACCCGATCGTTGAACTGGCGCGACAGCTCACCTTTGGAGCCCTTGACGGTGACGTGGGTCCCATCCACCTTGACATCGACACCGGACGGCATGTCCACCGGCATCTTCCCGATACGGCTCATATCACCAGACCTCGCACAGGACCTCGCCGCCGAGACGACGGCGACGTGCCTCTCTGTCCGGGAGCAGGCCCTGGCTGGTGGACACCACGGCGACACCGAGGCCTCCCTGGACACGGGGCAACTCGGAGGCACCGCGGTAAACGCGGTGACCGGGCTTGGACACGCGCTTGATCCCCTCGATGGCAGGCTGACGGCGATTGCCGTAGCGCAGCACGAGCTCGAGCTCGCTGAGGGCGCCATCGGCCTTGACGTCGTAACGGTCGATGAAGCCCTCGTCGACGAGGATGCGGGCAATGCCGACCTTCAACTTCGAAGACGGCATCACAACTCTCTCGTGCCCGACCGCAATCGCGTTGCGGATCCGGGTGAGCATGTCGGCAATCGGATCGGTGATCATTACCAAGACGCCTTTCTCACACCGGGGAGCTCGCCACGTGACGCCAGCTCGCGAACGCAGATACGGCACATACCGAAGTCACGCAGGTAGGCGCGGGCGCGGCCACAGCGCTGGCATCGGGTGTACCCGCGGACTTTGTACTTCGGCTTGCGACTGGCCTTGACGACCAGCGATTTCTTTGCCATTCAGAATCCTCCTTCAGACCCCGGTGGTTGCCTTGCGGAATGGGAAGCCGAAGGCATCGAGCAACGCCTTTGCGTGCTCGTCGTTGGTCGCTGACGTGCAAATCGTGATGTCCATTCCCCTGGTTGCCGACACCTGGTCGAAGTCGACCTCGGGGAAGATCAGCTGCTCGGTTACCCCAAAGCTGTAGTTGCCCCGCCCGTCGAACGATCGGGGGTTGAGACCCCGGAAGTCGCGGATTCGGGGGATGGCGATGCCCAGCAGACGGTCGAAGAACTCCCACATGCGTGCCCCGCGGAGCGTCACCGAGGCGCCGACCGGCATGCCCTCGCGCACCTTGAAGTTGGCAATGGACTTGCGGGAGCGGTTCAGCCTCGGCTTCTGCCCGGTGATGAGGGTGAGCTCATCCATGGCGGAGTCAATCGACTTCTTGTCCTGAACCGCCTCACCCACACCCATGTTGACCACGATCTTCTCGAGACGTGGGATCTGCATGACGTTGGCCAGCCCCAAATCGTCCTTGAGACGCGGAGCGAGCTGCTCGGCGTAGAGGGTCTTGAGACGCGGTTGCTCGCTCATAGATCGCCCCCACACTTGACACATGTCCGGTGCTTCTTGCCCTTGTCGTCGATGCGATGACCGATGCGGGTCGGGCCGCACTTCTCACAGACGATCATCACGTTCGAGGCGTCGATGGGCATGTCCTTATCGATGATCCCGCCCTGCATGGTCGAGCCGGTGGGACGACGATGCCGCTTGGCGGTGTTGACCCCCTCGACCAGGACTTTGCCCTTGTCCGGGATGACGCGGGTGATGCGCGACTCCTTGCCGGCGTCCTTGCCGGAGATCACCATCACTTTGTCCCCATGCTTGAGTTTCATTTCACAAAACCTCTGGTGCGAGTGAGACGATTCGCATGAACTTGCGATCGCGAAGCTCCCTCGCCACCGGGCCGAAGATGCGGGTCCCGCGGGGCTGGGAGTTGTTGTCGATGATCACGCATGCGTTGTCGTCGAAGCGGATGTAGGTGCCGTCCGGACGACGCGACTCCTTCTTGGTGCGGACGACGACAGCCTTGACCACCTCGCCCTTCTTGACCGACCCACCCGGGTTGGCGTCCTTGACCGCAGCCACGATCACATCGCCCACCCCGGCATAGCGGCGGGACGAACCCCCGAGCACACGGATGCAGAGCACCTCACGGGCACCGGTGTTGTCCGCCACTTTGAGCCGGGACTCCTGCTGGATCATCTGGCCCTCTCCACGACTTCCACCACGCGCCACCGCTTCTGCTTCGACAGCGGGCGAGTCTCCATGATCCGGACCGTGTCGCCGAGCTTGGCGTCGTTGGTCTCGTCATGGGCATGGAACTTGGTGCTGTGCCGCACCACCTTGTCGTACCGAGGGTGGCTTCGCTGGGTTGGCACCTCGACGGTGACCGTCTTGTCTCTTGAATCAGAGACCACGATTCCTACCCGCACCTTGCGGCGCCCTCTCGTATCGTTCTCTGTCATCAGGCACGCTCCTCGGTCCCGACTGTGGCGTCGACAGAGGTGAGCTGGCGCTCATGCAGCACGGTGAGAATCCGGGCGATGTCCTGCTTGACGGCCTTGATGCGGGCGTGGTTGTCCAGCTGATTCGTGGCGAGCTGGAAGCGAAGGTTGAACTTCTCCTCCTTGGCCTCGGCCAGCGCCTCGATCAGCTCTGTATCGGTCATTTCACGGAATTCGGAAGGGGTCATGAGTCCTCCCGGGTCACGAATCGAGTCTTGATCGGCAGCTTGTGACCGGCTTTTCGCATGGCCTCGCGAGCGAGATCCTCTGGCACACCGGCCAGCTCGAACATCACCCGGCCCGGCTTGACTACCGACACCCAGAACTCCGGGTTCCCCTTGCCCGAGCCCATACGGGTCTCGGCGGGTTTCTGGGTCACCGGCTTGTCGGGGAAGATCGTGATCCACACCTTCCCACCACGCTTGACGGCTCGAGTGATGGCGACACGGGCGGACTCGATCTGCCTCGCTGTGATCCAGCCTGACTCGAGCGCCTGCAATCCGTACTCCCCGAAAGTCACGTGGGTCCCACCCTTGGCGACACCGGAGCGACGTCCGCGATGAACCTTGCGGTGCTTTGTCCTCTTGGGCATCAACACGGTAGGCCTCGCTGCGCTCGGCGGTCATGAGTTGTGGGTTGTGAGTGGTGAGTCACGGTCACTCTTCCTCGGTGCTCACGGTGGGTTCGGCGGGCTCGAGCGAGACGTCAGGCTCTACCGGAGTCGTTTCCTGAGTGGCCTCGACGGTCTCGGGAGCGGCCGGCTCGACGGCATCGACGGTCTCGGCCGGGGCATCGGTCGGCTCCTCAGCTCCCGGCTCGACGACCGGGGCAGTGGCCTCGACATCGACGTCCTCGACAGCCGACTCGTACTCGACCTTGGCCTCGGCTGCGGTCGGCCTGCGGCCACCGCCGGCCTCGATCAGGCGCCGTCCGCCCTCCTTGGGAGCGCCACCGGCTTCGACGAGACGCTTACCGCCACCGGCCTCGATGAGACGCGGCTTGCGCTCACCGGCACCGGCGGCCTCTTCGGCCCGGGACTTGATGCTCTTCTGGGTGCGTCGCGCCGGTCCGCCGGTGGCCAGGTCGGCCTCGGCCGCGATCCGGTCACCGGAGACCTGGCCGGAGCTGACTACCTCGCCCCGGTATACCCAGACCTTGACACCGATAGCCCCAACGGTGGTCTTCGCGGTGGCGGTCCCGTAATCGATGTCGGCGCGGAGGGTGTGCAACGGCACCCGTCCCTCGCGGTACCACTCGCGACGACCCATGTCGGCGCCGCCGAGACGGCCCTTGCACTCGACTCGAACCCCTTCGGCTCCTGCCTTCAGGGCGGACGCGATGGCGCGCTTCATGGCGCGGCGGAAGGCGATTCGGTTCTCGATCTGGTCGGCAACACCTCTGGCCAACAGGGCCGCGTCGAGATCGGGGTCCTTGACCTCGTTGATGTTGAGCTTGACCGGACGTTTGGCCAGGGCTTCTAGATCGCCACGCAGACGCTCAGCCTCGGCCCCTTTGCGGCCGATCACGACGCCGGGGCGTGCGGTGTGGATGTCCACGATGAGACGGTCACGGGTGCGCTCGATGTCGACCCGGGACACGGCGCCACGGACCAGCTCCCTCTTCAAATAGTCGCGGATCCTCCAGTCCTCATTGACGAAGTTGACGTACTCCTTTTCGGAGAACCACTTCGACTTCCAGTCAGTGGAAATACCCAGGCGGAAGGAATACGGGTGGACCTTCTGACCCATCAGTTCACCTCCTCATTCATGTCCGACACCACGATCGTGATGTGGCTCGTCCGCTTGCGAATACGGGTCGCCCGTCCACGGGCCCGGGGCCGGTAGCGCTTGAGGGTCGGTCCCTCGTCGGCAAAGGCCTCGGCGACAACCAGGTCATCGGCGTCGAGAGCGTGGTTGTGCTCGGCATTGGCCACGGCCGACTTCAAGACCTTGCTGATGGGCTCGGTGGCGCCGCGCGAGGTCAGGCGAAGCACGTCTTCGGCCTCCTGCACGGGCAGGCCGCGTACCAGGTCGAGCACGCGTCGAACCTTGTACGGCGAATGCCGCACGTACTTGGCTTGTGCTTTGACCTTCATCGTTTCCTCGCTGCCTTGTCGGCATGCCCGCGGAACGTCCGGGTGGGGGCGAATTCGCCCAGCTTGTGACCCACCATCGATTCCGTGATGTAAACCGGCACGTGCTTGCGACCGTCGTGGACCGCGATCGTGTGCCCGATCATCTCGGGGATGATCGTGGAGCGCCGGGACCATGTCCTGATCACCCGCTTGCTCCCCGAACGGTTCAACTCGTCCACCTTGTTGGCGAGGTGGTCGTCGACGAACGGGCCCTTCTTAAGACTTCTACTCATTGTTATCTGCGGCCCTTCTTGGCGCGACGGCGGACGATGTACTGGTTGGACGCTTTCTTCTTGCTCCGGGTGCGGCCCTCGGGCTTGCCCCAGGGGCTGGTCGGGTGGCGTCCACCCGACGACTTGCCCTCTCCACCACCCAACGGGTGGTCGACCGGGTTCATGGCGACACCCCTGGTCTGGGGACGGACACCCTTCCACCTGTTGCGGCCGGCTTTGCCCAGCTTGATCAGCTCGGCCTCCGTGTTGCCCACCTGACCGACGGTCGCCCGACAGTCGAGAGGCACCTGACGCATCTCACCGGAGGGGAGACGGAGCAGCGCGAGGTCGTTCTCTTTCGACATGAGCTGCACCGAGGCTCCGGCGGAACGGCCGAGCTTGGCTCCCCCGCCGGGGCGCATCTCGATGGCATGAACGTTGGTGCCGGCAGGAATGTTCCGCAGAGGGAGAGCATTACCCGGGCGGATCTCCGCCCCCGAGCCCGATTCGAGACGATCTCCGACCTTCACTCCGACCGGGGCCAGGATGTACCGCTTCTCGCCGTCGGCGTAGTTGAGCAATGCGATGCGGGCGTTGCGGTTGGGGTCGTACTCGATGGTGGCAACGCGGGCGGGCACGACGTCCTTGTCACGACGGAAGTCGATGATCCGATAGCGCTGCTTGTGGCCACCGCCACGATGACGGGAAGTGACCCGGCCCTGCGTGTTGCGGCCGCCGGTCTTGCCCTTCTTGGAGATCAGCGTCTTCTCGGGCCTGTCCGTGGTGATCTCGGCGAAGTCCGAGACGGTCTGGAACCGGCGGCCCGGGGAGGTCGGCTTGCGCTTCTTGACTGCCATCTCAGACTCCGAACAGGTCGATCGAATTGCCGTCGGCAAGAGTGACCAGGGCTCGCTTGGTGTCCTTGCGACGACCACGCGACCATCCCTGACGCTTCATCTTGCCCTTGCGATTGAGCGTGTTGACCCTCACCACCCGGACCCCGAAGATCGACTCCACGGCGTCCCTGATCTCCTCCTTGTTGGTGCGAGGGTCGACCACAAACGTGTAGGTGTTGTTGTTCTCGATGAGGTCGTAGGACTTCTCCGAGACGACGGGAGCGAGGATCACATCACGTGGGTCCTTCATCAGGACTCACCCCCATCGTCCTTCACGAAATCGCTGTCGCTGACCTCATAAGAGCTGGACCGTCCCACCGACCCCACGGTGTGAGAGGTGAAGATCACCTGGTCTGCCCAGAGGACGTCGTAGGGAGTGAGGTGCCCCGGCTCGCAGAGATGGACGTCGGGGAGGTTCCGGAACGAACGGCCAGCGTTCCCGTCGAGCTTCCCGAGCACGACCAACGACTTGCCACCGGCGCCGATCGCCTCGAGCAGGGTCACTGCCTGCTTGGTCTTGGGAGCGGACCAGTCGAGGTCCTCGATCACCATGACCGCCTCCTCGGAGGCGCGGGCGGAGAGGGCGCTGCGCAAGGCAAGACGCTTCATCTTCTTGGGTGTCCGCTGCGTGAAATCGCGGGGCTTGGGCCCATGGGCAACACCGCCGCCGACCCAGTGCGGGGCACGGATAGAACCCTGACGGGCCCGGCCCAGGCCCTTTTGGCGCCAGGGCTTGCGGCCACCGCCACGCACCTCGCGCACGGGTCTTGGTCGAGGCCGTGCCTGATCTCTTCGCCGCCAACTGGGCTGTGATCACCTGATGAAGCACGGGCAGGTTGGGCTCGATCCCGAAGACCTCGGCGTCGAGCTTGATATCGCCCTTGGAGGTGCCGTCAGAGGTGTAGAGGGGGGCCTTCAAATCAGCCACGAGCCTTGACCGCCTCTCGAACCAGGACGACCGAGCCCTTGGGACCGGGGACTGCGCCACCGAGCAGGAGGATGTCACGCTCGCCATCGACGCCGACGATGTCGATGTTCAGTGTGGTCACCCGTTCGCCGCCGAGTCGGCCGGCCATGCGGGTGCCCTTGAACACACGGGCAGGTGTGGCACAGGCGCCAATGGAACCGGGGGCGCGATGCACCTTGTGGCTGCCGTGCGAGGCGCCTTGGCCGGAGAAGTTGTGCCGCTCCATGACCCCGGCGAAGCCTTTGCCCTTGGAGACGCCGGAGACGTCGGCCTTGGTCCCGGCCTGGAAGAGGTCGGTGATGCGGATCTCCTGGCCGACCGTGTAAGCGCTGGGGTCCTCGACTCTCAGCTCGACCAGATGCCGGGCCGGGGCCACACCTGCCTTGGCGTAGTGACCGGCTTCGGGCTTGTTGACCTTCCCCGGCTTGGCCTCGCGGAACGAGATCTGGATCGAGTTGTAACCGTCGGTTTCCTCGGTCTTGATCTGGACGACACGACAGGGCCCGGCCTTGATGACGGTGACGGGGATGGCCCGCGCCTGATCGTCGAAGACCTGGGTCATGCCCAGCTTCGTGCCGAGGATCGCGTTCATGGCCGAACCCTCCGGGTTCGGGTGGTAGGTGATAGGTCATAGGTCATAGGTCTGGCGATAGCAAGGAGTCCATCGGCGATCGAACCCATGACATACGACCTAAGACCTACAACGAGCGAGCGCAGCGAGCTCATAGCTTTAGCTCCACCTCGACACCGGCCGGCAGCTCGAGACGCATCAACGAGTCGACCGTCTTCGGCGTCGGCTCGAGGATGTCGATGAGACGCTTGTGGATCCTCATCTCGAAGTGCTCGCGCGAGTCCTTATCAACGTGCGGGCCGCGGATGACGCAGTAGCGATGGATCTCGGTGGGAAGAGGAACCGGTCCCTTCACTTTGGCCTGGGTCCGCACCACCGTCTCGGTGATCTTCTTCGAAGACTCATCGACCACGTTGTGGTCGTAAGCCTTGAGGCGGATGCGGATCTTCTGCTGGTCACTCATTTGACGATCTTTACGACTCGGCCGGCGCCGACGGTGCGGCCACCTTCTCGGATGGCGAAGCGGAGTCCTTCGTCCATGGCGATCGGTGCGATCAGTTCCACGGTCATTTCCGTATTGTCCCCGGGCATCACCATCTGAGTCCCCTCCGGGAGTTGGATAGCCCCGGTGACATCGGTGGTCCGGAAGTAGAACTGGGGTCGATACCCGGGAAAGAACGGGTTATGCCGACCTCCCTCCTCTTTGGTCAGCACATAGACCTGGGCTTCGAAATCAGTATGCGGAGTGATCGACCCTGGTTTGGCCAGGACCTGACCCCGCTCCACATCATCTTTACCCACCCCACGCAGACAACACCCCACGTTGTCGCCTGCTCGACCCTCGTCGAGGAGTTTTCGGAACATTTCGATCCCGGTCGCCACCGTCTTATGAGTAGGACGGATCCCCACGATCTCCACTTCCTCATTCACCTTCAGGATCCCCTGCTCCACCCGACCAGTCACCACCGTGCCTCTCCCCGTGATCGAAAACACGTCCTCGATCGACATCAGAAACGGCTTTTCGGTATCCCGATCCGGCTCCGGCACATAATCATCCACAGCAGTCATCAGTTCCATGATCTGATCAGAAGACGCCTCATCCCCATCCAACGCCTTCAACGCAGACCCACGGATGACAGGAACCTCATCCCCCGGAAACTCATATTCAGTCAAAAGATCCCTGACCTCCAACTCGACCAGATCCAACAACTCCTCATCATCAACCATGTCCACCTTGTTCAAAAACACCACAATCGAAGGCACCCCCACCTGACGGGCCAGAAGCACATGCTCCCGGGTCTGAGGCATCGGACCATCAGCCGCCGACACCACCAGAATCGCCCCATCCACCTGCGCCGCACCCGTAATCATGTTCTTGATGTAATCCGCATGACCCGGCATATCCACATGCGCATAATGACGAGCCTCAGTCTCATACTCGACATGAGCAATCTGAATCGTGATCCCCCGCTCACGCTCCTCAGGCGCCTTATCAATCATGTCAAACGACGTCATCTGATTCGAACCACCCACCCGCTCCGACAAAACACGAGTAATCGCAGCCGTCAACGTCGTCTTCCCATGATCAATATGACCCATCGTCCCCACATTCACATGCGGCTTCGTACGCTCAAACTTCGCCTTCGCCATTTCCTCTTGGCTCCTCTATCTCTTCTCTAACCGTCTTCTTTTGTTCTTCAGGACTCGCCGCGACGGCTCGCCACGATGTCTTCTGCGATCGAGTCGGGAACGTCCTGATATGAGTGAAACTGCATCGAATAAGTGGCGCGTCCTTGTGTCTTGGAACGGAGATCGGTGGCATACCCGAACATCTCCGACATCGGCACCTGTGCCCTGATCACCTGGCTGTTGCCACGCTGGGTCATGCCTTCGACCTTGCCCCTACGCGAGTTGAGGTCGCCGATCACGTCACCCATGTACTCGTCGGGGGTGGTCACCTCGACCTCCATTACCGGCTCGAGCAGCTTGACACCGGCCTTGCGGGCGGCCTCCTGCAAAGCCATCGATCCGGCGATCTTGAAGGCCATCTCCGAGGAGTCGACGTCGTGGAACGACCCATCCGTCAGGGTTGCCCGCACATCGACCAGCGGGTAGCCGGCGACGATGCCTTGGTCGAGCGCCTCCTCGATCCCGTCGTCAACCGACGGTATGTACTCGCGAGGCACCTTGCCACCCTTGATCTGGTCGACGAACTCGTATCCGCCACCGGGCCCGGTGGGCTCGAGATTGATTACGACGTGTGCGTACTGGCCCTTGCCGCCGGTCTGCTTGACGTGGCGGTACTCGACCTTCTCCACTGCCCGGCGGATGGTCTCCCGGTAGGCCACCTGGGGCTTGCCCACCGTCGCATCCACCTTGAACTCGCGGAGGAGGCGGTCGACGAGGATCTCCAGATGGAGCTCGCCCATGCCCGAGATGATCGTCTGCCCGGTCTCCTCGTCGGTTCTGACCAGGAATGTCGGGTCCTCTTCGGAAAGCCGGTGCAGTGATTCGGAGAGCTTCTCGTCGTCGGACTTGGTCTTGGGCTCGATTGCCACGGAGATGACCGGTGCGGGGAACTCCATCGACTCGAGCTGGATGGCCTGGCCCTGGTCTGACAGGGTGTCGCCGGTGGTGGTGTTCTTGAATCCGATCCCGGCCACGATGTCCCCGGCGAACACGTCGTCGATGTCCTCGCGGGAGTTGGCGTGCATCCGGAGGATGCGCCCGAGACGCTCCTTCTGCCCGGTCGTGGTGTTGAGCACCGTGGCGCCCTTGGCGGCATGGCCCGAGTAGACCCGGAAATAGGTCAGCTTGCCGACATGGGGATCGGACATGATCTTGAAGGCGAGGGCCGCGAAAGGCTCGCCGTCCTCGGGCATGCGTTCGACGACGACCTCTTCGTCACCGGGTCGGAAGCCCTTGATCGCCGGTAGGTCGGCCGGGCTGGGCAGATAGGCGACCACCGCGTCCAGAAGAAGCTGGACACCCTTGTTCTTGAAAGCGGACCCGCAGAAGACGGGGGTGAAATCGCGGGCAATGGTGCCGGTGCGCACGCCCTCCTGGATCTCCTTGGAGGTCAGGTCGCCATTCTCGAGATAGGCCTCGAGGAGCTCCTCGGAGGTCTCGGCGACCGCCTCGAGAAGCTTCTCCCGGTATTCGGTGGCGCGGTCGGCGAGGTCGGCGGGGATGTCGGTGGTGTCCCAGTGCTTCCCGTCGTCACCCTTCCAGATGTGGGCCTTCATCTCGACCAGGTCGACGACGCCGTTGAAGTCGGCCTCGGACCCGATCGGGAGCTGGAGCACGAGCGGCCGCGCCCCGAGTCGATCGATGATCGACTGGACGTCGAAGTAGAAGTCGGCGCCGGTGCGATCGAGTTTGTTGATGAAACAGATGCGGGGAACGCCATAGCGATCGGCCTGGCGCCACACCGTCTCCGACTGAGGCTCGACGCCGGCGACGCCGTCGAACACGGCAATTGCCCCGTCGAGGACTCGGAGGGACCGCTCCACCTCAACCGTGAAGTCGACGTGACCCGGGGTGTCGATGATGTTGATCAGGTGCTCGTGCCAGACGCAGGTGGTGGCGGCGGAGGTGATGGTGATGCCACGCTCCTGCTCTTGCTCCATCCAGTCCATCGTGGCGGCGCCTTCGTGGACCTCACCGATCTTGTAGTTGCGGCCGGTGTAATAGAGGATGCGCTCGGTCAGAGTGGTCTTGCCCGCGTCGATATGAGCCATGATCCCGATGTTTCGGGTCCGGCTCAGCGGCACCTGGCGCAGATGCGATATGGCAGCGTTTCCGTTGCTCATTCTCTTCTTCTCTTACTCCGACTCGATATGCGGTTGTGAACGTCCCACGTCCTGCGGTTCGGGCCCGTTTCGGTGTCGGGCCCGCCTACTGGAACGTTCTTCGGGTTACCAGCGGTAGTGGGCGAAGGCCTTGTTGGACTCCGCCATCTTGTGAACATCTTCCTTGCGCTTCACGGCAGCCCCGGTGTAGTTCGAGGCATCCAGGATCTCGTTGGCCAGTCGCATCGCCATGGTCGGCTCACGCCGCTGTCTGGCGAAGTTGACCAGCCATCGAATGGCCAGTGTCTCCTGACGCCGGGCAGAGACTTCGACAGGCACCTGGTAAGAGCTACCACCAACCCGACGGGACCTCACCTCGACCTGGGGCCGGACATTGTCCACGGCTCGCTTCAGGATCACGCTTGGGTCCTGACTCGTGCGCTGCTCGACGACTTCGAGGGCGCCGTACACGATCTCCCGGGCGGTGTTCTTCTTCCCCTTCCACAAGACCTTGTTGATGACCTTGCTGACGAGGACGCTGCGGAATACCGGGTCTGGCTCGATCTTCCGCTTCTGTGCCGGCGCCCGTCGCATCAGGACACCTTCTTCGATCCGTAGCGGCTGCGCGCCTGCCTGCGATCGCTGACGCCAGACGCATCGAGCGTGCCGCGGATGACCTTGTAACGCACGCCCGGCAGGTCGCGGACCCGGCCACCGCGAACCAGCACGATGCTGTGCTCCTGGAGATTGTGGCCCTCACCAGGGATGTAGGCGGTGACTTCGATCTGTGAAGAAAGCCGCACACGGGCCACTTTGCGCAGGGCCGAGTTCGGCTTCTTGGGCGTCACGGTGTACACGCGCGTGCACACGCCACGCCGTTGCGGGGCGCCGCCCAGTGCAGCCGTCTTGGCCTTCTTCTTCTTTGGCTTCCTGCCCTCGCGGACAAGTTGCTCGATCGTCGGCATGTTTCTCCTAAACGCCAGGAAACGACACGGGCACACCCCGAGCGTCGTTCCTGATGTGAAACCTTGCGTACCGGGCACTGGACGTGCCCGGCCCATCCGGTCGCGCTCAATGAACGAGCGGCCCCGGACGAAGCACGGATTCTATGTGTCTTCCCTGATTAGGGCCAAATCGATTTCTGATCTCCACAGATCAGTCGGGGGCCGTCAACCTGAAGTGCGTGCCGCCGACCGAATGAACGTCTCATGCCAGATCTCGAGCGACATGAGGGTAAACAGAGCCGCCTCTTCGCTGGTCCGGCCCTCATCGTGGGAATTCACTAGCTCGGCAACGACCGAACGGTCGAACACCTGACTCACAAATGACGAGTTGGCCAGAAGCAGGTCTTGTGTCATCTCCTTGAGCTCCCCTCGCATCCATACATCCAGCGGCACCCTGAACCCGACCTTGCGTCGGTCGATGATCTCGTCGGGCAGGTAGGACCGTGCCATCTCCTTGACCACCCACTTTGTCACGCCTCTGCGCACCTTGACATTTGACGGCAGGGAAAATGCGAGCTCGACCAAGTCGTTATCGAGGAATGGAGGGCGAAGCTCGACAGACGCGGTCATGGTCATCCGATCGCCTCGCTCGAGCAGGTTCTCTGAAAGCCACGTGCCGCAGTCGGCGCGGAGCATTCGACGCACGATGTCGTCGCCAGGACCGACGGGGGTAACGTCGGGCAGGACAGGCTTCACACCGGACAAGAGCTGCTCTCGCTGTGAAGGTGGGAATGGTGCAAACCACGACCCGGTGCGTTCGGCCTCGGTGGGCAAGCTGGCGACTCTGAGGAGGGTGCGCAAGCGACGTCCGCGTGCCGGCAGGTGTTCGGCCATCGAACCGAGAATGTTTCGGCGCAGACTCGCCGGCAACCGGGAAGCCAGATCGATCATGCGCGCATAGCGATACTTGGGATAACCAGCGAAAAGCTCGTCACTGCCCTCACCAGAGAGAAGTACTTTGACGTGACCACTTGCCTCGCCTGCCAAGCGAGCAACGGCCACATCGGCCGGCTCCGACACCGGAGCATCACGGTGCCATGTGAGTCGCCCCCATTCCCGAGCGAACTCGTCGGCTCGCACTATGACGGGATGATGGTTGGTCCCCACGGTGTCACTTACCAGCGCCGCGTAGGGGAGCTCGTCGAATCGTGGATCATCGAACCCGGCAGAGAACGTCTCGAGAGGCTCGCCTCCCTTCAAGCGCGCCGCGACCGCAACTACGAGACTGCTGTCCAGCCCGCCACTGAGGTAGGCCCCCACAGGTACGTCTGCGACCAGGGCTCGTTCAACAGCCTTGTTGAATGCGGCGTCGACCAGCTCCACCGCCTGGCGACCGTTGAGGGACTCCGATGGAGGAGGGGGTAACTGCCAATATCGCTCGGTTGTCACTCGGCCTTCGGAGTCGATCTGGAGCCAATGTCCGGCAGGGAGCTTGTTGATTCGGGCGAACAGCGTTTCGGGCGCCGGCACGGACCGGTATGTCAGGTATGAGGCGAGTTGCGCCTCATCGACCGACGGTGGTTGGTCCAACACGGCGAGCAGGGCCTTGATCTCGGACGCGAATGCCACCATCCCCGATTCGATCGTGTAATAGAGCGGGAGAATCCCGAGCCGATCGCGGGCAAGGGTGAGGACACGGTCTCGCCTGTCGAAGAGCCCGAACGCGAACTGCCCGGCGAGCCGCTCGAGGGCGCCGACTCCGTGGCGGGCCATGAGAGCGAGCAGCACCTCGGTGTCGCCTGTGGTCGTGTACGCATAAGGGTTGGCGCTGCGAAGCTGGCGATAGTTGAGGATCTCACCGTTGAAGGTGAGAACGAATCGACCGTCGGATGAGGCCATCGGCTGCCGGGAGCCGGCGAGATCGATGATCGACAACCGGCGATGCCCCAAACCCACAGGCCCGTCACACCAGTAGCCCTCGTCGTCCGGACCGCGGTGAACGAGTGTGTCCGCCATACGCTCGAGGACCGGTCGTTCCACTGGCGCTCCATCGAGACGCCAGACTCCGACGATTCCGCACATCAGCGCCTACCCAATTCTTCAACCGCCGCCATGAGCTCTTGGGCTCGCCGATCCCACGACGCGTCGGCGACGGCGGCACGTCTCGCCGACGGAGTACCTGGCCCACCGTCCTCCAGTGCAGCTGCGACCATCTCGACAAATTCGTCCTGGCTTGCTGCCACGGACACAATGTCGGAGTATCGGTCCAACTCGGGAAAGTCGATGCTGACGACAGGCAGCCCGAGAGCCAGATACTCCTTGAGTTTGATGGGATTGGCTCGGCGGATCCACTCGTTGTTCTGCCACGGCATGATCGCCACGTCGAAGGCCGCGCCGTACGCCGGGATCTGCTCGTATGGCCGAAAACCGAGCCACGTGACGTTGGGCAAAGCGACCATCCGCTCGATCTCCTCATCCGAGCAGTACTTGTCGCCGACCAGCACGATGTGCGCATGCGGCAGCGCTTGCGCGGTGGCCCTGATGAGCTCGAAATCCACCAGATAGTCGTCGAGGCCACCAAAGAAGCCCACCCTGGGCCGAGGCAAGTGTTCCATGTCGTCGGGCTCGGCGTGGTGACGGGCCGGATCGAAGTGGTCCAGGTCGACACCGTGGTCGAGAAAGAGCTGACGACCTTCAGCGATGGGCCGATCCTCCTCCATGAGAGTGTGGCTGGAATACACCACGAGGTCGGCCTCCCGCAGCATTCGCTCCTCGAGGCCGCGAATGACTTCCTGGTCGGCCTCGACGAACTCGGAGTGCTTGTCAGAGCGGTTGTACACGAGATACCGGTGGGGAAGCCGCTCGATCACGTCGATGGCCGTGGGCAGGGTGGCAACGATGACCGGCCGGGATACTCCGGCCAATGCGGATGCAATCCGGACCTGGACCTCGATGAGTCTCGCGTTGAAGGCCCGGCCCAATGGGGATCCGTACATCGGAAGGAGTAGAGGCGTCATCACGTTGAAGCCGAAGAGGCCTGGGACGGGTTTGCGCATAAGGCGGATTGCACTCGCCAGCTTGCGCATGATGCGGCGTGCGGTGCCCGCCGTCCGCCCCGGCGTCGGCATTCGCATCCCGATGCTGTTGACGACGAGCACATCTCGAGTCTGAGCAACACGTCGAAACAACTGGAAGTCGGAGTGGGCCCGACTGTGATACCACCAGTCGAGACCCGCGAACAAGAGATAGTCGGTACTGCCCTCCGCCGCCCGCTGCAGATCGGGGTCAAAGGTCGTTGGTCGGGCAAGCGCCTTTAGCGCAGCGCGGGAAGTGGTCCGTCCGCCGAGGGCGCGGAGCCCGACGTCGACCACTATTCCGAGCGCAAACGGGATCGTCTTGAGAAGCCCTCGACGTCGACGTTGCAGGCGGATGCGATTGACGGTGAGGATGCTCCAAAGCCTCGGTGACACGGCTGACTCGCCGCCGAGGTGGGTACCGGTGGCTTCCGGCACGAGGTGGAGGGCATAACCCAGTTCTCGCGCACGCAGCGCATAGTCGGTCTCCTCCGAGTAAAGGAAATACCGTTCGTCCCACGGTCCAACGCTGTGCCGGCATGGCGCGGAGATGAGCATGGCGGCGCCGGTTGCCCAGTCCGAGACCGTTGGCCGGTCGTAGACGGCAGGGTCGGAGATGACTTCGCTCAAAGCCGCATGTCGAGCTGCGCGTGGCCCGCCGAGCAACGCCTCCCCCAACGCACGCAGAGCCGTGGGCTCCCGACGGAGCGAATGAAGGAGCCGCCCATCGCCGTCGACCATCCTGGGCACCGTTATGCCGATGCCCGGCTTCTCTGCGGCATCGGCAAGTCGCATCACCGCTCCGGCATGGAGCCGGACGTCCGGATTGAGCACGAGGATGTGGCTCTCCTCGTCTTCGACGGTGGCAACGCCGGCGTTGATCCCGGCGGCATAGCCCAGGTTGTCCTGGACCAACACTCGTGGGCGGAGACTGTGAGCACGCGCCAGCGAGACCGTGCCATCCGACGACCCGTTGTCAACCACGAGCACGGAGAGCCCGGCTTCTTCTCTCATGTTGTGCGCGAGCGAATCCAGGCAAGCCTCGATGATGGCGGCGCTGTTGTGAGTCACCACGATGGCGACGACGCGTCGCGATTCCGTTCGCCCCTCGAGCCCGTTGTTGGGCAAGCCCTTCCCCCCCATGAATACATGACGTGCCACGGCACGTGCGGACCCACATGATAAAGGCAGGGGCGGTATCCACAACCCCGCGGCCGGAGGCTCCCCGCCTCGCCGATGGGAGTGAACGACTTCCAGAAATGGTCGGTGGTCGTCGTGGCCCGCCCTCTCGTTACAATGTCCCTTGGAGGGTGATGGGGGAATCAGCGTAGATATGGGACCGGAGTCCTAACTCGTGTGCGGAATCAGTGGCTACGTCTCGACGAGTCGGGACATCCAGACCGACGAGATCATCCGACGCATGAGCCGCGCCATTGCCCACCGCGGCCCCGACGACGAGGGGTTGGTGTTGGTGTCCCCATCGGCCGCCGAGGTGCTCAATCTCTCCACAAGAGACACTGCGGCAGGAGTGACCGGGACCGTCTCCATCGATGGCGGATCATGGCCGCACCGTATTGCTTTCGGCCATCGCCGATTCTCGATCGTTGATCTATCACCCAACGGCCACCAGCCGTTCTGGTCTTCTGACGGGAGCGTCTGTGTCTGCTTCAACGGCGAGTTGTACAACTACGTGGAGCTCCGAAGCGAGCTGGAGCGGCTCGGTCATCGATTCCGAACCAGCTCCGACACCGAAGTCCTCGCCGAGGCTTTCCTCGAATGGGGCACGGGAGCTTTCGAGCACTTCGTCGGCTTTTGGGCATTGTCGTTATACGACGCCCGTGCCAAGCGAGTCCTCCTCGCCCGCGACCGACTCGGAAAAGCCTCTCTCTACATGACTCGTGCCAACAACATGCTCATGTGGAGCTCCGAGATCAAGGGGTTGCGCGCGGGTGCTGAACCGGCGCCGGATCAGATACGCGACCAAGCAGTCTCGGACTTCGTGGTTCGCGATCGGCGCGACGGATTCGAGCGGACCTTTTTCGCTGCCATCGACACATTCCCTCGTGCCTCGTGGGCGTGGATACGAGAGGACGGCTCGTTTGAGCCGACCAAGTATTGGTCACCTCCGGCGACGCGACTCTCGGAGTCGGAGATCTCGCCGAAAGAGGCTGCCCAGGGTCTTCGCGACCGCCTCGCTGAGGCCTTGCGAGTTCGTTGTCGCGCCGATGTGCCGGTGGGCTTCGAGCTGTCAGGAGGTCTCGACTCGTCGAGTCTGGTGGCGATATCGGCCAGTGGTGGCCAGAAGGTTCGCGCGTTCACAATCGTCTATCCAGGTACTGAGGCCGACGAGGAACCGTTCGCTCGATTGGTCAGTGAACGCTACGCCGCCAACACCGAGTACAACTTGATCGAACAACAGCTCGATGACTTCTTCGACTCTGCCGACGAGTTGGTCGGACTGCTGGACGAGCCGTTCCACTCCCCCAACATCCTCTCGAACCTGCGCATTTGGCAGGGAATGAAGGCACAGGGCATTCGGGTCACAGTCAAGGGTGACGCCGGAGATGAGCTTCTGGCCGGCTACCCAGGCGTCTATCACAACGAGTACCTATGGGCCCTGGCGCAGAAGGGTCAGCTTCGCCGACTCCATCATGAGGCCACCTCCTTCAGCGAAGACCCGGTCGCCCCCTTCTCCCGGGCCTATCAGCGACGTCTCGCGAGGGTCGCGGCTGCTGGTCTTCGTCAACATGGCGGCGCTCCACGGGACGCCATTGCCGAAATGCGTCACATGCGACGGGCTCGTGCCGCCGGATTCCGGTGCGAGGAGGCGCCGTCGAGGCCGATGACCGGATCGATCGAGGACATTCTCACATACCGGCTTGGCGATGGGCAGGTGAACTATTGGCTCAGGTTGGGCAACCTTGCATCCTTGAGCGTTCCCATAGAAATACGCGTCCCCTTCCTCGACCACCGAGTGGTCGAGTTCGCGTTCGGGCTGCCAACGGGCTACTTGATTCGCGACGGGTGGTTGAAGTGGATTCTCCGTGAGGCAGTTTCCGACATACTCCCGTCTGAGATCGTGTGGCGTACGAACAAGGTCGGATTTCCCTTCCCCTATCGAGAGTGGCTGGTGAAGTCGAAACAGAGATTCTTCTCGATCGTCGCCGGAAGTGATGTCCCTTATGTCGACCTTCGGGTCCTCAGAGACCAGTATGACCGCCTGGCTCAGGAGGATCCGCTCATGCTCTGGCGCCTGATCGTCACGACGCTCTGGTGGAAGCGCTGCATCGTCGGAGAGTCGCTCACCACCTGACCTTCACGCCCTCAATTGTCGCGTGGAGGTCCCGGGGATGATGAGGTCCACGGCTGAACCTCTACTCGCCGATGCAACTTCCGCCTGAATACTCGCCTGATCGTTCCGGTTATGGAACGCAGCTTGTCAAACCAGCTGAGGGCCCCTACCCAAACCACAAAGGTAGGCATGTTCCGGTATCTGGGCGTCGCCACTCCCATGAAGCGGAGAGTCACGAGCTGTCCCCAGAGGCGACCGCGGGCGTTGAGCAGATTGGGTTGTGATGCGGGGAGCAGACTCGGATCCGACCTTTCCAGTGTCAGGTACCCGGCTTCCTCAGCCGCCAAGACCAATTCCAGGCCAGCCTGAGTGCGGGCCAGGATCAGCGAGCTCCCATGTTCCCCGGGCCCTGGAGGGCGGTACCACGGATCCCCAACCGCCACATCGGCGAATTCGCCAGTGTGGTCCGGGCAGATGTAACACCGCCACTGCCGATAGCTCTCGAGGAATCCCCAGGAGTCTTCATAGCTCAGAACTCGGGTCTGCTCCCCCTCTGGGGTTTGGAACCGAACTGTCCATTGTCCGGGCCAGCCATTGCCCCGATACCGAATGTCGGTGACGGAGTCGGCGTCACTCACGCCGACTCGCGCCAACAAGTCCAGGGTTCCTCGGCTAGACGGCGTGCCCGCACAGAAAAAGGCGATGACCGGGCCGAGATTGGAATCGAGTGATGGCTTCAAGCGACGAGCGGCCTGAACCGCCGCTACATCGCACGGCTTCCCGATGAACACACATTTGCCCGGAGCGTTCTCGATGAGATCGAGACGGTCACAGGGGCTCGCCGGGGCATACCTGGAGCCTGTCGCGCTCAACAGTCCTTCCCGGGTTGTACTCATGACTGTCCGGTTCAGGAACGGCCGGTCCGGGTCCTTGTCGATGTGCAGCACCCCGTGAAGGCCTCGATGTTCGATCGAATACAGGGCGAGCGCGGTCGTGGCTCCTCCGCTCGACCCGGCGAAGCGGATCTCCGGGTCAGAGGCATGCCCCTCCCAGACCTGTCGTATCGGCCCCCACGCCGGCAGAGCCGACCTGACGGACGACTCCGCCTCGACATCTGACTCGTGGCCGAGACGATGTCCGGGGCACACTTGCATGCCGAGACCTGGCCGCGGTTCATCATCCAATAGCGGAACCGGTCGACGACCAAGCGCCAGATCGTCCGCCATCCGGTACCGGGCTGGCTCCATGTAGGCGCAGGCACCACAGCCGGTGCACAATTGCCTCGAGACGACGTCTTCGATGGTCCTCACGGTCACCACGATCTTCAGCTACCGACCGGATCCGAAGAATCGGTTATCGCGGCGGCCAGTTCCTCCATCTGTCTCCGCGCGGCTCCAAACACGGCCGGCAGGCGGTCGGCGAGCCCACCCCTGACTGTGTCCCGCCCCCGCCACACGCCCATCACATGCTCGATGATCTCCATCGTGTCGCTGGTGCGAAGGTCTGCGACTTGCTGCCCCTGTCCGCAGGTCTGGAACACTCCGAGAGTCTTATCCGAGTAGGCCAGGGCAGCGGTTGGAACACCCGAAGACATGGCAGCAATGGTCGAGTGCATCCGGGTCCCGCAGAACCAGTCGAGCTTGGAGATGAGCCACTTGACGTGTCGTGGATCGCGATATGGGGGTGCCACCGTCACTCGGTCAGGCTCACCCACCGACCGGGCCAGGGCTAGGGCGGCTGCGGTGTCCGACTCGTGGTGTCCCTCTTCCACAGTGACGTGCGGCACGAGCACCAGCGCCCAATCGGTGTCGTCGAGAAACCGTTTCACGAGCCCCGTCACGACCGATTTGTAGTCGGACCGAAGCCCATACTGTTCGCGAGCAGTCTCTCCTCCGTGATAGAGGAGGCCACTCACATTGATCCCCGCCACCCGTGTCCCCGAGTCGTCGAGCCATCCGTTGAGATCCACTGGCAGGGGCTCTGCCGGAGGCGCGGCTTCCAACAAGAACGCGACATCGACACCCTCCCGATGCCGATCCGGGTCAAAAGCGTCGCCGAGCAGTTCCTGCAACTTCGTGTAACTCCAGGGATCGCGCGCCCATGCGAGACCCACTCGCCGCAAGATGTCCTGCGCAACCTTCCGGCGCCCGGCGTCGGAGAAGGGGCCATATGTCTGAGGCAACAGAAAGAGTGGCCGATCCATCTCCAGGGTGATCAGTTTTGGAAGGGTTATCGATCGAAACCTCCAGTCCCCATAGAGGTCTGTGAACGAATCGCCACCGCTCAGGTCGAGCACTGCATCGGAGTCCTCCAACAAGCGCGCCGCAGGACTTCCGACACCTCCCAGACGTGCCGAGGCGCGGATGCGAGGCAATGCCTCGGGTCGGTACAGACGCTTGGTCAGATAGGCGCCGCACCTGACGATTGCCAGCTCGTTCGACACCAGGTGCAGACTCTCGTGCCGAACGCCCGTGCCGTGATCGAACACGACAGGCGTGAACCCGTCCAGAGCTTCAGACAATCCCCCCAGAGTCCCATAGAGAAGCGCCGACACACCGAGATTCCCGGTATCCGGCGCTGCCCCGAAAATGCCGACGAGACGCGACTGACTCACCGGATTGCCATCGTCGGTTCGAATCGGGCGCCTTGCAGGGCCCTACGTCTCCTGATTGTCCCCACCTTCCCCAGCAGGTATCGACTATAGGACCGATCCGATGACAGCCGACATCGGTCGATGAAGCGGGCGAAAGTCATGATCGGCCGGTCATTAGGGTTGATACCTGGTCGTCGCCACCGGGTCGGTGTGCTCCGATCAAGGGGAGAGGAGACATGGATTCGCATTTTTCGGGCGCGCACGCACCAGAACCTGCCTTGGTATGAACTCACCAAGACGCTCCTCTGCGAGCATCCTCGGCAAAGCGCTCGTCATCGGAGCTGTCGTCATCGCCCTGATCGGTGTCGTCTACGCAACGAACGGGCTCGACCGGGGAACCGAGACAACCACGACCGGAACACTAAGCACGACCCTGAGCGACCAAGCCGCTGACACGGTGAGTACTCAGCCGGGCCCTACGTCTGATCCTGAACCCGGCGCTTCTCCTCAGCCGTGGCCCGCGGTCGCTTCTCAGGTTGGAACCAAGACGCCGGAAGCGGGCCTGACGCCAAGTGGGTCATTGTCGACGCGTTCCGATGGGCAGGTGATCGAGGGATTGCATGTGACCGGGAGTATCACCATTGCGCATGACAACGTGACCGTCCGAGATACCAAGTTGGATCTCACCGGCAACTACGCCTTGCATGTCCCGGAGCTGGCCGACGGGACATGCCCGGTCGGAACGGTGTTCGAGAACGTCGAGATCGATGGGCGGATGGCAGACGACACTTATACCCCTGTCTACGGCGAGGGCTGCGGGTTCGTCCTGAGCGAGGCTTACGTGCACGGCACGGGCCAGGCGATCAAGATCATGGGGGATACGACCATCCAGGACAGCTACGTCGTCACATCGGAGTCCGGCACGTCGGATACGCATCGCAATGCCATCGAGGCTCGGGGTAGCAATAACCAGGTCCTCCGCAACTATCTCATCTGTTCTGCCGACACGGGTTGTTCTTCTGCCCTGGCCGTCTACAACGATGTCGAGGCGGTCTCTGATGTGCTGATACAGGAGAACTTCCTTGCAGCAAACGCGGGATACTGCCTCTACGGTGGCTCATCGCACGACAGCGGGTTCCCACCGGCGAGCAACGTCGACATCATCGACAACGCCTTCTCCACAATGATCTACCCACAGTGCGGCCGTTCCGGCTTCATCACCGCCCATGACGACGGCATCAATGGCAACGAAAGTGCCGGCAACTACGTCTACGAGACCCGGCAACCAGTTCCGTGACGAGACGAAGGGCTCGGGCCAGGTCGAGTTGGGATCGGCCGGGGCCTCTTTGCCACATCACCCGGGCGTGTGGATGCGTTCAATGCCTTCGACTTCTGGGCCTACCCTCACGGCTGAGCGGCATGTCCTCGAGCAGTACCTCTTGTCGCGGCGATACTGGCTGGTGACCCACTGGTTCGGACAGCGATGACCATCGGCGTAGATTCGCTCACATTGGGTGGTGTGCCCGCTAACGGCAGTGGGTTGGGTTAGGTCAAGGTCTCCACCGATTCTCGGTGCGGCCTCAGGTTGACGTCGCACTATCGGCAGACGATATGCCTCGTGTAGCTCGATAACGGCAATGGGTTGGGTTAGGTCAAGGTCTCCACCGATTGTCGGTGCGGCCTCAGGTTGACGTCGCAGTATCGGCGGACGATATGGCTCGTGTAGCTCGATAACGGCAGTGGGCTGGGTTAGGTCAAGGTCTCCACCGATTCTCGGTGCGGCCTCAGGTTGACTTCGCAACACCGGTGGAAAATATGCCTCACCGGGCTCGACGATCTCGCGGAGCTCATCGTCTCTCAGGGCGAATCTCCACAGGGCCCCCGCGCTTCCGATCAGGATGAAACTGACGCCCATCAAAATGCTGTAGAAGAACGCGTCGAACAGGTACATGACGACTGGGAGGACGGCAATGCCGGCCATCACCGCCATAGCCAGGCGCCGTGTGTCGTCGTCCCGGCTGCGCCTGAAAGTGAGATAACACAATGTCATGGCGGTCAAGAACAATGCCACCACGACGAGCAGGCCGACGACACCCGTTTCGATGAGTGTGCCGAAGTATTGGTTGTCGAGGAGGAAGTCCTCATCCGGCGAGAAGGTTCCGACGCCCCATCCCAGCCACGGTCTTTCCGACACTTGCTCCATCACGCGGGGTACACGATCGAGTCGGGCAGTGACACTTGGATCTTCCGAAGCACCAAATATGAGCCACTTAAACGTTCCGACCAGGCCGGGGACAGCGACGCCCATGGCCAATGCTCCCAGTCCCGCCATCACCAGTCCGGTGATGCGCTGGCGCCAGTTCCACGCCATCGCCGCAATCAGGAGAGCGACCACCAGGGCGACCAGGCCAGTGCGCGAGACCGAGAGTGGAACCCCTATTCCGATCAACCCTGTCATGACCGCGTAGCGGCGCCGTTCCCGAGGGTCGTCTCCATTCATGGCGAAATGGATTGCCAGGGGGAGGATCATGGCCAACACCGCGCTGAACTCGATGGAGTGGAGAGCCGTGCCCTCCGCTCGACTGAAATCCGCTCGGGTTGCCAGGGCCTGTATGGCTTCGCCATGGGGCGCCAAGCCCGGGAGATGGAGGGCGGCAACCAGGTCGATGTCGGTGAAGAATTGCAGAAGCCCGACCATCGAGATAGCAGCACCTCCGACGACCACTCGCTTCAGGAGAGTCTCGAGTCTCGAACGGCTTCGCACTCCATCACTGACGACAAGCGCCACTCCGGTGAGTCCGATCGCTGTCAGCAAAGCTCGATTCGAGCCGTTCACCTCGAGCATGCTGAGCAGGCGGAGTCGGCTGAAACCCCAGCTAAGCGCAATGAACCAGAGGTAGCCGAGAAGGATGACTCGAATTGGATTCGGATCAGCGTCCGAAGACAGGTTGGGATTGGCCCGTGAAATCCACCACCACCAGGCTGCGACTATTGCGATCACCATGGCTGGGGTTCCGATAGCGCCAGTACCCGGAATCACCCACCTGGCGTTGATACCAAATAGTGCCACGAGATAGATCGTCAACACCGCGACGGCGTCCCGCTCGGAGCGGAACACGAAAAGACCGACGACCCCAACCAGAACTAGCAGTCCGAACGCGAACACCGTCATCGGATCAGTGCCCGGGCAAGCCTGGGCGGCTCGTCAGCTCGCTTCACGAGATTCGGCGGGACTCAGGATTCGCTCGGGATTCTCGGCCGGCACCAGGCCGCGAGCCTGCTCGTGTCCGTGCTTGCCGGCTGTTGATCGCCTCTTCTTCCTATTGGCGATGATGGTGTCGACGAGGACAGCCAGACTCACTGCAGCCACCACACCGAGCACGACGATCGTCGCGATCGGGCGCTGCAGGCCGCCGGCTTGTTCGGCCACTTCGGGATACACCAGTCGTTGGTACGAGAGGTAGGTCGACCCGTCAGCACCGGCGAGAGCCTGCCTCTCTTTGAGGTCACCGTCGAGAAACGCGACAGCGGCTTCGAGAGTGTCCATCGCGGCCTCAGCGTTAGGGGCGGTGGCGACTACATGCAGGATCGGCGCCACATCGTAGCTGTCGAAAATGATCTCGAATTTCGCATCTCCGTCGTCGATTCCTTTTGTGATCGACTCGCGGACCCGTTCCGGTTCGACGACCTCCGCGAGGACCCGCAGCGTCTCTCCCGATGCCGTGTAGGGATTAGAAGCCGCGATCTCATTGACCTCTTTGACGGCTAGCAGGACAGATCCGGCTGCAAAAAACTCGACGCTGGTCTCGCCAATCGGACTCGAGAGCGTCCGCTGGCGCGCGATGGTTGGCCGAGAAAGGATATCGAGCGTTGCGTCGCGTCCCTCTTCGGCGTACAGGTCTTCAGCAACACGCTGGATCTCACCGATGACTGCGTCCGCCGTTTGGACGACCCCAGCCGCGGTGTCGCTCGCGGCCTCCACTCGAAGGATTCTGTCCGCGATGACGGTGACCGAGTAGTCGGTCACATCGAACTGCGAACCCAGGTCCACCCTGGTGCTGTCGCCATCCACGATCTCGACAATGATCGAAGGGTCGAGGGTGGCTCCGCTTTCGGACGGTGTCTGGTCTGACCCGCCCAGCTCGGGACTGGCTAACAACAGAGATGCGGTCGCCTCGTAGTCAGAGCCCCTGACAACAGTCAGGGCGGCAGCCAGTACCGTGAGCAAGAGCACCGAGGCAACCACCCACCAGCGCCTACGAAGCACTATTGCAATTTGATTCAGGTTCATCTACCTCACCCCTACGCACGGACGAACGCCGTCCCAGACTCGTGACCACCCAGAAGAAGCCCTCCCCCGAGGCTCCGAACAGACTAACCCGGTCGGGGCGGCTATCACCCTGCTAGATCGACTACTCACGCTCACCCCTGAATATGAAATCGCGAATCGCAGTTGTCAGCTCGCCTCCGGCAAACGCTGCGATCGGACTGCCCGTGGCCAGACCGCTTTCAGACATGACACCGTCGAGCAGAGTCGATAGCTCCTCGACCTCGGCCGCCATATGGATCCCGGGGCGTATGCCGAACCGCTCTGCGGTCGCCACTTGATGATCGTTTCGGGTCTCGCCCAAGTGGCCTCGTCTTGGGACGATGACAATGGGCGTCGCGAGACTCAATGCCGTGATAATCGAACCCATGCCGGCATGTGAGATGATGAGCTCGGCATCTCGGGAGCGGCTGTGGTACTCGACGGGGTCGAGCGTCGCTTTCCACTCGAAGGACGAGGGCTGATACCGGGCTCGCTCCGTGATCTGTCCGAAAACCCTGTCGCCAAAGTGACGTGCGTGGCACCAATCATCAACGGCTCGTACCAGTCGATCGAATGGCTCGTGGGTCCCGACCGTCAGGAAGATCATACGACCGAGCCTCGATAATGGGGCCCATCTGGGTGTGCCAGGTGCTCCCACTGGGTCAACCACAAGTCGGCGTGCTTGCCCGCCTTCTGGCCCGACAACGACATGATTTCGACGTTTGCGATGCTGTCGAGCCAGATCGACCGGATCCCCGCCAACGCGGCCAGGCGGACGGCGAAAAAGCCCGGGGCCGCACCCGTGGTGATGACCACGTCCGGACGGACTTTCATCAGGATCAACGCGACCTCTATACCCGAGCGGAGGAGTCGAGCCTTCTGCCACCGGTTGGCTTCGATCGTCACGTGGAAGGAGAACATGGCGAGTCCGCATTGCTGAGCCTGGGAGGCGATTTCGTGGCGAAGTCCCTCGTCTGTGGTGACGAAGGCGACTTCACACCCACGCAGTGCGGGCAAGAGCCGAGACAATTGAACGACGTGCCCGCCCCCAGAGGCTATGGCCAGGACGCGCGGCCGCGCCCTCAATTGAGTTCTCCGTCCGAGTCCAGTTCGTGGAGAGTCCGCAGCCGATAGCCATGCCCGTTGGCGAATTCGATGATGCTCTCGGTCAACGACAAGACGTGCTCGATGTGAGAGACACCGTCAATTGCGTCCTCATATCGGTCGAAGTCGTGCATGAGCACGACTCCGCCTCGCTTGGCCTCGACCTCATCGATGACTTCGGAGATCGGCCGCCGAGCCCAGCTGTCGCCACTATCGATGGTCCACCAGCCGTAGCGCAGGCCGCGCCGACGACCACCCATCAGCCCTGCCAAAGTGAGCTTTCCGTATGGCGGACGGAACAGCCTCGAGTCACCGCCTTGATGAGCTACGACCGCCATTCCGGCATCGACATCGTCCGCCACTCGCGCCGGCAGGGCTCTCCACGCATTCGTGTGGGCATAGGTGTGACTGCCCACTTCGTGCCCCGCTTCCACCAGTCGGCGGACGAGGTCGGGACGGTCTTCTGCGTTTCGGCCCATCACGAAGAAGGTCGCAAGCACGCTGTGCCGACTCAGAAGACCGAGCAACCGAGGCGTGAGCTCCGCCCCCGGACCGTCGTCGTAGCTGAGGACGATCGTTCTCCGCTCTTGACAGAGATGGCGGAGGCGATACTCGCCGTATAGGCGGTAAGCGAAGGGGAGTATGTGCCAGAGCGCGGCGAAGCTGACCAGGACACCACCGAGCACCGTCGGCGATCGTCTCATCTCAGTCCGCCGATGCCGCGAGATCGGTGGATCTGGGATGCACTAAGGGGTCGGTTCAGATCGTCAAAACGCGATCCAAACAGACGAAACCGAGCCCCCTGTTTACCCACCCACATCCCGCAGTGCAGTCTAAGTCGGAGACGACCGTATCGGTAGAGGGAGAATTTGAACCTGACGGTCGATATGGGTTTCGGCGTAACAGCCGCCGGCGCTGTCGAATTGCCCTACCCCGTGCGAACTCGCCTGATGAGTCCAGTGAGCAGACCTCGCACTTTGGGGTCGACTCTCACGATCAATGCCACCGTCAGGATGGCCGCCGGAATCACCACCAGTGCCAGATGAATGACATCACCACCGGGCAACGTCAAGCCAGTGAGCATTCGGGTCATGGCGAATGCGAGCCCAGCTATCACAGTTGCTGGGAGCACAGCTCTGCCCAGCGACGAGAGAGAAGCCTGGGAATTGCGGGTGATTACCCAACCGGCGAGCGCGAGCGCTGAGGTTGAGAAGAGAGCCACTCTCGCCACGGCGATCCCCAAGACCTGGTCCGCGACGGTCGCGTCCACCAGGAGGACTCCAGCTACAACCAACGAAGCCACGGAAATAGCCGCCAGGGCCCATGTGACAAGGGCAAGCATATGTGGCTTGCCGACCGCCATTGCCACCGGACCTGTGAACATGGCAAGGACATTCACGGCCCCGACAATGCAAAGCACCGACAAAGGCGTTGCTGCGGCCGCCCATTCCTCTCCAATCGCAGCCATTATGAGGTCACTGGCGCCCGCGACTATCGCCAGTGCTGGAAGAGCGATCAGCGCGGTCGCTTTGACCATGGTGACAATCCGATCAGCAAAGCTCGGAGGGTCATCCCGAAGACGTGAGAGCTCTGGCAGAGACACGCTGTGAAACGAAGTGACAGTCACATCAACCACGATGTCGACTAATCGGGCTGCCAGCCGGTACAAGCCAACGGCTGTTGGACCAAAGAAGAGACCAATGAGTAGAGCGTCCGCTCGAGTCTCGACGAAAGCCGCGAACCCGGCAATCGTCGTGCCTAATGAGAATCTAAGTAGCTCCTTGGCAGCAGGCCAGTCGAAAGTCAGGCGGGGCCTCCAGTCGCTCAGCCTCCACACGACGACCACCTCGATCGCCGCCTTTGCGATGTGCTGAGCCACCAGCGCCCAGACTCCGAAACCGGTGAAAGCCAGGACGAGAGCAATGACTCCACCCACCAGGGCAGCAGAATTCGTGCGCATCGCCAAGCCCCGGAAGTCCATCTTCCTACTGAGGAGGGCTTCCGGTACCACTATTAGGGACTGCAGGATGATTGTGACCGACAGGGCGTTTATCACGGGCTCGAGATCTGGTGTGCGGTTGACCTTTGCCCACCAGGCGGACAGGAGAACACTTACCAGTGTGAGTGCAGCTCCAGTGGCCAAGACGAGCCAGAAGGCACTGTTGATCTGAGAGTCCTCGAGCCGTCGACGCTGAACGAGTGCAGGGACCATTCCCTGGCGAACGAGCATCTGAACGAACATGACATACACCATCGCCATGGCCACCAGGCCGAAATTCGCTGGTCCCAGGACTCCGGCGAGGATGAATGTGATGACGGTCGCGATCGCGTATTGGCCCCCGTTCATCACGTAGGACCATCCGAGGGCGGTGTTGAAACTCACCCGCTTGTCGGCGGGATCTCCCTCAGGCGACATGAATAACTCTCGGCGACGTGACTGATGCGGTCCCGCCGGCCGGCCAATATCGATTCGCCCTCTCCACAACCAACAGGCCTGAACCCCCCCTCGGACCGAGCGATATTCTAGGCTGGCGGCCCGAGTTGACAATCCTGGCTTCAGCCAACAACGATGCCCAAGGCTGAGCCATGATCGAATCGAATTGGCGTCAACTCGAGATCAGCTCGCCGTGCGTCCGGTCTGGTCAGCGGCTTGGCTGGCTGAGGGGCTGAATCGTGATCGAACTCGCATTCGTGACGTGGAACCGCCTGGAATACACACGCCTGGCGCTCTCTCGGCTGCTCTCCGACCCCGATGAAGAGTTCCGTCTGTCGATCTGGGACAACGGATCAACCGACGGAACCCGCGATTACCTCAGAGATGAGGTCGACGATCCGCGAGTACACGACATCACCTTCAGCGACGAGAACGTCGGGCAGATAGTGGCTGTCAACACCATTTGGTCGAATTCTCAGGCCGATCTCCTCGGCAAGGTCGACAACGATTGCCTCCAAACCTCGGGATGGACACGGACACTCGCCGCTGCACACCACGACATCGATCGTCTCGGGGTGGTTGCTTGCTGGCATTACTTTCCCGACGACTTCGACTACGAGCGCGCCCAATGGAAGATCCAGGAGCATGGTGGCCATCGGATATTCCGTCATCCATGGACTTGCGGCACGGGCCTGCTCATTAAACGATCGACCTTCATTGAACTCGGGCCCATGAAGGGGAGCTCGACGACGCAGTACTGGCTCGAGATGGCCGCCCGCGGTTATGTCAACGGCTTCTACTACCCGCTGATTTTTCAGGAGCACATGGACGATCCGAAGAGCCGATACACCCGACTCAAGGACGAAGAGTCCTACCAGGAAGCCAAGGCGGACACCTACAGCCTGAACTATCACGGGCAGTCGACCCTCAACGACCGTTGGATCCGCCGACAACAGGTATTGGACAACCTTCTCGACGACCCCTGGGAAGTGTCCTACTACACAGGGTGGCGAGGGCGCGCCCGCCGCCTTCGGAACCGGCTGTATAAGTCATCCCGTCGTTGAGGTCGCGATCCCGGATCGGGCAGCCAGGTAGACCCGGGCGGCGTGGACGTGCCAGACGCGTCACGAGTCCTGCCCCGGGCTGACGCCACGCCCCATGAGCTGATGGCTCAGAGGGCGTAGGTCGGAAATGGATGCTGGGTAGGGATCTGGGACTTGCATTCCCCCGGGACGCATTAAAATGACCGTTACTCCACTGGGTGGGCCGGGGAGTGTCATCTAAAGGGGAGATTCGACGCGTGGGTGAGGGCAAAGTGGGGATTGTTCAACGCGAGATGACGACAGCTGAGTCGTCTATCTGTGCCGATACCGAAACAAGCACCGGAAGGGTCCGCCCGCTCTTGTCGTTTCTGAGGCGGCAGGTTGAGCCAGACACTCGTGGATCTGGGCCGGGGTCGTCGACTCGCCATGGCTGATCACATTCCGACCGTCTCGATCGGTATGCCCGTGTACAACGGGGCCGAATACCTGCGTGTCGCCCTTGACTCGATTCTCGCTCAGACATACGAGGACTTTGAGATCGTGATCTCCGACAATGCCTCGGACGACGCTACGCCCGAGATCTGTCATGAGTACGTGGCCAGAGACAACCGCATCACGTACACACGGAGTGACACGAATCGCGGTGCCGCCTGGAACTATGAGCGGGTCGTGGACATGGCACGGGGCAAATACTTCAAGTGGGCCGCACATGATGACTGGCTCGCTCCTACCTACATCGAACGTTGTGTCGAGGAGTTCGAGTTGGCCGGTTCGGCCGCGGCATTGGTGTACCCCCGGACGATCCTCGTTTGTGAAAATCCAGCCGAGAGGGAGTTCTACGGCGGACACATGGTTCGCTATTACGACGAGCTCGATACCCGCGAGCCCGACCCGATACGACGGCTATGCCATGTGGCGAAGCACCTGGACCTCTGCAACGCTGTACTGGGGTTGTTCCCCCGCGAGATTCTGCTTCGAACCGGGCTGCTCCGATCGTTCCGCGGCTCAGACGTGGTGCTGCTCTCGGAGATCAGCCTCCTGGGAGAGATCCACGAGATCCCCGAGTGGCTCTTCTATCGACGTCGGCATCTGCATTCGTCATTAATCCAAAACACCACGCCTGGAACCGTTGCCCGCTGGTTCTCAACAGATGTTCCGAAGCGACGCCATAACATCCTGTCTACGAACAGCCGGCTCCTCTGGGAAAACCTCAAGCTTGTCTGGAACTCGTCCTTGCCCTGGACGGTACGCATTCGAGGGGTCATCAGTTACCTGGCGACGCGGACAGTGCGGCGGGCCCGGATCTTCGCTGGACGCTACAAGCGGAGACTGCTCGGGCAGACGCTCGCGGTTCGGTCCCAACCCGAGAGCTGACCCCGAGGCGAGGGCCCGTCGCCCGAGAATGCAGGGTTGTCCTCCGCAAAGGTCTCAGTCGATTCGGCCGCCGGTTTCGTAGATGTAGTTGCCGGCACTCTCGTTTCCGTCCACGCCTTTTCGATGAGCGGTGATATTCCCTGATCTGCCGCAAGTGCTTGGAGTTTCTGGCGTCAGCGACATCGAGAATGCGTTGTCAAAGAAGTCAATGTTGGTCGCCTGACTCGCATATTCGTGGGTAGCACCCCCGTATGCACAGTACGCAGCGGTTGCGGCCAGCCAGTTCCCCTCCACCAGGATGTTTCGGGGTGGATACACCTGCCCGTAGATGGCGAGCGCCGCGGAGCATCCCCCCTGAGGAACGTCGCAGATCAAGACGTTGTTCCGTATGACCTTGTCAGACCCGTAGATCAACAGCGGCTCCCGGTGGGCGCCGGACGGCCCGTACGTGTCATTGACCAGATAGCTATTGGTGACCACAGAGCTTCCATAGAGATGGATGGCGCGGCCCGCATTGTGCAGGTGGACGCGGTCGAAGGTGTACCCGCAACCTGCGTCGTATGCCGGGGAATGGTCGTCCGCAGCGAGCGACCCGTCGATCTCCACATTCTGGATCACCGTGCCCTTCGGACATACTCCGTTGACACTCTCCACGCGAACCCCGTAGTTACCTGTGTAGTTGATCCGGGAATTACGGATCGTGACGTTGTTGTGTCTGATCGTGATGCCACCAATGACGTCGACACGATCGATCACCTGACCATCCGAGGAAGTCGTAATCGACCCGGAGGGCGTCAGATCCCCTGGGCTCAAACCCGCTCCCCTGAACCCGGTCGTAGCCGGCGTCGGCCACGTCTGACGGGGTGGGGGCGCCACACTGCAGCCGTTCGGCGGTGACGATCCACCAGGCAACGGGCCGAACTCACCGGCAACGGGGAGGCCGGACGGCATTCCATATACCAGTGTGGTGTCGGCCACGCCCTGGCTGTTCGAGTTGCGGAGATAGATCGTGCAGTTCGAGGGGCGTAGCAAGCCGACTGTCTCGGCGCCGGCGCCGGACCATGATCCGGCAATTATCTCGTCTCCGGGATCACCGAAGATGAACGTCGAGTCGGCAACTCCTTGCGTGTGGGTCAACCGGAAATAGACAAGTCCCGTTGATTCGCGGTGAAGCCCGAGTTCGTCGATTCTGTCGTTGTCGAAGTCGCCAATGAACGGTTTATCGCCCGGGTCTCCGAAGTAATAGGCGAAGTCGGCCGCTCCAAGTCCCCCTTCGTTCTCGCCAAGTTCGTTGATGATGAAAGCCCGTCCGTCCGCCGGACGATAGATGGAAACGGTGTCGCACCCGTCTCCATCGAAGTCACCAGCCAGCGGGATGTCTCCGGGATTTCCGAAGAAAAACCGGACATCGCCAACACCTTGACTATTGGAATTACGCAGGTAGACGAAGCCATCTGATTGCCGGTAGAGCCCCGGTGTCTCCGTTCCATTGCAGTCCCAATCGCCAACGAATGGGAGGTCGCCCGGCGACCCGAAGTAGAAATGGGTCGTATTCCCGTTGACAGGGTCTCGGAGCCGCCATTCGCCCGTAGCGGCGTCAACGACGCCGACCCCATCCGCAGCGGCGACTGGCGTCGCTAGGGCCATGAGCCATACGAGGACTCCAAAGCGCCACCAGCGACGCCTTTCCCTCATCGGTCCATCCTCACCTCGACAGTCTGACCGCTGGCGTCCGAAGGGCAATCCTGGAGTCAGTACCCGAGAACATCGGGCGTTTGCGAGAGTAGCTCGACTCCGAACGCGGAGGGGTATCTCGCTCGCTGCCCTGCTCCATCGACAACGAGTCGTTGGCCTTTGTGCGACCAGTTGGGGTCGCCGCAACCGATGAAGGAAACCGGCGACGAGCTGGCCAAATACTCGACGGTTTCGATGGTGTTGATCCAGCGGTCCTGCCAGTGGTGGGTTACAAGTCGTGGGTCATCACTGAGAACTCAAAACCCACTAGTCACGCCCCGCCATGGACTGGTCTGCGGGAAAGACTTGCGAGCGCGTGTTGAAGGCTCTGCTAATAGGCGCCCCGGCCGCTGAGCACGGCAGGGATCGTCTTGATCAGAAGCTTCAAGTCGAGCCAAAGGCTCCATTCGGCCATGTAGGCAATATCCATCTTCACCCATGTGCCGAAGTCGAGGTCGGATCGTCCACTTACCTGCCATATGCAAGTCATGCCTGGCTTGGCCAAGAGACGCGCGTACTCGTAGGGTCGGTAGGTCTGAACTTCGGCTGGCAGTGGGGGACGCGGACCAACCAGACTCATCTCTCCGGTCAGCACGTGAAGCAGCTGTGGCAGCTCATCGATACTCAGTTTCCTCATGATCCTTCCCACCGGGGTGATGCGCGGGTCGTTTCGAATCTTGAAGATTGGACCTGAATCGTGCTCGTTCAGCTCCTGGAGCTCTGCCTTCCGCTTTTCCGCGTCGATATACATGGATCTGAACTTGATGAAGCCGAACTCCTTGCCGAGGTGCCCGACACGCGGCTGTCGAAAGAACACCGGACCGGCTGAGGTGAATGCGACTGACAGCGCGGCGATGATGAAGACCGGCGCCAGGATCAAGAGGGCAAGCAACGCTCCGATGATGTCGATTGCCCGTTTGAATTGCTGTTGTCGGCGTCGATGCAAATACGTGAGGGGGGGAGGATCTGGCGATGTGAGGTCGACGACCAGAAGGTCCCCATCGGTGTCGCCCGACCAATCGAGGGTCAGCGCCTCGACGTTCGTTGGTGTAGGAAGATCTGGCGGTTTCAAATCGACGACCAGAACGTCGCCATCGAGTGGGTCGCCCGACCGATCCAGAATCAGCGCCTCGACGTTCGTTGGTGTAGGAAGATCTGGCCGTCTGAAATCGACGACCAGAACGTCCCCATCGAACATGTCGCCCGACCGATCGAGGGTCTGAACCTCGACACTCTCTCCCTGTTCTGGCGCGGCATGCCGCGCCAAGCCCCCACGTTGTGTCATGCCTCCCCACCAGAAAGAACCTATGGCCCAGGTCTACGAGGTCAGATCGGCCGGTTTCCCCACCCGCCATACCTCCCGTGACACAGAAGCTAGCCGAACCAGGGACCCTATGTCGATAGAAATTTCGTAAAAACATGAACAACTTTTGTCTACAGAATCTCCGCTAGCGCACAGGTCGGGCTAGTCGGATTCGGGGCGGCGAAGGGCTGCCCCTCTTTGCCCTCGCCACCGTCGAGTGCCGCGGTCTTGGCTCTCTTCTTCTTCGGCTTTGTTTCCCCGATTAGGGCCAAGTCGATGTCGTCACGGGCCAGTGGTAGTGGGTTCGGGCTCGGTGGTGGTGGTCGTGGCCTCGGTTGTCGTCGTCGTGGCCTCGGTTGTCGTCGTGGGCTGGGTCGTAGTCGTCGTCGAGGTCGTGGTGGTTGTAGACGTGGTGGTCGAGGAGGCGTCCGGCGGGTGGGTGGTGGTGGTCGAAGGGCCGGGACTTGTGGTGGTGGTCGGCCCCGGGCCGATCGGGGTGGTGGATGGCGGCGTGGTCGTCGTTGGGGCGCCCGGGGTCGCCGCGCCGCGGCGCCGTGGACGGCCAGATGTCTCGTCGGGGTCTACGACCGGGGCGGTCGTGAATGTGGTGTCACCCGTGATGGTCGTCGGAGTCGTGGTTGTGACCGTGGCGATGGGATCACCAGGGACCAACGTGGTCGCCGCGGCTAGGACCACGGCATCGTCTCTGGGCTCGCACGACTTCGTCGGGAGCCGGTCTGCATCATCGACATCGGTGATGGCTCGGGCATCGGCGTAGACGACGTCACCCGGGCCCCGCTCGTCACGCAAGGCGTAGTGGTGGCCGTCATCGGTGCGACCGACGACCTGCACGGTCTCGCCCTTGAATACCTCGCCGATCTCGATCTCTCCGGGGCAACCGAAGACCGGGCCTCCCCCGGTGACCATCCCCGACGCCTCATAGCCGGCGAGCCCACCGATCCAGGGCACGGCGACGGCGACCCCGACGCCGAAAACGACGACAGCGAGCACCATCACGATCCTGCTCACCGTGACGATGTCGATGCGTCTGCGCCGCTCTGGATGGCCCGAGTCGCCCTTTTTCAGGAGGCTTGCCACCTCTTGGGCGAACTCCTCCGGGGAGCGGCGGCTAGCACCCTTCCCGGACGGACCTGGGTTGACACTCATCGACGAGGACCTCGTTTGACCGCGCAGCCACCAGTCCCCGCCGCATGGAAAAGCTATGTGCCGTCAGGGTCACTGTCAATGAGAAAGAACCGCCCTTTCGGGCGGTTCTTTCGGTTCCAAATACCAAGTACCTGGTACCTACTCCTCTTCGTCCTCGCCGCCACCGAGGGTGCCGCCCAAAGAAGCGAGCCACTCGGCGGGGTCCTCGGGTAGGCCTTCCTCCTCGCCGGGGGCCATGAGCCCGCCCTCGAGATAGCCGAGCGAGGCCACCGTGGTGGCGCCCGGCATCGCAGGCTGAAGCACCTGGTACTGCTGGGCCCCGGTACCGGCCGGGATCAGCTTGCCGATGATGACGTTCTCCTTGAGACCCCTCATGAAGTCGGAGCGGCCCTGGATGGCGGCATCGGTGAGCACTCGCGTCGTCTCCTGGAACGAGGCCGCCGACAGCCATGAGTCCGTGGCCAGAGACGCCTTGGTGATTCCCATGAGCTCGGGTCGTCCCTCGGCAGGACGCTTGCCCTCGGTCACCAACTCCTTATTGGCGTCACGGAAATGCTGATCGTCGATCAGAGCCGCGGGGAGGAAATCGGAGTCGCTGGGTGCGACCACCCTCACCCGACGCAACATCTGCCGGACGATCATCTCGATGTGCTTGTCGTGGATCTCCACACCCTGGGACCGGTACACCTCCTGTACCTGGTCGACCAGGTACTGCTGGGTAGCCCGGACGCCCCGAATGTCGAGAACCTCCTTGGGGTCGAGCGGACCTTCGGTCAGCTGAGTGCCCGCCTCGATCTCGACGCCATTGGCCACGCGGAGCTTGGCGTAGCGGGAGATCGCGTAGATCGCCTTCGACTTTTCGTCTTCCTCGCCGTTCTCCAAGACGATGCGCCGGCCATCCGAGTCCTCGACGAGATTGACCACGCCGCTGGCATCGGCGATGACCGCCTTGCCCTTGGGAGTGCGAGCCTCGAAGAGCTCGACGACCCGGGGCAGGCCGTGCGTGATGTCCTCGCCGGCCACACCACCGGTGTGGAATGTGCGCATGGTGAGCTGCGTCCCCGGCTCGCCGATCGACTGTGCGGCCATGATGCCGACAGCTTCGCCAGTCTCCACCATCTTCCCGGTGGCGAGAGACAGGCCATAACAGGCCTGGCACACGCCGCCTCGCGTGTCACAGGTCAGGGGTGAACGAACCCGGACCGACTCCACGTCGGCCCCCTCGATGGCGTGCAGCTCCTTGGTGCCGAGCACCGTGCCGGCCCGAAGCTTCTCGTCGTCGACGGTCGCCACCAGGGTCCGACCTTCCTTGAGGTCGTCGGCAAGGGCACGGCCGAAGATCCGGGACCGGAGGTTGCGAATCTTGCTACCTCGCTCGTCGACCACGGTGATCACGATTCCCTTGTCGGTCTCACAGTCGAGCTCGAGAATGATCATCTCTTGAGAGACGTCGACCAGGCGACGGGTCAGATAGCCCGAGTCGGCGGTCCTGAGCGCGGTATCGGCCAGACCCTTGCGCGCCCCGTGTGTCGAGATGAAGTACTCGAGGACCGAGAGGCCCTCACGGAAGTTGGAGATGATGGGGCGGGGGATGATGTCACCCTTGGGGTTCGCCACCAGACCTCGCATACCCGCGATCTGACGGACCTGCATCATGTTCCCGCGTGCCCCGGACCCGACCATCATGTCGAGGGCGTTGAAGCGCTCCTTCTTGAGGCCGCCCTTCATGGCTTCGGTCACCTTCTCGGTGGCCTCGGTCCAGATCTCGATCAGCTCCTGGCGACGCTCCTCGTCGGTGACGACGCCTTTCTGGAAGAGGCTCTGCACCTTTTCGGCGCGCTCCTCGTACTCCTCGAGGATCTGGGCCTTGTCCGCCGGGGTCCGTACGTCGTCCAGGGCGATGGTGAGCCCGGACTTGGTGGCGAAGTTGAACCCGAGCTCTTTGATCCCGTCCAGGGTCTCTGCCACCGCAGACCGGGGGTAGCGCTCGATGACGGTCTCGATCAGCTTGCGGATGTCCGCCTTGATCACGACCGAATCCACGAACGGGAAGCCCTCTGGCAGGACCTGATTGATCAAGACCCGACCAAGGGTGGTCTCCGACACTCCCTCATTGCTCAGAGGCTCGTCGGTGAGCAGGCTGCCCAGAGTCGGCTTGAGGTCGGCGTGCAGCTCCGGGTCGCCGGCGAGCTCGCCGAGGCGGATCTTGATCGGGGCGTGCACCGAGAGCTCTCCGATCTCGTGGGCCATCAGCGCCTCGTCGAAGTCGGCGAAGAACCGGTTGGCTCCCTTGGCCTCCTCGATCAGCTCGGACAGGTAGTAGATCCCGATGACCATGTCCTGGGACGGGGTCACGATCGGGCGCCCGGAAGCCGGCGACAACACGTTGTTCGAGCTGAGCATCAGGACTCTGGCTTCGGCCTGCGCCTCCGCCGACAGCGGGAGGTGGACGGCCATTTGGTCGCCGTCGAAGTCCGCATTGAAGGCCTCGCACACCAGCGGGTGGATCTGAATCGCCTTGCCCTCGACCAGAACCGGCTCGAAAGCCTGGATGCCAAGACGGTGGAGGGTGGGTGCCCGGTTGAGAAGCACCGGGTGCTCCTGGATCACGTCAGACAGCACGTCCCAGACTTGGGGGCGCTGTCGCTCCACCATCCGCTTGGCTGCCTTGATGTTCTGAGCCAGGTCGAGGTCGACCAGCCGCTTCATCACGAACGGCTTGAACAGCTCGAGGGCCATGATCTTGGGCAGACCGCACTGGTGCAGCTTGAGCTGGGGCCCGACGACGATGACCGAGCGGCCCGAGTAGTCGACGCGCTTGCCCAGTAGGTTCTGACGGAAACGTCCCTGCTTGCCCTTGAGCATGTCCGAGAGAGACTTCAGGGGGCGGTTGCCCGGCCCGGTCACCGCGCGGCCGCGGCGGCCGTTGTCGAACAGGGCGTCGACGGCCTCCTGGAGCATGCGCTTCTCGTTGTTGACGATGATCTCCGGGGCCCCGAGGTCGAGGAGCCTCTTGAGCCGGTTGTTCCTGTTGATGACGCGGCGATAGAGGTCATTCAGGTCGGAGGTGGCGAAACGGCCACCGTCGAGCTGGACCATGGGCCTCAGGTCGGGCGGGATCACCGGGACGGTCTCGAGAATCATGTCCTCGGGACGGTTCTCGCCATCCCAGAAGGGCTTGACCACCTTCATCCGCTGGGTTGCCCGCTGGCGCTTCTGTGCCGAGCCGGCATCGAGGTTCGTCTCGAGCGTGGCCATCTCGGTGTCGAGGTCGAGATGGGTGAGCAGCGCCTTGACCGCCTCTGCCCCCATGCCTCCCTCGAAATAGTCGGCGTAGCGGAAGTAGATCTCACGCCAGAGCTGCTCGGACTCGACCAGGTCCTTGGGCTTGAACTTCCGGAACGTGTCGTAGGCTTCTTCGATCAGCTCGATCTCGCGGTCGGACCGATCCTGGCGATCCTTGATCTCCCGCTCGACTTCCTTCTTGCGGGCGTTGATCTCCTGGCTCTTGGCCCCGCCTTCCTCCATGCGCTCGAGCTCGTCCTCGAGAGCCTCGAGACGGACCTGGTGCCATTCGGTGAACTCCGAGCTGACCACCTCGATCTCATCGCGCATCGCCGCCTCGAGCTCCGGCAGGTCCTTCGTCCGCTTGTCGCCATCGACCGAGGTGATGATGTAGCTGGCGAAGTAGATCACCTTCTCCAGCTCTTTGGGCGACATGTCGAGCAGATAGCCGAGGCGGCTGGGCACACCTTTGAAGAACCAGATGTGGGTGACCGGCGCTGCCAGCTCGATGTGGCCCATGCGCTCACGCCGCACCTTGGAGCGAGTCACCTCGACACCGCAGCGCTCACAGATGATCCCCTTGTAACGGATCCTCTTGTACTTACCGCAGTAGCACTCCCAGTCCCGCTGGGGACCGAAGATGCGCTCGTCGAAGAGACCCTCTTTCTCGGGGCGCAGCGTGCGGTAGTTGATGGTCTCCGGCTTCTTGACCTCGCCGTACGACCAGGCACGGATCTGGTCGCTGGAGGCCAGGCCGATCTTTATCTCATCGAATAGTTGCTGGGCCAATGTCACTCACTTCGTTCGTGGTTTTGAGTTATGAGTTCTGGGTTCTGAGTCATTCAGAGTCGGGGCGCTCGGGTCGGCTCAGGTCGATGCCGAGGGTCTCCACGGAGCGGTAGGACTCCTCCTCGAGCTCCCTCAGCTCGATCTCCTCACCGGCGGAGAGCATCTCCACGTTGAGGCAGAGACTCTGCATCTCCTTGACCAACACCCGGAACGACTCCGGTATCCCAGGCTCGGGGATGTTGTCGCCCTTTACGATCGCCTCGTAGACCTTGACCCGGCCCTGCACGTCGTCGGACTTGATGGTGAGGAGCTCCTGGAGGGCGTAGGCGGCGCCATAAGCCTCGAGTGCCCACACCTCCATCTCGCCGAACCTCTGGCCACCGAACTGGGCCTTACCACCGAGCGGCTGCTGGGTGATCATGCTGTAGGGACCCGTTGACCTGGCGTGGATTTTCTCGTCGACCAGGTGAACGAGCTTCAACATGTAGATGTACCCGACCGTGACCGGGCTGTCGAAGGGCTCGCCGGAACGGCCGTCGTACAGAAACGCCTTCCCGTCGTCACCGACCAGGCGAACTCCGTCCCGATTAGGCCGTGCGCTCTTGATCACCTGCATGATCTCGTCCTCGCGGGCGCCATCGAACACGGGCGTGGCCACCTTGGTCCACGGCTTGGCGCCGCCGACTGCAGGGCTTTTCCCGTCGAAGGGCTCCCACCCCTGGGCAGCCGCCCATCCGAGATGCGTCTCGAGTACCTGCCCGAGGTTCATGCGGGAGGGGACACCGAGCGGCGAGAGGATGATGTCGACCGGGGTGCCGTCGGCGAGGAACGGCATCTCCTCCTCGGGGAGGACCTTGGAGATGACGCCCTTGTTGCCGTGACGGCCGGCCAGCTTGTCTCCCTCGGAGATCTTCCTCTGCTGGGCGACATAGATCCGGACCAGCTCGTTGACTCCTGGCGGCAAGTCGTAACCCTCGGCACGCTTGAAGACCTTGACGGCGATCACCTTGCCGGTCTCGCCGTGCGGGACCTTGAGCGACGTGTCGCGGACCTCGCGAGCCTTCTCACCGAAGATGGCGCGGAGCAGGCGCTCCTCCGGAGTGAGCTCGGTCTCGCCCTTCGGCGTGACCTTGCCCACGAGGTAGTCACCCGGGCCTACTTCGGCGCCAACCCGGATGATCCCTTCTTCGTCGAGGTTGGCCAGTACCTCCTCGGGGACGTTGGGGATATCCCTGGTTATCTCTTCGGCGCCGAGCTTGGTGTCGCGGGCGTCGATCTCGTGCTCCTCGATGTGAATCGACGTGAGTACGTCGTCCTTGACCAGACGCTCGGAGATGATGATGGCGTCCTCGAAGTTGTGACCCTGCCACGGCATGAAGGCGACCAGCAGGTTCCGCCCGAGAGCGAGCTCACCGGTCTCGGTGGAGGGCCCGTCGGCGAGGACATCTCCCACCTTGACGCTGTCGCCCTCGCGGACGAGCGGCTTGTGGTTCATGCAGGTGCCCTGGTTGGAGCGACGGAATTTGTCGAGCACGAACGTGTGCTTCTTGTTCGTCTCCTTCTCCTTGACGACGATCTCGTCGCCGGTGACCTCGACCACCTCACCGATGATCGGTGAGACGATCATGTCGCCCGAGTCTTGAGCGGCGCGCTGCTCCACCCCGGTCCCCACCAGCGGGGCGTCGGAGGTGAGGAGAGGCACGGCCTGACGCTGCATGTTGGAGCCCATCAGGGCGCGGTTGGCGTCGTCGTGCTCGAGGAACGGGATGAGAGACGTGGAGACCGAAACGATCTGCTTCGGGGATACATCCATGTAGTCGACGTCCTTGGGAGGCACGTACTCGACCTCGCCGCCGGCCCGGCGAACCAGGACCCTCTGGTTCTGGAAAGCTCCGTCTTCCTTGAGGGGGGCGTTGGCCTGGGCGATGATGAATCGCTCCTCCTCGATCGCGGTCAGGTACTCCACCTTGGTGGTGACCTTGCCCGCCTCGACCTTGCGATAGGGGGTTTCGATGAATCCGAATTCGTTGACCCTGGCGTAGGAGGCGAGTGAGCCGATCAGGCCGATGTTCGGGCCCTCCGGCGTCTCGATGGGGCACATCCGCCCGTAGTGGGAGGGATGGACGTCCCTGACCTCGAACCCGGCCCGTTCACGGGAGAGCCCACCAGGACCTAGCGCCGAGAGACGGCGACGGTGGGTGAGTCCGGCGAGCGGGTTGGGCTGGTCCATGAACTGGGACAACTGTGAGGTCCCGAAGAACTCCTTGATGGCGGCGGTGACCGGACGGATGTTGATCAGGCTCTGCGGGGTGATCGCATCCGGGTCCTGGGTCGTCATGCGCTCCCGGACCACTCGCTCTAGACGGGTCAGCCCGACCCGGACCTGGTTCTGGACCAGCTCGCCCACGGTGCGGATGCGGCGGTTGCCGAAGTGGTCGATGTCGTCGGTGTTGACCGCGACCTCGGTCCCGGTGTGAGTCGTCATCGTGGTTTCGCCGGCGTGCAGCGCCACCAGGTACTTGATGGCGTCGATGATGTCTTCGTCGCGCAACAACTGGAGGTCTTCCGCCCGGTAGTCGACCGGGGCGTCCTCCCGGTATTTCTGGCTGATCTTGTAGCGACCAACTCTGGTCAGGTCATACCGTTTCGGGTTGCGGAACAGGGTCTGGATGAGACCCCGGGCCGAGTCGACCGTGGTCGGCTCCCCAGGCCGCAGCTTCCGATAGAGATCGAGCAACGCCTCTTCCTTGGAATGGGCGGTGTCCTTCTCGATGGTGTTCTTGATCGACTCGGCGCCGTCGAACAACGCGAGGATCTCTTCGTCGGTCTCGGCGATGCCCAGCGCCTTGAGGAAGGCAGTGATGTACTGCCGGCGCTTGCGGTCGACCCGGACACCGATGGTGTCCTTCTTGTCGGTGTCGAACTCGAGCCACGCGCCGCGGCCCGGGATGATCTTGCCTGAGAAGATCTCCCTGTCTGAGGTCTTGTCCGGGGTCATGTCGAAGTAGATGCCCGGGGAGCGCACCAACTGGGAGACGATGACTCGCTCCGTCCCGTTGATGATGAAGACGCCCTTGTCGGTCATGATCGGGAAGTCGCCGAGGAAGACCTGCTGCTCCTTGATCTCACCGGTCTGCCGGTTCATGAACCGGGCGGTGACGAACAGGGGCATGGCGTAGTTGGAGTCCCGCTCCTTGGCCTCTTCGAGGCTCATCTGGGGCTCGCCGAAGCGATGGTCGGTCAGCTCGAGGGCAAGTGAACCGGTGAAGTCCTCGATAGGGCTGATCTCTTCGAAGATCTCGCGGAAACCCTCGTCGAGGAACCACTTGAATGATTCGTGTTGAACTGCGAGGAGGTCGGGAAGAGGTAGTACTTCGGGGATTTTTCCAAATGAAAAGCGCTCAGCAACGCGCGAAACCAAGGGGGGCCTCCTGAGGGATCCGGATCAGGTCAAAGTAACGCAGACAAGGCATGCTAACAGACGCGTCAGCATGCCTCCAATTGAAATCTTCAGTTGTCGAACAGACCGCCAAGCGGTCTGCCCGGACCCGAAGGTCGTTGGTCAGCATACAGCGGCGCCGAGAAGACCGTCAAGGGTATCAGTGGTGGGTGGGTGAGTCGTGGGTCGTGGGTCCACTTTCAAAGTCCCGTGGCCTCGTACCATGACCGGGCACCTTGGCCAAGCATGCTGCTCCGCTCTCCATCTTCTCCTGGGCCTTCCTGGCGCTCGGTCTGATCATGTTCGCCCTGGCCGGGGTGGGATGGTCCCAGCACGTGTCCAATGACGGCGTCGTCGTGGCGAACAACGTGAGCTACGCCGGCGAGCCGATGGAGGGCGCCAGCCCGGCGGGCGTCGAGTCGGCTGTAGCCGATCGCTCCTCCGAGATCCTCGACCGGCATGTGATGATCGACTACGGGCAGGGCGAGCTCGCCGTCCCGCTGGGGACGATCGGCTTCTCCTACGACCAGCCGGCTACTGCGGCCGCCGTCCTCGCCGCTCGACACGAGGGCTCGGTGTGGAGGCAGTTCTCGTCGTGGGCCATCGGCGGAGTGGCGACAGACCAGGTGGAGGAACAGTGGGCCTTCGACCCGGAACAGGCAAGAGAGGCGCTCGACGATCACCCCGGGCTCACCCCGATCGTGGTGACCGAGCCGAACGTCGAGCCGGATGGCGGTGGCCAACTCGTCTTGATTCCCGGGGTCATCGGCACCGAGGCCGACATCGACGCGTTGGTCGAGGAGTTGGGCGAGATAGACCTCATCGCTCCCCCAGAACGTCTCGTCATCGATGTGGAGGAGATCCACCCCACGGTGTCCGATGAGAACGCCCAGGAGACCGTCGACCGGCTCAACTCCCTGATCGGTGAAGGTGTCGACATCTCCGTAGACGGCAAGACCGCGACACTCAGCCCCGCCGTCCTCCAGTCACATCTCAGCTTCGATATCGGCGACGGCGAGATCGGCGTCGTCTTCGACAGCGAAGCCCTGCATGCCACGCTCGAGAACACCATTGTCGGCCCGGTGGGCAGCTTCGTCGAGCCCACCTTCGCCATGACCGACGACATCGCGACAGTCGTCACCACGGGCGAGCCGCCCCCCGTCTGCTGCGAGGCCGGTGTCGGCGATTGGCTTGGCCAGCAGATCCTCGCCGGCTCGAGCGGGCCGTTCGGGCTTCAGTCGCGGCCGACCGACGACCCCGCCCTGGCCGCTTGGGCCGACGGAAGCCTGATCGTGGAGAAGGTGAGCGAGTTCACCACTCCCCACAACTGCTGCGAGACGCGGGTGAGGAACATCCAACGGATCGCCGACATCGTGCGCGGCGTCTACCTGGTGCCCGGGGAGACGATCTCACTCAATGAGTACGTCGGTCCCCGCACCGTCGAGAACGGCTTCTTCTCCGCGGGCGCCATCCGCCAAGGCCATCTGATCGAGGAGGTCGGAGGCGGGGTGTCCCAGTTCGCTACGACGATCTTCAACGCTGCCTACTTCGCCGGGATGGACTTCGTCGAGTACAGGAGCCACAGCCTCTACTTCTCCCGATACCCCTACGGGCGTGAGGCCACGATCTCATCTCCCGCCCCGGACCTGGTGATGACCAACACCACCAATCACCCGCTCCTCATCTGGACGTCCTATACGGACGAGTCGATCACCGTCAGCATGTACTCGACCAAGCACATCGACATCGCCGAGATCGATCAGCGCACTTCCGGCCGTGGGGCATGCACCCACGTGGAGACCGACCGGCAGCGGACCTATCCCGACGGGCGGGTCGTCGTGGACACCTTCCTCGCCGACTACAGGCCGGCGGAGGGAATCGACTGCAGCGGGAACCCGATTCCCCCACCACCCGCATAGCCCGCAACGGTGGCCCCGACCGAGGGATCGTCGCCGTATCCGAGTGCATTGAGAACGAGCAGCGCGATGACCGAGATCATCACCGCCAGGACGAGGCCGATCAGCCAGGGTGGCATCCTCCTCTTCGGCTTCTCTCGTCTCCCGGTCTTCATCGCGGATCATTGTGCCCGCACCGAACCCGGTTCTCCGATCTCTACGATGCCGCCAGTGATCCAGGTGTCATGTCGCCGCCGGCCTGTTGGAGGCTCGTCAACGGTCGTGCCGGCATGAGCAGACGCGCCGACGAGCACAAGGCGATCATCGGCTGGCGGGAGTGGGTCCAGCTGCCCGATCTTGGAGTCACCGAGATGAAAGTCAAGGTCGACACCGGTGCTGACAACTCGTCGCTCCACGCTTTCAATCTCGAGCGCTTCGAGCGCGACGGCACCGAGTACGTTCGCTTCGCGATCCACCCCAAGCAGAGATCGAGGAAGCCCTCCATCCAATGCGAGGCTCCCCTGGCAATGGAGAAGAAGGTGAAGAACCCTGGCGGTCGAAGTGAGCTCCGGCCGGTCATCCGCACCCGTGTGCTGGTAGCCGGGGTGGAGCTCAACGCACTGGTCAATCTGACCAGCCGGGACGAGATGGGCTTTCGCATGCTGCTGGGCCGGCGGGCGGTGCGGAACAGATTCGTCATCGACCCGGGCCGCAGCTACCTGGGAGCTCGCCCGGGACGGCAGGAGAACGAATGAAGCTCGCCATCCTCTCCCGCAATTCGAGTCTGTACTCCACCCAAAGACTGAGGGAAGCCGCATTGGTCCGGGGCCACGAGGTGGCGATCGTGGACTATCTGCGTTGCTACATGGAGATCTCGGCGAGGAAGCCGAAGATCCTGTTTCGTGGGGAGGAGGTGAGGCCCGATGCCGTGATCCCACGGATCGGCGCCACCTACACCTTCTACGGGGCAGCAGTGGTCCTTCAGTTCGAGATGGCAGGCGTCTTCACCTTGAACGACTCACAGGCGATCAGCCGGTCCCGGGACAAGCTGCGATCGCTTCAACTCCTCTCACGCGCAGGTGTCGGGCTACCCACGACCAGCTTCGCCCACTCCACCCAAGACATCGACGGGCTGCTCGACGTCGTGGGCGGCCCACCGGTGGTTGTCAAGCTGCTCGAGGGCACCCAGGGACTGGGTGTGGTCCTGGCCGAGACGAGGAAAGCAGCTGACTCGGTCATCTCGGCCTTCCGCCAGCTCGACGCGAACATCCTGGTCCAGGAGTACGTCAAGGAAGCCCGGGGGTCCGACATCCGGGCCTTCGTCGTCGGAGGGAAGGTGGTGGCGGCGATGAAGCGGCAAGGCCCGCCCGGTGAGTTCAGGTCGAACCTCCATCGGGGCGGACACGCCGAGTCGATCAAGCTCTCGCCGGCAGAGCGGGCCATGGCGGTGCGGGCGGCGAAGACCATGGAACTGAACGTCGCCGGAGTGGACCTGCTCCAGTCGGACGCGGGGCCGATGGTGCTCGAGGTCAACTCCTCGCCCGGCCTGGAGGGGATCGAAGCTGCAAGCGGAGTCGACATCGCCGACGCCATCATTGAGTTCATCGAGGACCACGCCGACCACGAGGAGGCCCGAACCGGCCGTGGTTGACCCCCGCAACGATCCGATAACGATCGGCAAGGTCACCGTTCCTCCCGGGCGGAAGATGAGGATCGAGCTCCCCTTCGCCCATCTCCCCGCCGGAACAGAAGCCTCCCTCCCCATCGCAGTGATCAACGGGCGCACCTCCGGGCCCAACGTTTGGGTATCGGGCGGCGTCCACGGCGATGAGATCAACGGAGTGGAAGTCGTGCGCAAGGTGATGAGGGCTCTCGATGCCAAGAACCTGCGCGGGGCGGTGATCGCGGTGCCGATCGTGAACCCGCTCGGATTCATGGTGCGCTCCCGGTATGTGCCCGATCGTCGCGACCTCAATCGAGTCTTCCCCGGCTCCGCCCGAGGCTCGACCGCGTCACGCCTGGCCCATCTCTTCATGACGGAAGTGGTGGCGCATTGCTCAGTCGGGATCGACTGCCATACGGCCTCCAACCATCGGACCAATATTCCCCAGCTCCGGGCAGACATCGACGATCCGGAGACTCTCGAGCTGGTCCGGGCATTCGCTGCCCCTTTCACGATCAAGGCCCGGGTGCGCGATGGCTCACTTCGCCAGGCAGCGACCGAGCAGGGCATCAAGATGCTGCTCTACGAGGCAGGCCAGGCGGATCGAACCGACGAGGACGCGATCCTGCTCGGCTTCGAGGGAGTCATGCGGACGCTGCGATCGATGGGGATGGTCGACGTGAAACTTCCCAAGCCCGGCGCGACCACCCTGGTGCGGAGAACCCGATGGATGAGGGCCCGGCGTGGTGGGCTGGTCGAGATCTCGGCAAAGCTGGGTGACCGGGTGGAGGCGGGTGATGAGGTCGCCCGGATCTCGGACGCTTTCGGGACCAGACCAACCCGGGTCAAGACGACGACTTCGGGCTGGGTGATCGCCCGCACCCTCAACCCACTCGTCAACCCGGGTGACCCACTGCTTCACGTCGCCGCCGAGCACGGGCCTGACGTCGACGAGCCGGCGGAGAGGCGTTAGAGAAAACCCCCTCCGGCCCGTTTCTCCCCCCGAAGGGGGGAGTACCGCCGAAGGCGGGGAGGGGGGATGGCCACCTCCCCCAACGTCGCTTCGCTCCTGGGGGAGGAAACTAAGAGGCTTGTTCGATCTCTTCGATCCAGCGGCGGCGGATCGAGCGCCGCTCCTTGGGGGTGTGACCTCCCCAGACGCCTTCGCTCTGATTGGTCTCGATGGCCCAGGTCAGGCATTCGGATGCGACCGGGCAGGTGGCACAGACCGCCTTGGCCCGGGCGATGGCGGACACGTCCTCGGCATCGGGGAAGAACGACACCTCATCGATGACGTCGAGACATGCCGCGTCTTCCCGCCATGTCGAGAACCTCACATCGAAGGTCACAGGGCTAACCATCTCTGAACTCCCGTAAACGCAACATCAAGCCTTTTCGTTCCCGTTGGGGACGCCTTGCCAAACAAGATTCGGAACAGGGTCAGGTCCCGGATTGGTGACGATTCAGTCGAACGGATAGGGCTCGGGGACGGCGCCTGGACCGAGGCGCCCCAATTCAGCCCGGGCAACTGATCTGCGGTGGACCTCGTCGGGGCCATCGGCGATCTGGAGCCAGCGCCCCATCGAATAGAACCGTGCCAGCGGGAAGTCTCCGGTGAAGCCGGCCGCACCGAAGAGCTGAATGGCGCGATCTGCGATCTCGGTGAGAAGGGCGGGTGTCACCACCTTGATCGCGGCGATCTCGGTGCGCGCCGCCTTGACTCCCACTTCGTCGATCATCCAGGCCGTCTTGAGGACGAACAAACGGGCCTGCTCAATCCGGATCCGGGCGTCGGCGATCCACTCCTGGATCACCCCCTGCTCGGACAGCGGCCGCCCGAACGCGGTGCGAGCCTGGGACCGTTGCACCATCAGATCGAGACACCGCTCAGCGGCGCCAATGGCCCGCATGCAGTGGTGGATCCGGCCCGGGCCGAGCCTGGCCTGGGCGATGGCGAACCCGCCACCCTGCTCGCCGAGAAGATTGGCAACCGGGACCCTCACGTCGTCGAATCGGATCTGCGGGTGCCCACCCCGATCCTGATAGCCGAACACCGTGGGCTCGCGCTCTACCTCCACGCCTGGACTGTCCATCGGGACCAGCACCATCGACTGACGACGGTGCGGTTCGGCGTCGGGGTCGGTGACCCCCATCACGATCGACACCTTGCACCGGGTCGAGGCGGCGCCCGAGCTGAACCACTTCCGCCCGGTGATCCGGTACTCGTCACCATCGCGAACGATCCGCGTGCGAATGTTGGTGGCGTCCGAGCTGGCTACGTCAGGCTCGGTCATCGAGAAGCACGACCGGATCTCACCTTCCAGGAGCGGCGACAACCATGTCTCCTTCTGCTCGGGGCTGCCGAACAGGTGGAGGATCTCCATGTTCCCGGTGTCGGGCGCCGAGCAGTTGATGACTTCGGGTGCGATCTCGGGGCTCCGACCGGTTACCTCGGCAAGCGGGGCGTAGTCGAGAACGGTGAGACCGCCGCCGAGCTCGGAATCGGGGAGAAAGAGATTCCACAGCCCACGGCCGCGGGCCTCGGCCTTCAGCTCCTCGATCACCGCCGGGTGATGATGTGGATCGCCCGACTCCTCCATCTGCCGCTGGTAGACGGTCTCGGCCGGGTAGACCGAGTCGTCCATGAATGTCTGCAGAAGCGTCCGCAGTTCCTCGACCCGTGGGCTGTAGGCGAACTCCATCGTGGCGGGAAGCTAGTTGCCTTCTAGTTCTCGGGCTCGACCCGCGGCTCGGGTCGCGGCTTGGGCTGCGGCTCGATTTCTGCATCGAGCACCGGCTCTTTGTCGGCCGGGCCCTCGCGCTCGCCCGGCGGGGGATCGAAGGTCATCTGGGGGATGGGGGTCGGCGGTCTCCTCTGACCGCCCCTGCCTCGGGTCAGCTCCCCCATCAGCAGCCATCCGCCGAGGAGAGCGAGGAATATCCGCTGGGCCCAGAGCGCCCATGCGAGTGCGCCTGCAGCCGTGATGAAGAACACCACGTTGGCTATGACTTCGGCCCTGGAGGGAATCACCTTCTGGAGGAGAGAGGTGAAGAGATGGCCGCCGTCGAGGGGGCGGATCGGGAGCCAGTTGAGCAGTCCCCACAGAACGTTGACCGCGATCAGAGTGGACACGATGAATCCGGCCACCTCGTCGTAAGGGCCGGTGAAGCGTTCGAACAACCAGACAAGCCCACCGAACAGAACGCCGACCCCCGAACCGGCAGCCGCCACCAGGGCCCGCTGCCCCGGACCGAGCTCCTTGTCGGGCACCGACCAACTGGTGAGCCCGCCGATGCCGTTCAATTCGATCGCGACCTCGGCGCCGTAGGAACGGGCGGTGAGAGCATGCCCGAACTCGTGGATGAGGATCGAGACGAAGACGATCCCCACCCACGCGACCAAGTAGACGATCGGCCCCCTGTTGGAGAGCCCGATCAGGGCGGCGATCACCAGAAAGGACGGGCGGATCGTCACCGGGATACCGAAGAGCCGGAAGGAGGGCATGCCCCCATGATGGCCGACCCGGAGAGTCTTCGGGACAGTGGGCGTGGTTACGCTCGGGTGATGAACGACGATCTACGAGCCATAGTGGCCGCCGACCTCCCCCGACTCACCGAGCTGCTCGGCGACCTGGTCAGACTTCCCTCGGTCAGCGCCCCTGGATACGACAAGACCAAGGTGCATGAGGCGGCGGAAACGATCGTCGGGATACTCGAGCGGGCCGGGTTCGAGGATGCCCAGTTACTGGAGTCGGACGGAGGCAATCCGGCGGTGTTCGCCCGGATCCCCGCGCCAGAAGGTGCTCCCACGCTCCTTCTCTACGCCCATTACGACGTCCAACCCCCTGGCCCCACCCACGAGTGGTCCACAGACCCGTTTCAGCCCGTCGAGCGGGAGGGTCGCCTCTACGGAAGGGGGGCGGCTGATGACAAGGGTGGGATCGTCATGCATCTCGGGGCAGTCGCCGCCCACGAGGGCCGGCCGCCGGTTGGGGTCCAGATCTTCTTCGAGGGAGAGGAGGAGGCTGGATCACAGAGCCTCCCCGGCATTCTGGAGCGCTACTCGAGTCTTCTCGCCCCGGACGTCATCGTCATCGGTGATGGTGGAAACTGGTCGGTGGGGGTGCCCGCATTCATCACCTCGCTGCGGGGAATCGTCGGCTTCTCGTTCGAGTTGCGCACGCTCAAGGAGGCAGTCCATTCCGGCTCGTATGGCGGCGTGTTCCCCGACGCGCTGACCGCCATAATCCGTCTGCTGGCAACTCTCCATGACGACGAAGGCAATGTCGCGATCCCCGGCCTCGTCAGCGAGGAGGTCGGAGGAGTCGACGTGCCCGAGCAGCTGGCTCGAGAGCTCGCAGGCACCGTGGACGGTCTGCATCAAATCGGCACCGGGACCATCCCATCGCGAATCTGGACCCGGCCCGCAGTGTCGGTGCTCGCCCTCGATGCGCCACCGGTGTCGGAGGCAATCAACCAACTGGTCCCCGTGGCACGGGCAAAGGTCAGTCTGCGGACAGCTCCAGGTCAGGACACCAACGCCGCACGTGATGCACTGAAGAAGCATCTCGAGGACCACGCCCCGTGGGGCACCAAGTTGGAGTTCTTCCATGAGGAGCTGGGCGACGCCACGAGCCTCGACATGGACACGTTCGCGGTCGAGGCCTGGTCTGCTGCCTTCAAGGAGGCCTTCGGGAAGGAGCCGGTCCACATGGGTGCCGGCGGTTCCATCCCGTTCATCTCCACGTTCTCCGAGATCTACCCGGGCGTCCCGATCCTGGTCATCGGAACCAGTGACCCCACCAGCGCCTATCACGCCCCCAACGAGAGTCAGGATCTGGCCGATCTGGGGAAGGCAGTCCTGTCCGAGGCGATCGCCTTCAGGCTGATTGCAAAGTCATCAGCGTGACGCGGCGAAGCCGTTCTGTCGCCATGCCTCGTACACCACCACAGCCGTCGAGTTGGAGAGGTTGAGCGAGCGGACCCCGGGCCGCATCGGTAGACGCAGACGCTCCGTCACCCACTCCAACTCCTTGACCTCGTCGGGCAGGCCGACCGACTCCGGACCGAACATCAGGCAATCACCGGGGCGGTAGTCGACCTCCGTGAATAATCGGTCGGCATCGACGGTGTAGGCGAAGACCCGGTCCGGCCGGCGAGTGGCGCGCCAGCTCTTCAAGTCATCGTGGACGCTGACGCTCGCCTTATCCCTGTAGTCCATGCCCGCCCGGCGCAGCCGGGCGTCGTCCATCTCGAAGCCGAGCGGAGCGATGAGATGCAGATGGCATCCGGTGACCGCGGCGAGACGCATGGCGTTGCCCGTGTTGGGCGGTATCTCCGGCCGGTAGAAGACGATGTCGAACACGTCAGCGCAGATCGAACAGGCGCAACTCGGTGTCTTCAATGTCGCGCAGACCGTCATAGTCGACCTCGAGCGCGACGATCCCCCGTGCCTCTGCCAGCACCCGAGCCTGCGGGGTGATGAGCTGGGCGACGAACATCCCTCGCACCGGCCCCAGCCGCGGGTCCTGACCCAATCGCTCCAGGTAGCGGGTGAGTTGTTCCACCCCATCGATCTCACCCCTCCGCTTCACCTCGACGGCGACCACCAGCCCCTCGGCGTCGGCGCAGAGAAGATCGACCGGCCCGATGTCGGTGGGGTACTCGCGACGGATCAAGCTGAGCCCATCTCCGAGCACCCAGGGCCGAGCGGCGAGCAACTCCTGGAGATGGGCCTCGACGCCGTCTTTCTGCAAGCCGGGGTCGTCACCCAGAGCGTGCGTCACGTCCTCCAGCACTTCGGAGATGGCGATCACCAGCTTCTCCCCCTTGCCGTTTGTCACCTCCCACCGGTCCTCGTAGGTCTCCACGAGGTTGGGAGAGACCATCCAGTTGAGCGGCTTGGAGGCGTTCCCATCGGAGTGGATGGCGAGGGTTCCATCGGCCTTGATCATGATCAGCCGCACCGCCTCGGGGAGATGGGCGGTGACCCGGCCGGAATAGTCGACCGTGCAGCGGGCGATGACCAGTCTCAAACGTGGGCGAGGGTACCGGTGCGATGGATCCTGCCGGCGACGATCGCGCACACGAAGAAAAGGCTCGCCAGGACCACCCAGCCCGGGGTGTAACTCCCGAGCCGATCGACGGACAAACCCATCAGCGGGGCACCAATACCGATTCCGGTCAGGAAACCGAGCATCGCCAGCCCCGTACCTCGACCGACCAACTCAGGCAACGAGTAGTCCATCACCGCCAGCATCCCGACCGCGTTCCAGGCGACGGCGCCGGCTCCGAACAGCAATGCGGCCGGTATCAACACCCATGAGGGCAATGCCCCCGCCGAGGCCAGGGCGAGAAGCAGCGCGGCGACCGCCGACTGCGCCGCCAGCAGACGCAGCGTCCGGCCGTGCCCCAGCCATCGCTCCGAGGCCGAGCCCCAGGTGATCCGGGCGATGACTCCGACCAATCCGACACCGGCGATGAGGAGGCCGGCTTGAGTCGCGGTCCAACCTTGACTCTCCTCGGCGAACAGCGGGAGAAAGGTCGTCGTGGCGGACACTCCCAAGCCGATGAGCGTGCCATAGACCGCAATCCACTTGACCGCCGTAGGGATGGGCGAGACGAGAGCTCCCTCGACCCTGGGTGCCCTCTCGACCTCGGGGCGTCGCCACATCCCCGCCAGCCCGACCGCGGGGAAGACCAGGAAGGAGGCAAAGGCCAGCCGCCAGTTGGTGGCAGCGGAGAGGGCAGGAAGCAGAAGGCCCCCCAGAAACGCCGCCATCTGCACGCCCGACTGCTTGATGCCGGTGATCACGCCGCGGGCACCGGCTACCACGTTGTCGACGATCAGCGCATTGGTGGCAGGGTTGGTCCACCCGTTGGGTACGCCGCTGAGGAGGGCCCCGCAGACGAGGACGAAGTAGTTGGGGGCGACGGCGACCAGGACCATGGCGATCATTCCCAGGATCAGCACCCCGATCACCGACCTGACGCTTCCGATGCGGTCTGTGAAGCGGCCGAAGATCGGAGAGAGCAAAGCGCCGGTGAACCCACTGGCCGAGACCAGGATCCCGATCTGCCATCTCTCCACCTGGAATTCCTCGATCAGGTTGGAGGCGAGAACACCAAAGGCACTCTGACCAAACGTGGCCACGCCCATCGCCGTGGCGGTCACAGCGGCGAGCGAGAATCTGCTGAAGGGTCGAGTCGAGCGCTTCGTGATCGACAATTAGTGTCCGATTGTCGATTGGAGAATGCTCATGATGCGAATCCTGGTGGGGACCGAGAAGGGCGCCTATCTGCTCACCGAGTCGGGCTCAGACTGGCAGGTCGATGGCCCGATGTTCCCCGGGTGGAAGGTGACCGCCTTCGGCCAGACCACAGGCGGAGCCCGTGTCGCCGCGACTGGCAGCAATTGGTTCGGCGTCGGGGTGCACCACAGCGAGAACCTGCTCGATTGGAAGCCGAGCGACTCGCCTCCAACCTGGCCCGAGGGATCGGACCGAAAGATGGAGCAGATCTGGACCTTCCACAACGAGGGCGACCGTCTTCTCGCCGGCGTCGCTCAGGCGGGGCTCTTCTCATCCGACGACGGAGGCATGAGCTGGGTCCCGGTCACGAGCCTCAACGAACACCGCACCCGGGATCAGTGGACTCCAGGGGCGGGTGGTCTCTGCGCCCATCGCATCCTCTCCGGGAACGGAAGCATGTGGGTCGGCATCTCGGCCGTCGGCGTCTTCAGGTCAGACGACGAGGGCGTCACGTGGGTGCCGAAGAACGACGGGATTCCCTCGGTCGACACCGCCGAGGGCGGAGAGCGACCGGAGGTGGGCTATTGCGTCCATGGCCTGGCCCACGATCCGGACGAGCCGGACCACCTGTGGCGACAGGACCATCAAGGAGTCTTCCGTTCCACCGACGGCGGGGACAACTGGGAGCGGATCGAGGACGGCCTGCCGGCCGGGTTCGGGTTCGTCATGTGGCGGCATCCCGACACGGGTCGTCTACTGACCATCCCTCTCGAGTCATCGGAGAACAGGGTTCCCGTAGATGGGAAGCTCAGCGTCTACGCCTCGGATGACGATGGTTCCTCGTGGCGAGTTGCCGGCAGTGGCTGGTCGGACGCCCCTCAGTTCACCGGTGTCCTGCGACGGGCTTTCGATGGGGACGACGATGGCGGATTCTGCTTCGGGACGTCGGGAGGCAAGCTGTGGCTCACCCGTGACCTCGGAGACACGTGGCAGGAATTGAGCGCCTCCTTCCCCCGGATCGCGGCGGTCAGCATCGTCGCATGAGTGTCACCGTCCGGATCCCGCGGGTCCTGTCCCAGGCAGTGACCACCGGGCTGCGGCACGAGGCCGAGGGCGAGACGCTGGGCGCAGTCCTGCAGAGCCTCTTCTCCCGGGAGCCAGGGCTCGAGAATCACGTGCTCGACGAGGACGGCAGGATCAGACCGCACGTCCTGATATTCGTTGACGCCTCTCGCGCCGATCTGGACACCCCGGTGGGGCCCGCCTCGGAGGTACAGGTGCTTCAGGCGGTCAGCGGAGGCTGATCGACTGGCTGGTCAGGTGGCTGATCTCGCCGCGTCGGTCTGCTGAAGACGAACCAGAGGGCAAACACGCCGACGGCACCAAGGACGATCCTCAGCACCATGTTGTCGATGAGGACGAACACAGAGAAAGAGAGACTGGCGGTGATGGCGATGGCCGCCACCCATTTCATCCTCATCGTGAGACCGCCGCTTCGGTACCCCTTGATGATCTTCCCGTAGACCGGATGGTTGATGAGCCAGCTATGAACCTTCTCCGATGACATCGAGAAGAAGAAGGCGGCGAGGATCACGAAGTCGAATGTGGGGATGCCGGGCAGCACGCTCAGGTAGACGAATCCGAGACAGATGACCCCGAGCACGAAGTAGACCCCGCGCAACAGACGGCTGCGCGGTTTCTTGGGCGCGACCGACCGGTCGACACTCTGTGTCACCTCGTCAACCTATTGCGAAGGGTTTCTGACGGCGAGTCGGTAACGGGTCTTGGGTGGTGAGTGGTGTGTGGTGGGTAACTACTCTCTTGCGCCGGTCACAGAACTCAAAACCCACCACCCAGGACCCACCACCCAAATGCCCATTCCCACGCCACAGAAGTATCGAGAGATGCTCGATGCCGCCCGCAACGGGGGGTTCGCCCTCCCCGCCATCAACGTCACCTCCTCGACCACCATCTTGGCCGCCATCGAGGGTCTGAGCCAGGCCGGCTCCGATGGGATCCTCCAGGTTTCATATGGCGGCGGCGAGTTCGCCTCCGGGCAATCGAACAAGAACATGGCGCTGGGAGCCATCGCCCTAGCCGAGTTCGCCGGCGTAGTCGCCGAGCAGTACACGGTCAACGTCGCCCTGCACACCGACCATTGCCCCCCGGACCGGGTGGACGGTTTCATCCGACCGATCCTCGAGGAGAGTCGACAACGGAAGGAGCTGGGGCAGAGCCCGGTCTTCCAGTCACACATGCTCGACGCGTCCGAGCTGCCAATGGAGGAGAACCTGGCACTGGCACGAGAGCTCCTCGACCTGTGCGCCGAGCTCGACGTCATCCTCGAATTGGAGATCGGCGTTGTCGGCGGGGTGGAGGACGCCACCGACAACGAGGACATCGATCGGGCCAAGCTCTACACATCTCCCGAGGACATGGTCCGGGTCTCGGAGGTGCTGGGCACATTCGACAAGGGCCAGTACCTGCTGGCCGCCGTCTTCGGAAACGTGCACGGGGTCTACAAGCCGGGGGCGGTCAAGCTCGATCCCACGATCCTCCGCGACGGACAGGCAGCGGTGGCTGACCGTTTCGGCGAAGGGGCGCGCCACTATCTCGTGTTCCACGGCGGATCCGGGTCGAGCATCGACGAGATCCACGAGACGCTCGGCTACGGCGTGATCAAGATGAACATCGACACCGACTGCCAGTACGCCTACACGCGGCCCATCGCCGACCACATGTTGAAGAACTACGACGGTGTGCTCAAGGTCGACGGCGAGGTCGGGGACAAGAAGACATACGACCCTCGCTCCTACATGAAGAAAGCTGAGGTCGGCATGGCCACGCGTGTGGTCGAAGCCGCCGAGCAACTTCTCTCGGCGGGCAGATCCATCGGTTGATGGATCGCAGGCACCAGACCTGGGCCACATCCGAACGGTTCGTCCCACAACGCTTCGTCGGTCCCTTCGTCCGTTTCACCAGGATCGAAGCGGCATCCGGCCTCGTCTTGCTGGTCGCTGCGATCGCCGCAATGGTCTGGGCCAACTCCCGCTGGTCGGCCACCTACTTCCAGATACTCGAGACCCCGCTGATCATCGATTTCGGGCCGTTTCATTTCGACGAAGACCTCCAGCATGTGATCAACGACGGTCTCATGGCGATCTTCTTCTTCGTCGTCGGCCTCGAGATCAAGCGTCAGGTGGTCCACGGTGACTTGAGCGATCGCAAGACCGCGGCCCTCCCCGTCATGGCGGCCATTGGCGGCATGATCTTCCCGGCTCTCATCTACATATGGATCAATCTCGATGCCGGCGAGGCGGCGATCCGGGGTTGGGGTGTCCCCATGGCCACCGACATCGCTTTCGCGGTGGGTGTGGTGGCTCTTCTCGGATCGAGGATCCCGAGCGGGGCGCGGTTGTTCCTGCTCACTTTGGCGATCGCCGACGACATCGGGGCGATAACTGTCATCGCCATCTTCTACACCGAGGATCTGAACCTCGGCTACCTCGCCCTGGCCATTGGCGGACTGTTCTTGGCCGTGGTGGCCACCCGTGTTGGCATTCGATCGCTCGCTTTCTATGTGCCGCTCGGGGTCATCGTGTGGTTCTTCACGTTCGAGTCCGGGGTTCATGCCACGCTCGCCGGCGTCGCCCTCGGCTTCCTGACTCCGGCTCGACCCGATGTACCCGTCAGACGAGTTCGACCGGCGTGCCCGGGCCATCCTCGACTCCTTCCCGAACGAGCCCGACACACCAGAGGACTCAGGAGCATGCCGATCACGAGGCTCTTCTCCTGAGCGATATCTCGTCGGAAGCCGTCGCACCCCTCAGCCGGCTCGAGTACCGGCTCCAGGTATGGAGCTCGTTCGTGGTGATTCCGCTGTTCGCCCTGGCCAATGCCGGTGTCGACTTCCGCGGCATCGACATCGGCGACGCCCTGACCTCGACAGTGGCTCTGGGCGTCACCGCCGGTCTCGTGCTCGGCAAGACCATCGGGATCAGCCTCCTCAGCTTCGTCACGGTCAAGACCGGGTTGGGACGGCTCCCCGAAGGAACCAGCTGGCTGCACATCGTCGGTCTCTCCGTCGTCAGCGGGATCGGGTTCACGGTCGCCCTCTTCATCGCCGGTCTCGCTTTCGACGACGCCGTGCTCAACGACCTGGCCAAGGTGGGGATCTTCGCCGGGTCTCTCCTGGCTGGGGCGATCGGTTCCGCTGTGCTCATCCGGGCTCGGCCGGTGGAGCAACCATGACCCGACCCCCGGAGAGCTTCATCTGCGTCGATTGTGGTGGGGTCGCCCACCTCATCTCCTTCCTCCCCCAGGACACCGATCCGGAGCCCGGGTCGTCACTCGCCTACCGGTGCGCCGACTGCATGGAGCGATTCGACGTGATCTGGGAAGAGGACCTCGAGGACGAACCCGAGACGATTTGACCCGTATCCGGGCCGGAGAACCTGAGGTTCGTCGATAATCGACTTGTGAGTGAGCGCTCACTCATTTAGAATCCGGGTGCGTGAGCCACAGACATCGGGCCGAGCCCCTTGCCCCCGACGACCGTCGTAGGGCCATCGTCGAGGCGGTCATACCTCTCCTCGTCGAGCGGGGGGCGACGGTGACCACCCGTCAGATGGCCGAAGCCGCCGGCATCGCCGAGGGCACCATCTTCCGGGTTTTCCCCGACAAGTCCGCCCTGATCCACGAGGCGGTCCGGGTGAGCGTCGACCCCGGCCCGGTCCAGAAAGACCTGTCCGAGATCTACACCGATGCTCCGCTGGAGACCCAGTTGGCCGAGGCGGCCCGGATCCTCCTCGAGCGATTCGACACCGTCATCACCCTTCTCGGTGTTCTCCGCACCCTCCCGCACTTCGGTCTCGAGGGCAAAGCGCCAGGGCCACCTGCGTTCGTGACCGTCGCCAACGGCGCCATCAATCAGTCGCTGGCCCGAATCTTCGATCGACATCGGGATCAGCTGAGGATCGACCCGGCGCGGGCCGCCTCCGCCTTCCGGGGGCTTCTGCTCGCCAATGCCCATCCGACGATGGAGCTCACGGAACGGCTGACGATCGATGAGATCGTCAGCGTCTTGCTCACCGGCATCGTCTCTCCGTCTCTGGAGAAGGTGACCTGATGCTGATTCGACTCGTCAAGGAGTTCCTGCGCCCCTACAAGAGATGGCTGGCGATCATCGTTGTGCTGCAGCTCGTCGCCACCATCGCCACCCTCTATCTGCCCAGCCTCAACGCGGACATCATCGACCAAGGTGTGGTGACCGGGGACACCGACTACATCCTTCGGGTGGGAGCCGTGATGCTCGGCATCTCCCTCCTCCAGATCGTCTGCACCATCATCGCCGTCTACTTCGGGGCCAGGACCGCGATGGGCTTCGGGCGGGACCTCCGCTCGAAGATCTTCCATCGGGTTGGTGAGTTCTCGGCCCGCGAGATGGCCAAGTTCGGCGCGCCTTCGCTCATCACCCGCAACACCAACGACGTCACACAGGTGCAGACCCTCGTCTTCATGAGCCTGACCATGATGTTGATGGCGCCGATCATGATGGTGGGCGGGATAGTCATGGCCCTGCGCGAAGACGTCGGCCTGTCCTGGCTGGTGGCGGTCGCAGTGCCGGTCCTGGGGGCGGCGATCGGTTTCATCGTCACCCACATGGTGCCCGGCTATCGGATGATGCAGGATCGCATCGACACGATCAACCGGGTCCTCCGTGAGCAGACCTCCGGCATCAGGGTGCTTCGCGCCTTCGTCCGCGAACCGTTCGAGACCGAGAGGTTCGGCCGGGCCAACACCGAGCTCACCGATGTCTCGGTGTCAGTCGGTCGTTGGATGGCTGCCATGTTCCCGGTGTTGATGCTCGTCATGAACGTGTCCAGCGTGGCCGTGCTCTGGTTCGGCGCCATGAGGATCGAATCCGGCGCGATGGAGATCGGAGCCCTGACCGCCTTCCTCTCCTATCTGATCCAGATCCTGTGGTCGGTGATGATGGCCACCTTCATGCTGGTGATGATCCCCCGGGCGGCGGTCAGCTCGGACCGCATCGCCGAGGTGCTCGACACCGACTCGTCGGTCGTCCTTCCGGAGTCCGGTGTGACCGAGGTCGATCGTCACGGCGAGCTCGAGCTGCGCGGAGTCGGGTTCATGTATCCGGGCGCCACTCATCCCGTTCTCGACGCTGTCAGCTTCGTGACCCGGCCTGGTCAGACCACGGCCATCGTCGGGTCCACCGGTGCCGGCAAGACGACTCTGCTCACTCTGATCCCCCGTCTGATCGACACCACCGAGGGAACGGTGCTCGTCGACGGCGTGGACGTGCGTGACCTGGACGCCGACACGTTGTGGTCGAAGATCGGTCTCGTCCCCCAGCAGGCATACCTCTTCTCGGGGACCGTTGCCAGCAACCTGAGATACGGGAAGCCCGATGCCACCGAGGAGGAGATGTGGGCCGCCCTCGAGATCGCCCAGGCCCGAGATTTCGTGGCGGCGATGGAGGGCGGGCTCGAGGCGCCGATTGCACAGGGAGGCACCAACGTCTCCGGAGGCCAGCGTCAGCGGCTCGCCATCGCCCGCGCCTTGATCCGCCGTCCGGAGATCTATCTCTTCGATGACTCGTTCTCCGCCCTCGACCTGGCCACGGATGCCCGACTCCGTCGGGCACTCAAGCCCTACACCGCTGACTCCACGGTGGTGATCGTCGCCCAACGGGTGTCCACGATCGCCAACGCAGACCAGATCCTCGTTCTGGAAGACGGGGCCGTCGTCGGTCTCGGCACCCACGAGTCCCTCTTGGCGACATGCCCGACGTACATCGAGATCGTCGAATCGCAGCTGAGGGCCGAGGTGGCCTCATGAGCGATCGGACCATGAAGACCACCGAGCGGGTTGTAGCCGGCCCCGGTCCCGGTCGTGGGCCCTTCGGTGGCGGGATGATCGGGCAGAAGTCGATGGATTTCGGGCCGTCGGCGAAGAGGCTGCTCGGCCGGCTTCGCCCCGAGCGTTCCAAGGTCACCGCAGTGCTGATCACCGCGGTGCTCAGCGTCGGTCTGTCGGCGATAGGGCCAAAGGTCTTGGGCCGGGCCACCGACATCATCTTCGCCGGTGCCATCGGGAAACGGCTCCCAGCGGGGATGACCAAGGCCGAGGCGATCGACGCGGCACGCGCCGCCGGCCAGGGTCAGGCCGCCGACCTGCTCTCTGCGGTCGACGTGGTCCCCGGCCAGGGCATCGACTTTCGGGCGTTGGGAACGGTGCTCCTTATCGCCCTCGCCATCTATGTCGGTTCGGCCTTGCTCGGCTACCTCCAGGGGTACCTGCTCAACGACGTGGTCCAGAAGACCATCTTCCGGATGCGGTCCGAGGTCGAGGACAAGCTCAACCGACTTCCGCTCCGTTACTTCGACCGCCAACCCCGCGGTGAGTTGTTGAGCCGGGTCACCAATGACATCGACAACGTGTCCCAGAGCCTGCAGCAGACGATGAGCCAGATGTTGAACTCGATCCTCACCGTCATCTTCGTGGTCGCGATGATGTTCTACATCTCGCCGACACTGGCATTGATCGCCCTGGTGACGATCCCGCTCACCATGATCATTGCCGGCACGGTGATGAAGCGGTCGCAGAAGCACTTTGTCGCTCAATGGCGTCGCACCGGGACCCTCAACTCCGAGATCGAGGAGACATTCACAGGTCACAACCTGGTCAAGGTGTTCGGCCGCCAGCGCGAGGTTCAGGCGAGCTTCGAGGAGGAGAACGAGGCCCTGTACGAGTCCAGCTTCTCCGCCCAGTTCCTCTCCGGTTTGATCATGCCGATCATGATGTTCATCGGGAACCTGAACTACGTGATCGTCGCCGTGGTTGGCGGCTTGAGGGTGGCCAGCGGGACTATGACGCTCGGCGACGTCCAGGCATTCATCCAATACTCCCGCCAGTTCGCCCAGCCCATCACCCAGATCGCATCGATGATCAACCTCCTCCAGTCGGGTGTGGCATCTGCGGAGAGAGTGTTCGAGTTGCTCGATGCCGATGAGGAGATCGGCGATGACCATCAGCCGGTCATGGTCGAGGACCCGCATGGGCTGGTCGCGTTCGAGCACGTGTCGTTCCGATACGACGAGGACCGGCCACTGATCGAGGACCTCTCGCTGAAGGTCGAGCCCGGGCAGACCGTGGCCATCGTCGGGCCCACCGGCGCGGGCAAAACCACGCTCGTCAATCTGATCATGCGGTTCTACGAGTTGGACTCGGGGCGGATCACCCTCGATGGCATCGACATCGCAGACATGCGCCGCGCGGACCTCCGTTCCGAGATCGGAATGGTGTTGCAGGACACGTGGCTGTTCCGTGGGACGATTCGAGAGAACATCGCCTACGGGCGCCCCGATGCCACCGAGGACGAGATCCTCGAGGCGGCGCGCGCCACCTTCGTCGATCGCTTCGTGCACAGCCTTCCCGACGGCTACGACACGATGATCGACGACGAGGGGAGCAATGTGAGTGCCGGCGAGAAGCAGCTCATCACCATTGCCAGGGCCTTCCTCGCCGACCCGGCCCTCTTGATCCTCGACGAGGCGACGAGCTCGGTCGACACCCGCACCGAGGCCTTGCTCCAACACGCCATGGCCGCGTTGCGCACCGACCGGACCAGCTTCGTCATCGCCCACCGACTGTCGACTATCCGAGACGCCGATCTCATCCTGGTGATGGAGGAGGGGCGCATCGTCGAACAGGGCAATCACGAGGAGCTCATCGCCCTCGACGGCGCCTACGCCGCCCTCTACAACTCCCAATTCACCGGGGCGGACGAGGAGCCCGAAGCGGCGGCCTAGGACCTAGTCCGCCCAGCGGTGAACCCGGATCGACTCCGCGTCGAAGCCGACCGAGGTGCAGAAGTCTTCGAATTGGGAGCGGGGCACGCCCATCCACTCGAGATCGGCCAGCGACTCGTCGATCGGCACGTCCAGACGAAGTGTGGTGAGCTCGCGGAAGAGATGCACGGCCTCCTGGTTCTCCCGGAGGACGGCGGCCAGCTTGTCCGCGCTGCGCACCGTGACCTCCCAGTCGGCAGCCGACTCGGGAATCAACTCCAGGCGGGGATAGCGCCAGAGCACCGTCGCAGCTGACTTCGCCCCCCAGCCAGGTAGACCCGGTACCCCATCGGCGGTGTCACCGACCAGGGCGAGGTAGTCGGGTATTGACTCGGGATGGATCCCGAACTTCTCCACGACAGCGGCCTCGTCGAGCAACTTCTGCTCCCGGCGGTTGTAGGTGACGATCTGCTCTCCGATCACGAGCTGGTTCAGGTCCTTGTCCGGAGTTGCGATGACCACCTGGTCGACGTCCTCGACCCATCGAATTGCGGCGGTGGCGATGGCATCGTCCGCCTCGAACTCGATGTTTCGCCACACAACGACTCCGATTGCCTCCAGAGCGGTCTCGGCGATAGGGAACTGGGCGAGGAGGTCGGGGTCCATGCCCGCAGAGGACTTGTAGGGCGGGAACATGACGTTGCGAAAAGACTCGATCACAGTGTCGAAGCTGGCGCCCAGATGTGTGACCCCCGGCTCACGGAGCAGGGCAAGGGTCGATTCCATGATCCCGAGAGTCGCCTTCAGATCGGCCCCGTCGGGGCCGGTGACCGTGTCCTTGCGCCCGTAGTGGGAGCGAAACAGCTCGTAGGTACCATCGAGAAGGTGGAGACGCACCAGCCCGATCCTACGTCGAACGGGGAGACAGATCCCTGGGACGCCGCCTCAGTCGAATGGTCCTCTTTGAAGGACCGGCTGTGGAGTACCTACCGACAGGCCGCATCCGACGGCGGCCCCACCGAAGAAGAGATCAAGAAAGCACTGTCCACCCTGGTCGGCGCCTGGGATCAGGTAGCGGCATCCTTATCGGCCGCCCTCAGCGACCCCGACACCCGGGCGAGCCTGAAACGGGCAGCCGGATCGTTCGCCGCCGCCCTCGGCGCCACCGTCTCCGGTCTCGGCGATGAGATCAGAGGCAGGGATGAGCCCAAAGCACCCACTGATCTCGGCGAGTGAGCTGAGCAGGCTCCTCGGCGAGGTGAAGCTCTTCGACCTCCGCTGGTCGCTCGCCGCCCCAGCTCCGGGCAGGGGGACCTATGAGGAGGGACACATACCGGGTGCCGTCTTCGTTGACCTCGATCACGATCTGGCCGCCGAGAAGGGGGATGGGCGGCATCCGTTGCCGGCGGCCGATGACTTCATCGCCACCCTGGGGCGTCTCGGTCTGTCTCCGGATGACACCGTCGTGGTGTACGACGACCAGGGCGGAGCGGTGGCGGCGCGAATGTGGTGGATGCTGGAGTCGATCGGTCATCGTGGCGAGGTCAGTGTCCTCGACGGCGGTCTTCAGGAATGGATCGGCCACGGCTTCCCCATCGACACCGGCTGGGTGACGCCGGAGCAGGCTGCATACCCTGCGGTAGCCGGGTACACCGGCGTTGTCCGACACGACGAACTGCAGGGGAGATACGTCGCCGACCTCCGGTCAGGGGAGAGGTACCGGGGCGAGACCGAGCCGGTCGACCCCAAGGCCGGTCACATACCCGGTGCAGTGAACGTCCCGCTTGCAGGAAATCTCGACGGCGGACGCTTCCGGGCAAGCCGCGAACTGGAAGAGCTCTATCGGGATTTCCCCGACGACGGCATCGTCTCGTGCGGCAGCGGAGTGAACGCATGTCACGGCGCACTGGCCCTGATCATCGCCGGGCATCCCATGCCGGACGTCTACATCGGGTCGTTCTCCGATTGGTCGAGACGCGATCTGCCGGTCGCCACCGGGCCTAATCCGTGATCACGGCAAGAGCCGTCGAGGCGATCGAGTCGTCGGATTCCGACGAGCTCTTGCGGATTGTCGACGGGCTCTGCTCCAGCCGGGACTGGGACGGCCTGATCGAGCTGCGCGGGCGATGCGCCGAGGCGGTGGCTCGAGGCAAGCAGGTGTGGGGCGTGGAGGAGCACATTCGATACCGACTCGTCCTCGAGGCCCCCGCCCCCATCGCCGGACCGGTGGTCGCGGAGGGCCAGTCGCGTTTCGCACTCGGCCCTCTGCCCGAAGTGGCGGCCAGTACCAAGACCTGGGCCGAGCTTGCCCCCCACCTTCCTCCAGGACCAGAGCGCGACACAGTGGCCGCGGAGAGAGTGGTCCGTGGGGAGCTGGTCGATGTCCCGATCCCCGATCTGCCGGCGACACTCCTGGCCTGGGAGCCGGCATATCCGTTGGCCACCTACAAGAAGGACAAGGTCGAGACGCCCGCCCCGCCAATCCCTGACACGACCCAGGTCACCCTGCCCGATCAGGCCAACATCATCGGCGACACCGATTCGCTCGCCGCCCTCGGTGACCTGGTCGAGCCGTGGACCGATCAGTCGAACGGACGATCGCAGACGGCAGCGGTGGAGGGAGACCATCTGGCTGCGATAGCAGCCCTGGGGATGAAAAGAGCAAGGGTCGCCGGGATCGACCCGGGGCACGGTCTGGCATGGATGGCCTGGGCGGCCGGCTCCGGAGGTGGGCATGGGCGCCGCCGGGGCGCCGCTGCCGGTCGCTATTTGGCCTGGTGGGCGGTGGCGATGCTCACCGACCTGGAATGGCCGGCCGACCCTGAGTCGATAGGTAGTGAAGTCGCCGGGCTCGGCTGGCATTGGTTCGACGACGGCAGCCCAGAGACTGGCTGGCAGCTACGTCTTGTCTTGTCCAGCGCCGACCTCGGCCTCTCCTGGGCCATCGCCGCCACAGATCAGGTTTGATCCCCCTCCGGCCCTCCGGGCCACCTCCCCCTTCGGGGGAGGAAACACTCACCCGACGCTGACCCGGATGGTGTGCCAGCCCGTGGCGCCGTCGGGAGCGGGTGGACGGAGCTCGTCGGTCTGGAGATCACCCTCACCATCGGTGGCGCGCACCTGGAGCTCGTGGGTCCCGGCCGGTGCGTCCCAGTCGACCACCCATTGCCGCCAGCAGTTGTCGGACAGAGACTCGGCAAGCCTGGCCTCCACCCACTCGGCATCCTCCCCCAGCTTCACCTCGACCTTCGAGATGCCTCGATACGGGGCCCAGGCCACCCCGGCGACCTGGCGCGCCCCCGGCGCAACCGACGCGCCCTGGGAGGGGGTGTCGATCCGGCTTTGCGTCTTGATCGGCGCCTCCTTGGCCCAGCCTCGGGGAATCCAGTAGGCGTCGAAGTCGTCCCATCCGGTCAGCTCGATCGACGAGAGCCACTTGGTCGCAGAGACGTAGCCGTAGAGACCGGCCACCACCAGCCTGGCCGGGAACCCGTGCTCCATCGGCAGCGGCTCGCCGTTCATGCCCACGGCAAGCAGGGCATCCCGGCCGTCGTAGACGGCTTCGACCGGGAAGCCGACCGTGAAATCGTCAACAGAGCGGCCGACCAGCTGTTCCGCGTCGGCGCGGACACCTGCCCGGTCCAGGACCTCGGCGAGGGGCACGCCGAGCCAGCGAGCGTTACCGACGAGGTTACCGCCGACCTCGTTGGAGACACAGGAGAGGGTTACGTCCATCTCCACCAGCGGCATGTCGAGGAGATCGAAGTACGAGATCGAATACGGGCGGTCCACCCGGCCCTCGATGCTCTAGCGCCCACTCCTGGATGTCGACGCGGGGAACACCGAGGAATGCGGTGTCGATCCGATAGAAGGTCTCATTGGGCGTGATCACCGAGCTCAGCCCCTCGACCCCAAGCTCGGCCGCTTCGGGGACCGCAGGTAGCGCCTCGGCGGCTGCGGGAAGGGCGACATCGCCCCGCCCCGCCGCCGAACGCGTCGCACGATTCACCAGGGCCCGCCCGATGCCGGCGGAGAGCACCGCTACTCCAAACAGAGAAACCAAGCCAATGACGAAGCCACGTCGTGAGACGTCTCGCGGTGCATCGCTTTCAGCCGGCGGCACGGCGGGCTCGGCACCCTGCCTGTACAACCACTGCAGTGTCACCAGACCGGTGATAGCCGCCAATCCGGCCGGGATCACCGCCACGCCCAGGGACACACTTGGGTCATTGAGTGCAGCAAGGGAAGCCACGGCGGCGAACCCGATGAACACCGCGGTCGCGATCCCGAAGCGATCACGGGCCAGGACACCGACGACAGCGCCGAGGAGGATCGTCACCACGACGATCCCAATGAGAAGGACCAGCTTGTCATTGGTGCCGAAGGTGGCAATGGCCCATTCCTTCACCGCGGTGGGCACCACGTCGATCACCCAGTTCCCCATGCCCTCGATCAGGGAGGGCAGCCCGAGCAGCCCGGCCGCCAACTCGGAGACACCGAGGGCGACGGCGGCGGCCACTGCGCCGGACAACGCATCGCGGACCGTCTTCGATCTCACGAGGACAACTTAGGACCAGCCCTGACAAAGAAAGCTAAAGCGGCGAGAAACAAGCGATCAAATAGTGTCTGCCCATGGATCTGGTGATCGGTGAGGACCTCGTTCCCCGCTGTTGGTGGGGCTCTGAGCCCGAGATCTATCGGGAGTATCACGACCTCGAGTGGGGTCGGGCGGTCACGGACGACAGCCGGCTCTTCGAGAAGATCTGTCTCGAGGGGTTCCAGGCCGGTCTCTCGTGGCTCACCATCCTGCGCAAACGCGAGAGCTTCAGATCCGGCTTCGCCGGGTTCGACCCGGACACGATCGCCGGGTTCGGCGAAGAAGACGTCCAGCGACTCCTGGCCGATCCCGGGATCGTCCGTCACCAGGGGAAGATCCGTTCGACGATCAACAATGCCGGCTGCGCCCTCGAGGTCATCGAGGAGCGGGGGTCTCTTGCGAATTACTTCTGGTCCTGGGCCGGCCCCGAGGAGCCTCCTCCGGCAGAGATCCAGTCCGTGACCGAGGTCTCGACCGCACTGTCCAAGGACCTGAAGAAACGGGGGTGGTCATTTGTCGGCCCGACCACGGTCTATGCATTCATGCAGGCGATGGGCCTGGTCAACGATCATCTCGATGGCTGTCATGTGCGTGACGAGTGCGCCCGGGCCAGACGTCACGCCCTGAGCAGCGGTATCTAGGTTTCGCCCCGTGATCGACCGTCCCGCTTTCACGATCGGCATCGAGGAGGAGTACCTGGTCGTCGATCGGGAGACACGGGATCTGGTCAAGGACCCGCCACCTGAGTTGTGGGCATCCCTTCGGGAGGTGCTCGGCCCCCAGGTTGCCCCCGAGTTCCTCAAGGCTCAGATCGAGGTGGGCACGAAGGTGTGTGCCAAGGTGGCCGAGGCCCGCGATGATCTCGCCGGCCTCCGCCGGGATCTCTCCAGCGTGGTCAACGAGTACGGGGCGGCGATCATCGCCTCCTCGACCCACCCGTTTGCCAACTGGATGGAGCAGGAACCGACTGATCAGCCCAGATATCAGCGCATCGCCGCCGACTATCAGGTCGTCGCTCGCCAGATGGTCATCTGCGGGATGCACGTGCATGTGGGGATCGAGGACCAGCACCTTCGCATCGACCTGATGAACCAGATCCGCTACATGCTCCCCCACATCTTCGCCCTCAGCACCTCTTCTCCATTCTGGGCCGGGACCGACACGGGACTCCTCGCCTACCGCCCGATCATCTTCAAGAACATGCCCCGGACCGGGGTACCCGAGGAGTTCGAGTCCTGGGGCGAGTACGAGCGAACCGTCAACATCCTGGTGGAAGCCGGGATCATCGAGGACGCCACCAAGTTGTGGTGGGACATCCGGCCCTCCGCCCGCTACCCGACCCTGGAGATGAGGGTCAGCGACGTATGCACCCGGCTCGACGACGCCATGACCGTGGCCGCCTTCTACCTTTGCCTGCTGGGGTTTCTGTTCCGGCTTCGCCGGCGCAACCAGAGATGGCGCGTCTACTCCCCATTCCTGATCTCGGAGAACATGTGGCGGGCTCAACGGTACGGCACCGAGGGCTCGCTCATCGATTTCGGCCGGGGAGAGCTGGTGCAGTTCTCGGACCTCATGGAGGAGATCATCGAGATGCTGGCCCAGGACGCCCTCGAATTCGACGTGATCGAGGAATTGCGTCACATGCGAACGATCGTCAGCGATGGGACCAGTGCCCATCGCCAGTTGGCCGTTCACCGGGCAGCGGTGGATGCCGGGGCCGGTGAGCGGGAAGCGTTGGAAGCGGTGGTCGACCATCTGATCGAGGACACGGTGCACGGATTGTGAGCGAATATCGAGTCGATCCCGAAACCCTTGCCCTCCAGGTGACCGGACTGCTGCCCGAAGACGGCTCTCACATCAGGCAGGTGCTTTTCGACGAGATCGAATCCCGGCTTCCCCGGGACCCCGAGGCGAGGATCAACATCCAGTTGTCCGAGCTCAATCCCGGACGTACCGCCTCCTGGCACGTTCACAATGGAATCGTCTACTTCGTGTTGCTTCGAGGGATGGTGTCATTGCAGTACGAGGGACGAACCGAGCATTACACGGCGGGTGATGTCTATACCGAGCCAATCGGTGTGGTCCACCGGGCCCTCAATCCCCATCCTGAGATCCCCGCCGCCCTCATCGGCTTCTGGTTGACGGCAGCCGACCGACCCCACATCACCGAGGTATCGGCGCCGAAGTGGGAACCGGCTGGAGACAGACACCCGGGTCTGGGCTAACGGCACCGGTCGAAGCTGCAGGCCCGGAATCTCACTTGGCGGTCTGTGGCGATTAGCCGCCGAGGAGACCTTCGATATCGGCGGACGGTGTCACATCCGGGAGGCGCATCATGCGGAACCCGTTGAAGAACCCGACCAAGCTGGCGAGCAAGGGGACGAGCAGGGCGACCTGAAGCGCGATCGGCCTCGCCTCGGTGTTGATGCGAATGATCTCGTCCTGGATCGTCTCGGGCTGCCCGTCGACCAATTCCTCGAGTTGGGCGGTGCTCATCAGCTGGGCGTCTTCCTCCAGTGCAGTCGCCACCCGCTGCTGCTCGTCCGGACGAAGAACAGTGCTCGCATCGGCCATGTTCACGAAGGTGAACGAGAGAACTGCGAGCATCACGCCTCCAGCGAAGGCAAGGCCAAAAGAGAGTCCGAATGATCCCGCGGCTGAGTTGACGCCCGCGGCCTCACTGATTCGCTCATCCGAGATCGGCGCCAGGGCGTAGTTGTTGAGCTGGGAGACCAGCAGACCGAGCCCGATGCCCATGATGAACAGCGGGACGGCTAGCCACCACCCGGTATCGGTCCGGGGCACGATCGGGATCATGACGGCGATTCCCAGCGTCAGCACCCCGAAACCGGCGCGGATGACTGCGGCCGGGCGTCGCTTTCCAGCGCGCTTCCCGGCGAGCATGGCAACGAAGAACATCGTCAACGACATCGGGGCGATGGTGAGGCCGGTCTGCATTGCGTTGTATCCGAGCACCATCTGGAGGAAGATCGGGACCACGATCATCGAGCCTCCGAGGGCGATCTGCTGCAACATCTGCCCGCTGATGCCGAGACGGAACATCTTCGACTTGAGGAGGTCGGGGTCGAGCAGGGTCACCTTGCCTTCCCTGTTGCGTCGCACCAGCCAGCGGGCCAGAAGCACCAGACTGGCCACGCCGACCCCGACGAGAAGGCCAACGGACTCGCCGCCCTCTTGCCAGACCAGGATCCCCAGGACCAGCCCCCCCATGCCCAGGACCGAGAAGGCGGCACCGCCCAGGTCGAGCCTGCGATCACCGGTGTACGGCACATCGCGCACCATCCCCATTCCGAGCAGCACTACGACGATGACGACGACTTCGAGCAGGAACCCGACCCGCCAGGAGAGATAGGTGGTGACGAAGCCCCCCAGGAGTGGCCCGATCGCTGCAGCGATTGCAGCTGATGCTCCGACCAGCGCATAGACCCGCCTCTGCGCACTGCCCGAAAAGTTCCCATGGATCAGCGACTGCATCGCCGGGAGGAGAAGCGAAGCACCAAGCCCCCCGAATATTGCCCAGAAGAGGATCATGGGCCCGATGCTGTTGGTCAGCGTCATGGTGAGTGCCCCGATGGCGTAGCCGAGGAGACCGAGGACGTATGCCTTCTTACGGCCGATCAGATCACCGATCTTGCTGCTGATCAGGATGAAGGCGGCCGACACCAGGGCCTCCAAGGCGATAGCGGCCTGCACGCCGCTCACAGTGGTGCCCAGGTCCTCGACTACCTCCGAGATCGAGACGTTCATCAACGTGGTGTCGACCACGAGGACGAACATCGCCATCGCCAACAGGATGGCCAGCCGCGGGTTCCATTCGCCCTCGTCGCTGGCGGAAGACGTGTTTACGTCCGACAAGTCGCTCCTCCAGGCCGGCATACCGCCCCGGATGAGGCCGGCCATAGGGTGAAGTTAACGCTTCACGGTTCTCCGACCACTGATGTGATCGCTAGGTCTCGAAGCAGGCGCGAGACGATCGACATCAAACCTCGGCGGGGATCCCCGATGAGGTGCCGACAGGCTCCATAGGGATCAAGCGGGTGAAGTACAGGGCCAGCACGACGAAAACGGCCAACACCGACAGACTCGCTCGCAGGCCGTTGATTCGCGCCTGCTCGTTCTCGGCGAGGATGGCCTCGGCCTGGGGCGACGAAACTCCAGCCTCCTCGAGGGCGGCTTCGAGCTGGGCGTTCGAGACAAATGGGATCCCTCCAGCTAGCTCGACCTCGGCTGCAGACGACACCTCGGGAGGGACGTCGGGATTGTCCTGGATTCCCTGAACGAAGGACGTGGTCAAGGCCGCAATCAGAATCGAGCCGGCGAGGGCGGTACCGAGGGAAGCTCCCAGATTGGTCATCGTGTTCTGGAGGCCACCAACTTCGCCCGTCTCTTTGTCGGGGACAGCCGACACCGTGACCGCTCCCAGCTGTGAGGCCAACGCGCCGACACCCAGCCCGGTGAGGAGCATCGGCACCGCGACGATCTCCGGCCCGACGCCCACCTCGAGGGCGGCGACGAGGGATACCACCCCGGCGAGAAGTGCGATCAGTCCCCACCGCACCACGGTGCGCGGCGCGGCCTTTGGCCTGTACTTGGGGATGGCGACGGCAGTGAGGAGGAGCGCCACCGAGAGAGGCAGCAATCGCACCCCCGTCTCCAGGGCAGTCAGTCCGAGCGCGACAGAGAGGAAGAGCGGGACGGTGAAGAAAATGCCGGCCTGAATCATGAACTGGAAGAAGAACATCGTCAGGCCCCCATTGAGCTGGGCGTTTCGGAGCATCTCGATCCTCACCAGAGGTTCCCGGCCGCCGGCCACAACCCTCGCCTCCCAGGCGAAGAAGATCCTGATGATGAGGGCCCCGGCCAGGATCAACCACACGGTCGGCGAAATCCCGAGCCATTCCGGGCCGCCGGCCTTCGGCTGGATCCAGCCCCACTCGCCGGAGCGAAGAACGCCGTAGACAGCCAGACCCAGCCCGGCCGCGGTGAGGGCAGCACCGACCAGGTCCAGCCGGTGTTTGGCCTCAGGTGGCGCGTCCTGGATCCTTCGGGTGAGCATGAGGATGGCGGCCACCACCACGACCTCGCCTGCGAATACATATCTCCAGGTCCAGTTTGTCGTGACAAAACCCCCGATCAGGGGTCCCGCGGCAACGGCGATGGCGCCGGCCGAGGCCACGAGGCCATAGGCACGGGGCCTCCCCTCAGGAGGGAAATTCGATGCGACCAGCGCCACGATCGCCGGCATGATCAGGGCCGCACCGATGCCCTCCAGGAACGACCAGCCGATGATCAGGACGGTGAAGGTCGGGAGCCAGTGAGGTGGTCAGCGAGCCCGCGCCGTAGATGACGCAGCCGATCATGAACGCCTTCTTCCGACCGATGAGACTGCCGATCTTCCCGCCCGTGATCATGAGGGTCGCCATCACCAGGGTGTAGAGCGTTATCGCGGTCTGGATCCCGGTAACCGTGGTGCCGAGATCCTCGGCCACCTGGGCAATGGAGACGTTCATCACCGAGCTGTCGAGGGTCATGAGGAACTGACCCGACGCCAGCGTCAGGAGGACGATCCCGGCAGCGCTCTTGGTCCTGTCAGTCATCTAATCGCGTCGCCCGACGTTGGTGCGCCGCCGCGTGCAGTAGTGAACCTGGCAGGCGGGCAAAGCGGCACAGGGCCACTGTATTGATCCACTTCGCAGGTCGGTTGCTTTCGATGGCGAGTCGAAAGAATCACCTCGCAAAGGCGACACGAGGGATTCTGGCGGGATATAGAGTGCCGGACGATGAGTCGGGGTGACCGCATCGCGAGTGGCCATGCTCGCTGAAGCAGTCGACCGCGATCGACTCGTGCAGACATTCCTCGATCTGGTCTCGATCGACAGCCCGACCGGGCACGAGGAGGAGATCGGCCAAGAGCTCAAGGCGAGATTCACCGACTTCGGGTGCACCGTCACCATGGACGACGTCGGGAACCTGGTCGCGGTCCTCCCCGGCACCCGCCCGGACACGGTGCTGCTATCGACGCACATGGACACCGCCGGGACAGACACGGGGATACAGCCGATCATCGAGGACGGTGTCATCAAGACCGACGGCACGACCATCCTCGGCGCAGATGACAAGTCGGGCATCGCCGGATGTCTGGAGCTGCTGATCATCCTCCAGTCCCATCCCGAGGTGGAGCATCCAACCCTCGAGTTCGTCATCTCCGTTGGCGAGGAGAGCGGGTTGCTCGGATCCCGCCAAATGGACCTGAGCCGGCTGAACTCGACCTACGGGTTCGTGTTCGACACCGCAGGCGATATCGGCGCCATCACTTACTGGACGCCAACCTCGGTCTACATCACCGCGACTGTTCATGGCAAGAAGGCGCATGCGGGCGTCGAGCCCGAGAAGGGCATCAACGCAGTGAAGGTGGCTGCCGAAGCGATCGCGGCGATGCCACTGGGTCGCATCGACGAGGAGACAGTGGCCAACATCGGAACCATTACCGGCGGCGAGGCACGCAACATCGTGCCCGGCGAGGTCACCCTCCAGGGAATGGCGCGAAGCCACGACCAGGAGAAGCTCGACGCGCAGCTGGATGCCATGCGCTCCGCTCTGACCGAGGCTGCTGAGCGTCACGGGGCGAAACTCGACTTCGAAGCCGAGGAGATCTACCGGACCTACCACATCGAGGAGACCGAGCGCCCTTACCGCGAGGCAGCCAGGGCGATCAGGTCACTGGGGCTCGACGTGGTTTCACGAAAGAGCGGCGGTGGTACAGATGGCAACTTCTTCAACGCCCATGGAATAGCCTGTGTCGCCATGGCCACAGGCATGGTCGATGAGCACGCCGCTACCGAGCACATTGCCATCGATGACATGGTGATGGCGTGCAAAATCCTCGTGACCATCGTCACCCAGGAACCGGATTGAAGGGAGCGGCACGATGACCGGAGTCCGCCGACGAGCATGGTTGGTCGCCACGACCGCGCTCGCCCTGACGCTCGCAGCATGCGGGAACGCTCAGGAGCGGGATCTCTGCCGGCAGTACGAGGACCTGCAGGAAGCAGTGGCGCAGGTCGAGAGCTTGGACCCGGCAACCGCCACTGCCGCCGACGTGGTGGAGACCGTCGACGAGGTGGTCGTCCAGTTGGAGCAGTTCCAAGAAGCCACTGAGGGCCTCTACGACCAGGCGGTCTCGAATCTGACTCTTCAACTTGACCGAATTGAGACAGGTGGCCTTCGACCTCGGTGACGAGGGCCTGGAAGTGGCCCAACCGCTCATGCAGGATTCACTGGACGCTTCGGTCACGGCTTACAACGCCCTTCAAGAACGACTCGACGTCGTCTGCGGCACGGACTGACCCGGAAAAGGAGCCAAATTGGATATCACATTCATCCTCGAGGCGGTGGTGGTCCTCGCCGCCATCGTCATGGGCACCCGTGCCGGGGGAGTCGGGATCGGCGTTTGGGGTGGTCTCGGTGTCGCCGTCCTGGTCTTTGTCTTCGGCGAGGCGCCCGGTGAGCCGCCGATATCGGCCCTCCTGATCATCCTCGCGGTGGTCACCGCGGCAGCCCTGATGCAGGTAGCAGGCGGTGTCGACTGGATGGTCAAGATCGCCGCCGGTGTCATCCAGCGTCACCCCAAGCAGATCACGTTGATCGCCCCTCTCACTGCCTTTCTCTTCACTGTCGGCGCGGGGACGAGCAATATCCTCTACCCCCTCCTGCCGGTGATCTACGACGTCTCCTATCAGAACGGCATCCGACCCTCGCGCCCACTGACGGTGACGGTCGTGCAATCCGGGATGTCGCTGGCCGCGTCACCAGTCTCAGCGGCGATGGCGGCGATGGTGACTCTGACCGCGGTGGAGCCATACAACTTCGACCTGGCGCAAATCCTGTCCATCACATTCCCGGCAGGCGTGATCGGGATCATCGTCACCGCCCTGGTCGTTGGGCGTATGGGCAAGGACATCGATGACGATCCGGAGATTCAGGCCAAGATCGCCTCTGGCGAGCTGGCCCGACCCGAGACCTCCGGCGAGAAGATCGAGTTGACCTCCACCAAGGAGGGGCGTAACGCGGGGATCATCTTCCTCCTCGGCGTGCTCGCCATCGTCATCCTGGGCTTGTTCCCTGACCTGCGGCCCGCTTTCGAAATCGAAGGGGAGCTGGTCACGATCGACATGACTACCACTATCGAGCTGGTCATGTTCACGGTGGGTGTTCTCATCATCCTGATTTCGAAGCCAGACGTGAGCGAGGTCCCCGGGGCCTCGGTGTTCAAGGCGGGAATGGTCTCCGCTATCGCCCTGTTCGGCATCGCATGGCTCACGGCGACCTTTATCGCCGCTCATGAGGAGTTCATCGTCACCACCATCGGTGGTTGGGTGAATCAGGCGGTATGGATCTTCGCCCTCGCCGTGTTCCTGGTGGCAGCTCTGACAACGAGCCAGTCGACCGCGACCCGAACCATCGTCCCCATCGGTCTGGCGGCGGGTTTGGCACCTGGTCTGGTTACCGGTATGTGGGGCGGTGCCCTGGGTGGCGTCTACACCCTGCCCGCCAACGGCACGCAGATCGCGGCCGCCAACTTCGACCTCACCGGGTCCACGAAGCTGGGTACGAAGTTGTTGGACCACAGCTTCTTCGTCCCGATGCTGATCATGACGGTGGTCTCTGTCTTGGTCGGTGCCCTGATCGGGGTGATCTTCTACTGATCAGAAAGTCGAGATGACCGCTTCTGAGAAGCCCGCGTCTGGCGGCATGACCGTTCGCGGGGCGGCGTCGCTCGGCATAGGAGCAATGGTTGGCGCCGGCATCTTCGCCCTGCTCGGTGAGGCGGGCGCGGTGGCAGGGGCCGCCACCTGGCTCTCGTTCCTCCTGGGCGGGGTGATCGCGACCCTTCTTGGATACGTCGTTGCCAAGCTGGGGGCTCACTATCCATCGTCCGGGGGGCTGGTCACTTTCCTCACCCAGGGATTCGGAGTCGGGCATCTCGTCGGGACGTTTGCCTGGCTTCTCTATTTCGCCGCAATCATCATTACCGCCATGGTGGCGGTGTCATTCGGCAGCTATGCCGTTGCACTGTTCATAGGCGAAGGCGCGAGCGCCACCGCGGCGAATCTCTTCACGGCAGGTGTGATCGTGGTGGTGGCAGCGGTCCAGATCCTGGGTGCCGATGCAATCAGCAAGATCCAGTCGGTGGTCGTGGTGATCCTGCTCGCTGTGTTCGCGGTGTTCATCGCAGTCACCCTCGGGGAGATGGACGCCGAGTTGCTCTCCCCGTCCCTCTACCCATCTGCCTTCGACATCGTCTCCAGCATCGCCCTCACCTTCTTCGCCTACCTCGGGTTCGCTGTCATCAGCTATGCCGGAGAGGATCTCCCGGATCCAGCCCGCAATCTGCCCAAGGCCACCTATATCGCCCTCGGGATCACGACTGCCCTCTACATCCTGATCTCCCTGGGAGTGTTCGGGACCCTCACGGTCGACCAGGTGATCGGCTACGGCGAGACCGCCCTGGCCGAGGCGGCACGACCGGTGCTCGGAGATGCCGGGTTCGCCATGATGGCAATCGCCGCCCTGCTTGCCACCTTCACCTCAGTGAATGCCAATGTGTACGGAGTGGTCGGCCTGACCTCTGCCCTTGCCCGCAGCGGACAATTCCCTCCGCAGTTCGCCCATCCGGGACGATTCGGGAGCACCAAGGGCATGGGTGTCTCCGCACTCCTCGTGTTGCTCCTCGCATTGCTCGTAGACCTGACTGCGATCGCATCGCTGGGTAGCGTCGTGGCGCTGGTCATCTTCCTCATGGTGGCCCTCGCCGGGATGCGGCTCAGGGCCGAGACCGGCTCCAACATCGTGATCATCGTCCTCGGCATCCTGTCCACAGCCGTAGTTCTGCTGGTGTTTGGGATCCAGACCTGGCAAACCGCTCCGGAGACGTTCGTCGCCATGATCGTGGTCCTCGGTCTCGCCGTTGTGCTCGAGCTCGTTTGGAGCGCAGTGTTTCGTCGCCGGCAGACCACATCCGCGACGGGGTAGAAATACGGTCTCGACCGGTACGCAGACACCTACACAGGAGACAGGGATGCTGACCACTGAAGAAATCCGCTCGCGGGCCAAGGCCCTGATGCCCGGCCTCACCGAAGATCTCAAGGACCTCGTGAGCCACGCCTCGTGCTCGTTCCCCGGTTACCCGGAGGAGCCGGTTCACGACATGCGCCGAGCGTCGATGGCGCTACTCGAGAAGCATGGGGCCGAGGTACGTGAGCTCGACCTCGGCGAGGGCAAGCCCGCGATCTACGGCGATATGCCAGGGCCTGAAGGGGCTCCAACCGTCCTCTTATACGCCCATTACGACGTTCAGCCCGCACCGGTCGAGGCGGGATGGGACACGGATCCCTGGAAAGCCGAGCTCAAGGACGGTCGCCTCTACGGACGAGGGGCGGCGGACGACAAGAGTGGTGTGATCATCCATGCCGGCACCCTCGGGGTCTTCCAAGGGGACCTCCCGGTGAACCTCCGCATCCTCATCGAGGGCGAGGAGGAGACGGTCAGCCATATCGGGCCCTATGTCGACGCCAATCCCGAGCTGTTTCAGGCGGATACGTATGTGATCGCCGACATGGGCAACCCAGCGGCAGGTGTGCCGGCGGTGACCACCACCCTTCGCGGCAATGTGGTCGTCGTGGTCAAGGTGAGTGCCCTCCACCACCCGGCGCACTCCGGGCTATTCGGCGGGGCCGCACCGGACGCCCTGCTGGCCCTGATCAAGATCCTCGCCAGCCTCCACGATGACGCAGGCGACACCATCGTCCCCGGTCTGGCCAAGTTCGAGTGGTCGGGCAGTGAGATGGATCCCGATGCATTCCGTGAAGCGGCGGGGATGGTCGAAGGGGCGCAACTGATCGGCTCGGGCACCGTCGGTGCCCGCCTCTGGTCGCGCCCGGCCGCCTCGGTCATCGGGATCGACGCGCCAACGGTCAAGGATGCCGCCAACGTCGTCATCCCGGAGGCGGCGGCCAAGATCTCGATGCGCATCCCGCCCGGCGCCGATTCCGAGAATGAGGTCAGCCTGCTGATCGAGCATCTGAAGAAGGCGGCGCCCTGGGGTGTGCACGTCGAGGTGGAGAAGGTGCGGGTCGGGTATCCGTTCGCAGCGAAGATGGATGGCCCTGCGGTCAAGGCTGCGATGGAGGCGATGGCCGCGGCCTACGAGACCGATGCTGGCTTCATGGGGAGCGGCGGTTCGATCCCGTTGGTCGCCCGACTCCAGGGAATCAGCCCGAACGCCGAGGTCATCTTGTGGGGAGCCGAGGACGTCGCCCAGGCCAAGATTCACGCCTCGAACGAGAGTGTGGACCTGAGCGAGATCGAACGATTGATCATTGCGCAGGCCCTGACCTTGCAGACATTGGGAGGCCAAGGCTGACAGCCGCCCACCGTCGAAACAAGGCTCGTCAGCCATAGTCTGTCTTCATGGCCAATCCAGTTCTTACCAAGCAATTCGGAGAGCCGGCTGCGTCCGACGCCGCCCTCCAGACTGCGCCTCCTCCTTCGACCACCGCCTCCGGCGAGAAGAGGATGACCATCGGGTCGGTGGCGGCTGCCACCTTCTTCCTGCTGGTGCTCGTCGTCGCGGGGGCTGCCTACGGATGGGCCAACGCGGTGGCAGTGCAACGCTGGTACTGGCTGTTCATAATCGGACTGTTGGTCCTGGTCTTCGCCACGGTGGCCCGTCCCCGGCTGGCCCCCATCACCGGCATCGTCTACTCCCTGGGACAGGGCGCGCTGGTCGGGTCGATCTCGAAGATCTACGAGACCTTCTACGAAGGCATCGTGTTCCTCGCCCTGACCGCCACGGTGGCGGTCTTCGTCGGGGCCCTGCTCCTCTATGTCTTCCGAATCATCAAGGTGACGCAGAAGACCCGATCGGTGATCATCATCGCCACAGTCGGGATCGGTCTCTTCTATCTCGCCACGTTGCTCCTGTCGATCTTCGGCGTCAATGTGCCACTGGTCACCGGGGTCGGCACCGGCGCCCTCGTGTTCAGCATCGTCGTGGTGATCGTCGCCGCCCTGAACCTCCTCCTCGACTTCTCGGTGATCGAGCACGGCATCGCCACCGGGGCGCCGAGGGCATTCTCCTGGTTCGCCGCTTTCGGGCTGATGGTCACCATCATCTGGCTCTACATCGAGATCCTGCAGGCTGATCGCGATCGTCTTCGCCCGAAGGGGATAGGTTCCGGCTGGTGAGCAGACCGGTTCGCATTGCAGTCGACCTCCAGCAGCAGCACGCTGACTACGCACAGATCAGGGCTGCTGCCGTGCGTGCAGAGGAGATGGGCGTGGACGTGGTCTTCAATTGGGACCACTTCTTTCCTCTAACCGGCGACCCCGAGGGAAAGCATTTCGAGTGCTGGACGATGCTCGCCTCCTTTGCCGAGGTCACCGAACGGGTGGAGATCGGCCCGCTGGTCTCCTCCAACAGCTACCGGAGCCCCGATCTGCTTGCAGACATGGCTCGCACCGTCGACCACATCTCCGATGGCCGACTGATCCTCGGGATCGGAGCCGGGTGGTTCCAGCGCGACTACGACGAATACGGCTATGACTTCGGGACGCCCGGCACCCGACTCAGCGCACTGCGCGATGCATTGCCCAGGATCGAGAACCGATGGGCACAGCTGAATCCTCCGCCAGTCCGAGAGATCCCGATCCTGATCGGTGGCGGGGGCGAACGAAGAACCCTGCGCTACACCGCCCGCCATGCCGATATCTGGCACGGTTTCGGCCGCCCCGATGTGATCCGGCACAAGAACCAGGTGCTTAACGATTGGTGCACGCGCGAGGGGCGGGACCCAAACGAGATCGAGCGTTCCTGCGGCGCCAACCCGGTGAAGCCCGAGACTGGCGACTCCTATGTCGAGGCCGGTGCCACGCTCATCACGCTCTCGTTCGATGGACGCGAGAACTATGACCTGGCTCCGCTCGACGACTGGATCGCCTGGCGCGACGAGCGAAACCAGGCTTAGTCGGGCCCGTCAAAGCGGCTGATCGGGCGCGCTAGGTTCGCCGGCATGCGTGCAACCACAAGCGAGATCTCTAATACGGATGATCTTCGCCTGCCATCAAACCAAGGAGGTATGCATGGCTGACGAAACGAGAGGCTCTGTAGAACTGGCGGCCATCTCCTTTCCGGGGAGCAAGTTCAACGGAGAGATCATCCCCGCGCTCGCCGATCTGGTCGACTCAGGAGTGGTTGCCATCCTCGACCTGCTGGTCATCAGCAAATCCGAAGACGGGGACGTGGTCTCGCTCGAGATCGGGGAGGTGGAAGACGGCGGCATGTTCGACGACCTCGATGGCGATGTCATGGGCCTGCTCAGCGCCGAGGACATCGAGACGGCCGGTCAGCTGCTCGAGCCGGGCAATACCGCGGCCCTGATCGTCTGGGAGAACACGTGGGCCCGCAAGCTCATTGGTGCGATTCGTGACGCCGGCGGCGAGTTGCTGGCCCACGACAGACTGGATGCTGAGACCGTGAATGCGGTCATGGCGATGAGTGAGGAGAGCTGACATATGAGAAGACGAGGAGTGGGCCGGGTTGGCCGGCCAAGCCTGCTGGGGACTGCGGCCAGGACCGCCGTCGTCGCCGGGACCGCAACGGCGGTCGCCGGTGGCATGAGCCATCATCAACAGGAGCAAGCACAGACAGAAGCCGACGCCACCGCTTATCAGCAGCTACAACAGCAGGCGGCGACGCCGGAGGCGGCTGCCCAGCAAGCGGCGGCTGCCCCGGCTGCGGACGACACTGTCGCCAAGCTGCAGCAGCTGGCCGAGCTGAAGAGTCAGGGAATCCTCACTGAAGAGGAGTTCGCCGCCCAGAAGGCAAAGATCCTGGGGAGCTAGACCCAGCTAGTGACTGAGCTTCAGGTGTCATTAGGGGTGCGCGGGCGAGAGGGCATGAGGCGTATCCCGGGTGGACGGTTCCGCATGGGCTCGGAGGACTTCTACCCCGACGAGCGGCCGGTGCACGTGGTGGGGGTGGACGGGTTCTGGATGGACGAACACCCGGTGACCAATGCCGAGTTCCGCAGATTCGTCAAGGAGACCGGACACGTCACCGTGGCGGAGCGGCCGCTCGACCTGGCCGACTACCCCGATGCGGACCCCGATCTGCTCGTCCCGGGCTCTCTGGTGTTCCAGAAGACCAGCGGCCCGGTCGACTTGAACGACTATCGCAACTGGTGGGCCTATGTTCCCAGCGCCCACTGGCGGCGACCGGGTGGGCCGGGTACGACGTTCCATGGCCGGGGCGACCATCCGGTGGTCCATATCGCCTGGGAGGACGCCGAGGCCTATGCCCATTGGGTGGGCAAGGACCTGCCCACCGAGGCGGAGTGGGAGTTCGCCTGCCGGGGCGGGCTCGACGGAGCGGCCTTCGCCTGGGGCGACGAGCACTTCCCCGATGGCAAGGCAATGGCCAACAGCTGGCAAGGGGAGTTTCCCTGGGAGAACCTGAAGGTCGATGGTTTCGAAGGGACCTCGCCCGTGGGCAGCTTCCCCGCCAATGGCTACGGGCTCTATGACATGACCGGGAACGTCTGGGAGTGGACCGTCGACTGGTACGTACCCCGCCATCCAGAGCAGGCGGAGCACGCCTGCTGTGTACCGACCAACCCCAGGGTCAGCTCACCGGAGCAGAGCTACAACCCTGGTCAACCCGGGGAACACATCCCCCGCCGCGTCATCAAGGGGGGTTCGCATCTGTGTGCCCCCAACTACTGCCTTCGCTACCGACCCGCAGCCCGACAGCCGCAGATGATCGACACCTCCATGTCGCATCTCGGATTCCGGTGCGTGGTCCGCGACAAGGCGCCGAAGGAAGAAGGAGATGCCGCTCATGGCTGACAAACCAAACATCCTCGTCATCTGGGGTGACGACATTGGGATCACCAACCTGAGCTGTTACAGCGACGGGTTGATGGGCTACCGCACTCCCAACATCGACCGGATCGCCGCCGGGGGGATGCGCTTCACCGATTCATATGGCGAGCAGAGCTGCACTGCCGGCAGGTCCTCGTTCATCACCGGGCAGAGCGTGTACCGCACCGGTCTGAGCAAGGTCGGGATACCGGGGTCGCCGATCGGGTTGTCCGCGGAGGACCCAACGATCGCCGAATTGCTCAAGCCGCTGGGATACGCAACGGGGCAATTCGGAAAGAACCACCTAGGCGACCTCAACCAGTTCCTCCCCACGGTGCATGGGTTCGACGAGTTCTTTGGCAATCTCTATCACCTCAACGCGGAGGAAGAGCCGGAGCGTCCCAACTGGCCGTCGCCCGAGGACTTTCCCAAGTTCAACGAAATGGCCCGCCCCCGAGGGGTGATCCACTCCTGGGCATCGGACGAGGACGATCCCACCGAGCAAGGCCGCTTCGGTCCGATCGGGAAGCAGAAGATCGAGGACACCGGGCCACTGACCAAGAAGCGGATGGAGACCATCGACGACGAGACGACCGAAGCTTGTATCGACTTCATCCAGCGGCAGCACGAGGCGGGGACGCCCTTCTTTGCCTGGATGAACATGACGCACATGCACTTCGTCACCCACACCAAGCCGGAGAGCCTGGGTCAGGCCGGAAGGTGGCAGTCGCCATACCACGACACCATGATCGACCACGACAAGAACGTCGGTCAGCTCCTCGACCTGCTCGACGAGCTCGGTTTGGCCGAGGACACCATCGTCATCTATTCGACGGACAACGGGGTCCACATGAACACCTGGCCCGATGGGGGGATGACCCCGTTCCGCAACGAGAAGAACTCCAACTGGGAAGGTGCCTTCCGCATCCCTGAGTTGATCAGGTGGCCGGGGAAGATCGAGGCGGGCTCGATCTCCAACGAGATCGTCCAGCATCACGATTGGCTGCCCACCTTGCTCGCCGCAGCCGGCGCTCCCGAAATCATGGACAAGCTGAAGGCTGGCCACACCATCGGGGACAAGACCTACAAGGTCCACATCGATGGCTTCAACCTGCTCCCCTATCTGACGGGTGAAGAGGAGACGAGCCCGCGCAAGGGCTTCGTCTACTTCTCCGACGATGGCGACGCTCTGGCGCTCCGCTTCGACAATTGGAAGATCGTGTTCATGGAGCAGCGGGTCACGGGGACGCTCCAGATATGGATGGAGCCCTTCGTCCCGTTGCGTGTGCCCAAGCTGTTCAACCTGAGGACCGACCCCTACGAGCGCGCCGACATCACCTCCAACACGTACTTCGAGTTCATCATCGAGAACGCATTTCTCGTCTTCGCCGGGACCACTCTCATCACCGAGTTCCTGGAGACGTTCAAGGAGTTCCCGCCCCGACAGAAGGCAGCAAGCTTCACCATCGATCAGGCGATGGAGAAGATGGAGGCCGCCATGGCGGGCGGATAAAGACGATGCTCGAATCCTGGAACGACATTCCGACCCGGGCCGCCATCGAGACCTACGTCATGTCGGTCATGCCGAGGATGCCCTCGCCCGTGCCGCCGACACGGGCTGGACCGTCATCAGCATCAAGAACGACTGGTCGAATGTGTTTGCCAACTGACCTGGTTCTGGACGTCCGAAGCTCCTAACTCGCAGCTTCGGGCGGCGCCGACCTGATCTGTTGGCTGGCCGGATTCAGATCCAGGGCGACGGCGTCAGCGGCGCCGCCGGTTGGGGGGAAACGATCGTTGCCATCTCCGTGCGCTCCCGCCCGGCTGCGGCTAGCGCCCGGATCACATCCGTCCGAACCGTGAGACCGTCGGCCGGTTGATGCCAGAAGTGGACGAGTGCCGTCACCCGTACCGAGTCGATCGCGGTCAGAAAGACCGCTGGCTTTGGCTCGGGGAGCACCCCTGAGACATCTGCGACTGTTTCGATGAGTCTTTGACCGGTCCCCTCGACATCCTTCGACCGGACCCGCACCTCCACCTCCGAACGGCGTGCTCCCTTCGTCGAATGATTGATGAGGGGATCACCCAGCACCTCGGAATTGGGCAGATGGACGGTTCGGCCATCGAAGGTCTCGATGACCACCGCCCGGCTATCCATATCGAGGACGTTGCCTACATATCCCAAGGACTCGACCTCGTCACCGATGTGGATGGGGCGGCGGGTCTGGAGAACGATGCCCGAAGCGAAGTTGTCGGCGATGCCGCGCAGGGCGAGGGCCAGAATCACACCAAAGACGATGGCGACCGTGATGAGCGGCTGGATCGCGGCACCGAGAAGGGAAAGGGCGACCCCGACCCCAAGGAAGATCACCACGTAGCCGGCGATGCGGGCGATGAAGGCGCGCATCTCGTCGGAGATGCCCTCGAGCCTGGTCAGGACCCTGGCGGTGGATTTTCGGGTGATTCGCGACAGAATCCAGGCGACGATCAGGACAACCACCGCGAGCACTGCGCTCCATGGGTCTATCGAGGTTTCTGCCAGATCCCCGGCGTCGACGGCGAGCACCAAGCGCATGGCCGACATGGTGTCACGGCGTCACCGGTGATTTCGGGATTTGGACGATGAGTGCCGATAGCGCCCTCAGGCGTTGATCAGAGCCCGATCCGCCTCCTCGGAGACGATTCGCTGATTCTTGCCCAGCCACCAGAGGGCGATCAGCCCGGCGATCCCGGCAAGGAGCCCGCTCAACTGGTTCCAGGTCAATGCGCCGATCGTGGCGTCCCCGCTCCCGTACCGCAGGGAGTCGAGCAGGAACCGCTGGAACCCGTACCAGGTGACCCAGGCGAAGAAGAGCTGGCCATAGCGAAGCTCGATCCGGTCGTAGAGCAGATAGAGCAGACCGAGCAGCACTGCTGCCCCGATCATGTCGTAGAAGCGACGTGGTGATACACCCCGCAAAAGACCTCGCCGACATCGGCAGCGGCGCACTCCAGGGCGTCGTGTTGGGGAGCCACGTCATAGCCCGGCCGGATCCCGTAGCCCCACCAGCCGGTAGGTGCTCTTGCCCAGATGCTCGACGATGGCAAGGTCGCCGACACGACCGACCACCGTGCCCAAAGCCAGACCGAACGAAGACATGTCGAGGGTGGGCAGGACGGGGAGGCCGACCTGTCTCATTCGAATCCAACCGGCGATGATGCCGCCGGCGAAGCCGCCCATGATCGAGAAGTTGCCTGAGATCGGGTTCAACGCCTCGACCAGAGGCACCCCGGCCATCAGTTGGGCAGGCGTCGTGAGGTAGCGGGCACCGATCAGGGAGCCGATCAGACCCCAGGTCAGCACCGACTGGTACTTGGCGGTGTCAAAGCCGCGCTTACCCATCTCCTTGTTGGCCAGCCAGGCGCCGGCAACGAAGCCGAGGGCGGCGAAAAGCCCATGCAAGGAGAACTGAAAGGGGCCGATATCCCAGATCGGGATCGGGGGGTAGCTGATGACGGCAAGCATGCTGCGAGCAGGGTACCTGGACGCAGAATCTGAGCTTCTAGCCTGCCGCTGATGTCACCAACGGGCGATCCAGTAGAGGTCCGGGCACCGGGCCGGGTCAATGTCATCGGCGATCACACCGACTACACCGGTGGTCTCGCCCTGCCTCTGGCCATCGATCGCCAGGTCGCAGTCCGGGGTGTCGACAGTGATGAGCCCCTCATCACCCTCACCTCCGACCAGGAACCCGTCCAAGCGAGCATCCCGCTCCCCGTTGCCGGGATCGCTGACATCGATCCGCCGTGGGCGAGACGAGTCGCGGCCATTGCTGCCGAGCTGCGGCGGGAGCGTGGATTCGCCGGGTCGATCGAATCGACGGTGCCGATCGGGGCCGGGCTCTCCTCGTCGGGTGCCCTCGGCGTCGCCATTGCTCTCGCTTTGGGCGCCGGCGCCAACCATTCACGGCTCGAGATCGCCATTCTCTGCCAGCGTGCCCAGCAGGCCGCCACCGGTGTGCCCGCCGGCATTCTCGATGAGATGGCCTCCCTCCACGGGCTCGATGGCCAGGCAATGCTCCTCGACTGCCACGACCTGACCGTCGAACCGGTCCCGTTGCCCGAGGGCGCCGAGATGGTGGTCAAGTACGTCTCCCACCGAACAGTTGCCGGGAGCCCGTATTCGGACCGGGTGGCCGCTTGCCACGCCGCCGAAGAGGTGATCGGCCCCCTCCGTTTGGCGCGGATCGAGGATCTGTCATCCCTCACCGACCCTGTCTTGCTGGCTCGGGCCCGTCATGTGGTCTCCGAGAACGAGCGAGTGCGAAACTGCGTCGTAGCGTTTCGATCAGGAGATTTGAAGACCGCAGGCGACCTCATGACCGCCAGCCACATCAGTCTGCGGAACGACTACGAGGTGTCCACACCTGACCTCGATACCGCCGTCGAGACTCTCGTCTCCACCCCAGGTGTCTACGGCGCCCGTCTCACAGGTGCCGGCTTCGGCGGCTGTGTCATCGCGCTGGCGGAGCCGGGAGCAGTGAAGGACGCGTGGGTGGTACGAGCCGTTGATGGGGCGGAGGTCGTCACGGGTGGATCCAATTACTATCCCGCCCCGTGAGTGAACTGCTGACCGCAGCCGCCGACGCGCTGAATGTGCCCGAGACACTCGTGCAACGATCGGCGGCGGCCAGGGCAACGGTCAACGGCACATCGCTCGATGACGTCTTGAGTGCTTGGGCGGGTGGCACGCCGGCCGCAGGATCGGCGCCGGCACCTGCGGCTCCCCCGACTGAGGAACCGACGCCCGCAGCCGACGAATCTACGGAGCCCGCTGGCTCCTCTGTTGCAGCGCCCGACCAGGAACCGGCCGCCCAACCTGACGTGGCGCCGGCGGCGGCTGCAGTAGTGGTCGAGCCCGAGCCGGAAGTCGTCCTGGAGCCGGTGCCACTCCGACGCCGGGTGCGCACGGCGATGAGAGTGGGAGCATGGACCGGCGCCGGGCTAGGGCTCATCGGCTTCGTCGTGGCCAGCAACTGGTGGGCCGCCACCTCGACCGTCACCGGTGAGGAGACCTTCATCCCGGTGATACAGGTCGATTCCAACGGCGTGATCATCGGAGCTGCCCTGATCAGCATTGTCTTCGGGGCCGTCATCGCCTCGCTTTCGAGGGCGGCCGCTTCCTGGGCAAATCCCAGCATGCAGCTCAGCAACTCTCCTAGCTCGACTGCATGGATCGGAGCACTGATAGGCATCCTGCTCGGTGTGGTAGCGGGGGCTGTTCTCACCGGCCTGGGGACTCCGGTGGAAGGTGCGGAAGGTGTCGTTCAGCTACCGGTGCTGGCCACGATCGGCGTCATGGCGATCGGAGGCGCCATCCTCGGTGGACTGACAGCGACCGTCACGCAAGCGGTCGGCGTCCCGGTTGCGGTGGCCGATGGCTCGGGCGCGGAGATCGAGAGCGTGAGGCAACGGCTTGGCTTCGCCTTCGGCATCCCCCTCACCGGCCTCCTCCTGCTTCTGTTGCTCGTCCTTCCCTTCGCCTGGGTACTCATCAGGTCGAACCATCTGGCCGAGGGAGGCGCTGCGATCGTCGGCATCCTCGTCGCGGCCGGAATCCTCGGATTTGCCTCACTCGCCGGGACCAAGCCCAACATCAAGCTGTCTTTTGGCGAGGTGATGGTGGCCGTGATCGGGATCGGGACGATCCTGGTCTTCATCCTGGCGGTGATGTTTGCCCGCAATCCGGAAGAGGAACCGGAAGAGCCTGCGGCCGAGCCCGAGGCCGTCATCACACTCGTCGTCGGCTGAATCACCCGGCGTGTGCGGATGGACACGTCTGACGTGTCGAACTGCACACGCACCCTCGCATCAGCTCAGACCGGCGGCGTTGGCCAGGTCCGAGGCGTTGATGGCCGAAGAGAGGTCTCCCTGGGCGAGGGCGGTGCGCACGCTTCGGGCCACCTCGAGGGCCACCTGGATCTGAGCCTCCTTGGTCGAGGCGCCGAGATGGGGGGTGAGCACGAGATTGGGGGCGTCGAGCAGCGGACTGTCGGGGGACAGGGGCTCGTGCTCATAGACATCGAGACCCGCTCCCGCGATCCGCCCATTGTTCAGTGCCTTGGCCAGCGCCGATTCGTCGACGACACCGCCCCGAGAGACATTGAGGACGAAAGCACTTTTCTTCATCCGAGCCAGCGAATCCCCGCCGATCAAGCCCCTCGTCTCGGCGTTGAGTGGCACGTGGAGGGTGATGACGTCGGCGCTCTCGATCAGGTGATCCAGCGGGACCAGATGTGGATGCAGCTCGTTCACTCTGTCGGCGGCCAGATACGGGTCGTAGACGATCACGTCCATCCCGAAGGCACGGCAACGCTGCGCCACCTCCCAGCCGATGCGACCCGCGCCGATGACACCCAGGGTCTTCCCCCTCAGCTCGACACCCTGCAGGCTCGAGCGCTCCCATCTGCCCTGACGAATCGACCGATCGGCCACGGTCACCCTTCGTGCCACCGCCAGCATGAGGGCCATGGTCAGCTCGGCAGCAGAGATTGTGTTCCCGCCGGGGGCATTCATCACCGCCACGCCTCGCTCGGAGGCGGCGGCCACGTCGATGTTGTCCACGCCGACGCCTGCCCGGCCCACCACCTTGAGGTCAGGAGCCCCGTTCAGCAACGAGGCATCGACCCGGGTGGCACTACGGACGATCAGACCCGCAGCGGTCTTCAATCCGGCGGCGAACTCCGGGTCAGAGGAGTCCTTGATCAGAACGACATCGAAGCGATCGTCATCGCGAAGCGGGGCAAGACCCTTCTTGGACACCCGATCGGTGGCCACCACCCGGTAGGGCATGGTCAACGCAAGACCTCGCCCAGGGTGCCCAGCAGCTCGCCCAACACCTCTGGATGGTGATCTCCCATGTGCCCGATGCGGATCGTCGACTCCTTGAGACGTGAATAGCCGCCGCCTATCACCCAATCCCGCTCTCTCATGGCGGACACCACCTCAGGGCCGGATCGGCCCTCCGGCAGGATGATGCATGTGACCGTTGGGGATCGGTGACCCTCTGGTGCGAGAACGGCGATCCCGACACCTTCGACCCGCATGGACTCGACCCACTCGATCGTCGCCAAACGCATTGCGGCGTGCCGTTCCCATCGCTGCTCGATGCCCTCGGCCAGGATCCGCTCCAGCTGCACCTCCAGGGCGTAGAGGAGCGAGATCGCCGGCGTCGACGGGGTCTGAAATGCCTCCAACGACTTCATCAGTGGCAGCAGGTCGAAGTAGTAGCCCTTGTTCGTAGCCTGGGCTGAGCGATCCAGCATCGCCGGTGAGGCGACCGCGAATGCCAATCCGGGAGGGAGAGCCAGCGCCTTCTGCGACCCGGTGAGCACGAAATCCAGCCCCCACTCGTCGGCGCGGACCTCGGCTCCGGCTACTCCGGTGACCGAGTCGATCAGCAGCATCACACCCTCATGTCGCCGGGTCACCAAAGCGATGGCCTCGAGATCCTGGAGGGCACCGGTCGAGGTCTCGGAGTGGGTCATCGTGACCGCATCGAATCCGCCCTGCCCCAGCCTGGCGTCGAGCTCGGCGGGATCGTGAACCTGGCCCCAATCCACCGACCAGACCTCGGTGTCGTGGCCACAAGCCATGGCGATCTCGGCGAACCTCGAGGAGAAAGCGCCGTTCACCAGGCTCAAGACCCTGCCGCCGGCCACTCCATTTCGCACCGAAGCCTCCATGAGACCCGTGGCCGACGAGGTGGACACGATCACCGGCCGCTCGGTGACAAAGACTTGTTTCAGCCCGTCCTGGAGACGGGCGAGCAACTCCTCGATCGCCCGGCCCCGGTGACCGATCATCGGTCGGGTCTGAGCCGCGAGCACGTCGGGATGGACCTCGGTAGGACCGGGTAGGAAGAAATGACCTGGCGGTAGGTCGATCGGCATGTGCTCCTCGTACTCGGTTGGGCGCCCTCTACCCGTCAGCCAGGCTCAGTGCGTACCGCACGCTACCCACCATCTCCCACCCAACGAGAACCGGCTCTCCCGTGCGCTGGTGCTCCCTGAGGTGGGAGAGGGGGAAGTCGTAGTCGCCATCGGCGGTAGGAATGAACTCGAGCTCTGACCCCTCGACCAGGACCGCAAACGAGGTGACATCCTCGAGACTGCCGTCCACCGATGTGACCACCCCGCGCGCGGTGCCGTCCGTCTGATTGCATGCGACCAATCCGAGGGTCACCACGACGACGGCGATCGACTTCAGGATGCCCGAAGCGTGGACTCGAGACGCTCCCACTCGCGCTCCTGCTTCGTCCAGCGAAACCAGATCACTGCGATCGTCGACCAGAGGAGCAGCCCGCCGCCCAGCTTCATGATGACCCCGGCGATGGTCTGGTCGGCCACAGCAGTGAGCCCGAAGGCCAGAGCGGCATCGCCGTACACCGGGTACAGCGGGACCGTGGAGAAGGTGAGGAACGATGCCGGGATGGTGGGCAGCAACGACTGGGCGAAGAGGTAGCCCATTTGGACGGGCGGCGGGAGCCTGGGGATGGCCGCCGTCGGTGAGAGAACGGGCATCCACATGAGGATGGAAACGCCGAACAGCCAGGCGTGGACCAGAAGGTGCGGCGGGCCACCCTGCACCATGAGGGCTACCAGGTCGGGCCAGTGGATCGCGATGAACGTTGTGTTGAACAAGACGAAGGCAGGCACTGGCCGGGCCAGCGGCCTGATGAACCGGGCCACCTTGGGGTGGCCGATGGTGATGTCGGCGAGCCATCGTGGGACGCCTCGGAGCATGAGCGGCGGGATCACCAGGGCGATGACCATGTGCTCCACCATGTGCACGGTGAACAGCGATGTCTCGCCTATGTCGTGGATGGGCCAGCCCGAGACCAGCCACAGGGCGACCACGGCCCCATACCACTGCAATTTCTGACCCGTAGTCGCTGGGGAAGCGTCGGGGGCGAGCACAGGGCGCAGCCGACGGTCGGCGTACCAGTACCCGAAGGCGAGGGCGAACGCCAGCGCCCAGACGTCGTAGTGGGGATGAAACGGGGGAATCATCTCAGCTGCCCCGGATGACTATCGCCCCGAGCGCAGTCAGGATGATCGTGTATAGGGCACAGGCCAGGATGAACCCTGCAGTGAAGAACCGGCTCAACATCGTCTTCTCGAACCGCAGGTGCATGTACCAGCCGATGACGATCACGAACTTGAGAGCGGCCAGGGCAATCAGGAGCACGGTGTTGAAGTTGCCGAGGTCGAAGTCCCGGTGGATGTAGTAGATGGCGACCTCGACGGCCGTGAGCACCGCGAGGACCACTGCGATCTTCCAGTACTGAGCCGGACTCGGGTGATGGATGTGCTCTGAACTGCTCATACCGGTGGCACCGAGAGCAGATAGACGACGGTGAAGATCACGATCCAGATGATGTCGACGAAGTGCCAGTAGAGACCGACCAGCTCCAGGTTCAGACCTTGTCGGTCACTCAGCCCCCCACGTCGTCTCGAGATCCCCCACAGCGACAGGAGCATGATCACCCCGATGGCGACGTGGGTCCCGTGGAATCCGGTGAGGAGGTAGAACGCAGAAGCGGCCGGGTTGGTGGAGAGCTTCATGTCGAATTCGACGATGAACTCCGTGAACTCGAACACCTGGCCGGCCAGGAACACCGAGCCCAGGGCGGCTGTGGCGAAGAGCCAGGTCCTTGCCCCGTTGGCATCCTCCCGGGTCTGAGCATTGTGGGCGAGGACCATGGTCAACGAGCTCATCAACAGGACGAACGAGCTCACCGAGGTGAAGGGGATGTCGTAGATCTCCGACGGGTAGGGCTGGGGGAAGCCGGGCCGCTGCGAGTAGAGCAAGTAGTTCGAGATCAGGGCTCCGAAGAAGAGGAACTCCGAACTGAGGAAAAGCCACATGCCCAGCTTGCGGTCCTCGACACCGGTCCCCTCGTGCTCGGGATGGGCGTGTTCCAGGGTCTCCTCGTGGGCGAGCTCAGCCATCGACCGGCTCCATTTCTCCCCCCGCAGGGGGGAGTACCGCCGAAGGCGGGGAGGGGGGAGTCTCGTCGTCTTCGTGGTCCTCGTCGGGATCCGCGTGCGGCTCTTCGAGCGGTTCGATCGCCCAGCCGATGACGGCGGCGAGGGCGATGATGAGGCCGACCAGGATCAGACCCTTCCCCCACAGCTGCCTGTGATAGATGACGCCATAGAACATGAGCGGCAGGCCCATGGCGAAGAAGAACGGAAAGTACGAAGGGTTGGGGAGGTGGATCGGTGACTCCGGGTTGAGCTGCTGGTGCTCGATAGTGGCCACGATCTCGTCACCGTCCTCCTTGCGGACGGCACGCCCCTCGGGGTCCTCGTCGTATTTGAGATGCCAGAAATGGTCCAGGCTGTTCACCACCGGGGGCACGGCGAAGTTGTACTCCGGTGATGGGTTGGGCGACATCCACTCGATGGTGCGAGCGTCCCAGGGATCGAGGCCGGAGGCCTGGCCGCGGCGTCGGCTGGTGAACCAGTTGATCATGAAGATGAAGATCGAGAACGCGATGATGAAGGCGCCAACGGTGACGGCGATGTTCCACGGCTCGAGGCCGGCTTCCGGTGCGTACTTCCAGGTACGTCGAACCATCCCCTGCAGGCCGAGCCAATGCATCGGGCCGAAGGTGAGGTTGAATCCGAGGAGCATCAGCCAGAAATGCACCTTCCCCAAGCGCTCGTTCATGAGGCGGCCGGTCAGCTTCGGGAACCAGTAGTAGAGCCCTCCGAACAGCCCGAACACCGACCCTCCGAAGATCACGTAGTGGAAATGGGCGACGATGTAGTAGGTGTCCGTTTGCTGCCAGTCGGAGGGGACGACGGCGTGGGTCACACCCGATAGCCCACCGATGGTGAACATGGCGACGAAGCCGATGGCGAACAGCATCGGCGTGGAAAGACGGATCCGCCCCATCCACATCGTGCCCAGCCAGTTGAAGATCTTGATCCCGGTGGGGATGGCGATGGTCATCGTGGCGAGGCCGAACGCTGCCTGGGCAACGGGTGTGATCCCGGAGGCGAACATGTGGTGCGCCCACACCCCGAACCCGAGGAACGCGATGGCGGCGCCGGCGAAGACCACCGCCGAGTACCCGAACAGGGGTTTTCGGGAGAAGGTGGGCAGGATCTCGGAGACGATCCCCATGGCGGGAAGGATCAGGATGTACACCTCGGGATGGCCGAATAGCCAGAACAGGTGCTGCCACAGGATCACATCACCACCGGCTTGGGCGGCGAAGAACAACGACCCGAACTGACGATCGAAGGTCACCATGAACAGGGCGACGGCGATGATCGGGAGGGAGAACAGGAGCAGAAACGAGGTGATCGTGGTCATCCAGGCGAACACCGGCATCCGGAGAAGTCGCATCCCCTTAGCCCGCAGGTTGAGCACCGTCACCAGGAAGTTGACCGAAGACACCAGTGAGGCGAGGCCGATGATCTGCAGCCCGAGCGCCCAATAGTCCATCGCCGTGCCCGGTGAGTAGAGAGGCCCGGCGTTGGGCTGATAGCCGAACCAGCCGCCATCCGGGGAGTCGGCAAGGAAGTTGAAACTGCCCGGCCCACCTCCCGGGGCCAGGTTTCCATCGATGCCTCCGAGACCGTCGACCCCGACGGGCGGCGCCGAGGTGCCGAATATGAAGGTCGAGTAGAGAAAGATCCCCCCGAAGAAGAAGATCCACCAGGAGAGGGCGTTGAGCCGGGGGAAGGCGACGTCGCGGGCCCCGATCAACAGCGGGAGCATGTAGTTCATCAGCGCCGCCGACGCGGGCATGACGAAGAGGAAGATCATCGTCGTGCCGTGCATCGTGAACAGTGCGTTGTATGCGCCGGCCGTGAGGAACTCGCCATTGGCCTGGGAGAGCTGGATGCGAAGTAGGAGGGCCTCCATGCCACCGATGATGAAGAAAGTGAACGCGGCGTAGCCGTACATGATCCCGATCCGCTTGTGGTCCACGGTGGTGATCCACGACCAGAGCCCCTTCGTGGAGCTGGGGCGGCGGAAGATCGTGGTGGTGGGGCGTTCGGCGGTGGCGGTCATTCCAGGCTCTCCAGCCAGACGATGAGAGCATCGATCTCGGCCTCGGTCAAGGCGAGGTCAGGCATGAAGCTGCCCGGCTTGATATACGGCGGGTCGGCCAGCCAGTCCTTTAGGGCCTCGGCCCGGCTCTGTCCCTCGGCAGGGAGGATGGCCCCGGCAAACACGTCTCGCGAGGCGAAATGGGTCAGTTCGGGCCCGTTGAAGGACGCGCGCTCGATGACGTTGGAGAGGGCATCATCCTCGAAGCGGACGGTGTGGCATTGGATGCAGCCCTTGGCCCCGAACACTTCGAACCCCTCGTAACCGTCCGTCCCCTCGACGGGAGTGGCGGCGGCGGTCTGTTGCTCTTCGATCCACGCCTCGTACTCGGCCGGTTCCAGAGCCTGGACCCTGGCTCGCATCAGTGAGTGGGAGAGACCGCAGAACTCGGCGCAATGACCCCAGTACTCGCCCGGCTCGTCGGCCTGCAGCCGCAGCAGCGTGGTCTGGCCCGGCACCAGGTAGCGCTTGCCGTTGAGGGCGGGGATCCAGAAATTGTGAAGGACGTCGTCCGAGGTCATCACGGCGCACACCTCTTGTCCGGCAGGGATCACCATGATGTTGGCCGTGTCGATCTCGGCCTCGGGATAGTGGTACTCGAACCACCATTGATGTCCGGTTACCCGGATTTCCATGGCGTCAGGGTCACACTCGGTCAGCTCGAATACCGCGGCAGTGGTTGGGATGGCGATGCCGGCCAGGATCAGGGCGGGAACGATCGTCCAGGCGATTTCCAGCTTCGGGCTGCCATGCAGCTGCTTCGCCTCCTTGGCACCGGCCCGATCGCGGAACAGGAAGACGGCAGCGAGGATCGCCCCTTGCACCAGGATGAACACAGCGACAGCGATCCAGAAGACCGGCCAGAACAGGTTGTCGATCTGCTCGGCGAAGGGGCCTGCCGGCTCGAAGGTGGTCAGCGGCTGATCCTCGCTACCGAGGAATGAGCAGGCCCCGAGGATCAGGACGGCGCCGATAAGGACGCCAAGGCGAATCAGGCGGTGACGGGACCGGACCATCGGCCTGGCATCATACGGACTCGCCAAACCCCCGACCAACTATGGGCTGACGGCGTCGATCGCGATCGTCAGCTCGTCGTCGGAAGCTGCCCCCTCGAACGCCGAAGAGACGATGCCGGAGCCGTCCACGACGAAGACCCAGGGTTCGGAGGGCAGTCCCCACTCCCCCGTGGCCGGAACAACGGTCAGCTCCTCGGGCGTGGCCACCTGGAGGTCCTCGTAGATCTCGACATGGACGAACTCCACCCCCGGGTAGCCGGGACGCAGCGTCTTGACCTGGTCGAGGAGGGGCCCACAGGCCTGAGACGTGCAAAAGGCAGGGGTGGCGAAAACGATCACTGAGGGAGAGCCCGAGGTGACAGCCGAAGCGACGCTGGATTCATACATCGCCGGGTCGGGATCGGGGTCGGAACTGATCACGGAGAGATCGGGGAACTCGGCCGAGGTACGGGTCTCCGAGGCTGGGGCCTCCTCACCTGGCTCGATCAAGGGCGGGTCGTCGTAGGCGACGAATCCCGCCGGCCCGGCAGTGGCCAGCCCCTCGGCGTCGATCGTGGCCTGGTAGGTGGCCGCCTCCGGGATGTCGACGTGAGCGACGTACAGCCCGCGCACGTCGGGGACGGTCCAGATGAACTCCATCGGATAGGTGTCGAGTGGCGAGCCGTTCTCGTCACGGATGGTCACCGTCGCCTCCCTGTCGGGGGAAGCCAGGAATTCGTCCGTCTCCGGGTCGACCAGTCCGAACAGCACCCGTTGCTCGCCAGTGCCGATGCTCCCGTTGCTCGAGGCCACCACGGCAAAGGGCTCGACCTCGGCGGAGCCGCAGGCGGCGCACAGCATCGTCAGCCCGAGAAGCCCCGGAATCAAGCGCCTCATCGCACCAGCACGTCGAGCATGACGGCTCCGAACAGAGCGGAGAGATACACCGTCGACGTGGTGAAGAGACGCATCGCGTCCTCCGGGCGGCGATAGACACGCCAGGTGTCCCAGAGGAACCAGGCACCGAGGGCAATAGCCGCGCTGAGATAGATCCAACGCATCCCGGCCACCGGGACCAAGAGCAGGCTGATCGCCACCATGAGCCCGGTGTAGAGCAGCATCTTGCGCGTGGTGGCCTCGACCCCGGCCACCACCGGAAGCATGGGGACCCCCGCCTTCTCATAGTCGTCCCGGTACCTGATGGCGAGCGCCCAGAAATGGGGCGGAGTCCAGTAGAAGACGACCAGGAAGAGCACCCAGGCAGGAAGATCGAGCGAGCCAGTCACCGCCGCCCAGCCGACCAGCGCCGGAGCCGCCCCCGCCGCCCCGCCGATCACGATGTTCTGCGTGGTGGTTCGCTTCAGTTTCAGGGTGTAGACGAACACATAGAAGAGCAGGGCAGCTGTGGCGATGGCGGCGGCAAGCAAGTTGGTGGTGACCCACAGCCACACGAATCCGGCGACTCCGAGCGCGATCCCGAACACGAGAGCGTTCGACGGGGGCACTTCCTGTCTGGCGAGTGGTCTCGAACGGGTCCTCTTCATGATCTGGTCGATGTCCCGATCGACGTAGTTGTTCAGGGCATTGGCCCCACCGGCGGAGAGGGACCCTCCGATCAATGTCGCCAGGACCGGCCAGAGCCCGGGCCAGCGGCCGGAGGCCAGCACCATCGACGGCACTGTGGTGATGAGCAAGAGCTCGATGATCCGCGGCTTGGTCAGTGCGAAGTAGGAAGCTGCTTTCGATCGGGCCGAGACACCGGCCGAAGCAGGGTCGGTGATCAGCGGGATGGCCAGCTCATGCCCGTCAGTCGCCATCGGCGCCCTCTTCAGTCGACACCGCTTCCATTTCCGGATCGGTCTCCTTCTCGGCGGCCGCGCGCTTTGCTCTTTTCTCCGCCCACCGCAGAGCGAGGATGGCCAGCACCGCGGGCACGACGAAGATGCCGATCTCGTCGATGCCCCCATAGTGCGCATAGATCACGTTCACCCCGCGAGGATGAGCAGGCCAAGTGTGGTCAGGGCCACCATAAGTAGAAGCATCGCATACTGGGAGCGGACCGCTTCCTTCCCGAAGTCCCCCAACGCTCGATCGTGGGCCAGGATCACCCCGAGGACATGACCGGTGACGATCACGGCAACCTGGGCGTACCACACCGGCTCGGCGGCGGTGATGAAGAAATCGACCTTGCGGTCGGCCGTGCCGAAGAGATCCCAACCGAGAGCAAACGGATCGGACACGGCGGCGATTAGCTGCTGGCCCTCGAAGATGATGAGGGTCATGTAGTGGGCCAGGGCATAGGCGAGGGCGATAGGCACCAGGGTGTGGGCGAAGCGCATCGCCACTCTGGCGACCGTCCACCCGCCTCCCACCATGCGAGCCGCCGCCCACGAGGCGATCCAGTACGCGGCGCCGATCGCCAGGACACACCCGATCAGCAGCACCGTCTCCCCGAACATGGTCTGCCCGAAGTCCCCCATCGCGCTGCGGAAGGACTCCGTAGCCGAGGCGCCGTCGTAGGTGACGGTCCCGATGGCCACGACAACGAAGGCGGGTAAACCTCTCCAGGCAGGGAGGACGGTCAGCGCCCGCAGCCAGCCCCGCCACACCAGACGGCCGTCGCCACGTCTCCCTAGTGGCGAGATCGCCGAGAGGAGCCGGTTGTACGGGGTGAAGGCATCGAACACGGCCAGGCCCGTCTCCCGACCGGCATAGGCCATCGCCGCCGTCATCCCGATTGTGTAGACCAGTGCTGCCGTGCCCAGGGTGACCGGGCTCCCGGAGTTGGGGCTGACCAGCTCGAGCCAGGTGAAGGCGACCAGCAGGATTGCAGCCGGCCAAACGCCAAGGGTATCGAGGAGCCCCGTCCTCTCGCCGTGGCCCACCCTGAGCACCCGGGCCAGGGATCGCCACGGGTTGATGTCGGTGTACCAATCGCCGATGACGGCGCCTGCAAAGGGAACCACCAGCCAGAAGACGACCCACACCAGGACGGGGGCAATGGTCGGGCGGGTGGGATCGGTTTCCAGGCCCAATAGCGGTGGAATCAATTGCCCTATCACCAGGAAGAGGGCAATCACGCCGAGGGTGGGCAAGAACCAGCCCCGGCGCACTGTGAGCCGGGCGGCTTCGTGACGGGGGCCTTCCTGAAGACGGGGCTCGGGCCAGAGGACGGCCAGGGCAATGAAACTGACCACCAGGACAACGCCCGCCCCGACAATGAAATAGCTGAGTGGCACCGGGAGATCGAGCCTCCCTCCGATCCCGTGCGCCATCGCCACCGACGGGATGAGAAGGACGATCGTTCCGGCGGAGAAGGTGACGACGCCGAAGCGTCGCTTCAAGGCGTCACCTCGAGCGCAAAGAGAGGGACGTGCGTCTGCTCCAGCTCGACCTCGAAGATCCCGGGCACATCGGCAGTCAAAGCGATCTCGATGGGGACTCCGACCGTGGCCTCGAAGAAGAGGTCGTAACCGTGGACGTGGATCTCGGCATCGACATCAGACAGCACCCAAATCGACACCGGGTCCCCAACGGTAAATGTGAATCGCCCCGGGCCGACCACGACACCCGCTTCGACGGTCACATCGATCTCCTGACCGGCGGTCGTGGTCGTGGCGACGGCTGTCGTAGTCGTCGGGGCGGAGGTCGTGGTTGTGGTCGGCTGCGTGGTGGTGGTCGGAACGGTGCTGATGATCGCGCTCGTCGTGGTGGCGGCATCGTCTCCACCACAGGCCACGACCAGCAGCACGATTCCCGTCAGAATCGCCATCCTGGTGCGCATCGGCGGAACGCTAGATGTGTGCCCGCCCAATCGAGGATTCCGGGCATAGGCTCCGAGCATGCGATGGGTCCGGCGGATTCTGGTCGGCTTGCTCGTGCTGGCCGCCGTGATCGCCATATTTGGCTTCTTCGTGGTGCGACGCTCTTTCCCCAAGGTCGAAGGCGAAATCACGGCCGCCGGTCTTGCCGGTCAAGTCGAGATCGTGAGGGACGCCGACGGTGTTCCCCATGTCTATGCCAGCAACGAGCACGACCTCCTCTTCGCCCAGGGCTACGTCCATGCCCAGGACAGGTTCTGGCAGATGGACTTCTGGCGTCATATCGGGGCCGGACGGCTCTCCGAGATGTTCGGTGATAGTCAGGTAGACACCGATCTGTTCCTCCGCTCCCTGGACTTCACCGGTCTCGCCGAGCAGGAGCTCGAGATGCTCGATCCCGGCCAACGCGCCATCCTCGACGCCTACGCCGAAGGCGTAAACGCCTACGTCGAGAGCAGGTCTCCGTCGGAGATCAGCCTGGAGTACGCCATCCTGCCCTTGCAGGCGTCGGGGTACGAGATCCAAGCCTGGACCCCCGTCAACACCCTGACCTGGGCCAAGGTGATGTCCTGGGACCTGAGCTGGAACATGCTGCAAGAGATCGACCGTGCCGTCCTGAGCGCCGGGATCCCGGCGGAGCGGGTCGACCAGCTGTATCCCGAGTACCCCGAAGATCACCCTGTGATCGTCTCCGCCGACCAGGCAACCGCCGGCATCGACCAAGCGACAATCCTCCCGGCGGGAGCGCTGACGGCACTGGCCAACTCCGGAGACCGGGCCCGGGAAGTGTGGGACCTCACCGGGGGCGGTTTCTCGGGCATTGGGTCGAACAACTGGGTGGTTGGCGGCTCCCACACCGAATCGGGCCTGCCCGTGCTGGCCAATGATCCTCATTTGGCCATCCAGATGCCCTCCATCTGGTACCAGAACGGGCTTCATTGCACCGAGGGAGCGGAAGATTGCCCCTACCAGCTCATGGGGTTCTCCTTCCCCGGCACCCCCGGCGTGGTCATCGGGCACAACGAGCACATCGCCTGGGGCGTCACCAACCAGTCGGTGGACACCCAGGATCTCTTCATCGAGAAGGTCAACCCGGAGAATCCGGCTCAATACGAGTACCAGGGCGAGTGGGTCGACATGGAGGTCCGGCCCGAGACCATCGTCGTGGCCGGCGGGGACGACATCGACTACGACGTGATGGTCACCCGGCACGGCCCGGTGATCTCCGACACCTACTTCGATGAGCCACCCTTCGAGGGGGCCGATCTCGATGTGCCCGACGACTATGTCGTTTCACTGGCCTGGCAAACCCTCCAACCCTCGACTCTGGTCGAGGCGATCATCGGAGTGAACCGGGCCACCGGTTATGAGGAGTTCCGCACCGCCTTATCGAAGTGGGATGTAGCCGCTCAGAACGTCGTCTATGCCGACGTGGAGGGAAACATCGCCTACCAGGCGACCGGCGAGGCGCCGATCCGGGCCGGCGGAGATGGGGCCTGGCCGGTCGAGGGATGGACCGGTGAGAACGAGTGGACCGGTGTTGTCCCATTCGAAGACCTGCCAAGCCTCTTCAATCCGCCCAAGGGCTACATCGCGACCGCCAACAACCCGGTGCTCTCTCCCGGGAGTGCGCCGTTCCTGTCGATCGACTCGGATTACGGGTACCGGGCGGCCCGGATCGAGGAGATGATCGAGGGCACTCCATCCGGGTTTTCGGTCGACTCGGCACAGGAGATCCAGATCGACGGCCAGGACGGCGGAGCGCCCAACCTCATCCCGCACCTCCTCGCCATCGACTCTGATGACGATGCGGTGGCGGCGATGCAGGGAGTGATCGAGCCATGGTCCACAGGCCCAAACGCCTTTCAAGCCGGGCCCGACTCACCCGGATGCGCCGCCTATCAGGCGGTCTGGGCCCATCTTCTTCGCCTCGCCTTCCACGATGAGATCCCGGAGGACTACTGGCCCGAGGGTGGGAGCCGTTGGTTCGAGGTGGTCCGCGGCTTGCTCGAGAGCCCCGACAACGCCTTCTGGGACGACACTCGGACCGACGAGGTGGAGGACCGTGATGTCATCCTGGAGCGGGCAATGATCGATGCCCACGAGGAATTGGTCGGGCTCCTTGGTGACGATGTGACCGCGTGGCGATGGGCCGATCTCCACACCGCCTCGTTCGAGAACCTCACCTTCGGCCAGTCGGGCATCGCGCCAATCGAGTGGCTCTTCAACCGGACCGCCCCGGATCGGGTCGGTGGCAGCTCCGATCTCGTCAACGCGGTCGGGTTCTATCCCCCGGCTGGGTACGTCGTGGATTGGATTCCGTCGATGCGGATGGTGGTAGATCTCTCCGATCTGGCCGGCTCGACATCGGTCAACACCACCGGGCAGTCTGGTCACGCCTTCCACACCCACTACGACGACATGCTCGACTCCTGGACCGACGGCACCCACCACCCGATGCGCTGGACCCGCGAGCAGGTGGACGATGGCGCGGAGGGGACGCTGAGGTTGGTTCCGGCCGGCTAAGGGTTCTTTGTGGTGGTTGGCCCGAACTCCCCCCTCCCCGCCTGCGGCGGTACTCCCCCCTTCGGGGGGAGAAACAGGCCCCACGTACCTCAGGTACGCGGTTCACCATCCCCGGGAGGCCCCGGTACCAGGGAGCCGGGCGTCCTGGCGGTAGGGGAAGACTTCGATCAGCTCGCCGGATCGGATTCGGGTCTGGATGGCACGCCAGGCGTCGATCCCGAACAGGTCGGCATGATGGTCGAAGAAGACCTGGCGCAGCTCGGGGGCCAGCCCGAGAAAGCTCTGATGCTCCTCGGGGAACACATCGTTGTCGCCGACCGGGAACCACGGCTCCGATCCCATTTCTTCGACTTCGTCACGCGCCGCGGGCAGCTCCCGGAAGTTGATGTCGACGAGGGCACTCAGCTCGTCGTAGTCGTAGAACACGACCCGGCCGTGGCGGGTCACGCCGAAGTTCTTGGGGAGCAAGTCGCCAGGAAAGATATTTGTCGAGGCCATGTCTTTGATCGACTGGCCGAAGTCGACCACCGCGTCGGCGGCCGCCGGGCGGGCAGCCTCCCGGACGTAGACATCGAGGGGCACCACGCGCCGCTCGACGTAGACGTGGCTGATGATTACCGAATCGCCCTCGAGCCGAACGGTCCGCGCCGCCTCGGACAGCAACTCGTCGAGGACCGTCGGCGAGAAGCGCGAGCGATGGAACTCGAGATGCTGAAAGTCCTGGACGTCCATCAGCCTCCCCGCCCGGTCGTGTTGGAAGACCAGCCGGTATTTGCCCATCACCCCCCGTCGCGTGGTCCGCTTCGGCGGCGGGAACGTGTCACGGATCACCTTGAAGACGTCGTCGTGGCCCGGCATGCCGAACACGATCATCACGAGGCCCTTCGTCCCCGGCACCGGCTCGAACTGCTCCCCAGTCGATCGCAGATGTCGGAGCAGATCGCGGTACAGCTCCGTCTTGCCGTGCTTGTCCTGCCCGACGGCGATATAGATCTCGGCGAGGCGCTTTCGGGGCATGAGGCGGCGGAGGAAGCGGGCCAGGTCGTAGGGACGGGTGACGTCGACATGGAAGTACGACCTGGTGAAGCTGAACACGATCGACGCCTCGTCCTCGGTGAGGAGGACGGCGTCCACAAAGATGCCATCGTCGCCGTGACTCAAGGCGATGATCAGGGGGAACCGGTGCGACCCGGCATACAACAGCCCGACTATGTATGCGGACTGCCCCCGGTAGAAGACGGTGCGCACGATCTCCGCCTTGCCCACCGCGGCGAGGGCGCCGGGCTCGCTGAGCCGGGCATCGATCCGCCCCGCCACCTCGTCGGCATCGGCATCCAGCCGGGCATACGGAACTGCATGGGCGAACGTGCCGAGGATGTCCCGGACAAGACCGGAGGTCGACTCCCTGCGGTCAAAGGTCAGATACACCGACTCTCGCGATGGGATGGGCGGGCTGTCGAAGTCGGAGTCGACGAACTCGATGTGCTCGGCGACGCCGACGGTCCTGAACACACGCCGGGTGACCGAGTTGTAGAAGGTCTCGGCGAGCTCCCAGTCCTGCCGGTCGGAGATGAGGCCCGAATAGACCGCCTTGACCGCCACCCACACCAGGGGGTCGTCGGCCCTCCCACCGAGCAAGTGGGTCACCGACTCCATCACCCGATCCACCACCACGGTGTAGAGGCGGAGACGCTCGACGGCATCGCTTTGCATCCCCGGCCAGTCGCGTTCCTCGAAACGCCGGGGTGCCCGCTGGTTTATCGCCCGGAACCGGGACACATACTCATCGAACCCCTCCAAGATCCGGTTGGCGCCCAGAGTTGGACAGACGGCTGTCGGTCAGCGCCCCGCCCGACGGGCGTCTCTCAGCCGACAAAGGCCGAGATCACTTCGACGACCCGGTCCGGATGGGTCCAGGGCGCCTCGTGCCGAACACCGGGCAGCTCGACAACGGTCGCATTCGGCAGCGACGCCGCCAGCTCGTATTGCCAGGCTGCCGGAACCAGCTCGTCCAATGTCGGGATCACCACCAGGGTCTCGATCTCGATCTTGCCGATCCACGGGCGCGAGTCGAACCGGAGGAGCGCCAGTGTCGCCTGGGCGCCCGCATCGACATCCCGCCGATGGGTCTCCTCCCAGAGCCACCGGGCGTGACGCTCCTCGACGGCACCGGTCCAGCGGAGGTAGTACGAGCGGGCCTCGGGGGTCCCCAGCCCGGTGAGACGCTCCCCGGCTCGGGCGAGCACGGCCCCAACGGCCCGTAACACACGGTGCGGCTGGGGGTGATGGGTGAAGGTGGCGATGAGGGCGAGGCGATCGACCCGGTGAGGATGACGGCGGGCAAAGGCCTGGGCGATGGTGCCACCCATCGAGTACCCGACTATCGATACCCGGCCTACACCGAGAGCATCTAGGACTCCGGCCATGTCGTCGGCGAGGTCTTCCACCTCGAAGCGGTCCCTGGCCAGAGGGGCCAGCCCATGGCTTCGATGGTCGACCATGATCACCCGATACTTCTCGGCGAGACCGGGCCCGATCCGGTACCACTCGGCAAGGGACGACCCGGCCAAACCGTGGATCATCAGCAGCATCGGCGCGCCTTCGGGGCCGGCCTCGCGCACCACGAACTCCTGGTCCCCCACGAACACGGTTCGTCCCGCCGTTCGCCAGGGGTGCTCTTGAGGCGGCGGGAAACGAGGGCTGATGGTGGGGGCGAAAGCCCGCCACACGATCAAGGCCACCAGCCAGCCCCAGAGCTTTCTCACCGGACACCCCCACTCACGGCGAAGACGAGATCCTCGACAGGGTTACCTGACGTCAGGTGCTCATCGATGATCCGGTCCAGCGACTCCTCGGTGAGGCCGGCGTACCAGGTGCCCTCGGGATAGACGACGCAGATCGCCCCCTGTTCGCAGATACGGAGACAGTCGACTTTGCTCCTCAAGACGGTCCCGTCGCCCGGCTCGATCGGTGTGGCTTCTGCCTCCGGCTTGCCCGACCAGGCTGGCGGCGCCGAAGTCAGCCCCAGGTCCTTGAGTCTCGTCTTGAGATGGGTCCACAGGGCATGGGTGACCTCGCGTGGAGCGCATTTGGGATTGGTCTGATCGGCGCAGAGGAAGATGTGCCGTTCCGCCCGGGGTATGGACAACGCCTCGGCGATCGCATCGAGACGCTCCTCGCCGTTCACCGGGTCACCGTGATCCCGGTGCCGGACTCGACCCGGCCGATCAGGGCCGATCCGGGCACCGATTGGAAGTACTCGCCGGCCGACTCTGGGGGAACGGCCACGAGCAGGCCGCCGGAGGTCTGGGCGTCGGCCAACAACTTCAAGTCGTCCTCGTCCACTTCTGACTCCACGAACTCGAGGATCGACTTCAGGTTGCGCGCCGACCCACCGGCCCACATCCCCTCTTTCAGCAACTCTCTCACCCCGTCGAACACCGGGACACGATGTAGGGCGATCGTCGCCGAGACGTCTGAGGCGACGCACATCTCTCGGAGATGGCCGAGCAACCCGAAGCCGGTGACATCGGTGGCGGCATGAGCCGAGCTCCTGGCCAGGGCGTTTCCTGCGACGTCGTTGAGCGTGGCCATCGACTCGATCGCCGTCGTGGCCAGATCGGGTGGGCATTTTCCGCGCTTGATGGCCGTGGTGATGATTCCGATCCCCAGCGGCTTGGTCAGGATCAATGTGTCGCCCGGTTTGGCACCGGAATTCGGGAAGTACGAATCGGACCCGACCATTCCCGTCACTGCGAAGCCATAGGTCGGCTCGGGGCTGTCGATCGAATGCCCCCCGACCACGGTGCAGCCGGCACTTGCCATGATCTCCATGCCACCCGAGACCACATCGCCCGCCAGGTCGAGGTCGAGCTTGTCCCGGGGCCAGGCAAGATATTGCAGGGCGGTGAGGGGCGTCCCACCCATTGCGTAGACATCGCTGAGGGCGTTGGCGGCTGCGATGCGGCCCCAGTCCGACGGCGAGTCGACCACGGGGGTGAAGATGTCGACAGTCTGCACGAGAGCGCGGCCGGCGCCGATGTCGAACACCCCGGCGTCATCCGACGAGGAGGGACCGACCAACAGGTCAGGGTGTGAGCTGGCCGGGTGCCCGTTGACTGTCCCCATGACCCTGGCCAGCTCGTCGGGCCCGAGCTTGCAGGCGCAGCCGGCACCGTGGGAATACTCGGTCATGCGCACGTCCGTCACCCGGGAGAAGATAGCCCTGGGCCATCGACTGCCCACCGGGTGCGGTGGCAGGGAGCCGCCTTCTGATAGGCATGGGCCCGTGGTTAGCCTTCGGCGGCTCATGACCGACGAACCGACCTTCCTCACCCCTGCCGCATTTCAGAGGATGCAGGACGAGCTGGATCAATTGAAGACCGCGGGACGTCGCGAGATCGAGGAGCGGATCGCCGAGGCTCGATCCCACGGCGACCTGCGCGAGAACGCGGACTATGACGCGGCCAAGAACGACCAGGGCTTGATGGAAGCCCGGATCCGGAAGCTCGAGTTCCTGCTCAACACGTCGGAGGTCAGAGAGGTAAAGGACACCGGGCGGGTGGAGGTCGGCAGTGTCGTCACCGTGGTCGACTCCGACGGGGACGAACTCGAGTATTTCGTCGCCCCACAGGAGAACAAGGTCTCGGGTCTGCTGCTCGCCTCGCCCACGAGCCCGCTGGGTGGCGCCCTACTCGGCGCTTCGATTGGCGACGAGGTCTCGTACCCGGCCCCTGCAGGGACATTCTCCGTGACGATCAAAGCGGTTCGGCCCTACGAGGGATAGTTACTCTCTGGCCGGTTCGCCGTTCGAGGGGTGCCGGTGAGACTCAGACTCAGAAGACCGCGCCAACTTGCCAGGGATCTCCTGGCTGCTGCGCGCCGGGACCACGGGGAAGTTGCCGACTATCTCGAGACCCACGGCGAGGAGTGGGAGGCGCTGGCCGAGGCAGCCCCCGGTGACGCCGCCGACGTCCTGGAGCAGCTGACCGAGGAGGACGCCGCCGGCCTGCTCGCCGAGCTGGAGCCGGAAGACGTCGCGGACATCTTGGAGCAGATCGCTCCGGAGCTGGCGGCCGAGTTGGTGGAGGACGTCCCCATCGCGGACCTCACCGCCGCAGTCAGCGAGATGAGTGACGAGGCGGCCGCCGACCTCCTGTACGAGCTCGACGACGACGTCACCGAGAGCGTGCTCGCCATGCTCGACGACGAATCGGAGCAAGAGATCCGCCGACTCCTCGAGTACCCGTCGGACACCGCCGGCGGTCTGATGACCACCGAGATAGCCGCGCTGCCCCTCGGTCTCACTGCAGGGGAAGCAATAGAGAGGATCCGGCAGCTGCACGAGCAGTACGAGGACTTCGCCTACGTCTACATCGTCGACGATCAGCAGAAGCTCAGGGGCGTCATCTACTTCCGGGACCTGGTGTTCGCTCGTCCCGGGGCGAGTCTCGAAGAGGTGATGGTGCCCGACCCGGTCTCGGTCCAGGGGATGACCGACCGGGAAGAGGTCGCTGAACTGGCCCAGAGGTATCGCCTGTTCGGGATCCCCGTGGTCGACGAGCGGGGACGTCTGCTCGGGGTGGTCACCACCGACGCCGTCATCGAGGCCGTCCAGGACGAGGCCACCGAGGACTTCGCCGCCGCGGTTGGCGCCGGCCTCGGGGAAACGGTCTACACCGACGTGACCAAGTCATTCCGGTCCCGTGCGCCGTGGCTGGTCCTCAACCTGGTCCTGGCCACCTTCGTCGCTTGGGTCATCGAGCGTCAGACCAGCGTGATCTCGAGCGTGCCCGTTCTCGCAGCGCTCATGCCGATCGTGGCCACCCTGGGCGGTAACGGGGGCAATCAGAGCCTGGCGGTGATGATCCGTTCCCTGGCCTCCGACGACGTGCCCCGAGCTCAGGTGACCTCGATCCTCCTTCGCCAGGCAGGGGTCGGGGTCCTCAACGGCCTGCTCCTCGCTGTGGCCGCTGCCGCCATGACCTATGTCTTGATCGACTCAGGTGTCTTCGAGAGCAACTCGGACCCGGCGACAGTCGCCCTGGTGATCGGGATCGCCTGCCTGGCCAACCTGCTCATCGCCACGCTGTCAGGATCGGCCATTCCCCTGATCCTGCGTCGTCTTGGCCTCGACCCCGCCCTGGCGTCGTCCATCCTCCTCACGATGATCACCGACGCCGTCGGCTTCGGCGGGTTCCTTCTGGTCGCCGCCGCCTTGCTCTGAACCTCAGGTTCTGGGTTTCACATACGGGCCGAAACGCCTCAGGTACGAGCTACCCCGCCTGACAACCCATGAAGCTGAGGCAGATAGGCCCGAATCCGGGCCGCAGAACCTGAGGTTGCCGAGAGCGCGCCTTTCCTAGCTCCCGATCACGAACTCGCCCGATACGGCGAAGGGGCCACGGAAGATCACTGTGGTCCCGTTCTGGACGCTGGCGAAGTGGTGCTGGTCGATGAGCTGGGTTTCGCCCTCGGTGCGCTCCGCCTCGGGCTTGCGGAAGGCATCGACCGCGCCGTTGTCGTCGAAGATCTCGGCGCCATAGGTGATCTCGCCGCTGTCTACGAGACCCACGACGAAGTTCTCGATGTCGACGTCGGTGTATGCGCCGGGCGGGATCACGATGAAGAGCGTCTCCCCGGCCGGGTCCGACACCCTGGCTACCACCTCGTAGCCGGCGACCTGCTGCCCGACGAGTGTCGTCGGCGTCGTGTCGCCTCCGGCCGCCACCGTGGTGGTCGTAGCGACCTCGCCGCCGGTGGTCGGGCTGGCGACCAGGGACGATGTAGTGCTGAGATCCGTCGTTTCGGCGTCGTCACATGCCACCAGTGCGAGGACCAGGAGGCCGAACAGGCCGAAACGGAGCGTCGTGGAGGACATCATGGCGTACAAACGTACCCGAGCCGAGCCTGGTTCCAAACCGAGTCCCACCATGTAAGGTCCTGTCCATGTACGGCAGACGTATGGCCGCTCTATTGGTCGCGTCCGCCCTGGTAACAGGGCTCTACTTCGTGAGCACGCAGGCAAGTTCGGTCGCCGCCGCGGAGATGTGCCCACCGGTGACGATGGACATCCTGTTCCCACCGACCACGCTCCCAGCGGAGACCACCACCCAACCGCCGACCACGACAATCCCGCCGGAGACCACAACCGCGGCGCCCGCGTCCACCACGACAACGCCAACGACCACAACGACGGTTCCCGAGGCAAGTACCACTTCTGCGCCTGCAGAAGCCACCACTACGCAGCCGGCGACCACAACCACGGCCCCTGCCCCCACCACAACGGCGCCGCCAACCACGGCCACGACACTCCCGCCGGAGACCACAACCACGACCCTCCCTGCGGCGCCGCCCTGCGAGCCCTTCTTGTACGACATGGCATGGCCCCTGGCCGGGGTCGGCCAGATCGGCTCGCCGTTCGGCGCCGACCGTGACGGTGGCGCCCGCAATCACGAAGGCAACGACATCGCGGCTCCTCGACTCACCCCGGTGTTGGCGGTCGCCGACGGAGTGGTGAGCCACATTGCACAGGAGCGCGGGACGAGCAATTGTTGCTGGGCCATCGTCCAGCACACCGACGGCTGGCAGTCCTACTACATCCATCTCAACAACGATCAATACGAGACCGACGACGGGCTGGGCGTCGGGCTTCGGACGGATCTCGTAGAGGGATCGCCGGTAGCGCGGGGAGAGGTGATCGGCTGGGTTGGCGATTCAGGGAACGCCGAGGGGACCGTCCCCCATCTTCACTTCGAGCTGCACAACCCCGAAGGCCTCGCCGTCGACCCCGGTTCGAGCCTGCTCGTGGCACAAGGGGCAGCCGAGCAGGCCGATCCCCAGCCGTCCTGGCCCTATGCAGATGACGACGGCAATCCCGCCGAGGCCGTCGCCGCACTGCTTCTGACACAGGGGCTCCTACTCGATTGTGACGGGACGCGAGTCGACTTCTGCCCGGACCAGATCGCAGAGCCGGAATTGGTGTCCGTCCTCGCTCGACACCTGACCGGCAAAGCCCCGCCGGAGATCGCGGGCCAGTACCGGCCGATGTCCGACACCTCGGCTTGCCCCCCGCTCGACCCATGTCTCCTCTACGGTTTGCCGGAGACCGAGATCGCCCGTGTCGCGGTGTGGATCCGGATCGACGCCCTGGTGGCAACCCTGCGGCCCCGGGCCCAGACCGAAGGTGTGCCCGAGGTCTTCCTGCCCACCGCCGGGGAGGCGGAGGCCAAACTGCGGGAGATCGGTGCCCTTGCTGCCTGCAACCCGTCTCTCGATGACGACCGGGTCCTGACCAGGGCGGAAACCGTCATTCGGCTCGTGTCGTGGGTCCAGGGTCGAAGTCCGGAACCCTGCCCGCCGCCGGTTCAGTAGACGCGCTGGTAGAAGAGACGGGCCAGGTCAGCGGTGACCGGCCCCTCGAGGAATCGAAACTGGCCGACGGCGGAAACCGGTTGGATCTCGCGGACCGTGGAGAGCGCCATGACCTCCTGAGCGCTTTCGAGACGGGCCAGATCCCATGTCCCCTCGACGACCTCGAACCCGAGCTCCGTGGCCAACTCGACCATCACGCGACGGGTGATCGAGTCGAGGATGCCCAGTTCGAGGCCGGGCGTCTCGATGATCCCGTCGACCACCCAGGCCACGCAGAAAGTCGGGCCTTCGAGCATCACCCCCTCGATGGTGGTGAGGAGGGCGTCGCCGAATCCTTCGGAGACAGCGCGCCGCGTGGCCGCCATGTTGGGGGCATAGGAGAGGACCTTGGCGCCGGCCAGGTCCCACTCCACACCTGCCGCGTGCCACGGGGCAGGGACGGGAAGCAACGTGGCCGGGCCGTCACCTTTGGCTATGGGATGGCCGAACACGATCACAATCGGCTCGCCGGCAGTCCCCGGCACCGCCGATCCTCTGGTCACCAACACCCGGACCACGCAGTCATCGCATGAGGCGGCGACCTGCTCGACCCACCGGCCCAATTGATCACGGTCCGACAACGAGATATCGAGGGCCTTGGCGCTCCGATCGAGGCGGTCGAGATGCTCGTCCATGGCGAAGGGCCGGCCCGAATAGGACCTGATGACCTCGAAGCAACCATCACCGCGCAACACCGACGAGTCGGTTACCGGCACCACCCCGTCGGCTTCGAAGCCGTTGATCAGCACCCTGAGCGTCATCGGCGCCCGGTCACAGGGGTGAGGGCTTATGTCTGTTGGTGATCGGCAGACGACGGTCCTTGCCGAACGCCTTGACAGTGATTTTCACACCGGGGGCGGCCTGCCGCCGCTTGTACTCGTTGCGATCGACCATGCTCGCCACCTTCGCCACCAGGGTGGGATCGAAGCCCCGTTCCACGATGGCGGCCACGCCGAGGTCTGACTCCACGTACAGCGAGAGGATCTCGTCGAGGGTCTCGTATGGCGGAAGACTGTCCGAATCCTTCTGATTCGGGCGCAACTCGGCCGATGGCGGCTTGTCGATGGTGTTCTGGGGGATCACGTCCCCATCCTTGTTCCGCCACCGGGCCAGGTCGTAGACCAGGGTCTTGAAGACGTCCTTCAGTACCGCGTATCCCCCGACCATGTCGCCATAGAGAGTGGCGTACCCGGCAGCCATCTCCGACTTGTTCCCGGTGGCCACCACCATCGGGCCGTGCTTGTTGGAGATCGCCATCAGCATCGCTCCCCTGGTTCGGGCCTGGATGTTCTCCTCGCTCGTGCCGAACTCGGTGCCGGCGAACACCGGGGATAGGGCGTCGAGGAAGGCACCGTAGACATCGTCTATGGAGAGGAGGTCGAAGCGGAGCCCCAAGTTCTCCGCCAGGTGCCGGGCATCGTCGATGGAGTGCTGCGAGGAGAATCGGGATGGCATCGCCACTCCCCAAACCGAGTCGGGTCCGAGGGCGTCGGAGGCGATCACCGCCGTGAGGGCAGAATCGATGCCGCCGGACAGGCCGATCACCACCTGCTCGAACCCGTTCTTTCTGACATAGTCGCCCAAGCCGGTCTCGAGGGCGCGATAGACCTCTTCGACAGGCTCTAGATGTTCCGTCACCGAACCGACCACAACCGGCTCTCCCGGCAACGGCACGTCGACGATGAACATGTCCTCCTCGAACTGTGGGGAACGGTGGACGATCGTGCCGTCGGGCGCCAGCACCAAGGAGCAACCGTCGAACACGAGCTCGTCCTGGCCCCCGATCAGGTTGAGGTACACCACGGCCGCTCCCGAGGCTCGTGCCCGGTCGACGATCATCGCCTCGCGCTCCCTGGCCTTGCCCTTGTGGAACGGCGAGGCATTGATGTTGAGAAGGACCTGGGCACCGGCTGCGGCTTGATCGCGGGGCGGGCCGTCGGGGAGCCAGATGTCCTCGCATATCGACACCCCTACCCGGGTACTCCCTATTTCCCAGACCCGGGCCGGATCGTGCCCGACGGCGAAGTAGCGATCCTCGTCGAATACCCCATAGTTGGGCAGCAGCACCTTGTGATAGATGCCCACGATTTCACCCTCATGGAGCACGGCCGCCGCATTGGCCACCCGGCGGTCCTCGGCGTCCACTGCGCCCCGAGACGGGCCATCTGATCGGTCGACGAAACCCACGACCACCACCGTCGATCCCGATCGTGAAGCGAGGCGATCGAGAGCATCGATGCCGGCCGTGACGAAATCGGACCGAAGCACCAGGTCCTCGGGCGGGTAGCCGTTGATAGCCAGCTCGGGGAGGAGCAGGACGTCGGCGCGCTCACTCTCCGCCCAATCGATGGCTTCGGCAATGCGACGCTCGTTGCCCGGTATGTCCCCGACACAGAGATTCAGCTGAGCCCCGGCGACGCGAAGTGGCATACCTCCACGATACGCCCCGACATACGCTGTCGGCCATGACCGACCGAAGGGCCGCAGCCCCGATCCCTCCTGCCGAGGCGGGCCGACTCGAATTGCTGGTGCCAGGCCCTGATCAGAGGTCTCTCATCGCCGACCTGGTGGCCAACGGGGCCGACCCGGCCGGGGCCTGGCCGAGATTGTTCTCGATGATCGAGTCCGACCCCGACCTCGTCCTCACCAGCCCGGCTCTGCAGCGAGCCTGCGCCATCGCCGGCGCTTCTCGAGCCTTGAGCCAAGCGGTGGCACGCCGGCCGGCGTTGCTCATCGGATCAGCTCCCGCCGATTCGGTTCCGCTCAGGCTCAGGGCGGCGCTCGCCACTATCGCCGGGGACGATCTGGCTGGTCTCATCGGGATGGCCGCGGCCACAGCCCTGTTCTCCGATGCCATTGACCACCTCGTGAATGACGTCCTGGCCCGGACCACGACCGCGGTGGCGGAAAGACACCCACTGGTCGCGGACCTCCCATTCACCATCATCGCCATGGGGAAGTGGGGCGCCCGGGAGCTCAACTACTCGTCTGACATCGACCTGCTCTTCGTCCACGACGTGTCCGTGGGCGACGAGGCTGGGAGCCGGGCCGCCGCCCTGGCCCTGGCCACGGCAACAGTGGGCGCCCTGTCCACCCGAGGGACCGACGGTCCCGGGCTCCTCGTCGACACCGACCTTCGGCCCGAGGGCACGATCGGCCCTCTCTCCCGCAGTCTCGATTCCTACACGCAGTACTACGCCAAGTGGGGTGAGCCGTGGGAGCTCCAGGCGTTGCTCAAGACGCGGCCCGTCGCCGGTGATCGAGCGCTGGGCGAGCGATTCGTTTCAATGGTCGAGACGGTGATCTGGGAGCAAGGGCTCGATGTCGAATCCCTGCGCAGCATCCGCAAGCTGAAAGAGCAGGCAGAGACAGGGGCCAGATCGTCGGATATCAAGCGATCCAGGGGTGGAATCAGGGATGTGGAGTTCTCGGTCCAACTCCTCCAACTGGTGCACGGCCGACTCGCTCTAGAACTGAGAAAGCCGGGCACGCTCGAAGCACTACAGGCTCTGAGCGACCTCGGATTCGTCGGCGAAGAGGACAGGTCCCGGCTCGACGCCGCCTACCGGTTCTGGCGTGACCTGGAGCACCGGATACAGCTCTGGGACCTGCGCCAGACCCACGAGATCCCGGACGACCCGGTGCGCAGGGAGCAATTGGGCCGTGCCCTCGGCATGGGGACCGACCCCGCTCGCCAGCTCGAACAGCGAGTCGGCGAGGTGCGATCGGTTGTCCGCGACGTCCACGAGCGCCTCTACTTCAGACCGATCCTGGATGCACTTGTCGGATCTCCAAGCGCACGGCTCGGCATGGAACAAGCCGCGCTCCGTCTCGAAGCACTCGGCTTCAGCGACGTGGCGGCGGCGAAGAAGGCACTCGAAGACCTGACGACCGGGCTGAGCCGGCGGTCACAGGCGATGCATCAGGTACTCCCGCTGATGCTCGACTGGCTCTCGCTGACGCCCAACCCGGATCTCGGACTGAGGCAGCTCCGCACGGTCCTGGCCAACACCCCCGACCACTCCGCCCTGGTCACGCTGCTCCAGGTAAACCCGCTGGCGGGAGAGCGGTTGTGCCGTCTGCTCGGAACGAGCCGTCTCATCGGCGATCTGATCGACCGCATCCCCGAATTCGTCCCACGTCTCGCCGATGAGTTGCTGCTGACGGAGGTGCGCGACCGGGAGGAGGAATTGAGCCGCCTGCTTGGGCTTCTCGACTCCCGGCCCGATCCCGACGCCAAGGTCGGGACGATTCGCCGGATGGCCCGGCGCAGGAAGCTGCGCACCGCCGCCCGCGACATCCTGGACCTGGCCGGCACCGTCACCACCCTTCGCTCTCTGACCGATAGCGCCGACGTGGCCGTCGGAGGAGGGCTCCACGTCGTCACCCGGGGCGATCCGTCGGGGATCTGTGTCGTCGCCATGGGCAAATGGGGGGGTGGGGAGCTGTCCTATGGCTCCGATCTCGACCTGATGTATGTGATCGCAGAAGAATCCGGGCGGGATGACGCCTTCCGCGTCGCCACCGACCTGTCACGGGTGCTCTCGGAGACGAGCCGCCATGGGGAGGCCTACACGCTCGACGCCGAGCTTCGACCTGAAGGTCGCAAGGGCCCAATGGCCAGGTCTCTGGAGAGCTACCGGCGTTACTACGAGCAATGGGCTGAGCCCTGGGAGATCCTCGCCCTGGTCAAGGGGAGGGTCGCGATGGGGGACCCGGCTCTGGGCGCTCAGTGGTCCGAGATGACCGGGAGCTTTCTGTGGAGGGACAGCCTGACCGTCGATTTCCAGAGGTCGATCCGGGAGATAAAGGCCAGAGTGGAGAAGGAGCGGATCCCGGCCGGCGAAGACCCCGACTACCACCTGAAGCTGGGCCGGGGGAGCATCAGCGACATCGAGTTCCTGACCCAGCTGCTCCAATTGGGTCATGGCGGCACCATCCCCGAGCTGCGGGTCCCCGGCACCTTGCATGCATTGCAGGTGCTGGCCGGGCACGGACTGCTCGCGCCCGACGAGGAGAGTGCTCTGTCGGAGTCATACCTCTTCTGCACGCGGGTCCGGCTCCGTCTCCACCTCCAGATGGGTCGTGCCGTCGACTCCCTCCCCACCGCACCCGCGGAACTGCGCAGCCTCGCCGCGTCGCTCGGGTTTGACCGTGCCTCCGAACTCAGGGACGAATATCGACGGGTCACCAGGCGTGCCCGACGCGTCTTCGAAACCCGCTTCTACGAGTGAGCGCCGTCTGATTAGCCTCTTCGGATGATCAGCCGCGATCGTCTCGAGGCGCTGGTAGAGGGCACCGTCCCCAAGGCGGTCGAGCTTCGCCGACTCCTCCACCGTCACCCTGAGCCAGCCAATGAGGAACATCAGACCACAGCCCTGATCGCAGCCTCGCTCGACGAGAACGGGATCGCCTATCACGACCGCCGTCCGGCGACGGGTCTCTGGCTCGACGTCGGCGCCGAGCCCCGGATCGGCTTCAGGGCGGATCTGGATGCCCTGCCCATCCACGAGCCGGAGGGCAACGCCCCTCGTTCTCAGAACCCCGGGTGGATGCATGCCTGTGGTCACGACGCTCACGCGGCCATCGCCTTCGGCATCGCCGTCGCCCTCCGCCAGCTCGACCTGCCGGTCGGGGTGAGACTGCTGTTCCAGCCCGCCGAGGAGGCGTTCCCCGGCGGCGCCTCGCAATACGTCGACGAAGGGCTGGTGGACGGTCTCAAAGGGATCCTGGCCTTCCATGTCGACCCATCGCTCGAGACTGGCAGAGTTGGAAGCCGCATCGGCCCCATGACTGCCAGCGCCGACAAGTTCACCGTGGTGCTGGACGGACCCGGGGGACATACCGCCCGTCCCCACCAGACCGTCGATCTGATCGCCGACGCCGCCCGTCTGGTACACGAGCTACCCGGGGTGCTGCGGCGAACGGTCGACGCCCGCAGCACGTTGACCGTTGCCTTTGGCTCGATCCAGGGCGGCACGACCTCGAACGTGATCCCGACCCGGGTCGAGTTACAGGGAACGGCCAGGACCCTCGATCGCAGCCTCTGGGATGTGCTCCCCGGGCTCATGGACAAGGCCATCGGCAGTCTCATGGCCTGGTCCGGCGCCGGCTACACCCTGGACTACGTCCAAGCGATCCCCCCGGTCGTCAACGATCACACCGTCGTCGGGGCAGCCACTTCCGGCATCTCCCAGCTGCTCGGGCCGGAGACGGTGGTCCCCACCGAGCCGTCGATGGGCGGAGAGGATTTCGCCAACTACCTGTCGGTGGCGCCTGGGGCCTTGCTTCGGCTCGGCTCGTCGGGGAAGGGCCATGATCTCCATTCCCCTGGTTTCTTGCTGGACGAGGCAACGGTCGGATTCGGGATAAGGGCCGGTCTGGGTGCGGTGATCGGGATGACCGAGGGTCTCTGACCGGGAGCCGCCAAGCAACCGGTTGGTACCATCGCTTCGTGGCGACCGACCGAGAGGCGCGTAGGGAAGAGAGCCCCTACGAACCTCACATCGGAGAGACCCGCCAGTACTGGCGGGACATCATCCTCGGGCTCAACGACGGTCTCGTCTCCGTCTTCCTGCTCGTCGTCGGCGTTGTCGGTGGCGGCCTCGACACTGATCAGGTCTTGCTCACCGCCCTCGCCGGGGCACTGGCTGGCGCAGTGTCAATGGCGGCCGGTGAGTACCTGGCTACCAAATCCCAGGATCAGGTCCTCGAGGCGGAGTTGAAACTCGAGAGGGTGCACATCCGCGACCACCGTCAGCAGGAGCTCGACCAGCTGACCGAGATGTTCGGTGACATGGGTCTGCGTCAGGAGGATGTCGACATGGTGGTCGCTGCCTTCAACCGCTCCGACGACGCCATCCTCAATGCGATGAAGGCGCTCGAGTTTGGGTTCGTCGAATCGGAGCGTCGGTCCCCCTATCGCGCCATGCTCGCCTCCGGTGGTCTGTTCCTGGTGGGCTCTCTGCCCGTGGTGATTCCCTTCTTTGTCTTCGACTCGGCCAACGTCGCCCTGGCCTGGGCCACTGTGCTTGCCCTCACCGGCCTTTTTCTGGTCGGGGTGGTGAAGGCGAGGGTGGCGAAGGCCAACTGGCTGACTTCTGGATTCGAGAACATGGCCATTGCCGGGATCGGTGGCGTGATCGCCTGGCTTATCGGGAGTGCGGTCGGCACCGTCTTGGTCTGAAGCTGCCTCCCGCTAGCAAGTGCTTGCAATAGTTAGCAGCTTGCTGTATGCTTGCACATAGTGAACGAGAGCAAGCAGAACGACCTGGGCGAGTTCATCCATCAGCAGAGGGAGAGAGCCAATCTCTCGCTCCGTCGTCTGGCGGAGCGGGCCGGGATCTCCAACCCCTATCTGTCGCAGATAGAGCGTGGGATCCGCAAGCCTTCGGCTGAGATCCTGAGCCGTCTGTCGCGAGCTCTCGAGATCTCGGCGAACACTCTCTACTCCAGAGCCGGTCTCATCGACGGGGAGTTGGAGTCGCCGACGATCGCCGAGGCGATCGACGCAGACAATCTGCTGACCGCCACGGAGAAGAAACTGCTTCTCGACATGTACCGAGCGTTGATCCATTCCAATGGGTCAGTAAACAAACACACCGAAAAGGAGTGACAATGAAGACAAAGAACGTGCTGTATGCCGCCGTCGGCGCACCCGTCGTCGCCGCCCGCAAGGTCGGCGTCAAGGCCGGCGAGGTCAAATCCAAGCTGAGCGAGGGCGCCAGCGAGTACACCCAAGTCGCCGGCAAGGCGATCGACGGCTGGGCTGTCGAGGGTGAGAAGGTCGTGGGCCGTATCAGCGACGGCAAGGTCGTCGAGGAGATCTCCTCGAAGGTCGACCTCGACCAGGCCAAAGAGCAGGTGAGCAAGCTGCGCGACCAGCTCGAGGACATGCTGGCCACCTGGAGGACATCCTTCCGGCCGGAGAAGGCTGCCGACAAAGAGACGCCTGCAAAGGCTCCTGCCAAGAAGCCGGCCGCCAAGGCTGCAACCACCCCCAAGGCTTCGGCTGCCAAGACGACCACGTCGTCAGCAGCGAAGGCGAGCTCTGCGAAGACCGACTCGGCGCAAGCCGAGCAGGCTTCCTGAACTAAGAGAAATAGGGCCCCTTCGGGGGCCCTATTTCTGTTTTGGGTGGTGGGTTTGTGAGTCTTGAGTTCAGACTCACCACCCACCACCCATGACTCACCACTCAACTACTGGGATCGAGCTCCCTGGCTGCCTCGATCCAGACTTCGACCATGGATTCGGTGGGGAGACGCTGTACCACCCGGTTGCTGCCGTTGAGGCCGATGATCTTGGCGAGGAGGGCGGTGGCGTTACGGCGTCTCAGATCCCGCAGCGTGTCGACCCCGGCTGCCGTGAGAAGCTCTGCGTATTCGGCGCCAACACCTTTGACCCGGAGCAGGTCGGCGTGGTTCACCCAGAGCTGGAGATTTCTCGGGTCGATGCCAGTCGCGGACGCCAGATCGGCCCTCCCTTTCCGATCCGCCGCCACTTCGATGAGGCCTTTGCTCGTCCGAACCCCGGCCTTTCGCAACTTGGTGGCGTCCTTGTGGGCGATGCCCGCCACCTGATCGATCCGAGCCATGTGTCCCTTCAGCGCAACAGAAACCAGACGCCCCGACTCTATACCGATGAACTCAGACCGAACCCGGGTGCTTGGGACGTAATTCGACGATGTCGGTCTCGGTGTCCACGTCCCGGGGAGCGAGGTCGGAGAACCACACCTCGTTGAGCCACTCCGGATGTGCCTGCCAGAGCCGCTGCGCTCCTTCATCGCCCTCGAGGGACATCAAACGAGGCCACAGGGCGCGGTCCACCAGCACCGGGTTGCCCCAGGAGTACCGGTACTTGGGGACACTCACCTGATGATCCGAGCGAGCATGCGAGTCGATCAGAGCCTCGACGACCTCCACCGGGACCGATGGCTGGTCACCCATGACGATCAGGGCCTTGTCGACACGGGACAGTCGTGTCAACGCGTCGAGGGCGACTCGGATCGACGAGGCGATTCCCTCGGCCCACTCCGGGTTCTCGATGACGCCGGCATCCCCGAAGTCGGTCTCTTCGAGGATCCGCTCGTAGTCGTGACCGAGCACGACCCACACCTCGTCCACCGGAAATTCCCGTGTCCGCGCCACCACATTGGAGAGGAGATTCGAGTCACCCCACGGCTCGAGCTGTTTTGACCGGCCCAGACGACGGGATGCACCGGCAGCGAGGACGACGGCGGCAGTTGTCATCAGAGGCGCACCGGCTGCCCTTCCAACTCCAGCTCCCGATCGTGCAGGTACCGGGCCGAGATCATCTCGCCCAGGATGGCTATCGCCACCTCCCCGGCTGCCCGGGACCCGATGTCGAGCCCGATCGGGCCGTGGATGCGGTCCACCTGCTCGACGGAGAATCCGGAGTCGAGCAGACGTTGGCGGCGTGCGGCGGAGGTCTTGGCTGAGCCCATCGCCCCGATGTATCGGACATCGGTGGGGAGGAGAAGGGGCCAGAGTGGATCCTCGAAACGCCGGTCGTGGGTGAGGACGACGACGAAGGTGCGGGTATCGAAGGCGGTTGCATCGACGACGTCGCCGGGCCATCCCACCCTCAACTCATCGACCTCTGGGAATCGCTCCTTCGTGACAAATGCAGGCCGTGGGTCGGCCACGACGGTATGAAATCCGAGCAGGCCGGCGTGCTGCACCAGTTCCTGAGCGATGTGGACCGCACCGAAGACGAAGAGGCGGGGACGCGGGGCGATCACCTCGAAGAACAGCTCGTGGTCCCCGTAGGCAAGGGTCGTGCTCTTCTCCCTGGGCATCAAGGCCAGGGCGTCGGCACGGGCGGATGCAGCCAATGGATCTGGAAGAGAACCTGCGATCACCTCGCCGGTGTGGTCCAGCACGGCCTTCGAGCCGGTCTCGGCGCCGGCTATCACCGTGATCACCATGCCGAAGGCGTCCTCGTCGATCAGGTTCCGGGTGGCTTCGAGTACCGGTGTCGTCACCACGGTTCGATGTAGACCTGGATGGTCCCGCCACAGGCGAGACCTACCGCGAAGGCATCATCATCGGCGATGCCGTACGTGACCAGCTCCGGCTCCCCCTTCTCGAGGACGGAGAGCGCTCGGACCACGACATCGTTCTCGACGCAGCCCCCGGACACCGAGCCTTCCATCTCCCCTTCGGAGGAGACCAGCATTAGCGAGCCGGGGCCCCGGGGCGCCGACCCGTAGGCCTTCACCACGGTGGCCTTGGCCACCTTTTTGCCCTGGTCCACCCAGTTCTGCCGCTGTTCCAGCGTCTCTCGCATACGCCCAAGAGTACCGATCGCGCCGGTCTCGGCTCAGGGGTGTTGCGGAAAGCGGGTAAGTGCCCCGACGCCGTGTTCGTCGAGCGGCGACGAGACGACCAGCTGCTGAGTCCGCCCACCGGCCGCCACGGTGGCCTCCATGGCTGCGGCCACGATGTCGTCCACCTGGAACATGGTCGACTCGCACACCGGGCAACGGTTTCCGGTCCGGGCCAGGAATCCGCATGAGTTGCAGATAGAGCCGGGGCGCCCGAACTCCCCCGCCACCACGAGCGTGTCGATGGCCTGGGCGTTGCAAGCCGTGAGAACCGAGGTCAGGCCGAGAACACCCAGACCATCGCTCCGAGCCGTATCACAGACCCGCTCGGCCAGCGCCGACTCTCTGCGACGGCTCACCTCGTCGGCGCGGGCCGCCAGCTCGACGCGTAATGCCGGGAACGACAGCGACTGCGGGCCTGCGTGGAATGTGGTCCGGTCGACCCGATCGAGGTAGGGGTGGAGGTTCCTGCCGATCTCCTCGACGATCTCACCATGACCTCCGATCGCGAGATAGTCGAAAGGCCGCTCCTGATGCTTCTCGAGGAGGATGGCCCCGGCTTCCCGCCACATCCGGGTCGACACCTCATCTGCCCTCAGTCTGACTCCGTGCTCCTCGTATCCGGAGAACCCGCCATAGTTGGGCTTCCCGATGTCAGCGATCAGTGGAGGGCCCACCTCGTCTATGAGCTTGCCCGAGACGACGAAGACCCGGGCCTGGGAACGATCGGCCACGATCACTCCCGCCCGCAACGCCTTCGGCGCCGCCCGCAGCGGACGTAGATATGGCCGGGGACCCAATGACGAGACGTTGGGCACTCGATGAGCCAGCGACTCGACGGTGAATAGGCCGTCGAGATCGGAGGCGAAGATGGCGTAGGCCGGGGCCGCATCGACCTCCAGTTGTTCGGCGTAATCGTGGATGCGCTCCGCATCCGCCCGCACCGACTTCTGCACCGAACGCTCCTTGCTCTCCGCCGCCTCGCGGACCGGGCGCAACAAATCGGTGAGTAGAGCGGTCATCCCGCCGGGGCTGGGCCGACCCAGGTACACCGAGATGAGCGAGCCGGACGGGCTCCTCAACTCGGCTATCGGGTCTGCAAGCAACGGTCACACCTCCCGCCTCTCGGGACCTCCCGATGCCCCGGCTGACGGTGAGCCACCGAACCTACTCCACCGCCCGGTTGACGCGTTCCGGTGATACAGAGCTCATAGAGATCGGCTCAACTCCGACGTGAGATCCTCGAGAAGCCACCCCAGATAGTCCATGATGTCTCGCTGCTCCTCGGGCAGTTCGTCGTGATCCTCCTCCACCTCGAGGCCGAATCGGGCGCCGAGCGCGAGCCTCCCTTCGTTGAGCACTCTCAGAAATGCATCGGCCTCCTCGTTGCTGAGCTGACGCCGGCCCTTCTCAGAGAGGACATGCTGGAACACCCGGCGATCGGCATTGCGAGCCGCGGCGAGCTCACCTTCCATCAGCCGCCACCACTCTTCATTCGACTCCGGGTCGTCCAGGTAGACAGGCACACGGAGGCGTCGCGAGGCAGGTTCGTCGGCCGCCGCCGGGATGCCGGCTAGGAGGTCGAGCAGACCTGAGAGGAAGACCTTTTCATCGTCGGTGAGATCGACCTCGATCCCACCCCGGGTCGACTTGAAGCGGCGCTGCATCAATGCTCCATCGTGGCCCACAACCCGTGCCCGTGGAGGCGGTAGCAGTCCACCTCCGCCTTCTCCCTCGGGCCATCGGACACCGAGGCCCGCCCTTCATGGTGCACCTGGAGCATGAGCATGGTCGCCTTGGGCTCGTCGTACCCGAATAGCTTCCGCAACACATAGACAACGTAGGACATGGTGTTGACCGGGTCGTTCCACACGATGACCTGCCAGGGCCGGTCGATGTCCTGGTCCTCGCCGGTTTCGGGGTGGATGACAGGGGCTGGATGGGAGATCACCTGAGCGCGATCGTAGGCCGAATCTCCGGTCGCTCACTCCTCAGCGGGGCCAGCCAACGCCTCGAGGAGCGCCTCCCGACATGCTGTCACCGCAGCAGAGAAGGCGGGATCGGAGTAGGGGATCTCGGCGACCGGGAACGGGGAACCGATGCCGGTGAAGCCGGGCACAGGGTCGGGGAAGTCCTCGACTCCGAGATCGACCATGCATCTGCTGAACTCCTGGAGTTGCTCGAGGATGGCCCCACGGAGGACATCGTCGTCACCCAGGTCCAGCGCCCCAGTCTCGAGGTGCTCGGAGCAGACCGAAACCGTCTCGGCCGTGGCCGGGTCGCCGAAGTCCAGTGTTGCCATCACCCAGTCGAGTCGGGGGTGGCCGGTGGCGTCCAGCGGAATCTCTTCGATCTCTATCCCACTCTCCGCGAGACAGGTGCGAAAGGCCTCCACCGCGACGTTGGACAGAACCGTCGCGGTCGTCGTCGGGGGGGACGTCGTGGTCGTCGCCGGTGCGCCGGTGGCCGATGGCGCATCAGGATCTGCGGTGCACCCGGCCAGGAGCACCAACAAGAGCAGGGTGTGGACCGACCGTCGGATCAGTCGCTCCCGACGGCCTGACCTTCGGCGGGGCTCTCCGTGAGGCTGTCGGCGAGGATCATGGCGAGGTCCCGGACCCGCACGTCTTCCCGGCCCAGCTCCTTGACCCCGTCGTCGAGCATCACGAAGCAGAACGGGCAGGCGACTGCGATCTCGTCGGCGCCGGTGGCAAGCGCTTCTTCGGCCCGCTCGATGTTGATCTTCTTACCGGTCTGCTCCTCCATCCAGAACCGTGCACCTCCGGCCCCGCAACACAGGGCCCTTGTGCCGTGGCGGGGCATCTCCACCAGCTCCATCGATCCCGAGCCGGCCACCTCCCTCGGGGCGAGATAGATGTCGTTGTGCCTACCGAGATAGCAGGGATCGTGATAGGCGATCTTCTTGGCCGCTCCGTCCGCGTGAGCGGGCGCATCGAGACGGCCTTGGGTCAACAGCTCGGCCAGCAACTGACTGTGGTGAACCACCTCGTAGCTGCCCCCTAGTTGGGGATACTCGTTGGAGATCGTATTGAAGCAATGGGCGCACTGGGTGATCACCCTGGTGACTCCGATCTCCTCGAATGTTGAAATATTCTCCAGTGCCAGCTGCTGGTAGACGAGCTCGTTGCCGGCACGGCGGGCCGGGTCACCGGTGCAGGCCTCCCTCGATCCGAGGATGGCGAAGTCGATGCCGGCCCGATGGAGAAGGCGAGCGAGCGAAACGGAGACTGCGGTGTTCCGGTCGTCGTACGAGCCCGCACACCCGACGAACCACAGGTAGTCGGCGGTGTCCTTGCCGTTCTGGCCAAAGACAGGGACTTCGAAGTCGAGCTCCTTGGTCCAGTCGCCTCGGGCTTGACGACTCAGGCCCCAGGGGTTGGCCTGGTTCTCCATGGAGACGAAGGCCCGGCCCAGCTCGCTGGGGAACTCGGACTCCATGAGCGTCAGGTAGCGGCGCATGTCGAGGATCCGATCCAGGATCTCGATGTTGACCGGGCAGATCTCGTCACAGGCGCGGCATGCCACGCAGGCGAACACCTCGTCGGGCCGGACCCGGTCGAAGAGATGCCCCTCTCCGTCGAGCACCGCCAACGACGAGACCGGTGGGGAGATGCCTGCCACCGATGCTGCGACCTCACCGGTCTTTATCACCATCTCCCGCGGGTCGAGCGGCTTCCCGGTGATGTTGGCCGGGCACACCGACGTGCAACGGCCGCAGATGGTGCAGGCGTCGGTGTCGAAGATCTGCTTCCAGGTGAGATCGGTCACCACTGACGCCCCGATGGTTTCGATGTCCTCGGCCTCGAGCAGGTTGGGCATCTCCCTCATCGCCCCCTTGGGACGCGGCCGCGGGGACAGAAACATGTTGGCCGGCGAAGTGAACATGTGGCGGAGCTTGGTGACGGGTACCACGACGAGGAACCCGACGAAAGCTGCGACGTGGACGATCCAGAACGCCTGGTGGAAACCGGTGGCGGAATCCTGCCCGATGAGGGCCGACAACGGGTAGCCGACGAAGGACCACACCTCGAAGTCGGGCCGGCCGGCCAGAGCGATCCGGGCCGACTCGGTGAGGAGGCCGGTCAGGCCGATCGTTGCGAGCAAGAGAAGGATCAGCGCGTCCTCGGGCCTCGTCTTGGTCCTGATCCGACCAGGTCTCACGAGATATCGGTTGAGCACGAACAATGCCACCCCGCCGAGGAAGACGAGAGAGGCGAGGTCGAGTACGGCCGAATAGCCCTGATAGACGACACCGTGGAGAAACTTCAGGTTCCCGGGGAGGATGTGATCGATCTCGAGCGTCACGGTGCCCAGGAACAGGATCAGGAACCCGTAGTACAGCGCGGCGTGGGTGAGGCCGGCTCGGGGGTCTCGCATCAGTGTCTTCATCATGAGACCGCCACCGAGACGCTTGAACCGTTCCCCCCAGAGCCCGGTGCGACGTTCGGCCGCCCCCAGCGACCAGCCCTTGGCCCGACGGGCGAAGAGATGGAACATGAGCCAGACGAACCCGGCCACGGACACGTAGAAGACCACCTGGAGGGCGGCGGGGATATTGCCGAAGACCTCGCGGCCGACTTCGAAGTCGGGATGTTCGGGAACAGTCCCCAGGATCCCGAGCGCAAGGGTGCCCAGCGCGAGGAGGATCCCAAGACCCTCGAGGACCTGCGATGCGTCCGGGCGTCGCTTCTCCGGTGCGGACTGCTCTTGCCGCTCCTCGGTCAAGGCCATGGGCGGTGATCTTAGGGTTGGACTGCCGATCGAAATTGGGACACAAACGGGTCACATGCGGGACGGTGGATCCCAATTACGAACGGGGTTAGCCCCCGAACACCGATCGGACGAAGAACCAGGCGTTGGAGGGTCGCTCGGCAAGACGTCGGGTCAGGTACGGATACCACTTGGAACCGAAGGGCAGATAGATCCGGACCGGGTAGCCGGCATCGACAAGTTCGTGCTGCAGGGTGGTTCGTATCCCGTAGAGCATCTGGAACTCGAACGGCTCCTTCCTCGAGCGGGCCAACTCCCGGGTCAGGTCCACCAGAGCCAGATCATGGGTGGCGACTGCGGGGCGAACCCCCTCGAACCTCATCAGCTCGCGCAATTGAGAGGCGAAGGCCTCATCGACATCGCGCCCCGAAGTGAGGGCCACATCGGCATTCTCCACGTACGCCCCCTTGCAAATCCGGATGTGCCCGCCCAGGGGCATCAACCGCTTCAAGTCGGCCGGGGTCCGGTGCAAGTACGCCTGAAGGGCGAGCCCGAGGTGGCGGTGGCTCGACTTCGTCTTTTCGTAGATCCGCACCGTGGACTCGGTGTACCGGGAATCCTCCATGTCGATGGTGACGGTCGTGCCCACATCTGCGGCACGATCGGCCAGGCTGTCGAGCAGTTCGATGGCCAGCGACTTGTCGATGGCCAGGCCGAGTTGGGTCAGCTTGATCGAGATATTGGCGTCGAGAGAATCGGCGCCGATCCGTTCCAGCCCTTCGAGGTACTCGTCGCGGGCGTCTAGTGCCGTGGCCCGGTCATGGCACTCCTCCCCCAGGAGGTCCAGGGACACGAGGAAACCGTCTTCGTTGAGCTTGCGGGCGGCAGCCACACCGTCGTCCAGCGTGTCTCCGGCCACGAATCTCCCGGCAAGCGCTTTTCCGTGCCCGGTGCCTGTGATCGTTCGCTCGACGGGCCCGGCCTCGGTGACGGCCATGACCATCCGCGAGAAGACACTCAACCCTGCTGCCCGAGCTCTGCTGCTCGTTTCGCTGCCGCCTGCACCGCGTCCTCGACCAGAGCCCGGAACCCCCGCTCCTCCAGCACATGCACGGCGGCAGCGGTCGTCCCTCCCGGCGACGTCACCTGCGAGCGCAACTCGGCCGGTGTGGTGTCGGTGTCCGTTAATAGATGCCCGGCACCACGGATGGTCTGATGGACGAACTCCTCGGCGATGTCACGGGGCAGCCCTTCCCGGACCGCGGCCTCGGTCAGCGCCTCCGCGAGCAGGAAGACATAGGCCGGGCCGGTGCCAGACACCGCGGTCACCGCATCGAGCAGCGACTCGTCCATGACTTTGACCCCGCCCACCGCGCCGAGAAGCTCTGTGGCCAGCTTGAGATGCTCCTCGCCCGCATGAGTGCCTCGTGCGATCCCCGTAACGCCTTCCCCAACCAGAGCCGGCGTGTTCGGCATGGCCCTTACGACCGCGATCTCCCCGAGGGCGTTCTCGTAGGTTCTGGTCGTGACTCCTGCAGCGAGTGAGAGGATCATCTGACCGGTGGCGAGACTGCTCGAGATTCGCTCGATGACCCCGCCCACGTCCCTCGGCTTCACCGCCACCACGATCACATCCCGGCCTTCGATGGCTTCCTGCGGATCGAGCGTGACGGTCGACGAGGTCCGCGATGAGAGCTCGGTGGCCCTGTCCTCCCTGCGCACGGCAAGTGACATTTCCTGGGGTGCCCATCCGGCACGCTCGAGGCCACGTCGCAAAGCCTCGCCCATGGCGCCAACACCGATGATTGCGACCGTGGGGTGTGCGGTCATGCCGGGATTATACGAATCAGGCCGAAATCTCAGATCCCCGAGCGCTCGAAGGGACCGCCGCCGTACGCGGAAAGCCCATGAACGTCCATACCTGATGTTGCTGAGCGAAATGTCGCAGCCCCAACACGGCCGGCACGCCAAACCCCAGACCCGTGATCCAGGCGAGTATCGCGGCCACCTGCGTCATCTCATGACGTCGAGATGAGGAGTCGGTTGAGGTGGGTCGATTCGAGGCGTGCCATCCTCATGACCGTGTCATTGACTCGGTAACGGCCCAGCCGAGACGCTGTAGAGGTGCCAGGTGCCGGGAACCCCCTTCAGCTGACGCTCGGATCGGTCCTGGAATGCGAGATCGGAGCCAGTTACCAGGTCCTTGACCGTGCTCGACACCAGCACCTCGTCCTGATCGGCGAAACCCATGATTCGGGATGCGATATGGACGGCCATTCCCCCGAGATCCGCGCCGCGCACCTCGGCCTCACCGGTGTGCACCCCGGCCCGGATCCGAAGCCCCAATGACGGCATTGCTTCGACCAGGGCGAGGGCACATCGCACCCCGGAGATGGGACGGTCGAAGGTCGCGAAGAACCCATCACCGGTGGTGGAGACTTCACGACCACCGAATCGCATCAGCTCGTTGCGAGTCAGCTCGTGGTGACGATCGAGCAGGTCACGCCATTTCCGGTCGCCGACCTCGGCGGCTTTGACGGTCGATCCCACGATGTCAGTGAACAGGAGCGTGGTAAGTAGACGATCCGGATCGCCCCCCCTCCTTGCTCCGGTGAGGAACTCCTCCACCTCGTCCAGGAGCAAATCCACCCCCTCGGAGAAAACACCATGGTCGGTCCCGGGAAGCTCCACGAACTTCGCCCCCACGATCGCATTTGCTGCCTCACGCGACTGCTCCAAAGGCACGATCAGGTTGCCGGTGCGGTTCAGCACCAGAGTCGGGCACTGGATCGCCGGCAGGAGGTCGGTGATGTCGGCCTCCAGGGTCTGCCGGTAGAAATGTCCGTAGACGCCGGGGCGTATCGACAAGCGTTGGAGGCGTGCCAACCCGCGCTCGAACTCCGTGTCGCCCATCCGACTGGGAGCGAGGAACTCCACCCCGCTGTCGTCGCTCAAGGCGCTGGCTTCGATCAACGCGATCACCTCGTCGATCGAGTGCAGAGGCAGCCCGGCGGCGAGAACCAGGTGAGGGGTGAAGGCGTGCAATACGAGAGACCGGCACAGTTCCGGATGATCGACCGCGAGCATGGCGGCGATGATGGTTCCATCGTTCACGCCGATCACCGCGGCTCCCTCCGACTCCGCCGCACGCAGTACCGCCACTGCGTCATCAACCTGGGTTTGAAGGTCGGGTAGCCGGTCGATAGGGACCGGATCGGAGAGCCCGGTGCCACGGTGATCGAAATGGATCAGTCGCCCGAACGAGGCAAGACGTCGGAGGAACCGGGCCATGTCGGGGAAGTCCCAAACCGCTTCGACGTGGTGCGCCCAAGTGTCGATGAGGAGCAGATCGAGATCGCCGTCGCCGACGATCTGGTAGGCGATGTTGACACCTTCGTTTTGGGCGTACCGAGTCCTTGGCCTCTCGTCCACTGGCTCGGAGCCTATAGATTTTGCTTCTTGCCCGACACCTAGCCGCCGTCAGATGACACCCTCCGTGCGACACCGACCTTCAACTGAGGGGAGCTCTCGCCTCAGCTTCAGCGGGACCGAATCATCTCGACAACCACTTCGACCGCCTCTGGGGTGAAGCCGTCCTCGATTATCACGTCGGCATACCTCTTCGAGGGCTCGACGAATTCCAGATGCATGGGCCGGACGGAGGCGAAGTACTGGGCGATGACCGATTCAACGGTCCGGCCCCGCTCCTCGATGTCCCGCTCCAGACGCCGTGCGAGGCGGATGTCGGCATCGGTGTCGACGAAGACCTTCAGATCGAGCTCGGCCCGCAGAGCGGGCTCCGCCAGGACCAGAATCCCCTCGACGACGATCACAGGAGCAGGGTCGATCACCACGACCTCGTCGGACCGAAGATGAGCGGCGAAGTCGTAGGCAGGCTTCTCTACAGAGTCCCCGGATCGCAGCGAGACCAGATGCTCCACCAACAACTCGGTCTCCAAAGACGCAGGGTGGTCGTAGTTGACCTGAGACCTCGACTCGAAGGACAGCTCGGGTGTGTGGCGGTAGTAGGCATCGTGCTGGACGAGGGCGACACGTCCGTCCAGTAGCTCGACCAGCGACTCGGCGATGGTCGACTTGCCTGATCCCGACCCACCGGCAATCCCCACAACCACGGGGCGATCAGACGTGGAATCGGTGCGGGCAGGCATGCCCGCCGACGTTACTTGTCGCCGACCCGGCTCCGAAGACGGCGTATCTCGTCGTAGACACCGTCGGTCAGGGTGGTCGATGCGGGTGCGGAGACGCCCTTGAGCTCGACGTGGGCCCGGCTTGGCTTGGATGCGGCCACTGGCACGGGCTCGGCCTCGGTGATCGCAGTCTCCTCATCGGCTTCGGGCTCAGTCACTTCATCCACGGCCTCGGGCTCCGCTTCGGAGGTGGGTGTGGTCTCGTCGGTCGGTGCCTCCTCGGCCTCGACATCGGCCCCGTTCCAGGCGCCGTTGGATGCCACGCCTTCGGCCAGGCGGTCGAGCCACTCGGCCTCTTCCTCGGGGGTGGCAACGGTCTCGGCCAGACCCATCCGATTCAGTGTGTGAAAGGTGCGAACGGCGGTGCCCCGGCCGTATTTGGATTCCAGTGCGCCGAAGCTGAATGTGGGCACCAGATTGACGAATGTCTGCCAGTCGACGGGATCCACGGTCAGCGGGTCGGCAATCTCGTTGATGAGCTTCACGCCGTTGGCCTCGAACAAGCCAGTCTCTGCGATCTCGCCCTCGAGCGTCTGAAGCGCATCGACGTCGGCGAGGACCTCCTCGACAGTCCAACCCTTGGCATCGGGCCCATCGGCTGCCCCCACGGAAAACGAGCCCTCGGCGACAGAGGAGAGCACGTAGAGGATGTCGGCGACGCCTGCGCGATCGGAGCCGGTGTGGGAGCCGTCGATACCGGTGAGTTCAGCGCCGGTGACCCGTCCCTCGCGGAAATGGACGCGCCCGCGCCGTTGTCCCTCGATGTCGAGTGACCCGGTCTTCTTAGTGACCTGCATGATCTGGAGCAGATCGTTGATGCTCCAATCAGAGAGCTGGCCCGAGAGATGCATCGATACCCTTCCGTTCCCTTGCTCCCCCCTATCGGCAAGAACGGACGGGCGGTTGAGCCGTTCAGGCCTGCTTGGCCGCCTTCATCGCTTTCTTCTTCTCCCGCAGGGAGAGCACATCGTCGAAAGTCGCCACATCGGCGATCGAGGGCCAATCGGCCGCCGTCTCCTCCCAGCCTTCGGGCCGCACTCCGAGCCGCTTCCCGAGAAGGCCGACGAAGATCCTCGATTTCTCGGCCCCGAATCCGGGAAGAGCCCGGAGCCGGCTCAGCAGGTCCGTGCCGTCTTTGGCGGTCTCCCACAGATTCTCCGCCCTACCGTCGTAGTCGTCGATCACGGCCCGGGCCAGCTCCTGAGTCCGTTTCGCCATCGAGGCTGGATAGCGATGGATCGCCGGTGGTCCACGGAACACCACCTCCAGATCCTCCAGGGGAGTGCCGGCGACGATCTCCGGCGTGAGCTCGGTACCAAGCCGGTCCTTGAGGAGTTGAGGGCCGTAGAAGGCCCGCTCCATAGGGAACTGCTGATCTAGGAGCATGCCCATGAGGAGGGCAAAGCCGTCGGAGGCGAGAAGGCGATTTGCCTCATCGGACTCTGTGAAGGGGAGGAGTTCGGGTCGGTCCATGGGGCCAACCGTAGCCCTCAGACCATGAGGCGAATAATGACGTAGAGGACGAGCAGCCCGGCCGGTGCGTAGGCCACCATGTTCGTCGGGTCTCTGCGGCGCTCGTTCATCTCTATCGTCCTTTTCAACTGAACTTACGGCCAGAAGATTCCGTGGGAAATAGGGGTTCCCCCCTATTCGACCCGGACCGATGGGCGAGAATGTGAACGGATCGAGAATGAGTGGTGACATCTACATCGTCGATGCCTGTCGCACGCCGATGGGCAAGCTCGGCGGGCAACTCGCTCACATCAGACCCGACGATCTGGCCGCCCACGCCATCGCCGGTGTCCTGAGACGTCAGCCCGATCTCGACCCGATGGCGATCGAGGACATCTACTGGGGGGCGGCCAACCAGGCCGGCGAAGACAACCGCAACGTGGCGCGCATGGCGGGACTTCTCGCCGGTCTCCCCATCGAGATCCCGGGGGCGACGGTCAACCGGCTCTGTGGCTCCGGGATGCAGGCAGTGATCTCGGGGGCGCACGCTCTTGCTGCGGGGTGGGGCGACGTCGTCGTGGTCGGGGGGTCTGAGTCGATGACGCGCTCGCCGTATGTGATGACGAAGGCCGACCGCCCGTTCGCCACCGGAACCCCCGAGATCGTCGACACGGTCCTCGGGTGGCGTCTGGTCAACCCAAGGATGAAAGAGCTATACCCCCCGATCACGCTCGGGATGACCGCCGAAGTGGTCGCGGCCAAGTACGACATCAGCCGAGAAGACCAGGACGCATTCGCCCTGCGCAGCCACCAAATGGCTTTGGCTGCAGTCGCCGCCCGCCGTTTCGTCGACGAGGTCGAGCCCATCGAGGCGCCTGTAGACGCCAGACGACGCCAGACAGCGATGGTCGATGAGGACGAAGGGCCGAGGGCCGACACCTCGATGGAGGCGCTGGCCAAGCTCCCACCCGTTTTCAAGGAGGACGGCACCGTCACAGCGGGCAATGCGTCGCCGATGAATGACGGCGCCGCCGCCCTGATACTCGCCACCGAGGCCGGGTTGAGCACGCATGGCCTCACCCCCATGGCCCGCATCGTTTCCTCGGCCGCTGCCGGGGTCCACCCCGACGTGATGGGGGTCGGCCCGGTGCCGGCGTCGGAGAAAGCGATGAAGCGAGCCGGGATCGGTCCTCATGACCTCGACCTGGCAGAGATAAACGAAGCGTTCGCCTCCCAGGCGGTGGCCAGCATGCGATTGCTGGAGATAGATCAAGAGCGGGTCAACGTCAACGGCGGGGCGATAGCCATCGGGCACCCGCTCGGGGCTTCCGGGGCACGGATTCTCACCACTCTCACCCACGAGTTGAGGCGACGTGGTGGCCGCTACGGGCTGGCCACGATGTGCATCGGGGTGGGCCAGGGGATCAGCACGGTCATAGAGCGTGTCTGACGCCGGCCCTCTCGATGGCACACTCGTCATCGAGTTCGGCAATCTGATCGCCGCCCCCTACGCAGCGATGCTGCTCGCCGACATGGGAGCGCGCGTGGTGAAGGTGGAGCCACCCGAAGGGGACCTGTCGCGCGGGTTCGGGCCTTATCAAAACGGCGAGTCAGCCTTCTTCATGGCCGTCAACAGGGGCAAGGAGTCCCTGGCCCTGGACACCAAGGACTGGTTGTCGAAACGTGTTCTGGACAACCTGATTCGCAAGGCCGACGTGCTGATCCACAACCTGAGGCACGGGGCAGTGGAACGACTCGGGTTCGGTGAGAGTCGCTCGCACGAGCTCAACCCGACGCTGATCTACGCCTCGATCTCTGCCTTCGGCGCCGAAGGCCCCTATGCGCAGACGGGCGGGGATCGACATCGTGTTCCAGGGTGAGGCTGGAATGATCTCGATCACGGGTGGGCCAAAGGACAGGCCGATGAAGACTGCCACCACGATCGGCGACTACGTCGCGGGCACCAACGCCGCTCTGGCCATATGTGCCGCTCTGGCCGAGACACCCCGGGTGGGAAGGAACATCGATGTCTCGTTGCGTGATGGTGTGATCGCGGTCCAATCGGCCTGGAATGCGCTTGCCTTTGCCAGCGGCAAGCAGCCGGAGAGAGTGGGGACGGCGAGCCCCTACGTCGCCCCCAGCCAGGTGTTCGAGGCCGCCGATGGGCCTTTCACGCTCGCCGTCGTCTCCGATCGACATTTCCGGGTCCTGGCCGAGAGCCTCGGCAGGCCCGACCTGGTAGATGCATACCCGAGCAACGAGGTCCGGATGGCGAAAAGGGACGCGCTGACCAGAAAGCTGACGACTGTGTTCAAGATGGAGACAGCCGATCACTGGGTAAGCGCGCTCGGCGAGGCCGGTCTGCCCGTGGGTCACGTCCTGACCCTGAGCGAGGCGTTGAGCGACCCGCAGGCGAGGCACAACGAGATGATCGTCGAGTTCGACCATCCGCTCGCTGGAACGGTGAGGACCACCGGTTCGCCGATCCACATCGACGGTGCACCGGCCCGCGCCACCGCCGCTCCCGCCACTCTCGGGCAGCACACCCGGCCGATCCTGCGGGAGGTGGGGGTCGACCCCGACTCGATCGAGAAGATGGTCGCAGCCGGGACTGCAGTCGTCTCGTGAGCGGACTGGTCTATTGGGCCGAGGACGTCGGCGAGGACTGGGCTGAGGTTCTCGCCGAGCTGACCAGAGCCTTTCAACTGAGCCGATCAGCGGCACAGGCTGAGGAGTCGATTGTCTATGTCGTGCGCCAGGACGACCTGCTGGGGAGGAGGGGGTCCGGCAACGCCATGGTCGCCTGCGGCTTGTTATCGGCTGCTCGCACCGCCGCGATGGAAGGAGCCCGCAAGACGTGGACGGCCAATGTGGTGGCGTTCGACGAGGTGGCCGACCGTGCGCTGGTGGAGGAGTGGGCCCGCCGGCTGCTCGATGACGGGCCGTCAATGGTGAGCTGATCAGGGTCGGTTCGGGCCATATCGGAAAGACGCTGGCATGAACGGGACCATCGTCGTCACCGGGGCGGCGCGGGGCATCGGCAGGGCGATCGCCGAGAAGATGGCGTCGACCGGTCCGTTGACAGTCATCGGGGTCGACATCGCACCCGAGTTGGCTCTCTCCGAGTCGATGACTCCGGTGCAGGTCGACCTCACCTCGGCCGAGGGACCGAGTGTCGTGAGGAATGCAGTCGAAGCTGCGGGGACGCCGCTGGTTGGTCTGGTCAACAACGCCGGGATCACACGGGATGCCCGGCTGGTCAACATGGCAGACGAGGATTTCGCCGCTGTTCTCGAGGTCAATCTGGGGGCGGCCTATCGATTGACGACCGAGTTGGCGCCTTTGATGTCCGATGGCGGGTCCATCGTCAACATCGCCTCGCGGGCCTATCTGGGCAACTTCGGCCAGTTCAACTACTCGATGTCGAAGGGCGGGGTGGTCGGGATGACCCGCGCCGTGGCGCTCTCCCTCGCCCCACATGTCCGGGTCAACGCGGTGGCGCCGGGTCTGATCTCATCGGAGATGAGCTTGGCCATCCCCGAGGACATCCGGGAGAAGATGGTCGAGTCCATACCCCTCGAACGGATGGGCACCCCGGACGAGATCGCCAACACGGTCTGGTGGCTCCTCACCCCCCTCTCCAGCTATATCACCGGCGAGGTCATCGTCGTGGGAGGCGGGCGAAGCCTGAGCTGACCGGATACCGCGTACCTGAGGTACGCGGGGCCATATGTGGCGCAAACTCGACATAGAAAGTGGGAACCCGAGATCAGTAGTACAACCGACTGACCGTCTCGGCGACCATCGCCGGCTTCTCGATGCCCTCGACCTCGATCGTGACCTGACGGTTGAGCTGGATCCCGCCTTCGACGTCAGTGACCGAGACCAGGCCGACTCGGGCCCTGATCCGGGATCCGACCGGGACCGGCGCGGGGAACCGGACCTTCTCCAGCCCATAGTTGATGCCCATCAATGGCGACCCGACCTCGAGAGACACTTGCTCGGAGAGGGCGACGGTAAGGGACAAGGTGAGGAAGCCGTGGGCGATGGTCCCACCGAAGGGGCTCGCCGCCGCCCGATCACGATCGACATGGATCCACTGGTGGTCATCGGTGGCGTCAGCGAATGCGTCGACCCGGTCCTGGGTGATCTGCATCCAGTCGCTCACCCCGATCTCGGTCCCAACCAAGTTTGCGAAGTCGGCAGCTTTCATTCTCAATGCACCCCGTCACGTATGTGTGACGCCGTACATTAGGAATGTGCAGGTTCTCCCCACGAAGGTCGACCCCCGGTCCGATGAGTATCGGGTCAACCGGGCCGCCATGGAGGAGAAGCTCGCCGAGTTCGAGTCGCTGATGGAGCAGGCCCGGCAGGGCGGTGGCGAGAAGTACATCAAACGCCATCGGGACCGCGGCAAGCTTCTCGCCCGGGAGCGCATAGAGCTCTTGCTCGACCGGGACGCCCCGTTCCTCGAGCTCTCCACACTGGCCGCCTGGGGAACCGACAAGAATCTCGGCGCCAACGTGGTGACCGGGATCGGGGTGGTCGAGGGGGTCGAATGCGCAATCCTCGCCCACGACCCGACCAGCCAGGCCGGCTCGCTCAACCGCTACTCGGTGGCGAAGACGCTTCGCATCATGGACATCGCCCGGGAGAATCGGCTTCCCCTTATCAACCTGGTGGAGTCGGGCGGCGCCGACCTGCCCGACCAGGCCGAGGTGTTCATCGTCGGGGGCAAGTGGTTTCGCAATCTCACCCGTCTCTCCAAGATGGGGATCCCGACGATCGCCATCGTCTTCGGCAGCTCCACGGCGGGCGGCGCCTATTTCCCGGCGATGTGCGACTACGCCGTCATGGTCAAGGACCAGGCCAAGGTGTTCCTGGGCGGCCCGCCCCTGGTGAAGATGGCGACCGGAGAGGAGTCGACCGATGAGGAGCTCGGCGGCGCCGAGATGCACTCCAAGGTCTCGGGCCTCTCCGACTATTTCGCGCAGGACGAGCACGAGGCGATCCGGATGGGCCGTGACATCGTGAGCCATCTCAACTGGCGCAAGCGTGGCTACGGGCCAACCAAGGACCCCGACGAGCCGGTGCACGAAGTCGACGACATCCTGGGCGTGATCCCGGGCGACCTCCGGGTCCCATTCGACATGAGAGAGATCCTGGCCCGGACCCTCGACGGTTCCCGCTTCGAGGAGTACAAGGCGGTGTATGGCACGTCGATCCTCACCGGGTGGGGGTCGATCCACGGGTTCCCGGTGGGCGTGATCGCCAACCAGCAGGGAGTGATCTTCTCCGAGGAGGCGCAGAAGGCCACCGAGTTCATCCAGCTCAGCAATCGCTACGACACTCCGCTCCTCTTCATCCACAACACCACCGGCTACATGGTGGGCAAGGACTACGAGCAGAGGGGCATCATCAAGGACGGGGCCAAGATGGTGAATGCCGTGGCCAACTCCGAGGTGCCCCATATCGCCCTCATGGCCGGTGTCTCCTACGGAGCCGGGAACTACGGGATGTCCGGGCGGTCGTACGACCCCCGGTTCGTATTTGGCTATCCCAACCACAAGGTGGCGGTGATGGGACCGACCCAGCTGGCCGGTGTCATGTCGATCATCGCCCGTCAGGCCGCGGAATCACGGGGAGAGCCGTTCGACGAGGAAGCGGACGAGAAGCGCCGGAAGGAGATCGAGGCTCAGATCGAAGCCGAGGAGCTGGCTTACTTCTCCACGGCGAGAGTGCGAGATGACGGGCTCATCGATCCCCGCGATACCCGGCACGTGCTCGGCATCGCTCTCTCCGCCACCCACTCCGCCGAGGTCGAGGGAACCGACCGCTTCGGCGTCTTCCGGATGTGATCAGGCCTCGAGTAGCCGTTCCCAAGTCATCTCGCCATCGACATCGACCTCTCCGGTCGGCAGCAATCCGAGAGCGGCTGCCACCTTTCCCGATGCGGCGTGTTCGGAATGGATGTGAGCCACCAGCCGTCGAGTCCCGTTGGCACCGAGCCACTCGATCATCCCGGCCGCGGCCTCTGTCGCGATTCCCCTGCCCTGCCAATCGGCACCGACGAGCCATGCGATGTCCGCTTCCTCACCGGTCACAGTTGCCTGCACGAACCCGACGGCCGCGCCGTCTTCGACGAGTCGGATGATCCAGTTGTGCCATGTCTCGCCATCGGGAGGCGAACCTGCCGATTGCGCCCTGTACCTCTCTTCGAGTTCGCCCAGGGTCGGCGGACCGCCACCGGTGAAGACGTAGAGCCGGTCGTCGTCCAGGACCGACACCATCTCGTCGGCGTCCGATGGGTCGAGCGGTGTCAGCCGCAGGCGTCGGGTCTCGAGTGCCGGCGTCATGTCGGCTCAGCCCTCGATGAAGGAGAGGCGGATCTTTCTGGTCCGATTGTCGACGTTGGTATCGACCAGCACCACCGACTGCCAGGTGCCCAACGTCGGTCTGCCTGCAACGACCGGGATGGTGACGCTGGGAGACACGAATGCCGGCAACACGTGATCGCGGCCGTGGCCCGGGCTTCCGTGCTCATGTCTCCAACGGCCCTGCTCCGCCGGAAGGAGGGCGTCGATGGCTGCGATCAGGTCGTGGTCGCTCCCCGCGCCCACCTCGATCACCGCTACACCGGCGGTGGCGTGCGGAACGAACACAGAGAGCAGCCCATCACCATGGCCCCCGACAAATCTCGCCACATCGGCCGTGATGTCGAAGACCCCGGCCCGTCCCCCGGTCTGAACAGTGAGCTCTTCGCTATCCACCCGGGGAGGTTACGAGCCTCAGCCCGAGAACTCGACCACGACGTCGCGGTATCCCAGACCGAGCAGGAAGTTAGTCAGTACCTGACGGGCATTGGCCTCGGCGTCGGCGAGCACGCCCTCATCGACGGCGGCCTGGACCAGGACCTCCTCGGCCACCTGCCGGGCGTCGGTCTCCAACCTCGGATCGCCCTTGGTGAACAGCCCGGTCTCCCGATCGAGGATCTGGGTTGCCTCGTTGTCGACCGACACGTACTGGATCTCAGCGGCCGGCACGGTGATCTCGACGACGCCCTGGTCATCCAGGGAGACATTCCGCACGGAGATACCACTCATGTCGATGCCGGCGCCGATCCTGGCCACCGCGAACAGCTGCAGGCTGTCACCGCGAGCCCATTCCAGCCATCCCTGATCGGTGCCCTTGTCGACGATCGTGTACTGGACCGTCTCGACGGTCGTCAGATTGGACATATCCCGGATCGAGCTGATGACGACCGGGCCGATCTCCTCATACGGCTCCGGCTCGAATACCGCGGCCAGGTCACCCGGCGTGGGCACGGCATCGGCCAGATCCTGAAGACTCGAAACAACCCAGATGCCAATCACGACAAACAGGGCGACCACACCGGTGACGATTGCGATCGGCACGATCGCCGACCTGCGCCTCGGAGCGGGCTCGAGCCTTTCGACCGTCTCTCGGTCCTGTCTCTCCAACAACTGTGTATCACTCATGCGGACTCGACTCCTCAACTCATAGATAGGACGACAGAACATATGACGTCCCGGCCGCCGAAATGGTTTCCACCGGTACGCTCACCGAGCCGATGATCCGAAGACTTCTGGTCGCCAACCGCGGTGAGATTGCTCGTCGTATCTTCCGCACCTGTCGGCAGATGTCCATCGAGACGGTTGCCGTCTATTCGGACCCCGACACCGCCGAGCCGCATGTCATCGAGGCAGATCATGCAGTGAACTTTCCCGGCACGACCCCCGCCGAAACCTACCTGGACATCGATGCGGTGCTGGGAGCCGCCAAACACGCCGGGGCGGATGCCGTTCATCCCGGATACGGCTTTCTCGCCGAGAACTCCGAGTTCGCCCGCCGGGTGATCGCCGAAGGACTGACCTGGATCGGCCCATCGCCGGAGGCGATCGAGGTCATGGGCTCGAAGCTCCGCTCGAAGACTCTGGTCGAGTCCGCAGAGGTCCCCACGCTGCGCGCCATCGACCTGACCGGAATGGATGAGGAGGCGGCAGCAGCGGCGGCGGGCGAGATCGGGTACCCGGTCCTCGTCAAGGCGTCAGCCGGCGGCGGAGGCAAGGGGATGAGGATCGTCGGCGATGCTTCAGGCCTTGCCGGGGCAATCGAGGGTGCGAGACGGGAGGCAGGCTCGTCGTTTGGTGACGACACCGTGTTCCTCGAGAAGTACCTGGAGGCAGCCCGTCATATCGAGATCCAGGTGCTTGGAGACGGTCATGGCCGGGTGATCTCCCTGTTCGAGAGGGAGTGCTCGATCCAACGCCGGCATCAGAAGATCATCGAGGAGGCGCCCTCACCGGCAATCGACGAGGACCTGCGCCGCCGAATGGGCGAGACGGCCGTGACCGTCGCTGCCGCTGTCGGGTACGTCGGGGCAGGGACGGTCGAGTTCCTCTTCCAGGACGGCGAGTTCTTCTTCCTGGAGATGAACACGAGGCTCCAGGTAGAGCACCCGGTCACCGAGATGGTCACCGGGTTGGATCTGGTGCGTCTCCAGATCGAGATCGCCAACGGTGCCCCGGTCGACATCGAGCCTGCGATCTCGGGCCACGCCATCGAGGCACGGCTCTATGCCGAGGACCCGCGTCATGACTTCCTACCGGTCACGGGCAGGATTCACCGGTTCGAGATCCCCGACCTGCCAGGACTGCGAGTCGACTCCGGAGTCGAGGACGGCTCGTCGGTCTCTGTGTTCTACGACCCGATGCTGGCCAAGATCATCGCCCATGGCGCCACTCGGGACGATGCGGCCGAAACTCTTTCCCAGACGTTGCGCCGGGCGATCCTCCACGGTCCTGTCACCAATCGCGAACTTCTGGTTCGGATCCTTGACCACGAGGAGTTCCGGGCAGGAGCGACAGACACACATTTCCTGGAACGACACGACCCGGCACATCTCGGCCGGCCCTTGGCGGACATGGAGATGGAGCACCTGGCGGCGGTGGCTGCGGCGCTGGCCGACCAAGCTTTCGACAAGGGCAGGAGCCCCGGTGCTGACAACGATTCCGTCGGGTTGGCGCAATCGGCCCGGTCACACCCAGGAGCGGTCGTATCGAGGCGATCATGGAACCCAGTTGATCCGCTATTCGGTCACACCGATGACGGTGGTGGAGGGGTTGGGCCCTTTGGACGTCACCGAGTGCTCACCCGATCGGGTCGCCTTCAACCACGACGGGCTCGACCACAGCTTCACCGTGGCGCGGTATGGCGAAGCTCGCTTCGTCGACTCCGAACTGGCACCGGTTCGGCTCGACGCCCTGCCTCGCTTTCCCTCGACCGAGGTGGCTGAGGCGCCTGGATCATTGCATGCGCCTATGCCGGGAAGGGTGGTCAGGGTCGAAGCGAACGTCGGTGACACCGTTGAAGCGGGACAGGTTCTCGTTGTGTTGGAGGCGATGAAGATGGAGCACACCCTCAGGTCGCCCAACGAGGGGACCGTCATGGAGGTGGACTGCTCTCCCGGTGACCAGGTCGAGGCGGGGGCCGTGCTGGTGGTGATCGGCTAGGCGGTCAGTTCCCGAAACTCCCGAGGACCTGGAGAACTCGATCGATATCGCCCTCGGTGTGGTCGGCGTTGACCTGGAACCGGATCTCCTCGTCGCCTTTGGGCACCACCGGGTAGTTGAGACCTGTGGCGAGGATTGCGTTGTCGTGGAGATGACGGACCAGGGCGGTGGTCCGCTCGGTGTCCCTGACCATCAGCGGCACGACGGGATGCGGGCCAGGGATCGTCTCCAGACCCAGGTCGACGAGCCCGGACTCGAAACGCCCAGTCATGGCAGTGAGATGGGCCAGGAGCGACCGACCCTCGTCGGAATCGACCACGGAAATGGCGGCCGCGGCAGCGGCCGCCTCCCCCACTGTGATCGGGTTCGAGTAGATGTACATCGGAGCTTTCTCCCGCAAGAAGTCGGAGAGGCTCTGGCTCCCGGTCACATATCCCCCGTTGACTCCGAATGCCTTGCCCAGCGTGCCGATGAGGACGTCCACCGGGTCAGAGCCAGAAACCTCCTCGGTGCCACGGCCCGTCGCTCCAAATGCGGCGACGCCGTGGGAGTCGTCGACCACGACGACGACGTTCTCCTCGAATTCGTCGTCATGGGCCCGGGCGATCTCCATCAGAGCCGAGAGATCGGCGTAGTCGCCACGCATCGAGAACACCCCGTCGGTGACGACGATCGCTCTCGTCGCCCCGGCCGCCCGGGCCAGCAGCGAGTCGAGTGCGGCGAAGTCGAGGTGGGGATAGACCTCCCTCTTCGCCGGGCGGGAGAGACGCAATGCATTGATGATGCAGTTGTGATTCAGCTCGTCGCTGAGCACGACTGTGTCGGATGTGATCAGCGAGGTGAGGCTCGAGACGACAGCCGCATATGCCGAGGAGAAGATCATCGACGATGGGCGGCTGTGGAAGGACGCCAGCCGATGCTCCAGGTCGATGTGTGCCCGATAGGTGCCCGAGATGAACCGGACCGCCCCCGGACCTGCCCCGAACTCCTTCGTCGCCGACTCTTCGGCTTCTGTCACCGCTGGGTGACGGGAAAGCCCGAGGTAGCTGTTGGAATTCATCCTGATGAATCGCCGCTCGTCACCTTCGAGGAGATAGCGGGGTCCGTGCCCGTCGTGCTCGGGCTCGATGCCGACGATCACCGCCTCGGACCCCTTGGCCGTCCCTGACTGGCGCAAGGCCGACACCTCGTCGGCGATAGTGGCGTCGAGTCGATCGTGGGGCATGGCGTGGGTTTAGCACACCCCTAGAGTGCCCGGCCATGACTCGTCTCGGTTTCATCGGCCTCGGCACGATGGGCCACGGGATGGCGCTGAACCTGCTCATGGCGGGGAACAACTTGACCGTCTGGAACCGGACTCCTGGAAAGGGAGTGGATCTCGTCTGTGATCTCGCCGCCGATCCGATCGAACTGGGCAAGGCGAGCGACATCGTCTTCGTCTGTGTGTCCGATACCCCGGACGTAGAGGAGGTGGTGTTCGGCGATGGCGGGGTCATCCATGGTCTGGCCCGAGGGGCGATCCTCGTCGACCACTCGACGATCTCCCCCGGCGCTACGAGAGATTTCGCCGCCCGCGCCTCGGCGTTGGAGGTGTCCTGGATAGACGCCCCGGTTTCGGGCGGGTCGGAAGGCGCCGAGAAGGGGACTCTGGCGGTGATGGCCGGAGGCCCCGCCGAGGCACTGGACCGGGCTCGGCCGTTCATGGAGGCCTATTCGAAGACGATCACACACATCGGCGAAGAGCCGGGGTCGGGTCAGATGGCCAAAGCGGTCAATCAGGTGCTGGTCGTGCTCAACGAGCTGGCCGCCTCGGAAGCACTGCTGCTCGCGGAGGGGGCTGGGCTGGATCTGCGAACGACGCTGGCAGCGGTCGAGGGTGGGGCGGCCGGGTCGTGGATGCTATCCAACCGCGGGCCGCAAATGATCGCACGTGATTGGCGCCCCGGATTCACCATCGACCTGCAGCAGAAGGATCTCCGAATCGTCCTCGACTCCGCCGACGAGCTGGGTGTCCCGCTGCCCGGCACGTCTCTGGTCTTCCAGCTTTACCGAGCCCTCCAGGCCCAGGGTCTCGGCTCCGAAGGCAACCACGCCTTGGTCAAGGCGTTGGAGGAGCTGGCCGGCATCGAGCTGGGGGAATAGCCCTTCGCTCCTCGGGTGGAAACTCAGCCCAGGAGGTCGGCTTTGACCCGGGCGACGTGGCCGGTGGCCTTCACGTTGCGGTAGGCCTTTTCGATCTGGCCGTCGGGGCCGATGACGAAGGTCGACCTGATCAGGCCCTCCATCGTCTTCCCGTACATCTTCTTCTCGCCCCAGGCTCCGAGCGAGGTGGCCAGCTCCTTGTCCTGGTCGGAGAGCAGGTCGAAGTTGAGGCCCTCCTTCTCCTTGAACCTGGCGTTCTTCGTCGGCGTGTCCGGGCTGACCCCGACTATCTCGTAACCCGCCTCGGCGAACTCCTGATAGCTGTCCCGGAAATCGCACGACTCCTTGGTGCACCCCGGCGTCATGGCTGCGGGATAGAAGAACATGACCAGGCGCTTCCCGGCGAAATCCTCGGACCTGACGGTCTCCCCGTCCTGGTTGGGAAGGCTGAACGCGACGGTCTCGGGCATGGCCCGAGGCTACTTCCCCCGCTGTCCCTCGTAATCGACCTCCGCCGCGGCCTTCGCCTCCGGGGACCTGAGGAAGGTCATCCCTCCGGCGAAGAAGCTGAGGGCCGCTGGCACCCAATAGGAGATGATCCGGTAGATGAGCACGGGCGCCACCGTCGTCGCCGCCGGAAAGCCGTATGCGCTGAGGATGAAGACGAGCCCGGCCTCGGTGACACCGAGCCCGCCAGGCGTGCCGGGGAGCCCTCCCGCGATCGAAGCCGCGCCGAAGGCGGCCATCACCTGGAACACGTTGACGTCGATCCCGAAGGCGATGAGTACGAGGCCAAGTGCGGTGGCCTCGAGGATCAGGCGACACCAGATGTACGTCTGCGACTCCGGGCCGGGGAGGTGGTCGATGACCGTCGTGTCGAGACGCTTCCGAATGCCCTTGGGCAAGAATCGGGAGAGTGAGCCCAGCTTCCCGGAGCCAAACATGAGGAGGACGCCGGCGAGGAGGACGAACGGGGCGAGAACGGTCAGGCTGATGGAGGCGATCCGGGCTGAATCCTGAGGCCGGGCCAGTAGCAGTCCCACCCCGGTCATCATCAGGAGACCGGCGTAGTTGAGAAGGACGGCACGGACCGCGGCGCCGGTCGTGCCGGGCTCTTCATCACGGACCGTCCAGCCCATCGCCACCGGGGTGATGGCCCCCCCGGCCGGAATGAGCCGGGCCACACCCGCACCGACCATCGCCGCCTTGAACGCCGAGAAGGCCTTCAACTCGCCTCCGGCCTCTTCCACGGACTCCTTGTAGAGCAACCCGAAGAACCAGCTCGCGGTGATCTGGGCAATCGCGGCCAGGGTGACCAGACCCCACGCGTACGCGTTCATCTCCGGCAGTTCGAAGTTGTTGAGGATGAAACCGGCGACGCCGGCGTAGACGATCGCGGCGATGACCGCGATCCAGGCCACCCGCTTCGGGCTCATGGAGTCAGCAGGTCGTCCGCGCTTTGCGGGAAGTCCCCACCACCCGGATCGGTGTCGAAGATCGCACGCCTCATTGCCGGGCGCATGCCGCGCGCGCTGTCGGGGTTGCCCTGCATCCTGCGGGCCATGATGACGATCGAGAGCGCCAGCAGTACGAGCGACTCGGTCGCCGGACGACCCATCGCCGTGGAGACAATGGGCAGGAGGCCCCATCCGAGGAAGCCGGCCACACCACCACCGATCTTCCAGCCGGCCACCGACCAGCCCGTGGTCCAGACCAGCAGCACCGGGTCGAGGGCGAGCAACAAACCCACTGAAGTGGCCAGGCCACGCCCCGATCGACCCTTCAGGAATATCGACCAGTTGTGACCGATGACGGCCATTAGCCCCACCATCCCGGCGGCGCCCTTGCCAAACCCCATCCCTTGAGCGATCAGGACCGGGAACAACCCTTTGAGGCCGTCGAGCACGCCACCCACAAGCCCCCATTGCCAGCCGGCGACGCGGGTCAGATTGCCCGCGCCCACGTTGCCGCTGCCGACGTAACGCAAATCGATGCCCCGGAGGCGCGCGATGACCTGGGCGAACGGAATCGACCCCAAGAGATAGGCCCCCACTAGCAGGAGAGGCCAGTAGAGAACCCACGGTGAATCTGGCATCTGCGGTTGAAACGCTAGCCAGCCTCCGCTCGCTTCGGTAGCCGGACCTGTTCCCCGGATTCAGGTGCCGGCCGTTGGTTAACGTCGGTCGCATGAGGCCGCAACGAGCACAGCGATGTCGATGAAGATCACCTACGCCACGATGTCCACGGACAACGAGGAGATGAACAGGGCTTATGAGGACGCCCTGGAACGCGTGAAGCCGCGGCTCGGGCAGAACCACGGCGTCGCGGTCGACGGGGAGGAACGCAGGGACAGAGAGCTCTTCGAGGAGGTCTCCCCTATCGACTCCGAGATCGTCGTTGGCCGCTACGCCCAGGCAGTGACCCAGGACGTCGACGACGCTGTGTCTGCCGCCAAGGCGTTCGCACCGGAATGGGAGGCCTGGGGCTGGGAGCGCCGACGAGACCTGATGCTGGCGGCGGCGGACCGCATGGACAACGAGCTCTTCGAGTTGGCCGCCCTGATGTCGTACGAGATCGGGAAGAACCGTCTCGAGTCGTTGGGGGATGTGGCCGAGACCGTCGAGTTCCTCCGCTACTACGCAGGTCAGATCACCGAGCACGAGGGATTCATCACCCCGCTCAGCTCACACGGTCCCAATGACGCCAACACTTCAGTCCTTCGGCCATTCGGGGTCTGGGCTGTCATCTCACCCTTCAACTTCCCCATGGCGCTCGCCGGCGGGCCTTCCATTGGGGGGCTGATCACTGGCAACACAGTGGTCATCAAGCCGTCAAACCAAGGTGCCCTGATGGCCCTCGAGTTCCATCGGGTGATGCTGGAGGCCGGTCTGCCAGAGGCTGCCCTGCACGTCGTCACCGGTGGGGACGAGATCGGGGACTACCTGGCCCATCACCCGAAGGTGGACGGGCTCACGTTCACCGGCTCCTACCCGGTGGGCATGTACCTCTACCGGACGGTGAACGAGGCGAGGCCAAAGCCCGTGTTCTGTGAGATGGGCGGGAAGAACCCGGTCGTTGTGACTTCGAGCGCCGATCTCGATGTGGCCACACAGGGGATCGTCCGGGGTGCATTCGGCCTCAGCGGCCAGAAGTGCAGCGCAACGTCCAGGGTCTACGTCGATGAGGAGGTCTACGACGACCTGGTCGCCAAGCTGGTCGAGGCCACGGGATCCATTGCAGTCGGCAATCCCCTCGAGCAGGGCACATTCATGGGACCTGTCATCGACGATGCCGCGGTGGAGCGATTCCAGACGGCGGTGGACGAGGTCAAGAACAGCGGCGGTGAGGTCCTCGCCGGGGGTGTCGTCCTCACCGAGGGCGATCTGGCGAACGGGACGTACGTGGCCCCAACCGTGGTCAGCGCCCCACTCGACTCGTGGGTCTGGAAGGAAGAACTGTTCGTTCCCTTCGTGGCTGTCACCAAGGTCAAATCCTTCGAGGAAGGGATCGCCCTCTCCAACGACACCGATTTCGGTCTCACCGCCGGGCTCTTCAGCGGTGACGAGGAGGAGATCGACACCTGGTTCAAGGAGATCCAGGCCGGGGTCACTTACGTGAACCGGGCGGCCGGCGCCACAACCGGCGCTTGGCCCGACATCAACCCATTCGGCGGCTGGAAGGGTTCGGGGACGTCCGGCACCGGCGGCGGCGGGCCCTGGTACCTGCGCCAGTTTCTCCGGGAACAATCCCGTACCCTGATCAAGAACTGACCGGCACTCAGAGATTCGACTCAGGCTTGCTCGAACCGAAGCTGGAGCCCGTCGGGGTCGGTGATCTCGATGACGTTGTCTCCGGCGCTCATCTGGAGATCGAGACTGCTCAAATGCTGGCCCCATCGCTCCAGGTCGTCGACGACGAAGGTGAGGGCGGCGGGCCGATCCTGACCCTCGACCAATTCGATCCTCTGCCCCTTCGCCGACTCGATCACCTCGGCCGCCACACCCTGTGTCGGGGTTCGGACATGTGTGAAGCCGAGCGCCCCGTAGAAGTCGAGGGATTTCTGCAAGGAGGTCACCCCGACTCGGACCGTGGTGGCCACAACGCCGCCCGGGGCCCGAGTGGGGCCACCACCGGCGAGCACTTGCTTCGCCTCCTCGATGGTGAAGCGGCCGGCTGTCACCTCGCGGCCGACCACTACCCCGTCGAGGCTTCGCCCGGCCGCCTCGAGACGCAACAGGTCGCGCAGATCCTCCAGGTCCCTCACCCCGCCCGCAGCAATCACAGGCTGCTCGACCGTGGCCAGTGCCTCGGCCATGATCTGGAAGTTTGGCGGGTCCTCGAGAGCGTCCCGTCCGGCCTCGGACACGAGGAATGCCACCACGCCGGCCGAGGACATCTCGATGAGCACCTCCTCGAGATAGCGACCGCTGTTCTGGGTCCAGCCCTTGGTCACGATCTCCTCATCGGAGTGGACGTCGACCGATACGGCGATCTTGTCAGGGTTCTCACGGCATAGATCCCAGACCATGTTCTGGTTCTCGATGGCGGCGGTCCCCATGACGATGCGCCAGGCTCCCTTTTCGATCAAGCGCTGCGCCTCGCCTTCGGAGCGAATGCCTCCGGCGACCTGGACCGGCACCGGGACCTCGTCGATCAACCGGTCGATAAGCTCACGGTTGCGATAGTCCCCGTAGGCGGCAGCGTCGAGATCGACGATGTGCATGTAGTCGACGCCCTGCTCCGCCCAATGCCGAGCCCGTCTGATCGGGTCGTTGTCGAGGGCGATGGCATCGTCCAGTCGCCCCCGGGGAAGCCGCACCGACAGACCCCCGAGGATGTTGACCCGGGCGTACAGATCCATCACAGGACGCTAGCAAGGCCGGGCTGAGCGCATCTCTAGGTTTCGGGTCCCTCTCCGATCCCCAGTGATTTCTCGGCGTCGTCGAGGGTTTGACCGCCGGCCACGACCGGGGCAAACAGATCGCCGTAACGCTGGAGACGGTCCCAGAGATTGACGATGGTGATTTCGCCATTGGCCACCTCGCCCAGCTCCTCCCAGGTCAGCGGCGCTGAGACCGGGGCACCAGGGCGGGGCCGGACCGAATAGACCGAGGCGACGGTCTGGCCGAAGGCGTTCCGGTTGTGATCGACGAACACCTTGCCCTTCCGCTTCGGCTTGTCCCATTCCATGGTGAGGGCGTCTGGTTTGGCCGCCGCCAGGTAGTTGCCCACCTCACCGACGAAGCGCCGCACCCTCGAGAATTCATGGACCGGTTCGAGCGGGACATAGACATGGAGCCCTCTCGAGCCGGAGAGCTTGGGGTAACCGGCCAGACCGAGCTGGGTAAGAGCCACCTCGAGTAGTTGGCCACCCTCCACAACCTGATCCCAGGTGGAGCCTTCGGCCGGATCGAAGTCGAAGATGGCGTAGTCGGGGAGCTCGAGTCGTCCTTCACGGGAATGGAAGGGATGGGTCTCGATGCACCCCATGTTGGCGAACCACATCAACGCCTCGATGCTGTCGGCGACGAGAAAGTCGATGACACCACCCTGAGAGTCCGACAGCACGGGTGTCGTCCTCATCCACTCCGGCTGGTGTCCGGGTGCCCGCTTCTCGTAGAACGATGGTCCCTTGATGCCCTCGGGGTAGCGACTCATCGAGATCGGCCGACCGTCGAGATGGGGCAGAAGAACCGGCGCCACCGAGGCGTAGTACTGGATCAGGTCGCCCTTGGTGTAGCCCTCGTCGGGAAAATAGACCTTGTCCAGGTTCGACAATCGAAGCGGGCGATCTAGACCCACAGGCTTGAACCCGTCGCCCTCCTTGTTCGCAGAGATGGGAGCGGGAAACGGGGCATCCACGTTGAAAATGGGCCGGCCCGACATCGTTGACGCCCCGATCTCGATCTGCGCCATCGCCTCCTCCCAGATCCGGTCGTGACTGGCCAGATCCCTGGCCTCGGAGATGAGGACCATGGCGACCCCCGCTTCCTGCGCTGCCTCGACCAGTGGCCCGACCCGGAGGGTTCCCTCCCCGTAGGCGATGTGGCGTATCTCGCCGCCGGCGCCGAACTCGTTGTCCGAAAACTGGGTCTGCAGCGGGGCAATCATCCAGCCGGGGAACTGGCTTTGGATGAAGGAGAACACCGAGACGAAGGCGTCTTTGGAGGTGAGGCCACCCCCGGTCATCGCATGGACATGAGCCCAGTCGACAACGGGGCGAACAAAGGTGTACTCGGAGGCGAGCATCGCAATGTCGCCGAGGCTCCCGAACGATCGGTTGTTGCCTGCCGTCTCCAGACCCATGCCCACCCCGAGCGATTCGACCTTGGAGACGACCGAATCGAGTCGGGACCGGATGCGATCCATGAGGACATCTGGCTCCTCGGAGTAATTGGACCCGAAATGGGCAACGATCACAGGCGCCGTCAACGCCTTGCCGAGCTTCATCGTGTGCTCGAGGGCAGCCAGCGACTGGCGGCCACGGTCCTCGTCAGGCAGCGTCAGGCCGGCGAAGTAGGGCGCATGGACCGAGAGCCGGATGTCACGCTCGGAAGCCAGCTTGCCGAAAGCCTGACACCTCTTCTCCTTCCAGGGGAAACCATCGACGAAGGGCAGCTCGAGGGCTCGATGACCCTTCGCCACCAGGTCATCTAGGAACTGCTCATCCGGGACATCCTCAGGAGGCAGGCGGGAGATCCCGAATCGGATGCTGCTCACGAACGGGAGGCTATCGGCCGGAACACTCTGAGCTTCTCTCCACCGCGGTCCTCTCCTGTGTCATACCCCCGCCATAACCTGAAGCCATGTCTCGCGGCCGGCTCGTCACTTTGATCGTGCTCGTCATCGCTGTCGTCGCCATCGTCGCCGTCTGCAATCAAGACTCGGATCCACCAACCACGACCGATCAATCGACCACGACGGCCGGGGTCACCACGACTGCGGCCGATCCCACGACGACTGCTTCAGACCCGGTGTCCACGACGACCGCCGTTGCCCCAACCACGAGCGCTGCCGCCGAGCAGACGGTGACCGTTCTTCTTTCCCCGTTCTCGGAGATGGGGCCAGGATGGACCGAGCAGATTTTTCCTTACGGCGAAGGTGAGGAGTTCCTTGGCACCTCGCCGGGCGGCGACGGTCTGATGCTCGGGCCGGAGTATGGGACCCAGACACCTGACAGCTCATGGTGGTTCCTCGACGCAGCCAGACTCCGCATCGCCCATTTCGCCGCCGACGGCACTTATCTCGACCAGGTGGTCATGCCCGAGGACCTGCTGGTCGACGGTCTCTTCTTCCAGTACCAGATGCCACAGGGCCTGGACGACGGGTCGATCACCGCAGGTGGATTTCCCTCGGAGGACACGATGTCACTGCTCCGTATCGCCGACGGCCAGGCGTCCGGAGCCACTTTCGACGGCGCCGTTCCCCTGGTGACGACCGACGGTGAGCTGCTCTACGGGCTCGGCAACGATGGCGCCGCTCATGCTCTCGACCCTGCGCAACCAATTCTGGATCCGGTCGACTGGTTGCTGGCCAGAGACGGCACCCGCTTCATGGTGACCGTGAACGACGACGAGATCGTTCTCGAGCTGCCCGACGCCGGGTTGACCAGGACTCTGCAGATGCGTTACTCGGAGGATCCTGAGGTCATCGCCCACGGCGGCATCGAGGTGGAGACGGGGATCGACGGGACGATCTACATCGTGATCTACGGTGCGCCCGAGTCGGACGAGTCGCTTGGGATCGGAGGATTTGTTTCGGTTGGCCAGGACGGCACGGTCAGCCAGACCGAGCCGGTCGTCGACCCGTTCAGCCCGTCAGACCCCGGTAGCCCATCACGTCTCGGGGTGACCCCGGGCACGTCGACGCCCTGGATCATGGTGGTCTGGGAAGACGGGGTGCACGTCTTCACCCGCTCCGGCTAGCGATCACGGGCGGTGCGCCCGATCTCGTCCATCGCCTCCGCCAATGCCGCCATCCTCTGCGAGCCGATGACATCGAAGGTGAGCCGCTTGACCAGGGCAAGATGGGCCGGAGAGGCCTCCTCGACCACCTTCACCCCGAGTTCGGTCAGCCTGGCCTCGGTGCCCCGGCGATCGATCTCGCTAGGGCTGCGCTCGATCCAGCCCTCCTCCTCCATCCGTCTCACAGCATGAGAGAGCCGGCTCGGTGAAAAGCCGACGTCGGCGGCGAGCTCACTCATCCGGAGGGCCCGCGCAGGGTCGCGATGAAGCCGGCTCAGTATCTGATAGTCGTCGTGGCTCATGCCCGACTCATCCCGGAGCTGGCGATCGAGGGCGTTGAACAGCGATCTCGAGCCGCCCGCCCAGCGTGCCCAGGCTCTCAACTCGATCCTGGTCAATGGGCTCGACATCGGCCGGAGCATACCGGGAATATTTGAGACTTCAATCATCTTGACCTAGGCTCGAAGCCAGAGCAGGAGCGCGCAGTGTCTGTACATCGTCTCAACCACGCCGTCCTCTATGTAAGAGACGCCGAGCGCTCGGCGCGCTTCTATGAGGAGGTGCTCGGTTTCCGACGGCTTCCCATGCCCATCCCCGGGGCAGTCTTCATGCAGGCGGAGGGCTCGAACAACGATCACGACCTTGGCCTCTTCTCAATAGGCGAAGGGGCCGCCGACTCTGGCGCCGGCCGGCAGTCGGTCGGCCTGTATCACCTCGCCTGGGAAGTCGACACTCTCCAGGACCTGGCCGGGATAGGCGACAAGTTGTCGGAGAGGAGCGCACTGGTCGGCGCTACCGACCACGGCACCACCAAGGCCCTGTATGGCAAGGACCCGGATGGCATCGAGTTCGAGGTCTCATGGCTGGTTCCCGCTGACTTGATCACCGATGACGTCGTGATGACTGCCCAGCGCCTGGACCTGGCCAAGGAGATCGAGCGTTACGGAAATGACACTCTGGGCGGCATCGGGATAAGCCGGACACGGCCCGTGGAGGCATAGAGGAAGCCATGAACACCGCCCTGTGGATCGCCCAGATACTTCTCGCCCTCGCCTTCGGAGCCGCCGGGATCATCAAGAGCACCCAGCCGCATGAGAAGCTGGCGGCGAGCATGGGCTGGCCCGAGGATTACTCCCCCGGTTTCGTCAGGTTCGTCGGCGTCGTCGAGATCCTCGGGGCGCTAGGTCTGATACTCCCCGCGGTGACCGGAATCGCCCCCATCCTCACGCCGATCGCCGCCTCCGGCCTCGCCGTCGAGCAAGCGGGTGCGATCGCAGTGCACGCCAGACGGAAAGAACCTCAGCCGATCATCGCCAACGTGGTGCTGATCGCCCTGGCTCTCTTCGTCGCCTGGGGTCGGTTCGGGGACTATCCGCTGTAGTCGGGCTGGGGCAGCTCGGCCGGGCTGTCCGGGACCCGCACCCGGGGGGCAGGGTCACTGAGGCCCTGACGGAACCCCCAAGCAGCCACCGATAGGGCGGCTGCGACTACGAGGGCGGCGGGAACGCCAGCGAGGATGACGACCGCAACCGACAGAACGCCGATCTGACCGGCCAAGGCGACCACCCGGCTGGTGGGACGGAGACGCTCGATGCGCCGATGGAGCCGCCCGAGATCGGCCGGCGTGCGCACGGTAGAAGCGGGAAGGATCGCCAGCCCGCGGAGCAGACCGAACAACGTGACTACGGCCATCGCTAGCCACGGCTCGCCGGTCGCCGCAGCGACGACAACCATCAAGTAGACGCTGGCCGACATGACATAGGTGGCCACTCCGACTCCGAGCTGCCAGCCGAAGCCAAGTCCGTAGATCCAGGGGCGATAGCGATCCAGCCAGGTTCTCTCGACCTGACGTGGGTTGGCAGGAAGTCGGAAGCCACCGATGCCGAGGTCGGATGCCAGGGTGATCAATCCGGCCACGAGAACGAAAGCGGCCGAGGCGGAGGACGACAATCCCAGGCCGGCCACGGCCGTCGCGCCGAGAGCGGCCAGGGCGCCGAGAGTCAACCCACCGACTACGGACCCCACCAGGAACCACGACACGGTGGCCCAATAGCGATGACCCCGGCCGGACTCGGACAGAGGGGTGATCGAGGAAAGCATGGACACTCCACACGGGGACCATGTCGACCGGAACGCCGCCACTACTCGCGATCGCGAGCGCCGTGACCGTCATCAATTCCATCGCGACCACCGTAGCTCGACTGGCAAGCCACCCTAGCTGGCATCATTTCGTCGCCCAATCGGCCGGTAGCCTTTGATCGTCCAGGGTCTCTAGCTCAATTGGTAGAGCAGCGGGCTTTTAACCCGTTGGTTGTGGGTTCGAGTCCCACGGGACCCACACGAAGCGCCGGTCTCGCTCGACATCATCTAAGGATCGGTATCCAGCGCCGCACACGGCAGCCCTACGTCTTCGGCGCGTCGGGTTGCCTCTCTGACCACCAGGTCTGTGCCGTGGCCGCTCCAGTACCGGTGATAACCGTTTGACCGCGGGCCGAGCCGTCTTCAACGATGACTCCCAGGGCACCTAGGCCGAGACCCGCCAGCCTCCCCACCTCGCGTGAATGCTCCAGCTCTACTACGAGCCCAACAAAACCGCCCGGAGGGGGGAATACGTCCTCAACATCCGTGACCACACACGGGAACGCGGCTGTGCCGTACTTCGCCGAGAGACCTGTGAAGATGCGGATCGGCCAGGTGGCACCCGAATCGTCGGGGTCTGGGAGCGATAGCACCGTCGGTGTGCCGTCGTCATTTCTGATTGAGAGGGCAACGTTCACCTCTGGACCTTCGCCGTGGCCGATTGTCAACATGAATGCGCCAGAAACATCCAGACCGGCCATAAGTCCTCCTCGTCCGACCCTCGACGACGCCGATCGGCGACCGACCCAGGCTACCTCGTGCCTACCGGGCGTGCCTTGGCGCCGCACATGGTTGATCTGGCCGCGGTCACCAACTCGAAGACCGTCAGCCTTCGACCAGATCAGGAGTGCGCGTGAGATACGCGGACCGCACGGAAGCTCTCAGCCGAGGTGTTCGCGGACGAACTCGACCTGCTTCTCGTAGTGCAATGAGCCGCCCCCCTCGTGCCCGTTGAACTCGTACACCTCGATGAGGCCGTCCCCGGCCAGATTGTTGAAGGCAGCGAACACGGTTGAAGGCGGGGTGATCTCGTCCATGAGCGCCACACTGAACAGTGACGGAGCCGTAATCCGTCTGGCGTGATTGACGACATCGAAGTAGGAGAGGGTCCTGAACACAGAGCCGACCCGATCGGGATAGGTGGCGCAGTATTCCCGGATCTCCGAGTACGGCGCCGAGTCGGTGATCGCCACCGCTCGTCGAAAGTCGGACAGGAAGGGCACGTCGGCGAGGACGACAGACGCTTGCTGAGAGAGACTTGCCGCGGCCAGAGCCAGGGCACCCCCCTGGCTTCCACCGCTGACGACCACCGGGCGCTGGGCAATGGACTCGATCGCTCTCGTGGCATGGACGCCCCGGGCAGCATCGACGAAAAGGCGCGAGTAGTAGTGGTCAGCAGGGTCGGACAGCCCTCGTGTGACGAAGCCCCGACTCCCCGGCTCCCCGGCGTCTCCGGGGTCGGGTGTGTCCCCCGAGCGCCACACACCGCCCTGACCCCTCGAGTCCACGACGAGATGCGGACAGCCAACACTCGACCAGCGGAGCCAGTCGATCGGTCGGCCCCGGCCTCCGTTGTAGCCGATGTACTCGACCACCACCGGCGCTCGATCGGCCATCTCGTGCGGCAGGTAGAGCCATGCGGCAATTTTGTCGCCGCCGTGCCCGGAGAAGCGCACATCCAGGACGTCGGCCGACCTGATCAGGTCGCCGGCCGGTTCGACTGTGGTGTCGATGCCGTGTCGGGAGGCGTCCTCCATCTGAGCGGACCAGAAACCCTCGAAGTCATCGGGCTGTTCAACAGTCGGCGAGTACGTCCTCAGTTGGTCCAGTGGAAAATCGAAATGTGCCATGACATCCTGGTTCTCGAAGGGGGCCGCTGCGACCCTAACGCCTGAATCAGCCCCTTTTGTTCGGTGCATAGAGGGCTCGCAGCACCCGATGAAACTGACCCCTCGCAGGCTGGTGAGCCTCGTTCGATCAGATCAGCACGGAGTAATCCGCCTCCAGCCTTTCCCAATCGAGCATGGCGGTGAACCCACCCAAGCTCAACGTGGACGCCAGCGCCGCAATGTCATCGAATGGAGGCGGGATGAACTTCGGCTCCTCGACGAGACCCTCCTCCTCCAGCTGGTGGAGGGTCACCATGTCGAGCAGATCCACCTTCCCGCAGAAGAGGAGGGGTATCCGATGTGAACGACCGAGGTTTATCGCCAGACGCACGTAGAGAAGGGTGAGCACCAGGCCCTTGCCATAGCCCAGGTCCTTGGTGAAGGGCCCTTGGTCGGGAAGGCTGCCCCGAAAGATCCGGACCGCTGCCGCCCAAGCCTCGTCCTCGGTGAGGTCGTCGGTGCGGAACATCTCGAACACCTCGACGAAGTTCGCTCCTTCGCTCGCCGCTCTTATCCCTTCGATGCGATGCATGAGCTTGGCGAGTCGACGGGGGTGACTGCGCAGGTTGAGCATCTCGGTCAGAACCGCCAGCCCCTCCTGAGTCACGGTGGTCCGGGGGGCCGCCTTGCCCAGGAAGGTGCATACCGGCTGAGCCAGACCGTTCTGCGTCGTGCCGATGTGCACCCACGCTTCGTGGGTCTCGAGGAGGTCCAGGTCACGCTGGGAGAACATGCGGTCTTCTCGCACCTTGATGTAGTCGCTGCCGGCGGCCGCGTCGGCCGCGATCCCATCGTCCGGCCGGACATCGACCATTCCCTTGCCCATCGACGCGTCGACACTGGCTTGCAGGATCCCCACTGCTTCGGTGCCCGGGATGCTCCTCAGGTCCTTCTCCGTCTCCGACTGCACATCCAACCCCTGGAGCACCTTTCTCATCTGCTGTGCCAGGTCGGCAATAGTGGGGCCACCGACGTGGAAGACATCGTGAGGCGTCCCGTAGAGGAGGCTGGCGATCTGAGAGAACCCGGGTGTCCCGCTGGCGTCGAGCAGGTCGACCGTCAGACGGAACTGCTCACACATGAACTTCATCAGGTTGCCGGCCGGGGACACGGGGCCGAGCTTGGACTGGAGGTCGGCCTCGATGCCCCGCAACTCATTGCGGGTCGCGTTGGGATCGAGCTTGGTGTCGCGAGCCTCGTAGTAGGCGCGGTCTATTGCCGGAAGCTCCTTGAACCCCGAGGCGAAGAACTTCTCCTTGATCGAGTCGTCCCAGTTGATCGCGTTGAGCACTTTGATCGGGCGTTGAGCCTCGACGATCCGATCGCTCAGCTCTTTGATGGTGTCGCGGTATGTGTCGGTCATAAGACCGGCGAATCTAGGGGAGAAACGATCCTCAAAAAGCGAGGGCGGCCCCGAAGGGCCGCCCTCACCGGCTCCATTGGGTAGGAGCACCCGCTACTTCTGACCGCTGGTCGCGGCAGAAGAAGCCTTTGACTTTGGAAAGGGTGGCGCGGTTGGGAGACGATCTGAGCTGACCCCCGAGAACGAGCGGCCCGTGGCTCATGCCTCTCCCTACTCACGTCTCCCAAGCGCGTCCATCAGTGAGTATTCCGGCGGGGGTGACAGTTGTGAATGGGCTGTTCGACCCATCCTCTAGACGCGGGCCAGGGCCTGCTCGAGGTCGGCGATGATGTCCTCGGGCGCCTCCACGCCGATCGATAGGCGGATCATGGCGTCGGTGATGCCGATCCGAAGCTTGGTCTCGGGGTCGACATTGGAGTGAGTCGTCGTCCAGGGGTGGCAAGCGATCGACTGCGTCCCACCCAAGGATGTGGTGTTGGCGACGAGCCTCATCGAGTCGAGGAAGCGAAACGCCTCCTCCTTTCCCCCGACCACATCAAAGGAGATCATCGCGCCGGCCGACGACCACTGTCGCTTGGCCAGGTCGGCCCGGGGATCGTCGTCCTCGATGAGGCCCAGGTAGCGAACATTTGCGACTTTGGGTTGCCCGGCCAGGAACCCGGCCACCCGGGTGGCGGTGGCGGTCTCACGCTCGACCCTGATGGCGTAAGTCTCGAGACTCCGCCCCAGGAGCCAGGCTGTGTGTGGGTCGGCGGTGGTCCCGATCCTGTATCTCATCGTCTTCATCGGGTCGATCAGCGCACTCTCTCCGGTCACCACTCCCGCCACCAGATCGTCGTGGCCTCCGAAGTACTTGGTGGCCGAATACACCACGAGGTCGGCCCCGTGGTCGAGCGGGCGCTGGGCATATGGCCCGAGGAACGTGTTGTCCACGATGGTGAGGACACGTTGCTCGGACGTCGAGGCGCCGGCAGCGATCCCCGCCGCGAGATCGATGTCGAACACGTCGTTGCTGGGGTTGGCCGGAGTCTCCAGGTACACCGCGGCCAGGCGGCGGTCCCCGATCACCTCCTCTATCTCACCTTGTGATGCATCCGGGCCGTAGGAGGCCAGCTCGTAGCCAAGAGGCGCCAGCACCTTGTAGAGCATGGTGTTCGTACCCCCGTACAGCGGTGTGCTGTGCAGGATCAGGCCGCCCGGCCTCACATGGGTGAGGAATGTGGTGAACACGGCACTGGTCCCGCTGGAGAAGAGCAACGCCGCGTTCGCCCCGTCCCACACGGCGAGCCGACTCTCGACGATGACCAGGTTCGGGTGGTCCATCCGCGTGTAGATGAACCCGACGTCCTCGCCCGGTTCCGGAGTCTCCCCTCCATAGACGATTGCGAAGAGACGCTCGGCGGCGGCCGAAGACTCGAAGACGAATGTGGAGGTGTGGAACAGGGGGGTCTTGAGCGAATCGAGGCCATCCTCGGGATCCCAACCCTTCCGCATCATCTCCGATTGGGGATCGGACATCCCGGGTCAGCCCTCGCCCGGCTCGAGCATCCAGTATTCAGTGAACTCGGCGCAACGGCCGTCGGCGAAACCGAGCAGGAAGCAGTTGTGATATACCTCGTCGCCCTTGTCGCCGACGCCGAAGTAGCGACTGGTCCCGACAGCCACGGCTCGATTGCCTTCGACGGCGTAGGGCCGGTACGACGCCTCCCATTCCGCCGGGTCCTCGTCGAAGTCGATCCAGCTGCTCACGATGTCGGCGATTCCTTCGGCGACGCGGCCATCCCCGCCGTAGGGCCGGAAGCGGTAGACGGCATCGCTGGTGAACAGGGCCTCGACCAGCTCGGGGTCGTTCTTCTGCCATGCTTCGATGTACCGATCGAGCCATGCCTGGACTTCCGATGTCGTCACAAGCGCATCGTACGCCCGGCTCTCACCGGCTCATACCGATTTCGCCAAGCAGTTGGGTTTGAGGGCTGAGAAGCCTGATAATTCCGGCGTGACCCAAGCAAGTTCCGACATCGAATCGGCCATCGCCGTCTTGCGCCCGGCAACAAAGATCCTGGTGTTCACGGGTGCCGGGATCTCGACCGAGTCGGGGATTCCCGATTTCCGCGGGCCGGATGGATTGTGGAGCAAAGTCGACCCGGACGACTTCCACATCGATCGCTACCGGTCGAGCCCCGAGCTCCGAATCAAGGGCTGGAAGATGCATCTCGACGGTGAGTTGTGGGGCGCCCGCTCAACGGTGAGGCCCAACGTCGGCCACGAAGCAATCAAGCGGCTCGCCGACAACGACCGACTGGCCGGGGTGGTAACCCAGAACGTAGATGGGCTCCATCTCGTGTCCGGTCTCGATGAGGAGCATGTGGCCGAGCTACACGGCAACGTGCGAAAAAGTCTCTGTGTCGACTGCGAACAGGTCTGGGACACGGAGACCGTCCTCTCGTGGGTGGAAGCAGGTGAGCTCGATCCCACCTGCCCGGACTGCGGCGGCATGGTCAAGACCGCAACGGTCATGTTCGGCGAACTCCTCCCCTCCGAGGAGATGGAAAAGGCAATGGGGTTCCTGGCCACCGCAGACGCCGTCCTCGTAGTCGGATCGACCGTCTCGGTGTCACCCGCGTCTGACATCGTGATGTACGGAGCCCATCGCTCGCTGCCCATCGTGATCGTCAACAAAGGAGACACCGAGGCCGACTCGTTCGCCGCAGTGAAGCTCGATGCCGGCATAGGGAAAGTCCTCCCCCGCATCGTCGAAGGTCTCCTCGCCGATTAATCGGATTCCCGAACGGGCCACCGCGGGTACCTTCACGACGTGGACATTCGGCCCCTGATCCTTGGCGACGCCCCAGAGGTGGCGGCCCTGATGAATCGCTACGAGCGTTTCTGGGATCTGCCTGCCTTGACCCCGGCCTCGGAGGTGGAGGACGACTTCAACGAGCCCTTCGTCGACCCCGACGCTCGACACACGTGGATACTGGCTCGAGGGAAATCTGGTCGGCTATGGCCTCGTCTGGCATCGGGTGAGTGGTGCCGGCGAAGAGCGAGCGATCCTGCAAGGTGCGGTCGACCCCGACTACCGGGGACAGGGCATCGGCCGTCATCTCCTCGGTTGGCAGATCGAACGGGGCCGGGAGTCCCTGTCCAGCTGCGACCCCGCGTTGCCCTGGTACATCCGCACCTGGAACTTCGACTGGGTGGATGACAGCTTCAGGCTCTATCGTCGGTTCGGGCTGGAACCGGTCCGCTTCATGAAGGAGATGATCCGGCCCCTGGACGCACCGGTCGAGGCCCGTCGCCCGGACGGGGTCGAGATCGTCCCCTGGGACCGATCTCTCGACGAGGGAACCCGCGAAGCGCTCAACGAGGCATTCGGCGACCACTGGGGCTCGACCCGCATGGACGAGGAGGCCTTTCATCACCTCATCGAGCGCAAGGCGATACGTCTCGATCTCTCCTTTCAGGCGATTGCCGGTGACGAAGTGGTCGGCTACTCCCTCAACGGTTACTTCCCCGACGACGAGCAGGTGACGGGCCGACGCGAGGGCTGGGTGAGGAGCCTGGGTGTGAAGCGGGCTTGGCGGGGACGGGGTGTCGCCTCGGCTCTGCTCGAGCACTCGTTCAACGCCTTCCTGGATACCGGATTCACCCACTCCATGCTCGGCGTCGACTCCGAGAACCCCACCGGCGCTTTTGGCCTCTACGAGGGACTGGGGTACGAGGCCCTCCACGACACGGTGATCTCGCAACTGGAAGTGGGCCACAGCTAGAGGTGCTCGGTACCCTTTTGGCATGGCCGGGTACCAGCCGCGCATCGACGACATGATGTTCACCCTCACCCATGTCGCCGGGTTGGATCAGATTGCCAAGCTGGATGGCCATCACGACGCCGATCCAGAAACGGTGCAGGCGATCCTGGAGGAGGCGGGGCGGTTCTTCGCCGAGGTGATGGCGCCCCTGAACCGCACCGGCGATGAGGAGGGCTCGGTCCTCACAGAGGCGGGCACGGTGCGGACCCCCGAGGGCTTCAAGGCGGCGTATCGAAAGTACGTCGAGTCGGGATGGGCAGCGGCGCACATGCCCGAGCAATGGGGCGGTGGCGGGATGCCCTACGTGGTGGGAGTCGTCATCGAGGAGATGTTCAAGACAGCCAACATGGCTTTCTCCCTGGCGGCCATGCTCACCCATGGAGCGGTCGAGGCATTGCATCGGCACGGGTCGGACGAGTTGAAGGCCGCTTACATCGAAAAGCTGGTCAACGGCGAGTGGAGCGGCACCATGAACCTGACCGAGCCCGAGGCGGGATCCGACCTGGGTGCCGTCCGGACCAAGGCAGTGCCACAAGACGATGGCTCGCACCGGCTCTTCGGGACCAAGATCTTCATCACCTGGGGTGACCAGGACCTGACCGAGAACATCGTCCATCTGGTGCTCGCTCGAACACCTGACGCCGCCCCGGGGACCCGTGGGATCTCGATGTTCCTGGTCCCCAAGTTCATCCTCGACGAGAACGGTGACCCTGGTGAGCGCAACGATCTGAAAGTCGTCTCGCTCGAGCACAAGCTGGGCATCCACGCCTCGCCGACTTGTGTGATCTCCTACGGCGACGAAGGAAAAGGGGCCGTCGGGTACCTCGTCGGTGACGAGCAGGAGGGGATGCGAAACATGTTCACCATGATGAACATGGCCCGGGTGGGCGTAGGCATGGAAGGGGTCGCCATCGGAGAGCGGGCATATCAGCACGCCCTGGCCTACGCCCGGGAGAGGGTCCAGGGCCGGTCGATCGGGGCCGAGTCCAAGGCGAGCGTCCCCATCGTCGAACATCCCGATGTCCGTCGGATGCTGCTCACGATGAAGGCCTACGTGGAGGCGATGCGATCCCTCCTCTATCTCACGGCCGGCGAGGGTGACCATCTCGGCCATGCCGACAGCGAAGATCGGCGAAAGCTCGCCTCCGATCGCCTGGCCCTGCTCACTCCGATCATCAAGGCCTGGTGCACCGACGTGGGCGTCGAGGTCGCCTCGCTCGGGGTACAGGTGCACGGCGGCATGGGCTACATCGAGGAGACCGGCGCCGCACAGTTCCTGCGGGACTCGAGGATCGCACCCATCTACGAGGGCACCAACGGCATCCAGGCCATCGATCTCGTGCTGCGCAAGATCCCGCTCGAGAACGGCGCCGTGGTCGCCGGAGTCATCGGCGAGATGACCGCGGAGCTCGCCACCATGGAGGGCCACGACGAGCTCGCCCGGTTCCGTGAGGAGCTGTCGGTTGCCATCCAGGGTCTCGTCGAGACCTCGCGATGGCTCGGCGAGAGCCTGGCATCCGGCGATCTCCAGTCAGCCCTGGCCGGTGCATCGCCGTATCTGCGGCAGTTCGGGATTGTGCTCGGTGGCTGGCTCATGGCACGAACTGCGGTCGCCGCCCTCAGCGGGCCACCCGGATTCGAGAAGTCTTTCCTGGCAGAAAAGGTGACAACAGCCCGCTTCTACGGTGAGCAATTGCTGCCGATGGCCAATGGGCTCGCCCCCGCGGTGAAGGGCGGGGCCTCGTTGCTCGAGAGCGCACCCTTTTGAACATCGCCGATCGGGTGGTCGTCGTCACCGGCGGGGGCAGCGGAATCGGCGCCGCCATGGCCCGACGGTTCGCCGATGAGAAACCCCGGGGTCTGATCGTGGCCGATCTCGATCTCGCAGCGGCCGAGGCGGTCGCATCCGGAATCGGCGCCACCGCGCTTCATGTTGACGTCGCCGACCCGGAGTCCAATGACCGCCTCATCGACGAGACGGAGGATCGGTTCGGGCCGGTCGACCTCTTTTGTGCCAACGCCGGGATCGGGTTCGCCGGCGATGAGCAGACCGCGCCGGAGCGCTGGGACTTCATGTGGCATGTGAATCTGATGTCACATGTGCATGCCGCCCGTCGCCTCATCCCCGGATGGCTGGCACGAGGTGAGGGCTATTTTCTGTCGACGGCGTCGGCGGCCGGGCTGCTCACCAACCTGAAGGCCGCTCAATACTCGGTCACCAAGCATGCCGCCGTGTCCTTTGCCGAATGGCTCGCCATCACCTACGGAGACCAGGGGATCAAGGTGAGCTGTCTGTGCCCGATGGGGGTCAAGACCCCGCTTCTCGACTCGGCCGAAGAGTTCCACACCCTGCTCGACCCCCTGGCCCTGGATCCCGATGAGGTGGCAGCCGCCGTCGTCGACGGGCTCAACGAGGAGCGCTTTCTCATCCTGCCCCATTCCGAGGTCGAAAAGTTCTTTCAAAACAAGGCAAACGATTACGACCGGTGGATAGGGGGAATGAGGAAGCTGCAACGGACGGTTTTCCCAGCGTGAAGTTTCCGGCAGAATTGAGCAGATGAGCATGCGGAAGGTTGTCGTCACCGGGATCGGTGTCGTAGCCGCACCCGGTGTGGGCATGGACGACCTGTGGAAGGGCATGCAACACCCTCCATCGGCCCTGGGATCGCAGCTGGTCGCCAACTGGGATCCCGAGCCCTGGTTATCAAGACGCGAGCACCGCCGTCTCGATCGATTCACCCAATTCGCGCTCGTCGCTGCCCATGAGGCTCTGGAGCAGGCCGGCCCGCTCGATGTCGACCCCAACCGCGTGACGGTCTCGGTGGCCACCGGCATCGGCGGTCTCGAATCTCTCGAAGAGCTGGTTCACGTCGCCGATGAGGACGAGCCCCGGGCCTCACCCTTCCTCATCCCGATGATGATGACCAACGCCGCCGCCGCAGGGATATCGATCAAGTACGGATTCGGTGGGCAGGTCACGACGCCTTCGGTGGCCTGCGCCGCCGGCACCCAGGCCGTCCTCGACGGGCTCCGTCAGATCCAATGGGGATATGCCGACGCAGCGGTGGTTGGCGGCACCGAGGCGGCAGCCCGCCCGTCCGCCGAGGAGGGCTTCAGGGCGGCCAGGGCTCTGTCACCGAGCGGGATCGCCCGCCCGTTCGACGTCGATCGTGACGGGTTCGTCATGGGAGAAGGTGCCGGGATCCTGGTCCTCGAGACCGAAGACTCTGCCATTGAGCGTGGGGCGAAGATCCTGGCCGAGCTCCGGGGCGGCGCCTCGACTGCCGACGCCCACCACATCACCGCACCCCACCCGGACGGCCAGGGAGCGGAGCGGGCGATCCGGCTCGCCCTGGCCGACGCCGGCATCGCCCCCGAAGAGGTGAGCTACGTGAGTGCCCACGGCACCGGGACCGGCTTGAACGACCGCACCGAGGGCGGTGTGATCGACCGGGTCTTCGATGATCAGCCCGCAGTGTCATCGATCAAAGGGACCACCGGCCACGCGATGGGGGCGTCAGGTTCCATCGAGGCCGCTGTGGTCGTGGAGGCGATGCGACGGCACGAACTGCCTCCCAACATCGGCCTGACCAACCTGGATCCGGAGATCCCCCTCGACGACGTCGTTCGAGAGCCCCGGGAATGGGAGCCCGCCGCCGCCATCACCAACTCTTTCGGCTTTGGCGGGCACAACACTGTGCTTGCCTTCACGCCTGTGGTGAAGGCAAGCGTTGTAGGTTCTAAGTTCTAGGTCTAGGTTTTTAGGTCGTAGATCCGTCCAAATAGAACCTAAGACCTAAAACCTATAACCTAAGACCTACAAACGGGAGCTCGGTGAGACCGGGCTGAGAGGGGGTCTGTGGAGACCCCGACCGATGAACCTGACCCGGATAATGCCGGCGTAGGGACCCGCCTCATCGCTCCCGAAGAACGAGGAGTGATGACATTGCGGAAGATCCTGACCCTCACGGTGCTCATTGCCGCTGCGGCGTGTGGAACGGAACAGGCCGAGACGCCGGACACACTCCGCCTCATGGCTCATGACTCGTTCGCCGGGTCGGTGAGCGAAGACACTTTCGCCGCGTTCACCGAGGCGACGGGGATCGAGGTCGAGATGATCGCAGCCGGGGATGCCGGTTCGATGGTCAACCAAGCCGCCCTGTCCAAGGACAACCCGCTCGCCGATGTCCTGTTCGGAGTTGACGACACCTTCCTCTCCCGGGCCCTCGACGAGGAAATCTTCACTGAGCATGCCAGCCCGGCGCTCGAGGGCGTCGGTGACGAGTTCATCCCCGAGACCGACCTGGTGACGCCGATCGACTATGGCGACGTGTGCATCAACTACGACAAAGCGTGGTTCTCGGAAAATGGAACGCCCGTCCCCACCGACCTCGACCAGCTTCGTGAGCCGGGATACGCCGGCGCTCTCACCGTCGAGCATCCGGCCACCTCCTCGCCCGGTCTGGCCTTTCTCCTCGCCACCATCGACCAGTACGGCGAAGAGGCATGGCTCGAGTTCTGGTCCGACCTCAAGGCGGGTGGTGTCGGCGTCGTCCCGGACTGGGACACCGCCTACTACAGCGACTTCACGCCGTACGGAGGCGACAGCCCGATGGTCGTCTCGTATGCCTCGTCGCCGCCGGCCGAGGTCATCTTCGCCACCGAGCCGATCGACGAGGCGCCGACCGGGGTCGTCGAAGCCGGGTGCTATCGACAGGTCGAATACGCCGGGATCCTCGCCGGGACCGACTACCCCGATGCCGCAGGTGAGCTGATCGACTTCATGCTGTCTGTCGAATTTCAGGAGACCGTGCCCCTCACCTGGTTTGTGTTCCCGGTCAACGAAATGGCCGAGCTCCCCCCTGAGTTCGTCGAACACACCACCATCCCGGCCGACCCGGCCCGGCTCGACCCGGCAACCATCGCGGAGAACCGCGACATGTGGATCGACGAGTGGGTCGCCGTCATGGAGGGTTGATGAGGCCGATCAGCTGGGGGCGTCTGCTGGTTGCAGCCGTCCCGGCCATTTTCATCGGGTACTTCTTCCTCTATCCGCTGATCCGGATCCTCACACTGGGCCTGTCCGAGTTGAACATCGGGTCCGATGGCGTCGAGGCCCGGCTCTTTCAGATTGGTTGGTTCACCCTGTGGCAGGCCGTGTTATCGACAGTGCTGACCCTGGTGGTGGCGGCACCGCTGACCTGGGCTGTCTCTCAATACGAGTTCCGCGGCCGCAAACTGGCCACGGCGCTGGTGACTGTGCCCTTCGTGTTGCCGACCGTGGTCGTTGGCACTGCATTCGTGGCGCTGGGCTGGAGGGATTCCATCGGGGCGATCCTCGTCGCCCACGTCTTCTTCAACGTCGCCGTCGTCGTGAGAACCGTTGGAGCCCTCTGGTCAAGACTCGATCCCGACCTACACGATGCCGGGCGCGTATTGGGCGCGGGCGAGTGGAAAGTGTTCCGGGCCATCACCCTCCCACTCTTGCGACCTGCGATCGCCGCCTCCGCCGCCATCGTGTTCTTGTTCACCTTCACCTCGTTCGGGGTGGTGCTGATCCTCGGCGGCTTCAGGTACGCCACGCTCGAAGTGGAGATCTATCGACAGGCGGTGACGCTGTTCGACCTGCCTCTGGCCGCTGCCCTTGCCATCGTGCAACTGGTCGGGGTGACGGCGGCGCTCTATGCCTACTCCCGATATCAGGAGCGTCATACATCGACTTGGGCTCTCCGGGCCGAGGCGGACCGACCGACTCCTCGTGGCCGGGCACGTTTTCTCGTCGGCGCTGCCGTGATCGGCACCCTGATCGCCCTAGCCATCCCCGTCGTCGTCCTGGTGGCCCGGTCGCTGCGGGGCGCTGCCTACGCCGGCCTCTTCCGGGACGATCCGGTGGTGGGCACACCCATCGCGTCGATCGGCAACAGCTTGCGCTTCGCCGTCATCGCCTCGGTCATCGCGGTCCTGATCGGGGTCATGGCCTCTTCGGTCATCACCGAGGGCAGAGGCACCCTGTCACGCTGGTTCGACCTCACACTCATGCTCCCGTTGGGGACATCGGCGGTCACCATCGGCTTTGGATTCATCGTGGCCCTGGGCGAACCGGTCGACCTACGGGCGTCGTTCTGGTTGATCCCGATCGCCCATGCCCTCGTTGCCATTCCCTTCGTCGTGCGAACCACTGTGCCGACACTCCGCTCGATACCGGTCGAGACCCGGGAGGCAGCCCGGGTGCTGGGCGCCTCCCCGGGGCGGGTCTGGCGGGAGATCGACCTTCCCATCGTCAGCCGGGCGGCCCTCGTCGGGGCCGCGTTCGCCTTCGTCATCTCTCTCGGCGAGTTCGGGGCCACATCGTTCGTCGCCCGTCCCAACACCGCCACCATGCCGGTGATGATCGTGCGGCTCCTCTCCCGGCCCGGCTCGGCCTCGTTCGCAATGGCGCTCGCCCTCGCCGTCATCCTGGCCGGGATGACGGCGGTGATCGTTCTCTGGATCGACCGGCTCCAGTTCGGCGAGATCGGCACGTTCTGATGCTGGGCGTGAAGTCGATCGATGTGGTCCTCGGCGGGAAGCCGATCCTCCAGGATGTCACCTTGACGGTCGAGACAGGTGAGTCGGTAGCTGTGCTCGGGCCTTCGGGATCGGGCAAGTCGACGTTGTTACGGGCGGTGGCGGGGTTGGTGCCGGTCGAATCGGGCTCGATCACCTGGGACGGACAGGACATGACCACCGTCCCCACCCATCTCCGGGGCTTCGGCCTCATGTTCCAGGGTTATGCCCTCTTCCCGCACCTCGATGTTTTCGGGAATGTCGGCTTCGGGCTCCGTATGGCGAGCCTGCCCGAGGATGAACTGCGTCGACGGGTTGCCGCCACGCTGGAGTTGGTCGGGCTCGATGGCTTCGATCACCGATCTATCGCCGATCTCTCGGGAGGCGAGAAGCAGCGAGTGGCCCTGGCCCGGACCCTCGCACCCGAGCCACGGATGATCATGCTCGACGAGCCGCTGGGCGCCCTCGACCGGGCACTCCGGGAGCGTCTCATGGTCGACACCCGGCGCATCCTGGCCGATGGAGGAATGACCGCCCTGGTGGTGACCCATGATCGGGAGGAGGCAGAGGCACTGTCCGACCGCATCGCCCTGATGCGGGAGGGCTCGATCGTCCAATCCGGCACGCTTCCAGACATCCTGGCCCATCCGGCCGACGATTGGGTGCGCGACTTCCTGGGCTGAGTCAGCCGGCAGCGCCCCGCACCCGGGGGCGGACGACACGACGCCAGATGTACCAGGCGACGGCGATCGCGATGGCGACGAGAACGGCGTTCTTGAACAGCTCCAGCGGCTCCTCGACCTGGCTCCACCGCTCACCGAGCAGGTATCCAGCTCCGATCAGCACCACGTTCCAGACCAGGCTGCCGATGAGGGTGTACAGGGCGAAGGGGATGATCGACATCCGTCTGAACCCGGCCGGGATCGAGATGAGTGACCTCATCAGTGGCACACATCGGCAGAGAAGCACGGCAACGTTGGCACGCCTGTCGAACCACTCCTCGGTCCGATCGAGATCGGCCTCGTCGAGCCGGAACCAACGGCCGTAGCGAACGACGAGTGCCCGGAGGCGTACCGGGCCGATTGCGGCTGAGATGCCGTACAGGAGAAACGCGCCGATCATCGACCCGATCGTGGCGGCGACGACCATGCCCGCCAGCGACGCCTCGCCATTCGCCGCCACGAATCCGGCCAATGGCAGCACCACCTCAGAAGGGATCGGCGGGAACAGGTTCTCCAGGGCCACCAGGAAAGCGACACCCCCGTAGCCGAGGGATTCGACCACCGAGGTCACCCATTCGACCAGACCTTCGAGCACCTGCGGATCCTTCCTCGTGAGCGGCGATACAACGGTAGACCCCCACCGTTGTGCTGATTGTCGACAGGAATTGGCCTCCACTACAGTCTCGGCCCGCAACCCCCTAGGAGGATCTTTCCCTTGAACATGGTGACTTTGGCTGCCGAAGGCGGCTACCAGGAATTCACCCTCGGCCCCGCCGAGTGGGCCTGGTTATGGGTAGCGGCGGCAACTGCTGTGCTCGCCCTCCTGGTCGGATGGGCTCTCTCCCGCGGCGTGCTCAAGGCCGACCAGGGCACCCCGGCGATGAAGGAAATCGCTGCCGCGATCCAGGAAGGGGCGATGGCCTATCTCCGGCGGCAGTTCAAGACGATCGCCGTCATCCTCATCCCACTGGCCCTCATCGTCTTCTTCACATCGACCGTGGTGCTGGCTCCGGACGGCTCCGAGGCTCTCACCTTCGCCCAATCGGGCGGCTACCGGACGATGGCGTTCATCGCGGGGTGCTTCCTCTCCGGACTGACCGGGTTCATCGGCATGTCCCTCGCGGTGCGTGGCAACGTCCGCACGGCAGCGGCAGCCCGTTCCGGCTCGCTGCCGGCTGCCCTCAAGGTCGCCTTCCGTACCGGTGGCGTTGCCGGCATGTTCACCGTTGGCCTCGGTCTGCTCGGGGCCACGATCATCATCATGATCTTTCAGAACACCTCCTCGGCGATCTTGATCGGATTCGGATTCGGTGGCTCCCTCCTCGCCCTCTTCCTCCGGGTCGGTGGTGGGATCTTCACCAAGGCCGCCGACGTCGGCGCCGACCTCGTGGGCAAGATCGAGCAGGGGATCCCCGAGGACGACCCGCGTAACCCGGCCACGATCGCCGACAACGTCGGTGACAACGTGGGTGACTGCGCCGGCATGGCTGCCGACCTCTTCGAGAGCTACGAGGTCACCCTGGTCGCCTCGATCATCCTCGGTGTCGCCGCCTTCAACTCGATCGGCGCCAATCCTGCCCTCGGTCTGATCTTCCCGGTGATAGTGCGCGCCATCGGCGTCCTGGCCTCGATCGTCGGCGTGTTCCAGGTCAGGGCAACCGAGCGTGATAAGTCGGCCATGGCACCGATCAACCGCGGCTTCCTCACCGCCGGCCTCCTCACCGTCGCCGGCACCCTGGCCGTCGCCCTCCTCTATGTCGGCAATGAGAACGGGAACGAGGGCTGGAAGGTGTTCGGGGCGGTCGTCGCCGGGCTCGTGCTGGCCCAGGTCGTCAGCCGTCTCACCGAGTACTTCACCTCGACCGAGGAGAAGCCGGTCCAGGAGATCGCCGAGGCCACCCAGACCGGGCCGGCGACGACGATCCTGTCGGGCATCTCATCGGGTCTCGAGTCGTCGGTTTGGGCCATCGTCGCCATCGCCGGTGCCCTCGGCATTGCGATCGTCCTCGGCGGGGGCAACATCCAGTTCTCGCTCTACCTGGTCGCACTGACCGGCATGGGGATGCTCGCTACCACCGGCGTCGTCGTCTCCGAGGACACCTTCGGACCGGTCGCCGACAATGCCGCCGGCATCGCCGAGATGTCCGGTGAGTTCCATGGCGAAGCCCGGAAGGTGATGGTCGGCCTCGATGCGGTGGGCAACACCACCAAGGCAGTCACGAAAGGGTTCGCCATCGGATCGGCGGTAATCGCAGCTGTGGCACTCTTCGCCGCCTTCATCGAGACTATCGCAGGCGAGCTCGGGCTCGTCGCAGAAGGATCGGAGCTGTTCTCCCTCCCTGAGACGTCGATCAACGTCGCCGATCCGACCACTTTCATCGGTCTCCTCATCGGAGGCTCGGTCGCGTTCATGTTCTCCGGTCTGGCCATCAGAGCGGTGGGTCGCTCGGCGGCCGTCGTGGTCCAGGAGGTGCGAAGGCAGTTCGCCGACGGCGCCATCATGCGAGGCGAGCGTCGCCCCGACTACGGGCCTGTCATCGACATCTGCACCACCGCCTCCTTGCGTGAACTGCTGACACCGGCCCTGCTGGCGGTGCTGACCCCGGTCATCGTCGGTTTTGGAATCAACTACTTCGCCCTTGGCGCTTTCCTCGCCGCCTCCATCCTGACCGGACAGCTCATGGCGAACTTCCTGTCGAACTCCGGTGGGGCATGGGACAACGCCAAGAAGTACATCGAGGATGGCCACTACGGAGGGAAGGGCTCCGAGTCACACAAGGCTGCTGTCATCGGGGACACGGTCGGGGATCCGTTCAAGGACACCGCCGGGCCCGCCCTCAACCCGCTGATCAAGGTGATGAACCTGATTTCGCTGCTGATCCTGCCCGCGGTCATCGTCTTGCAGGACTCCTCTGCCCGCTATTGGATCGCCGGCATCAGCTTGACCATCCTCCTCTCCGCCATCACCTGGTCGAAGCGCCAGCCCAGCGTCGGCGCCATGGCCGGGAGCGAAGTCGAGGCGGTCCAGCCGCAGGCTTGACCGAACGGCGAACCTGAGGTTCCTCGGCCCGGATATGGAACCAATCGCCTCAGGTTTTCGGCGCCCGTAGCTTGGCAACCTGAACTGGAGGCGATTCGGCCCGGATGCGGGGCGTAGAACCTGAGGTTGAGGTAGTCAGCCGATCAGACCCCTGATGTGGTCGGCGAACTCGGGCGGAATGCGTCTTGGTTTGCCGGCCAGGTCGGTGAAGGCGGCCGAGACGGTGAGGCGAGCGACCTCCTCATCGTTTCGCAGCATGACTTGACGCCAGGTCGACTTCACCCGGCCCACCTCTTCGATCCAGGTGTGGATGATCAACTCTTCCCCGAACCGGGCAGCAGCGGAGAACCGGGCGTTCAAATCGACGACCACCAGCTGCCAGCCTTGCTCCTTGAGACGGTCGAGGCCCCACCCCATCTCTGTGAGGTAGTCGATCCGAGCCGTCTCGAAATACGAGAAGTAGTTGGTGTGATTGACGTGGTCGTAGGGGTCGAGCTCGTAGAAACGCACTTTGACGGACGAGACGTGAACCTCCCGATCGGTTGGTAGCTCGACGCCCAATCCCTCTCCTCGACTCAGACAGTCCGAGGCTACCCTCGCCTCGATGAAGGCCTGGCAGCTCACCGACACCCAGGGCATCGGGTCGTACCAGCTGAACGAAGTCGAGGAGCCGGAGCCGGGGCCGGGCGAAATCCGGGTCAGCATCAGCCATTCGGCGCTGAACCACCTCGATCTCTGGGTATCTCAGGGCCTTCCCGCACCCAAGCACCTCCCCCACATCGGCGGCGCCGATGGAGCCGGAACGGTCGATGCGGTCGGTGACGGAGTGAGTGGATTCGACATCGGGGACGAGATCATCGTCGACCCGTCCTTCTCTTGTGGCGAGTGCCCGCAATGTCGGAACGACGAGATCGTGTACTGCGACTCGTTCCAGATCCTGGGCGAACATCGGCCGGGCACCTTCACCGAGAAGATCGTGATCCCGACCATCAATGCGATCCGCAAGCCGTCGGCGATGCCCTGGGAGGTGGCCGGCTCATTCGGCCTCGTGACCGCCACCGCACTCCGCATGATGGAGAGGGCCGGGTTGAAGCCAGAGCAGACCCTGCTCGTGGTCGGCGTCGGGGGCGGGGTCTCGGCGGCGGCAATGGAGCTCGGCCTCGCCATGCGCGCGAAGGTGTACGTGACATCACGGTCTCAGGTCAAGATCGACTGGGCGGTCGAACAAGGAGCGGCGAGCGGCTTTCTCTCCGACACCGAGTTCGGAACCGAGATGACGACCCTGGGAGGAGCCGACGTCGTGATCGAGAACGTGGGCCCGGCCACAATCCGCCAGTCGATGCGGGCGGCGAAGAAGGGAGGTCGGATCGCGATCTGCGGCGCGACCAGCGGATCGAAGATGGAGCTGACCATCCCCGGCCTCTTCTTCCGTCAGCTCGAGTTGATCGGTTCGTCTATGGCCAACCACGCGCAATTCGCCCGGGCGACCACGTGGGTCGGCACGCTGGGTGCCAGGGCCCCCGTGAGCAAGGTGTTCGACTTCACCGACCTCCCTGCCGCGCTCGAGTACCTCGATGCTGGTGAACAGGTGGGCAAGGTCGTGCTGCGTCACCAGGGCTGAGCAGTGCGTGGCGCCAACCTCCTCATCGCAGTCGGGGCAGCGCTCGTGGTGGTCGGCGTAGCGCTCCGTTACTTCCCCGGCCTGTTCTCCTGGTTCGGGAACCTGCCCGGCGACATTCGACGTGAGACCGAGAACGCAACGATCTTCATACCGATCACATCGATGCTGGTCGTGAGCGTTGTGGCCAGTCTGATCTTCAGCGTCGTGAGCCGTTTGTTCCGGGGAGACTGACGGATCAGGCCTCGGGAACCTGCGAGATGCGTCCGGTCATGACGATCAACTCGGACGCCTCCGGCCCGTCGTCCTCGCTCTCGAGGGTGACCCAGATCGAAGGGTAATCGGCCAGGGGGACACCCGACCAGAGCACGATTGGCATGTCCTCACCTCGGAGATGGAAGGTGCCAATGCTCACCCCCTCCCCGTCGTCGCTCCAGACCCAGCCCTCGTAGTAGCTGCCCTCGGGCGCCGGAGGGAGACCGGTGACATCCAGGCGGATCCACCACCCGGCCTCGTTCGGCCCGAATGCCGCCTCGCCGAGGGCTGACGCCTCGAGCTCGGTCCCACTCATCGCCACCACGTTGTCGCCCTCGTCCTGGATGACGCTCACTGAGCCCAGGACCAGGGCGGCGATTGCGACAAGACCTCCTGCTCCCGCGAGGACCAGTGCCCAGCGACCTGATCGCTGCTCGTTCACAGCGGGCATGGGGGCCGCTTCCACAGCCAACGCGGCAAGCACGCCGTCGGCGACCTGCGGGGGTGGTTCGGCCCAGGTCGCATCGGTGGAGAGCACGTCGCGGATCAGGTCGAGCCGTTCTTGGCTCTCCCCTCCCTCCGGTGCCCCGGATGCCAGGTATTGCGCGCGCGAATCTTCAGTGGTCATAGCCCTCTTGCCAGTACGTTCCCCGACCGCTCCCGGTTCGCAACATCACGCCTCCTCCACATGTTTGAGCATCTCGATGAGTCGCTGATGAGCTCGATGCGATCGAGACTTGACTGTGCCAACCGGAATGTCGAGCCTTTCGGCGATCTCGACATGGGTCAGTCCGTCGAAATGACTCATCTTGATCACCTGGCGCTCCTCGTCGGGGAGACGGTCGAGAGCGGACCTGACCTCGAACACCTCCCACACCGTCTCCAAGCCGATCGGGAAGGAGACGACGTCGACGTCGTCGCTCACTACCACCCTGGCCCGTTTCCGGTAGAGGTCGATTGCCGTCCTGCGTGCGATGGCATAGATCCACGGCGCGAAGCTCCGGCCGGCGTCATAGGTCGACGCGGCGCGCCAAGCCTTGATGAAAGTCTGCTGGGTGGCGTCGGCGGCTAGACCGTGCTCGCCCAGGATGCTCATCGAGAGAGCGAACACCGGCCCACCGAATCGGTCATAGACGGCCTTGACCGCCGCCTCATCACCGAGCCGGAACCGTTCCAGAACCTCGCGGTCCACAGGGGGGATTCTGCCATGTTGCGAACCATGCGCCGATCTGATGCGTAGAGAATGCAATAGACAGAGGAGAAACGATGAAGCGACACACCCTGACCTTGCTCACAGCGGCTCTCTTGGTGATAGCTGCCTGTGGGACCGACGGCGAGGAGGGAACGAGTGACACAACAGTGGCCGACACCGGTGACACCGCCACATCCGCCGCCGTCGAAGAGGAGACCACCACCACCGCCGCAGCCGCCGAGGAGACCACCACCCCCGCCACTGAGCCTGCGGCCGAGGGCGTCCACACGGCCGAAACCGACCTAGGTTCGATCTTGGTCGACGCCGAGGGATTCACCCTCTACATCTTCACTAACGACACCGACGGGGTCAGCACGTGCTACGACGACTGCGCCGCCAACTGGCCGGCCGTCCCCGGTGACACCACGATCGGCTCCGATCTCGATGCCGCCCTGTTCGCGACCGCGGCCCGTGACGACGGGACTGAGCAGCTGACCGTCAACGGCATGCCGCTCTATCGATTCACGCCTGACGAAGCCCCGGGCGATGTCAACGGCCAGGGGGTGGGTGGGGTTTGGTTCGTCGTCGGCGCCGACGGGAACATGATCGAAGGCCCGTCAGCCTCCAACGACTTCGACCGCGGCGACTACTAGACGGCGTCGCCGAGCCCGATCCAGGGACGTCTCTCAGGTGCGACAACTGAGAGGCGTCCCTGTCGCGCCCCCGGGATCCCGCGTAATCTGTGATCTCGATGGCAGACAGGTTCGACACCGTCGATGGCTACATCGAGTCCTTCCCGCCTGAAGTCCAGGTGATCCTCGAGGAGATCCGACGCACGATCCACTCCGCCGCGCCGGACACCCAGGAGACGATCAGCTACCAGATACCGACCGTCACCCTCGACGACAAGTACCTGGTGTACTTCGCCGGTTGGAAACGTCACGTGAGCATCTACCCGATCCACACACTTGACGAGCCCTTGGAGGACGAAGTGGCCGTCTATCGATCCGGCAAGGACACAGTGCAGTTCCCTCTGAACGAACCCATTCCCTACGACCTGATCGGGAGGATCGTGGGGGACCTGGTAGAGAAGAGACGGAGCGCCGGGCGCTGATAGGCGCCCGGCGCCCGGTGTCTAACGACCCCCTCTATATGTTCAGTCGATCTGTCCTCTGATCTCACCACCGGTGAAGTTCTCGGTGTGGATGTTCACGTAGGCATTGCCGGTGACCATCGCCGTGAGCACGTCGCCCAGAGTGGCCCATCCACAATTGTTGGGCGCATCAGGACCGGTGAACGTCCCTCTGATCCTGTCATCGCTATCCAGTGGCGGCTCATGGACCAGAGTCACCCCCACGGGCCCATTGGCACCGGCCGGGGCACAGTGGATGTGACCAGCCACCACATTGCTGGTCAGATCCTCCCATTCCACATCGAATCTGACCCCGTCTCGCCGCAGTCTCAGCTCGGCCTCACCTTCGCCATCGGAGACCACCGCCGGGTCCTGAAACTCCTGACCCGGGTCGAGGCCGAATTCGAACTCGAGATTGTCGATTCCGACCTGTCCTCTGATCTCACCACCGGTGAAGTTCTCGGTGTGGATGTTCACGTAGGCATTCCCGCTGATGAGAGCCTTCAGCACGTCGTCAAGCGTGACCCATCCACAATTGTTCGGCGAGTCGGGCCCGGTGAACGAGCCTCTGATCCTGTCATCGCTATCCAGTGGCGGCTCGTGGACCAGGGTTACCCCCACCGGCCCATTGGCACCGGCCGGGGCACAGTGGATGTGACCAGCCACCACATTGCTGGTCAGATCCTCCCATTCCACATCGAATCTGACCCCGTCTCGCCGCAGTCTCAGCTCGGCCTCACCTTCGCCGTCCGAAACCACGGCCGGAGTCTGCACCTCCTGGCCGGGGTCGAGATCGGCCTCGAACTCGACCTCATCCGCCAGGGCGATAAGGGGAAAGGCGGCTACGAGCAGAATCGAAGCCAACCCGATCTTGAGGGTCTTGCGCAACATAGGCACCTCCTTGCGCTGCCGCCTCAGATCTCAGCCATACCCCACTTTGAACAACATCAATACGGCTCGATCAAGCGATCGGTTCGGGGTTGCCCGAGTTGAGCAGGCCAGGGTGAGATCTATACTTCCCCGGTCGCCCCGAACCTCCTCGGAATCGGCGACGTCCCGGGGGCGTAGAACAGCCTGGAGTGTTCGCCGGCCTGTCAAGCCGGAGGTCGCGGGTTCAAATCCCGTCGCTCCCGCCGACCGAATCCATTTAGGGTTTGGTTGGAGGTCAGGTAGCTCAGTCGGTAGAGCGCCGGTCTGAAAAACCGGAGGTCGACGGATCGACGCCGTCCCTGACCACGATCCATCTGTCGCAAGCGGATCTCTATCCGGGCGTCTCGTCGTGCTTCTTTTTGGCGAGTTGCTGTTGTTGCCATTCATACACGCCTGGCAGCCAATCCTTGCCGAACGTGGCGGATGGGCCGATGCGCGGGTCATCGGGAGCATGGCCGTCACGCAAGGCATGCACGTACGCTCGATCCTGTTTGATCCGTGCGCGTACCTGATCGGCTCCGCCGACGGACCCGTGACCGGGGATGAGGACATCAACGTCGTCCGCCACGCCCTCGAGCAGCCGCAGCCCAACGAGGTAGTCCTCAATCGGATTCGCCGCGTCCAGGTCGGGGAACGGAATCAGGATGTCAGAAAGCATGTCACCGGCGACGAGAACGCCGCTCTCCTCGATCAACAGCGCGGCATGGCCCTGAGCATGCGCCGGATGCTCGATAATCCGGACCTGAGGGCCATCCCAAGGAATCTGCGCAGTTTCGGTAGGCAGACCGGTAATGAGGCCGAACAGGTCCAGCGGTATCTCCTCGGCGATTTCCGGCGGTAACCCCTCGGCGACGCGGGCCTTCCAGTCCGATTTTGACAGCAGATCTCGCATATGAGCCGCGCAGCGGGCTGTCCCGTAACGGGGCGCTTCGCCAAGTTCGGCGTGCCAGAGCACGTGATCCCAATCAGGATGCGTCGAGAAGCCTGCCACAACGGGCTGGCCCAACTCGCGAAGGTCGTTCGCTAGGCAGGCCATTTCATCGCCCTGTATCCCGGGGTCGATGAGCAACACACCGGCCCGGCCTTGCACGACAACGGCGTTGTTCTGGAGTAACTCGCTCTGGTGGATTAGCACACCATCCGCAACCTGCTTCAGCATGGTGCTCCTACCGCCTCGGGATGGTGAGTGAGCACAAGGATTGGCCCGTCCCAGTCGCCGCCGTACGGCCGGCCCCCAGCGGCGGCGGCCATATCCCATCCGTCTCGACCCCCAAGCACTGCACCCGTGGTCGTGAAATACGCGTCGACCAGGCCCGGACGGTTCGTCCCGGCCATCCAGTCCATCATTTGTTGCCTCCTGTCTTGATCGTTGGTACGGGTTCCTGGTTTGCCTATGCGGCGACCTCCAAGCCATTTCGGAGCCGGAGTTCTACCCCGTACCTGACTAGCAGGAGGCAATAGGGTCACTCGCGGTCATTCGGACCCGTCGATTCCGCCATCGTGTGACAACACTCCCAGGGATCGATGCAGTTCCCTGTGTACCGATACCCCTGGGCGGGTAATCGAGAGTCCCGCCACCAGAAGAAGGAGGAACAGATGCAGGAACTATTAGTGGACTTCATCACCTCACTCGACGGGTACGGAGGCGCAGAAGGCTGGCCCGGGTGGTGGGGGCTCCAGGGACCTGAGTATCTCGCCTGGCTCGATCAGGACTCCGAAGGCGATTACACGACCCTGATGGGAGCGAACACGTATCGGCTCATGTATGGATTCACCGCCGAATCCGACGCCTCGGTGACAACAGACGAGCAGGACTCCATGGCTGAACTCACCAGATTGCCCAAGGTGGTGTTCTCCTCGACACTCGAGGCTCCGTTGTCGTGGGCCCACACCGAGCTAGTCAGGGAGGATCCAGTCGAGGCTGTGGCAGCGATGAAGCAGGACGGCCCAAGCCCGATGCGGACGCTCGGAAGCCTCACTTTGTGCCGGTCGCTCCTCGCGGCGGGCCTGGTGGACCGTTTCCGGGTGGTCGTTTTCCCCGTGATCACCGGGAAAACGGGCCGCGACCGGATCTATGACGGTTACCCGGATGTCGCCCTCGAGATGATTTCCAGCCGGACGTTCGACGACAGTATCCAGCTCGTCGAGTATGTCCCCACGGTCCTCGCTGGTCCGCCCGACGGGCAACCCGTCTCCTGACCACTGGACCGGGGGTGGTTTATCTCTGGCCACTGCCGGGTAGGACGGAACACTATGGCCCAATCGAGCCGTCGCACCAGGCGCCTCAGGTGGCTGGGACTGGTCGCTCTACTCGTCGTGACCGGAGCTTCGGTCGCCGTGGCACAGGAGACAGAACTCGGCGGCAAGATCCAGTCGGGAGGCCAGATCACCATCTCGGCCGATGAGACGGTCGATGGGGACCTGTATGCATCGGGCGGACGAATCCTCATCGAAGGCACCGTGGACGGTGATCTGATCGCAGCTGCCGGCCAGGTGACCATATCGGGCGACGTGAGCGGCGACCTCATGGCCTCTGCCGGCGCCGTAGACATCTCGGGAGATGTAGGAGGCGATGCAAGAGTCGCCGCTGGACAGACAACGGTCAGCGGATCGATCGGGGAAGACCTGTTCATCGCCTCAGGGCAGGCCACCGTCTCCGATTCGGCTGAGGTGGGAGAGGACCTGGTGTTCGGCAGCGGTCGTATGACCATGAATGGCACAGTGGGGGGTGACATCCTCGGGGCTACCGGTGACTACGACCGCCAGGGAACCGTCGCCGGAACCGAGAACGTGACGATCCGGGAAGTCGCGGCTCCCACGACCACCGATCGGATCGTGGACGCCCTGCAGCGGCTCATCAGCCTCCTTCTGATCGCTGCCCTCTTCCTCTGGCTAGCACCCCGATACGTCGAGGAGCCCACCCTGATGCTGAGGCAGAGGCCCTGGGCGTCTCTCGGGGTCGGCTTCGTCGGCGTCATCGCGTTCGGTGTCCTGATCTTCCTCGTGGTCCTGGTGGCGGTCCTTCTCGCCATCGGGCTGGCTCTTGTCGGACTCAACGATCTCGTCGCGGCGATCGTCTTCGCAGCCTTGGCCGCGATCGTGACGCTGACCTTTGTCTTCTTCCTCTCCGCTGTGTTCGGCGCTCCCACTTGGGTGGGTATGGGAGGTATCGGGATCTCGCTCGACTCGGCCGCACGTCGATGGACCGCCCTGATCGTCGGTCTGGTCGCTGTCGTGGCGCTGACTTCGATCCCCGTCGTCGGTGGCTGGCTCGGCCTCCTCGTCATCTGTTTCGGTCTCGGAGCCGCAATCCTTGCTCTCCGCCCTCGCAAACCGACGCCGGCGACGGTCGAACCGACTGACATCTCGCCCTCGAGCGTCGTCAGCGCGCGTCCCGCTGACAACTCAGTCAGTGCCGAGCACCGGCTTCACGTCTATCACCGGTGTCCCGTCGATCGCCTCGAGGTCGCTGACCAGCACCCTGTTCCCCTCGGCGGCGAGGACGGTCACGGTGTGGAGACCGAGGGGATTGGGCCGGTCCTGCGACCTCGTGTCGAACACACCACGCATCGGCTGGCTCTCGTCGTCCCGGGGATGTACCCGCAGCACAGAACGGTCGGCGAGATGCAGCCACGTGATCACATGGATCCGCTCCCCGACCGCCAGATCCCGCATCGCCGGCTCGTACTCTTCATCGAAGACGAGCCAGGCGTCGGGACCTCCCTCCACACCCTGTTTTGGCGCGATCGCGGGATCGGTGAGACCGGACTCGACGTGCCCTACCGGGCGCAGCTCATAACTCATGACGGCCCCGATTGTCGCGGGTCGCCCATGCTCGTAGCGGAGCCCGGGCACACCCCACCCCCGATTCGCTAGTTTCGCCAACCGATCCATCCGACAAGGAGGTACCGAATGGCCGATCGAGAAGAGGTCATGGCAGCCCTCGGGAGGTGTTTCGACCCATGCTGCCAGGAGCGGGGGATCTCGATCGTCGACATGGGGCTCATCCACGATGTCCGCATCTCGGGTGAGAACGTGGCAATCGATGTGCTCCTGACCACCGGCTGGTGCCCCTCGGTGACGAGCATCCACAAGATGGTGCTCGATGAGGTGTCGACCGTCGATGGCGTCGATTCGGTCGATGTGCAGGTGGTGTTCGACCCGGTGTGGACCATGGATCGGCTCTCGGAAAGTGCCCGAGAAAAGCTGGAGATGGACCTCGAACCGCTGAAGAAGTACCGCGACGCCCGCCTGGCGGGCGTGACTCTCGTGGAGGTGACACGGTGATCACTGACAAGGATGGCAACTCGGCATTCGTCTTCGACTGTGTCTGCCACATCTTCAACTTCGACATGAAGAACGCGTTCGGGCCACCCGGGGAACTCTTCATCAACCACCTCTACGCCTTCCACCAGCTCCTCACCAAGGAGGGTGAGGAGGTCCTGGGACCGGAGGACTTCCTGAGGGAGTGGTCGGTGGACGAGATCTATGAAATGGTGATCGAGCACTCGGACACCGACATGATCGTGGCCCAGCCGCTACCACTGACCGACCTGTTCGAGGACGGGCTTTCCTCCTGGGAGAAATGCGCCGAGATGGCGCAGAAGCACCCCGACCGGGCCGTGTTCTGGGGGTCGGTCAACCCACTGGAGGGCAAGCAGGCCCTCGATCTCATGGAGGTGCAGGTCAAGGAATTCGGGGCCAAGGCGTTCAAGTTCTACAACGTCCGGTACGACTACGGGCGCCCCTTCCCGTGGCGCATGGACGATCCCCAGGTGGCTTTCCCGGTGTTCGAGAAGGCCCAGGAGCTCGGGATCAATCTCATCGGCGTCCACAAGGGCGTGCCGCTCGGCCCGCAGCCGATCGAGCACACCAGGACCTTCGACATGGACGGGGCGGCGGCCGCGTTCCCCGACATCAACTTCGTCATCTTCCACGTCGGGCTGCCCTGGCTCGACGAAGTGCTTTGGCAGATCGTGAGGTTCCCCAACCTCTACGGGTCGATCGCGGCCACGGTGAACTTCATCTCCCGCCAGCCCCGCGTCTTCGCCGAGGTGCTGGGCAAGATGATGTGGTGGGGTGGCGAGGACAAGATCATCTACGGGGGCGAGTCGCCGATCTGGCACCCGCAGTGGGCCCTCGAGGAGTTCATGAACTTCCAGCTGCCTGACGACATCGTCGAGGAGCGGGGCTACCCACAGCTCACCATCGAGTCGAAGCGGAAGATCCTCGGGGGGAACCTGGCCCGGCTCCACGGCATCGACCTGGAGGCGAAGCAGAAAGAGCTCAGCCTGGTGTGACCCTCGATGTCGACGTGGTCGATTGTGGAGAGGGCGCCGGCCCGGCCGGTGCCTTCTTCATTGGGAGGACCCCTGTCACCAACGATCGCTATGCGGCGTTCGTTGCCGCCAGTGGCCAGGCGCCGCCTCCTTATTGGGGGGCTTCACGCCCTCCTAGCCATCTTCTCGCGCACCCGGTGGTCGAGTTGACCCGGGACCGATGCCATCGGCTTCTGTCAGTGGGAGTCGGGGGAGAGTGGCCGCGAGATTCGGCTCCCCACATCTCGAGAGTGGCTCTGGGCGGCCCAGGGCCCCGAGACGAGAACCTATCCCTGGGGCGACAGCTTTGAGCCCGATCGGTGCAACTCGGTCGAAGCCAATATCGGGACAACCACCCCGGTCGATGCGTTCCCCGCCGGGGCGGGCCCGTTCGGGTCCCTGGACATGGCCGGAAACGTGTGGGAGTGGTGCAGCGACGATGACGAGGATGGCTGGGCCGTCCTCAAGGGTGGATGTTGGCTCGATACGGATTGGGGGGTGCGACCGAGCCGATCCCTGTCCGCCGACCCTTCCCGAGCCTCGGCGACGGTTGGCTTTCGGGTGGCTTCGCAGGCGATGCCTGAGCGATATTGAGAATGCCTCGTCTGTCGACGACTCTCCGCCGTCGAGGGCAGAATGCGTTGCTGTGAAGCTGGTCGTAACCGCGTTCGTCACCCTGGACGGCGTGATCGAGGCGCCTGGATTCGATGAGCACCGCGATGGCAGAAACGCCTGGGCACTGCGGGTTCAGAACGACGACGACGGGCGATACAACCGGTGGCAGGCCTTCTCCGCTGACGCCTACCTCCTGGGCCGGAAGACGTATCAGATCTGGGCCGCCTTCTGGCCAACTGCGACAGGCGACGAGGAGCTTGCCGAGCGGGTCAACGGAATCCCCAAGTATGTGGTGTCCAACACGCTGAAGAGAGCCGACTGGAGCAATTCGACACTCATCTCTGGCGATGTAGTGGGTCAAGTGATCGACCTCAAAGGGCAGCCGGGAGGTGACCTGGTCGTCTACGGCAGCGCCGACCTCGTCGACCTGCTGCTGGAGCACGACCTCGTCGACGAATATCGGCTGCTCATCTACCCCACGATCCTGGGCTCCGGGAAGCACATGTTCCGCGACGGGATCGACACCCACTATCTGCAGCTCGTAGGCACCCAGACCTTCAGCTCTGGAGTCGTTCTCCTTACCTATCAGCCTCAGCGTGAGGAGCCGACCAGCCGTTACGTGGCGGACTATGCCTGGACCCAGGAACAGGTGCGATCCCTTCAGGCCGCGCAAGACATAGATCGGGTGCTGGCCTCGGTGATGTTCACGGACCTGGTCGATTCCACCGGGCGGGCAGCAGAACTGGGCGACCGTGCCTGGCGACGTCTCATCGACCGTCACGATGAGGTGGCCCGCTCCGAGGTCGAACGATGGATGGGCCGGTTCGTCAAGACCACCGGAGACGGAGTGCTGGCCACCTTCGATGCGCCAACCAGGGCGCTGCGTTGCGCCTTCGATCTCCGCGACGCCCTAGCTCGCCTGGGACTCGAGATGAGAGCTGGCATCCACACCGGTGAGATCGAAGTGCGCGACGCCGACGTCGGGGGCATCGCCATCCACATCGCGGCCCGGGCCCTGGAATCGGCTTCGGCGAACCAGGTGGTGGTGACCCGCACGGTCCTCGAACTCGCCTCGGGCACCGATCTCGATTTCGATCCCCTGGGTTCGGTGAGCCTCCGCGGGGTTCCCGGGCAGTGGGAGCTCTTCACGGCTTCGCAGACCTAATTACGGTCTCGTCTGGTGACCGGGTATACGCGCCAAGAGGTGGCTCATCAGGCTGGCGTTGATACCTCCTACGTCGATCTGTTGGTCAGGCTCGAAATGCTGACACCACTTGTCGATGACACCTTTACGTCGGGTGACGTGCGCAGAGCGCGCTGGATTCACAATTTCGACCGCTACGGCGTGCCGCTCGACGACATGGCACTGGCGGTCCACAGCGGAGCTCTCTCCTTCTCCTTCCTGGATGAGAGTGCATTCGACCGGTTCGCCGGGCTCAGCAACACCACTTTCAGGGAGCTACGCAGGGCGAGCGGGATCCCGCTCGAGCTTCTTGCCGTGGTCCGGGAGGCGTTTGGTCATCCGGAACCGCGGCCGGATGACTACATCCGTGAGGACGAGCTTGCAGTCGTAGCCGCGGTCAAGCTTCAGCTTTCCAGCGGCTTCCGTCCGGTGGTCATAGAGAGGTGGCTGAGGGTCTACGAGGAGAGTCTCCGCCGCATCGCCGAGACCGAGACCGACTGGTACGGATCCGAGGTCGTATCGCCCCTGCTCGAGTCAGGCATGGTCGAGGCCGAGATGTTGGACGCTCAGGGCGAGTTCGGATCCAAGATGGCGCCGCTCGTCGAGCAGGCTCTACTCGCCATCTACCACGGACAGCAGGAGCGCGTCTGGACCAGGAGCGCCGTGGAGCGAACCGAGGATGCCCTGGAGAGAGCCGGCCTGTTCAGCCGGCTTCATGGCCCGCCGGCAGTCAGTTTCCTCGACCTCACCGGATACACCAGGCTGACCGAGGAGCAAGGGGATGCGGCCGCGGCGGACCTGGCAGCGGAGCTCAGGGCACTGGTCCGGAGGTCGTCGCTGGAACACGGTGGGGAGTCGGTCAAGTGGCTGGGCGACGGCGTCATGTTCTATTTCACCGACCCGACCAACAGCGTCCTGGCCGCCTTCGACATGGTGGAGGTCGCCGTGGTCCATGAGCTTCCGCCCGCACGCGTCGGCATTCACGCCGGACCCGTGGTCTTCCAGGAGGGGGACTACTTTGGCCGGACGGTGAATGTCGCAGCGCGGATCGCCGATTACGCAAGGCCTGGCGAGGTGCTGGTGAGCCAGGAAGTCGTCGACGCAGCCTCGGGAGTGCAACTCAGGTTCGACGAGATCGGGCCTGTCGACCTGAAAGGCGTGACAGGAGCCGTATCGCTCCACACCGCACATCGAGCCGATGGCGCGACGTAACGCTCGATCGGCCCTTAGAACCCCGTCACCCCGCATCCCCCGTCCCTGGTGATTGGACGCTGACACTCGCGCCCCCGCCCACGATGAGGAAGTAGACGGAGATCATCAGGACCCACGCCGGGAAGACGAGGAACACCCAGAGGTTCACGTTGATTACGAAGAGGAGGATGAGTGCCAGGACGTAGGTGGCGATGTTCAGCCACCGCGGCATCGTCCTGGTTCGAGTTCCGATGGTCGCCAAAGACAACATGAAGACCGCCGCCATCCGCATCGAGTAGATGCTGCTGATCCGATTGGTGAGGTCACGGCCGAAGATGTAGATCCCGGTGTCGAAGATCTGATCCGGGAACTCGGCGTGGGCGACCAGCAACGAGCCCGCTGTCGCAGCTGAAACGAAGACCATCGCCAGAAAGAGGAGGCCGCTTCCGAAGAACACGGTCGAGAAGAAGCGGTCCTCGTAGTCACCGATGCGGTCTCGAACGACCCCCATGAACCAGAGGAAGGCGATTCCGGCAAAGGGGATGAGGCCCAACGCCAGCCTCACAGTGCCGGCGTTCTCGGCGAGCCATTGGCTCTCTCCGGGATCCAGCGGTATCGAGAGACGGATCAGCACGTACGAGGTTCCGAGTAGGAGCGCGAAGGCAATGCCCGCAACCGCCGCCGCACGGGGTGTTCGCAGACGTCTTCCGGTGAGCGTCATGCCACCCAGTCTGGTCTCTGGATGCCGCAGTCGGAGTGGGGCGATGTCACCAGCAAGAGCTCGGACGGGGTCATTCCGGCTCGGGCAGCACCGGGTAATCCGGGATCGGATAGATCCCGACCACAAAGCCGTAGGCGGTATCCCCCGAACGGGGAAGCCGGTCGAAATCCTGCACCAACGACATGACCTCCGTCCAAAACTCGGATGCACGCTCGGACGGAATCCGGGCATGTCGGATGAACGACCACAACTCGTGGGACTGATACGCGGGTTGGGACTCCTGGGCGGCGATATCGAAGTCGTTGAAGTCCAAGGGCATCGCCGCATCGCCCGAGCGCTTGCCGACCCCGACGTAGAACATCCGGGCCGTCCGCCCGTAATAGCGCTCTTCGATTGCTCGAACCCGACGCGTCTTCACGACACGGACCAAGCCGGCCTCGTGGAGGACTTCGACGTGATAGGCAACAGTGCTCTTCGGCCGGCCCACGGCACGAGCGATCTCGGTCACGGAGGCCGCCCGCTCGTGGAGCAGGCCAAGGATGGTGGTTCGGAGCTGGTTGCCGATGGCCTGCACCTGGAGGGGATCAGTGAGTTCGAGGGTGTCGGCCAGTTCGTAATCAGGCACAACGGGCTTGATAGCCATGACCGTTCAGACTAACGTTCCCGATTGTTCCAATATTTTGGATCAATGACTAGCGAGGAGGATGTCCATGGCCGAAATCGTGTTGTTCCATCATGTAATGGGTCTGACCCCCGGGATCAGTGCCTTCGCCGACCAGCTGCGATCTGGCGGCCACCTCGTGCACACGCCCGACCTCTTCGATACACATACCTTCCCGACGCTCGAGGAGGGCATGGCCTACGCCAGGACGGTCGGGTTCGACGCCATTCTCGACCGCGGCGTCACCGAGGCCGAGGCGCTGGGTCCCGACTTGGTCTACGCGGGATTCTCGATGGGCGTGATGCCCGCCCAGAAACTCGCCCAAACCCGGAAGAGGGCTCGGGGAGCGCTGTTCTTCGACTCCTGCCTCCCGGTCACCGAGTTTGGTGAGGGATGGCCCAATGGCGTGCCGGTCCAGGTACATGGGATGGACGCCGACCCGATATTCGCGGACGAGGGCGACCTCGATGCGGCGCGAGACCTTGTCGCTTCCACCGACCAGGCAGAGCTGTTCCTCTACCCCGGCGACCACCACGTGTTTGCGGACTCCTCCCTACCCACCTATGACAGAACGGCAGCCATGCTGATGACCGATCGCGTTCTCGCCTTCTTGTCCGGGCTCCATTGAGCTGCGGGTTATCCGGTCAATCCGTTACAACGACAACTCCGCATTGGTCCTCGAGCACCTGGGACACGGTCTGGGTGGCTGCAGCGGGCGCAGTGGGCGGCGGGTTCTCCAGCACCTCCTCCAGCGGGGGCGAGGGATTCCACTCGAAGGCCTCGGAATAATCGTACTGGGCTTGTGAGTAGAGCAACATCTCGGCGAAGGCTCCCTGAACCGACGGATCGACCAGCTCGACGGCCTCCGTGTAGAACGCCAGCGTCGCCGTACTAACGATCTCCAGGTCATCCGGGCCGTCGACCGGGAGATGACCGTCGGTGGCTGTCTGGAACTCGTCGTATGCGATACAAAGCGGGTCGTCACCTCCGGCGGTCGAAGCCGGCTCCGTTGAGGGCGACGTTGAAGGCGCCGCGGTGCTCACTGTCGTAGCGACGGACGCCGCGGCAACCGTCGTCGCGGGCGGATCCTCCTCGAATGCGCCAACGGCGAAGGCCACCCCGACACCTACAGCCGCCAGTGCCACCACTAGCCCGACGATCCTCCCAACGCTCATCTATTCCGCCGGAGGTGGCTCGGGACCGCCCAGGTCCTTGTTGACCTGGAGAAACTCCTCTCGGGTCATGTCACCACGGGCATAGCGAAGACGGATCTCGTTGAGGGCCTCATCGCCGCCACCCCGCTCGACTTTGGCGCCACTGCCACGTCGCCAGAGCAACGCAACCCCCAGAGCCAGCAAGGCGAGGAAGGCCATGAACAGGAACCAGGCGATCCAGCGAACGGCGAACCCGCGGCCCCATGTCCAGGGGTCATTGATCAGTTGGAGAATCAGGTCGGCAGCCATTCGCCGAGGATACGCGTCAGAGTGTGATGCCCTCCCCGAAACGGCTCCTCGCCTCATGCGGGATCAGCGGCTTCTCTGCCCGAGCCTTGATCTGCTGGACCGACCAGGTATTCCCATCAGGGTCGGCGAACCCGAAGAAGGTCCCCCCGTCCCTGTCATCGAAGACAATGATCTCGCTCACCTCCAGCCCCCTATCGATGAGCTCCTGACGGGCCGCCTCGGCGTCGGCGACGACCAATTGGAGACCTCGCATCGAGCCAGCGGGCATCTCACGATGTGCATCGAGATCACCGAGGACAATAGAACAACCCGACCCCGGCGGAGTCAGCTGCACCACATGCATCTGGTCGGTCCTCGTGTCGTGATCGAGATCGAATCCGACCTTGTCTCGGTAGAACTCGATAGCCCGGTCGATGTCAGTCACCGGCAGCAGTACCACTTCCAATGTCCAGTCCATGCCGTCAGCTCCTATCCGCCATCAGCGTGGCCAACAGATCGTCGAGACGCTGATATCCATCGTTCATCCCGACCTCCATTCCCCCGCTGACCATGCCATCTCTTGCTTCGAGTGATGGGTAGGTGGCGTGGCCGCGGACGCGGGTTCGCCCATCTCCCAAGTCCTCGAAGGTGATGCTCTCGATACTCACGGCCTCCGGGAACATCTCGAACTCGAACGTCTGGATGGCGAACTCGTTCTCGCGGACGACATGGAAGACCCCGTTGAAGGCGTACTCCTCCCCCTCCTGGTTTCGCTGGACAAAGCGCCAGCGGCCCCCGGTCCGGAAGTCATAGATCTCGATATCCGTCTCGTAATCGCGCGGTCCCATCCACTGCTTGACGAGATCCGGCTCCTTGTGGGCCTGGAACACCGCGGCGACCGGAGCGTCGAACTCACGCTCGAAGTCGATGAAGGGCAGACCTTCTGGTGCGCTGACCTGTAGTGGGTTGGTCATTTTCGTTTCTCCTTTTTCATGTCCTCGAGCATGGCGTCGAGACGCCGGTATTGCTCCTCGTGCTGCAGCCGGTATCGATCGATCCAGGCGGTCAGGGTCTCCAGCTGGGCCGGGTCGAGATGCACCGGCCGCCGCTGTGCATCACGGCTCCGGGTCACCAGACCGGCCTGTTCCAGCACCTGGATGTGCTTCGACACCGCCTGCTTGGTGATCTCGAACGGCTCGGCAAGCTCGTTGACCGTTGCCGGTCCCCGACTCAGCCTGGCGATTATTCGCCGCCGCACCGGGTCTGCCAGCGCAGCGAACGCCCGATCGAGCCGATCCTCAGCCGACGGATCGATGATCATTATTCAACTGTTTCCTTTATCAATCGATTGATTGACTACGGTACCTCATGCCGCGGCGAGCTGTCAAGTGGAGACTGATAGGTTGGACGAATGGCTGAAGAATTTGAACGAACAACGGTCGATGTGCCGGGACATCCCGCCCCGGCCGGGCACTACTCCCATGGGATCGTCACATCGGGGCGTCTCCTCTTCGTCGCGGGACAGGTCGCACTGGACGAGAACGGAGAGCTCGTCGGGGGCGACGATGCTGCGGCCCAAGCGCGCCAGGTCCTCACGAATCTGCAACGCGTCATCGAGGCGGCCGGTGGCCGTATGGCCGACGTTGCCCGAACCACCTTGTACCTGACCCGCCTCGAGGATCGGGCGTCCGTTGCCGAAGTCCGTAAAGGGTTCTTCCCCGCCCCGGCGCCGGCCAACACCCTGCTCGTGGTGTCATCGCTGGCCAGCCCCGAGTACCTGGTCGAGATCGACGCCATCGTTCCCCTCCCCTGACAAACGATGGATCCGGCGTCGGAGCTGGCCGGCCACATCCGCCGCATCGGGAGGGTTCGGCCCGGGCCGATCCTCGTGGCCCTCGACGGGCGGAGTGCGGCGGGGAAGTCGACACTGGCCGCGGTGGTGGCCCCGTTGGTAGGCGCCGTGGTGATCGATGGCGACGACTTCTACTCGGGTGGCACCGCAGAGACCTGGGACGCGATGAACGCAGCCGAGAAGGCGAGCCATTGCATGGACTGGCGAAGACAGCGACCGGTGCTCGAGAAACTGGCACGGGGCGAGGTCGCCACCTGGCATCCCTACGACTGGGAGGCGGATGACGGCAGCCTGGCGCCGACACCCGTCACTTGTGAGCCGGCCCCGGTGATCATCCTCGATGGGGCCTACAGCGCCCGACCCGAGCTCGCTGACCTGTTCGACCTCCGGGTGTTGCTGGATGCCCCGGCCGATGTGCGGAGAGCCCAGCTGCTCGAGCGTGAGGGCGAGGACTACCGCGAAGAATGGAACGCCCGTTGGGATGAGGCGGAGCAGTGGTATTTCGGCAACGTGATGCCGCCGGAATCGTTCGACCTGGTCATCCCGGCGGAGTGAAAACCAGCGAACCTCAGGTTCCCCGGCCCGGATATGAAACGAATCGTCTCAGGTTCGACGTGCCAGGGACGGGGCGCTGAACTCGAGATGGTTTGGCCCGTATCCGGGCCGTACAACCTGAGGTTCGCAATACCCCCAGACTTGCACAATTGTTTTGCATAACTATTGTGCATGTTGTGACAACCGCCGTCCCCTATCCACGTCTCGACCCAATTGCAGTCAAGGTCCTCGCCCATCCGCTGCGCAGCCGGTTGTTGGGCGAGCTCCGACTCAACGGCCCGGCAACTGCCACCACCCTGGCCGAGGTCCTCGGCACCAACTCTGGAGCCACCAGCTATCACCTGCGAAAGCTGGCCTCTGTCGGCCTGGTCGAGGAGACTGGGGAAGGGAAAGGGCGAGAGAGGTGGTGGCGGCCCTCACACGAGATGCACTCGTGGTTCTCCAGCGACCTCGGCGAAGACCCCGACGGGATCGCCGCGGCCGAATGGCTGCACGGCGAATCACTTCGCCGGTTCCAACTCTTCGCCGAAGAGTGGTTCGCATCGGAGTGGGACTGGCCCGCGGAATGGCGCGATGCGGCCGGCTCCTCGGACTATCTCCTCGAGCTTTCCGCATCCCAACTCCGGGACCTCGGCAAGGAGCTGACCTCGGTCATCGAGCGCTATCGCAAGCTCGAGGCCGGCCCTGACCCAGCCCGTGTCATCTTCTGCACCTTTGCCTTCCCTCAGCCGGACGGACACATATGACCCATGCCCTGACCGCACGTGCGGTGCGACGGCGCTACCTGACACTCGTGGCGATGCGGTGGTTCCCGACCGGCCTCCTCATCCCTGTGTTCATCCTGCTGCCGTTGGAGCGGGGTCTCTCTCTGAGCGAGATCGGGCTTGCTGCAGCCGGACAAGGGCTGATCGTCCTCTTGCTCGAGCTGCCCACAGGCGGTCTGGCCGACTCGATGGGCCGAAAACAGGTGTTGATCGCCTCGACCCTGGTCGGGATGACTTCAGTTGGGATCTATCTCTTCGCTGACTCCTTCGCGGTCTTTTTTGCGGCATTCGCGCTTCAGGGGGTGTTCCGGGCACTCGACAGCGGCCCTTTGGAGGCCTGGTACGTGGATGCGACTCATGCCGTCGATCCCGAGGCACAGATCCAGCAAGGGCTCAGTGGCGCCGGGATTGCCCTCGGAGTGGCCATTGCCGCCGGGGCCTTGCTCAGCGGGCTACTAGTCACCCTCGACCCGTTCACGGGGTTGGAGGCTCTGGCCACTCCGGTGGTGGTGTCTTTGGCCGTGCAGCTCATCAGCCTCCTCGGCCTGGTCATCCTGATGACCGAGTTCCGCACCCAGAAGGGCTGGAAGGCGGCGACGCGCGCCGCCCGCGAGACACCGGCTGCCATCAGAGGTGGGCTTCGACTGCTGCGGGACAACCGCGTCCTCCTCGCCATCGTCTCGGTCGAGTTGTTCTGGGGTTTTGGAATGGCCACATTCGAGACCTTCACCCCGCTGCGTCTATCCGAGATCCTCGGTGACGCCGATAGGGCGGCAGCGATCACCGGCCCGGCAGCTTCTGCCGCCTGGCTGGTGTCGGCAGCCGGGGCGGCAACCGTGCCCTGGCTGGGTCGTCGTCTCGGCCTGGCGCCGGCGGCCATGGTGCTTCGGGTGCTTCAGGGGATCGCCGTGGTCGGAATCGGGCTCGCTGCCGGGGTGCCTGGCGTGATCGTCGCCTATCTGACTGCATACCTGTTCCACGGCGCCTCCAACCCGATCCACATGACCCTTCTCCACCGCCAGGTCGATGGGACGTTTCGCGCAACGGTGTCCTCCCTCAACTCGATGGCAGCTATGTCGGCCGGCGCCCTCGGGTTGATTGCGCTCACCGCCCTAGCCGAGGCCACCTCGCTCAGCACGGCCACATATGTCGGGGCAGTCGTCCTGGCCGCCGCCGCTCCTCTCTACATCCCGGCCTGGCGCCAGTCGCGCATGAAGGAGCCGGCCCCGGTCTGAGTCCGGTTTTGGCGCGCCGTTCTCGGTCCATAGGCCGACATCGGCGCGCGAGAACGAATGCTGGAGGTCCTAGAACGGCCAGAACACCGGGACCAGCAGGACCGCCGCCGCCATGAAGAGGAGCAGCATGGGAAGGCCAAGCTTCCAGTAGTCGCCAAACTCGTACCCGCCAGGGCCCTGCACCATGAGGTTGACCGGTGTGGCCACCGGGGTGAGGAACGCACCGGCAGCCGCCACCGTCAACGACATCAGCACCGGCCGCACCGAGATCCCCATGTCGACGGCGGCGGTGACGGCTATGGGGATCACGATGAGGGCGGTGGCCATGTTGGAGATGAGTTGGCCAAAGATCGCGGTCAGGATGAACAGCCCTAGAAGGAGGGCATAGGGACCGGCATTTCCGACGACGTCGATGAGCAGCTGGGCGATGTCGTCGGCGGCGCCGCTCTGGGTGACCGCCGTCGAGAGCGGGATCATGCCAGCAACCAGGACCACGGTGGTCCATGAGACCGACTTGTAGGCCTGATAGATGGTCACGACACGCGTCAGGATCATGGCCCCGGCCGCGAGAAGCGCCGCCTCCACCGCGGGGACGGCGTCGGTGGCGAGAAGGATCACCATGCCGACCAGGATCCCGATCGCCCACCACGCCCGCGGACCGAGCGCCACCGCCTGGCGACGGACGAGCGAAGGGGAGTCCACCACCAGGACATCCCGGTCCGACTCGACCTTTCGATCCAGTGCGTCCCAGGTCCCCTGGAGCAACATGGTGTCTCCGACGGTCAGCGGGGTCGGCCCTCGATCCAGATTCTCCCCACCGCGCTGGATCGCCAGGACAACGAAGTCTCCGCTCTCTGTGATCATCCCCGGGAACATCTTCTCCCCGACCAAGTCGGACCGAGGGGGAATGACCACCTCGACCACGCCGATCTGGCGATTGATGAGCTTTCCACCTGTCTTTCCGGGCATGCGGACCAGGAGATTGTCCTCGGCGAAATTGTGAATGATGTCGGCTTCTCCCCGGACGGTGATCACGAAGCCCACTCCGATCGATGAATCCGCGGCCAAGGCGACGCCACGCTCTCCCTGGACTCCGACCACGCTGAGGTCAGGGAATGGGTCGAGATCGATCGATGACGACGACTCTCCAACCAGCGGCGAACCGTCCTGGACCTCGAGCCGCGCCACCCACTCGCCCAGCGAGTAGTGATCGATGAGGGTCCGGGCGTGGTCGCTGAGATTGGGCGGGATGGACTCCGCCACCCGCGCGGGGAGGAGTCGGGTTCCGAATAGGACGACGATGGCGATCGCCCCGATCACCACCGGGACGCCGACCAAGCCGAACTCGAAATAGCTGAACCCCGCCTCGCCAGCCTCGATGGCGGCGTCGGATACAAGGATGTGGACAGGTGTGCCAGTCAGGGCGAGCAGCGACCCGGCATGAGCGCCAAAGGCCAAGGGCATGAGCAGGCTCGACGGCGTGCGACCGACCCGCAGGGCGATCACAACCACCATGGGCAGCAGCGCCGCCACCGCTCCGTTGACACTGATCACCGCGGTCAGCAAGGCGACGAGCAGCATCATCAGGACGATGAGCCTCGTCCTGCTCGCCCCAGCCCGATCGATCAGTTGCTGACCGGCCCAGGTGGTGACCCCGGTGGAGTCGATCCCCTCACTGACGACGAAGAGGGCGGCGATGAAGAGCACCGTGGTGTCACCGAAGCCCGCCAAGGCCTGGTCCAGACTGAGGACGCCGGTCGCCGCCAGGGTGAGCGCCGAACCCACGGCGACCACCTCGACCGGCAGCTTGTTCCAGATGAACAGGGCGACCACTGCCACCAGCACCAGGTAGACGATGGCGGCATCGGACATGCGCTACGTGGTGATCGGGTACCCGGGACCCAGCGGGATCCCGAGCCAGAACCAGATCACGAACAACAAGATCCAGGCAACCAGGATGGCGATGACGAACGGGATCATCAGCGCCACCACGGTCCCGATCCCGGCATCCTTCTTGTAGCGCTGGGCAATGGTGACGATGAAGGGCAGATACACCATCAGCGGCGTGATCACGTTCACCGGTGAGTCACCCACCCGATATGCGGCCAGCACGGTCTGCGGGGTCACCCCCAATCGAATGAAGATCGGGATGAACACCGGGGCGAAGATGGCCCACTTCGGCACCACCCCGGGCAGGATGAAGTCGAGGATGACGATGACGATTATGAAGCCGATCAGCAGGGCGAGACCACCGATGTTGGCCTGTTCGAGCAGATGGGCCATCTCGATCGCGGCGACCCGGGGCAGGTTTGTGTAGTTGAAGTAGGCGATGAACTGGCTGATCATCAAGAGCATGAAGACCAGCCCGGCCAACCCGGCGAAAGTCTTGGTGACACCCGCGATGACATCCCCGCTGCCGGACATCGACTTGGCACCCATCCCGTAGAAGATGCCGCACACGAGGAAGATCAATGTGATCAGGAACAGCAGGCTGTCCATAAACGGCGTGGTGCCGACAATGGCCCCGGTGACCGGATCACGCAGCGGAGCGCCTGACGGGAAGGTGAGCAACGCGATCACCCCCAGGGAGCCGAGCAGTCCGTAGAACGCAAAGCGGAGGCCCCGAGCCTCGGCTTCCTGGGCTTCGTCGTCCAACTCCTCGGTGGTGGCGTCGGCGGCGCCGTGGGCGGGGTCGTAGGGGCCGAGTCTCTTCTCCACGATCCGCTGTGTCACGAGCATGGCGACGACGGCGAGGACGACGCTGGACACCACCGAGAAGAAGTAGTTGGCCGTGACCGTGAGCGGTTCGGTTCCGGAAGGGATCGCCTCGTTGGTGATCTCGGTCAGCATGCTGTCGATGGGCGTGATCAGGAGGTTGACCCCGAAGATGGCGCCAACCCCGGCAAAGGCCGCCGCCATGCCCGCCAAGGGATGACGTCCCAATGTGAGGAACGCGGCGGCGCCGAGCGGGATCAGGATCAGATAGCCGGCATCAGAGGCCACGCTGGAGAGGACGCCGACGAAGATCAGGATGAAGGCGATCACGTTGCGGGGCGCGACCTTGACCAACTTGCGGATCAATGCGGCCATGAGACCGGCGTGTTCGGCGACACCCACCCCCGCCATGGCTACGAAAGTGACGGCCACCACGCTGAAGCCGGCGAAGTTGTTCACAAACGACGTGAAGATGAATCTCAGCCCCTCGACGTCGAGAAGGCTTTCTACCTCGATCGTCTGGGTTTCGATCTCGTACTCAGGTTCGAAGTCGGGCTCCGTCGGAGTTGAGTCGTAAGGGACCTCGGAGCCCCCAAGCCCACCGTGGGCGTCCTCCGTCTCTTCCGTCGGCACCGGCACCGCGATCTCCTCGGTGACTGTGACGCCGATCCAGGACAAGATGGCGGAGAGCACCGCGATGAAGATGATCAGGTAGACGAACATCATCACCGGATGAGGGACCTTGTTCCCGGCCTTCTCGATCCCATCCAGCATTCGCTCTGAGAAGGGCTTCTTCTCCGCGAGAGTTGTGGCGTCCATTCCGAGAGGTCCTTTTCAGGCTGCCGGCCGCTTGAAATTCAACGCAAGCTCGACGAGGAGCCTGGCTCCGAACCCGGTGCAACCGGGCGGGCGCCATGATGTGTCCCGGTCGTTCTGTGCCGTGCCCGCGATATCGATGTGGGCCCACGGCATGCCTGCAACGAACTCGTCGAGGAACAGTGCGGCGGTGATAGCGCCGGCGTTGGCCCCGCCCAGGTTCTTGATGTCGGCGATGTCCGAATTGAGATCACCCCGATAGCGGCGCTCGAGTGGCAGCTCCCAAACCGACTCCCCGGTGACATCGGCAGCCGCCTCGACCTGGGCGACCAATCCGGCGTTGTTGCCGATCAGGCCGGCCACCTGGGTGCCTAGGGCTCGCATCGCCGCCCCGGTCAGTGTTGCGATGTCGACGATGGCATCGGTCTCGTCTTCCGTGGCCAACACAAGCGCATCGGCCATCACCAGCCGTCCCTCGGCGTCGGTGTTCATCACCTCCACGGTCTTGCCCCCGTACACCGTCAGCACATCCCCCATAGCGATCGAGGTGTCCGAGGGCCGGTTGTCGGTACACATCAGGTAGCCGGTCACGGCCGTCTTGCAGCCCAACGCCGCGAGTTGAGCCATGGCGGCGAGGATCGCCCCAGCGCCCGACATGTCGTTCTTCATCGTCGCGTGCACATCGTCGGCTGGTTTGAGCGCCATTCCCCCGGCGTCATACATGATCCCTTTGCCGACGAGGGTCAGATGCCCTCTGGAGCGGGCCGGCCGGTAGCTCAGCCTGATCATTCTCGGCTCCTCAGCGCTGCCTGCGTTGACGCCGAGCAGGCCGCCACAGCCGAGATCGATCAATGCCTTCCTGTCGAAGATCTCGACCTTCAGCCCTCGCTTCTTCCCCAGCCTGCTCGCCAGCTCGGCCATGCCGATGGCGTCGAGGAGGGCCGGTGGGGTGTTGGCCAGGTCACGGGCCAGGTTGGTCGCCTCGGAGGTGATCACCCCCCTGGCGGCGCCTCGCCTCACCGCAGCTGAGCGTCTTCCGTCCACCACGAGGACGAGCTCGGTGATCGGCTCCACCGTGGGCTTTGCCTTCAACACGTCATATCGATAGCGAGCCAGCAACGCCCCCTCGACCACCGCTTGGCCGGCGACATCGGCGGCAACGGAGCCGGTGTCGCCAAGGGTCAGGGTCAGATTGCCCTGTTGCGGGGTGGCCCGGGTAAATGCAGCTCCGGCATCACGCAGCTTGTCGGCATCGACTTCTGCCAACTCACCAACGCCGACCAGGACCGTCATCGGGCCCTCGGCGCTGGGCAGGACAATTGTCTGGCCCACCGTGCCCTCGAAGCCGGCGGCCTCGAGCTGGGCACTGCTGAGACCCAGGTCGTCCGGGGCGGCTGAGCCCTGGGCGACGAGATGACCGACGACCGGAGCGTCGGGTGCCTTGGTCGAGACGGTGACGGAAACCGAGCTTTGCAGGGATGGCGCGGGGTCGAAATCGGTGAGGCCGGTGAAGACACTCATGGAGCGAAGCTACCTCCTGCCGCGATCAGGCGGCGGACCAGGACACCCAGGAGCCGTCGTTCACATTGACCGGGTCCCCGCCCGAGACGAGGTGGACCCAAATACCCGGGTCCTCGTCGATTGCACCGGGCAGGGCGAACGCCGCCGAATCAGGGGACCACAACTGCAGTGACTGGCCGTACTGGTCGAAGAACCGGAGCACATCGGCGACGAAAGACGGATTTGGTGACATGGTCGAGGCCTCGGTGGTCTCACCGTCCCTCCAAATGAGCGTGGTCAACTCGGCGGCCCCGCCTTCGTTGGGGTTCAACACGAGCAGTGACTCCCCATCCGGGCTCCAGAACAGCCCCAACGAGGCGGCAGCGAGGACCTCGGACATCTCTCCGGTGTCGACGTCTATCACGACGACCGTATTTGATGGGATCGCCGGCGTCTCGGTGATCGCCGCGTTCACACCAGGAGGAGTCTCTTCCTCGACGAATGACTGAACTGCGACCCTGGTGCCCTGGCTGTTGGCGACGAATGCGACCGGCCCGGGGACCGCGGCGAGCAGACGAGATTCGCCGCCGGTCTGACGCAACTCGAGCCCCCCTTCAGCGAGATGGAGGATCCCCGCGGGGATCCAGTGCGGGGCCTGGTAGCCCGGGGCAGTGGCGCCGAGATCCAACCCTTCACCGTCGAGAGCGATCGTGCCGAAGAACTCGGACTGGACATGTGCGGCAACCTGACTGCTGTCCGGGCTCCAAGAGAAATAGAACGGGGACCCTTGCGCCAGCACCTCGGAAGTGGCCGCGCCGACGTCGGCGACCTCGAACTCGATCGTCCCCCCGACGCTGTTGTGCAGGACACCGATCCCGTTTCCGTCCGGTGACCAGGACATGTAGAACGGCGGGGCCGTCATCGGGATGGAGACGCGGCTCTCACCGCGCCCATTGCTCGAGCCCAGGCCCGATCCCTCGGCATTGATCTCCGACCAAACGATCGTGTCGGTCACCGGAGAGAAGGCCGGCTGCCGATATCCGGCTGCCTCACCACCATCCTCGGTGATGGAGGCTGGATCAGAGCCGTCGGGTTGCATCGTGACGATGTTGCCGCGATCGTCTACCACCACGAGACGGCCGGGTAGATCCGACACATCGGTGGGCAGGGGCTCGGTCGCCTCCGGCGCTGTCGTCTGGTCGACGACCGTCGATGTCGCGCCCGTATCTCCGGTGCATGCCGCGATCGTGATCAAAGCAGCCGCCGCGGCGGCCAGCCGATGCATCGGTCAAGGTTACCGATGGTGCTCTTTCCGGTTTTCTCCCATCGCCTAGGGAACAGCGGCCGATTGCCGCACCGCCTTCACCCGAAGGCGCAATCTGTCGATAGTCAATCCATGGCACCGACCAACCGGCCGGTTATTACGCCGCGCTTTCGTGTCGCGGTGCTGCTGGTCGTCGTCGCAGCCACCGCTCTGGGCATAGTTGCCGAGTACGGGGCATGGACCGCCGACACGGCTGGTGCGGGATTCCGACTTGTCGCATATGTCGTCGTCGGTGTCACCGCTGCCTATCAGTTGTTCCGCCACCGCCGCCTCGAGGCAGTTGTTGCCACCGCCGCACTGACGCTCTGTGCCCTCAGCCTCACCGAGGCCTGGAAAACTCCTGGGTTCGACAGCGGGTACACCCTGGCCTGCCTGATCCTCATCTCAGTGGTCTATGTAGCCACCCGCGAGGGGAAGTCGGTGGTGCCACTCGTCCTTGTCTCGGGCTTGACGGCTGCATTCACGATTGCATCCCTGATGATCGACCGCCCATCGGCCACAGTCATCTTCGCCCGTCTGATGATCGGAATCCCGGGTCAGGCGCTGGTCATGTGGATCACCTGGCAGCTGATTCAGTCGCTGGCCGACGCATCAGAGCACCAGGCGAACACGGCGCGAATCCAGAAAGCCCTGGCGACCTGCTCCCAAGCTCTCCTGACCGGTCGTGACGAGCAACCGCTGACCGCCGCTCTTCGGGCCCTCCTCGACGCCACGGAGGCCGACTACGCCTACATCGACATCAATCGAGTCGGTAAGGACGGCGGCGTGACATGGGAGATCGTCGCCGAGGCCCTGGGCGGCAATGTGCCTCCGGGACCTGATTCTTTCGACGAGGGCGACTACAGCCAGTTCCCGGAGGTCATCGAGATCCTCTCCACGGGTCGGCCGGCCCGGATTCGGGTCAGCGACCTGCCGATGCCGGTGCGGGCCCGGTACGAGGCGGAGGGCATTCGCTCCGAGCTCATGGCCCCGATCATGATCCGGGACCAATGGGTCGGGACCCTGGGTTACTCCGATTTCTGGCGGGACGACGTATGGACCGATGTCGAGGTCGAGGGGCTGATGAGGGCGGCGGACATGGTCGGCGCGTACTGGGAACGGGAGTCGGCCCGTGAGGGTCTGGAGGAGCTGGCCGAGGCCAAGGACCGATTCATCGCCACTGTGAGCCACGAGCTCCGCACCCCCCTGGCAGCAGTCGTCGGGTTCTCCGGTGAGCTTGCCGACGGTCTCGACGGTTACTCACGCGAGGAGATCGCCGAGATGGTCGTCCTCATCTCGAGCCAGAGCCAGGAAGTTGCCCAACTCGTCGACGACTTGCTCACTGCTGAGAGAGCGGCGTCGGGCAACCTGACCATCAGCCCCCACTCGTTCGATCTCCTCGACGAATGCCAGTCGATCGTGGAATCTCTCGGAGTCGACCTCGACGTGGCCATCGTCGGGGACCCGTCGAAGGCATGGGCCGACACGTTGCGAACCAGGCAGATCATCCGGAATCTGCTCACCAACGCCCACCGCTACGGGGGGAAGAGGGTGCGCCTCGAAGTGTCCAGCCATCGGAACGTCGCCTCACTGGTGGTCAGCGATGACGGGCCCGGGGTCAGAGGCATCGACGCCGAGCACATCTTCGACCCCTATTACCGCTCTCAGTCGCCGTCGGACGCAAGACCGGACTCGGTCGGCCTCGGCCTGGCCGTCGCCAGGCAGCTGGCCCGGATGATGGGCGGGGACCTCGTCTACAGGCGTCGCGGCGGGTGGACCCGCTTCGAGCTCAGCTTGCCGGTGACCCCCGAGCAAGCAGCATCACTCGCCGGCTGACCGCCTCAGACGAACAACTGGACGTCCGCGTCGGCGGCGAAGTCGAGGAAGGCGGCAGCCCCTGCGATCTCGCACCCCTTGATCAAGTCGCCCTCCTCCACGCCCATGACGCCCATGGTTGTCGAGCAGGCAAAGAAGCGGACGTCGAGACCCTGAGCCATCTCGATGAACTCGGGGACAGTGGGCATCCGGGCGTCGCTCATCCACTTCTTCATGATCTTGGTGGCGGCGGCCGTCGCGCCTGGGAGCGCGCCAAGCAGGTTGGGGAGCTGGATCGGTCCCGCCGGGTTGGCCAGTGAGGCGACCTTCAGGCTCTCCAGCCGGTCGTTGTGGATGATGTCGAGGCCGTAGAAGGTGAAGTACACCCCCGCCTCCCATCCGAGGCTTGCCGCAGTGGTGGCCAGGATCAGAGGCGGGTAGGCCTGATCGAGGGTTCCCTTCGAGGCGACCAGGGCGATACGCCGGCGACGATCCTGTCGCCGTTCAGTGGCGGGGTGGGTAAGGGTGTCGGTCATGAACGCACCGCCTTCTCTATCCAGAACAACTGCCGGGTCTCTTCACGCTCGACACCGAGCAGGATGTTGCCGGTCTGCCTGGCCAGGGCGGGGATGTCCTCCAGGGCCCCGGGGTCGGTCGTGATCAACTTGAGCACCTGCCCCGGCGAGAGCTGGTTGAGGGCGAGCGAAGCCTGATAGACCGGTAACGGGCAGAGCACACCCGAGCAGTCGAGCTCTGCATCGACGCGCTCATCTGTCACCTTGGCGTACTGGCTGGTCATGGACCTTCTCCTTCTCTGGTCCGGAGGGGCCCATGAACGACAAAGACCCGCATCCGGTGCCGGTGCGGGCTTCGAGTGTCTGTCTCTTGCTGACTCAGGACATCGCTACCCACACGGCACGGCCGCACAGCGACAAGCGCAGCAGCGGATCGAGCTCGTGGGTGGGCAGGTCATGTCGGCGACGATGGTAGGCGTTTGAGAGCGGTGGTCAATACCGGAATCGCCATCGTGACGATTTTGCGAGGCCAGTGGAGCATTGAGGAGGAGAAGGAGTCCGCTGGGAGTAGCGGAAACTGGCTCCACTGGCCCTCGCAAAGTTTGGAGGAGGGGAACAGCTTGTGATTCTGTTCACAAATCGACAACGTATGCGGACCTGATTTATTCCCAACTCGGTTCAGCTGCTGAAAGTGACCGAGAAGGCGGGGGCCCAGCGGGAGACGACCCGACCGTAGTTCTCGCCGGCGGTCATCATGTCGCCATCGGCGAGCGCCTCGATCGAGCGCCGCACCAGTTCGACTGAATCGTCGAACACCAGCTCTTGTGGGGCGAATAGGTCGGACACCGTCGAGTAGTCCAGCTCGAGCATCGATCCGGTTGGAAAACTCTCGATCCAGTCAGACAACTGGGCAAGCTCCTCCGCCGGCCCCTGGAAGACCTGGAGACCCCTGAGCACACCAAGAGCGTGCTCGACCCGCTTCCGACCGACCGCCAGGTCGACCCGCAGCCGGATCCTCGGTGCGCCGTCCACCTCGTACACCTCTTTGTCCTCTGGTTGGAAGGCGGTGAACCAGCGGACCGGCACGTGCCAGGCGGAAGTGAGCACGTGGGAGCGATGACCCGGGTGCTCCTGGTGATATCGGCGAAGCTCGCTGTCAGCGGCCTGGGCCGCCTCCTCGGGGATGAGGCCGGCTCCGAGGCCCCGAAACGCATTGGCGAATGCAATGGTCGACTCGAGGACGCGGAGACGGAGATTTCGTGGACACACCATGCGCTGGCCGTCCCACTCGACCACCCAGTCGGCGTCGCCCTCTGTCTCGGAGAGCAGGCCATAACTCCGGACGAATCCCGGCACCGGGTCACCGTCGTCGGTGCTCTCTGGGGTGTACACCCGGAGATGGGCGGTCTTGGTCACCCCTTCATCCTGGCATGGCTTTGCCCGAAGTTCACCCGAGCCGTCCCAGGGGTGTCCAGGTAAGATCGGTCACGGAGTGAGAACCCCCCCTCGAGAATGGAGGACCGGACTTGGTCGTATTCGATGAGGTTGCCCGCGGAGGTCACGAGCAGATCATCTACGGCTATGACGATGCATCGGGCCTTCGGGCCATAATCGCCATCCACTCCACGGCTCTGGGTCCCGCTCTCGGCGGGACCCGTTTCTTTCCATACGAGACCGAACAAGACGCACTCGTGGACGTGCTTCGGCTCGCCAAGGGGATGACCTACAAGGCGGCCGCGGCCGGTCTCGACCTGGGCGGCGGCAAGGCCGTCATCATCGGCGACCCGGCCACCGACAAGACCGAGCGCCTCCTCCGGGCATACGGGCGGATCGTCGACTCCCTACGCGGTCGCTATATCACCGCCGAAGACGTGGGAACCACAACGACCGATGTCGACATCATCCGCCGTGAGACCCGCTGGGCCCTCGGCAGCTCCCCCGCCGAGGGCGGGGCGGGTGACCCATCGCCCGTCACGTCCCGAGGCCTCTTCGCCGCTGCCAGAGCGGTGGCCGACTTCATTTGGGGAGACACCGATCTCGCCGGGCGCAGGTTCGCCGTCCAGGGCGTGGGCAAAGTCGGTGCCGCGTTCGTCCAGCTACTCGTCGAGGCGCGCGCCGAGGTCATCGTGGCCGACTCCAAGGAAGAAGCAGTCAAGGATGCGGTGGAGACCTACGGGGTCAAGAGTGTCGATGTCGAGGACATCCATACAGTCGACTGTGACTTCTATTCGCCGTGCGCTCTCGGAGGAGGTCTCAACGACTCGACGATCCCCCGTCTGAATTGCCAGGCAATCGTGGGCAGCGCCAACAATCAACTCGCCACCGACGAGAACGCCGATCGAATCGCAGCCCGGGGAATCGTGTACGCCCCGGATTTCGTGGTCAACGCCGGGGGCCTGATCAACGTCCACGACGAATTGCACGGGTACTCGAAGATGCGAGCCATGCACCGGGTCGATTCCATCTTCGAGGCGACCAAGGCCATCCTCATCGCATCGAAGGAGCAACAGATCAACCCGAACCAGGCGGCGGTGATCCTGGCCGAGGACCGGATCCGGGAGATCGGGGACCTGCGACGTTTCCGACGTAACGGGGAGGATCCCAATTGACCGACCACCGCACGTACGGCATGGACTTCGACCGAAACCTCCATCATGGGGAACTCGGCCTGACCGACGAGCAGGTCGTGGAGATGTACCGGCTCATGCTGACGACGCGGCGCATCGACGATCGACTCTTCGCCCTCCAGCGTCAGGGCCGCGCTCCATTCGTCGTCGGGTCCTCGGGCCACGAGGCCGTCCAGGTGGCTTCGGGTTTGGCCCTCGATCGAGAGAAGGATTGGGTCCTTCCCTACTACCGGGACATGGGAGTGGCGCTGGCGTGGGGCTTCGAGCCGGAAGAGATCTTCCTTGGCGCATTCGCCAAGAAGACCGATCCCATGTCCGGGGGCCGTCAACTCCCCGGCCATTGGTCGAGCCGTGAGCGACGTGTCCTTACCCAGTCCTCGGTGATCGGCACCCAGTACCCCCACGCCGTCGGCATCGCACAGGCAGTGGCCATCCGGGGCGACGACTCGGTGGTGGCCGTGTACGGGGGCGAGGGCTCCACCTCGGAGGGTGACTGGCACGAGGCGATGAACTGGGCCGGAATCCACAAGCTCCCCCTGATCTTCGTCATAGAGAACAACCGATATGCGATCTCGGTCCCACAGGAGGAACAGGTCGCTGGAAGCCTCGCCGCCAGGGCCGAGAGCTACGGGTTCCCGGGTGTCGAGGTCGACGGCAATCGGACCCTGCGGGTTTACAAGGTGATGCAGGAGGCGGTTCGCCGGGCCCGCGCGGGCGAAGGCCCCACCCTGATCGAAGCGGAGACCTATCGCTATTACGCCCACACCTCCGATGACAACGACACCCTTTACCGCAGCCGGGAAGAGGTCGAGACCTGGCGCAAGCGCGACCCGGTGGCCCGTGTCCGCCAGTACCTCATCGAAAACCGCCTGCTCACCGAGGCCGAGGAGCAGCGAATCGACGACGAGGTGATCGCGGCCCTTGCCCAGGCGGTGGAGAACGCCGAGGCCGCCCCCAACCCGGACGAGCCCACGAGCCGGGTCTACGCACGGGTCATCGAGCCGGGCCCTCCGATCACCGAGCTGGAGGAACCTCGCGGCGGGGAGACGGTCAATCTCATCACGGCGATCAACATGGCTCTCCACGAGGTGTTGGAGGCCCACGACGATGCAATTGTGTTCGGCGAGGACGTGGCACGGCGCAAGGGTGGCGTGTTCAAGGCGACCCAGGACCTCACCGATCGCTTCGGGCCCGATCGCTGCTTCAACACCCCGATCGCCGAATCATCGATCATCGGCGCCGCCATCGGGATGGCCGTGTCCGGGTTCAAGGTGATCCCCGAGATCCAGTTCGCCGACTACATCCACCCTGCCTTCGACCAGTTGGTCTCGGAAGCGGCGCGGATCTCCTTTCGGTCCGACGGGAAGTGGAACGTCCCGATGGTGGTCCGGACCCCGTACGGGGCGGGCATCCACGGGGCGCTCTATCACTCCCAGTCGATCGAGTCCTTCTATGCGCATGTGCCCGGGCTCAAAGTTGTCGTGCCTTCGACCCCGGCCGACGTCAAGGGTCTGCTCTTCACAGCTGTCGAGGACCCAGACCCGGTCATGTTCCTGGAGCCGAAGAAGCTCTACCGCCTGGCCAAGGGCCCGTATCCGGCAGGCGAGCATCGTGTCCCCCTGGGCCGGGCGGCCATCCGTCATCAAGGCGAGGACTTGACGATCATCGCCTACGGGGCCATGGCCCATTTCGCCGTCGAGGCGGCATTGCTCCTCGAGGAGCTGGACATCAGCCCCGAGGTGATCGATCTGCGGACCCTCAAGCCACTGGACTGGCCAACCATCGAAGAATCGGTGAAGAAGACGTCGCGTGCCCTGATCGTCTACGAAGACAACGAGTTCGCCGGGTATGGAGCCGAGCTGGCGGCCCAGATCGCGGACAAGACCTTCGAATGGCTGGACGCACCGGTGCGTCGGTACGCCCTCCCCGACGTCCCCATCATGCCCTACGCCGGACCACTGGAGAACGAGCTCTACCCCACCCCTGAGGGCATCGTCCGCAAGGCCCAGGAGTTGGCGAAGTATTAGGTCGTAGGTTCTAGGTCATAGGTCCTGGGTACTGTCGATAGGCCATGTCGCTGCTCTCGCATCTTTCCTCGATTGCCGGTGAGGCGTTCAGCGAGCTCGGGCTGCCAGCCGAACTGGGTGAGACCGTTCCCTCGCAGAGACCAGAGCTGGCTCAGTTCCAGGTGAACGGGGCCATGGCCGCGGGGAAGACGGCGAACCGCGCTCCCAGGGAGATCGCCCAGAAAGTGGCGGACCGCCTTTCCGGACATCCCGACATCGAACACGTCGAAGTGGCCGGCCCCGGCTTCATCAACATCACCATCACCGACGCCTCCCTCGCTCGGAGCGCCGCCGAGGACGCCGCCGACCCGTTTCTCGGGTTCCCGGTCACCGACAATCCTGAGAACGTCGTCGTCGACTACGCCGGCCCCAATGTCGCCAAGGCGATGCACGTCGGCCATCTCCGGGCAACCATCATCGGAGACTCGCTCGCCCGGCTCTTCTCGTTCGCCGGGCACAAGGTGATCCGCGATCCCCACTTCGGCGACTGGGGCTTTCAAATGGGCCTGCTCATCGCCGCCATTGCCGAAGAGCAGCCGGACCTGCCGTATTTCGACCCCGATGCCACCGTGTATCCACCGGAGTCACCGGTCACGCTCGAGGATCTGCAACGGATCTACCCGGAGGCCTCGGTTCGGGCCCGCAGCGACGACGACTTCGCCGACGTCGCTCGTTCAGCCACGGTCAGGCTCCAACAGGGCGACCCTGGGTATCTGGCCCTCTGGCGTCATATGAAATCGGTGTCCGAAGAGTCCCAGCGACAGGACTTCGCCGCTCTCGGAGTCAATTTCGACCTTTGGTACGGGGAATCCGACGTGCATGAACGGCTAGGCCCGCTGGTGACCTCGTTGCGCGAGTCTGGAGTGGCCGAAGAGTCCAAGGGCGCGATCGTGATTCGGATCGGGGAGGACGGAGACAATCGGGACATCCCACCGTTGATCCTCGAATCGTCCAGCGGCGGCTTCCTGTACAGCACCACCGACCTGGCCACCATTCAGATGAGGATGGAGGAGTTACGAGCCGATCTCGTCCTCTACGTCGTCGACAGGCGGCAGGCCGACCATTTCCTCCAGATCTTCCGGGCGGCGGCGAAGGCCGGCATGGTCTCCGAAGGGACCAGATTGGAGCACATCTGGTTTGGGACCATGAACGGGCCGGACGGAAAGCCCTTCAAGACACGAGAAGGTGGAGTGGTCCGTCTTTCCGACGTCATCGACATGCTCACCGACGCGGCTCGTCAACGGCTCGACGAGGCACACCTCGCCGAGGACTACCCGGAGCAGGAGAGATCGAAGATCGCCTCTCTGGTGGGGGTGGCCGCCCTCAAATTCGGCGACTTGATCAACAACCGCACCTCTGACTACGTCCTGGACCTCGACCGATTCAGCTCCTTCGAGGGGAAGACCGGGCCATATCTCCAGTACGCCGCCGTGAGGATCAAGTCGATCCTGCGCCGGGCAGAAACGGAGGGGGTTGAGCGAGGGACGTTGTTGCCACCGACGGTCGACGCCGAGCGAGACCTGATGCTCGAACTGCTCCGCCTGCCCGACGTGGTTGGCCGCGCCATCGCCCTTCGCGCCCCGAACCATGTCGCCGAGTTCGCCTTCGACGTGGCGGGCCGTTTCAACCGGTTCTACGACACCTGCCACATACTCTCCGAGCCGGACATCGCCCGGAGGGGCTCCTGGCTATCTCTCGCGGCGTGGGCACTGACCGCCCTCGAGCGCCTGCTCGATCTCCTCGGCATCGAAGTCCCCGACCGGATGTAGCCATGTCGTTCGTCATCCGCCCGGCCCGGGCCGAGGACGTCACGTCGATCGTGCGGTGGACCCAGGACACCTTCGACTGGGGTGACTATGTGCCCGAGATGATGGCGGGGTGGCTGGAGGAGCCTGATTCGCTTGTCATCGTCTGTGTCCATGATGACGACGTCCCGGTTGCGCTGTCGCGGGCTCAACTTCTGTCCCCGACCGAGGCCTGGCTCAGCGCCACCCGGGTCCACCCCGACCATCGGCGGTCGGGTATGGGGATGGCCATGAACGACCACCTGGTGGAGTGGGCCAGGTCGCAAGGAGCCCTCGTGGCCAGACTCGTCATCGAGGAATCGAATGAGGCTGCCCGCGGCCAGGTCCTACGGTCGAGCTATCGGCCTGGTGGGAGCTGGGCATACGCCACCGCTCCCGGGTCAACCGGGCGGCGCCTGCCACCCGACGAGCGTCTAAGGACAGGTCTTACCGTGGACGCCGATGCCGCCTGGACCTTCTGGTCGCAGAGCGATCTCGCACACGCCGCCCGTGATCTCATCTCGCTCGGCTGGCGATGGCGGAAGGCGTCCCGCGGCGATCTGGAGACGGCTGTCAATGCCCACACCTTCTATCAGAGCCCGGGAGGATGGGTCGTTGCCGAGATCGATGAGGAAGGGATTTCTGTGCGGTGGCTGGCAACCACGGCTCCGGACGCTCCGCTGCTCCTCCAGGGGCTGCGCGACCTCCTGCGAGAACGGGGCAGCGGAAGGGTCGAGGCAATGGTCCCGATCACGGTCTGGAGCGTCGAGGCATTGCTGCGAGAGGGCTACGAGGTCCACCCGGCTCAGATCTTCTCGAAAGCGCTCTGAAACTATGCCCCCTCCGGCCCTCCGGGCCACCTCCCCCAAGACCCCCTCCGGCCCTCGGGCCACCTCCCCAGCGTCGCTCCGCTGCTGGGGGAGGAAACGGTCAGGAGACGATGGCCATCGTGGCTACCGCCCAGACCACGAACATGATCGGGATCTCGGTGGAGCGGAGCCAGTCGGGACCATCGGGAAACCAGCGGGCGGCGAGGGCGACAGGGACTCCGATGAGTGGCATGACGGTCATCCCGGCGACCCCAACCGCCCGGATCCCGGCCACCCCGGTGGTGACCGGCAGCGGGAGACCTTCCACCACGCCGTCGACCAGCCCGTGAACGATCAGGAAGAGGAAGCCGACGACGAACACGGCGATGATGCGGCCCAGGCCGACCTCCCAGAGCTTGAAGCCGAGGAGACGCCGGCCCCGTCCCAGCGGCCCCTCGGCTGCGACACCGAGGCAGAAGAGGCCGATTACCGCCAACACCACCGATGAGGCGAGCATCGCCCCCGTCGACAAATCCTGGATCACATTGACGATGTCAAAGCCGGCGAGCACGACCGATGCGGCCAGACCCACGAGCAGGGTCCCGATCACCATCAAGCCCACGTCGAACATGGTCCCAAACGACCCGTAGGCGAGGATCGCGTAACGCTTCGCGGCGTCGCGGCTGTCGACCCGGGCGATGTCGTCGGTCATCTCGCGTCCTTCACGGAGGCGACCCTACCGCCGGCCCGGTTGCTGCGATTGCGCCCAGGTACCACTCGATCGGATGTGCGATCTCGTGCTCACCGCCCAGGGACGACCTGAGCTGCATCTCACAACCGGGGTTGGCGGATGCAACCCTGCTCACTCCGGTTGAACGTATCTGGGCCGCCTTTCGGTTTCCGAGTTCTTGCGACGCCTCGGGTTGAAGGACGGTGTACAGGCCGGCGGCGCCACAACACATCCCGGCCGGGTCGATCTCTACGACCTCGTATCCACCGGCCTCGAGTATCCGCCTCGGCTCCGCTGTCACCCGTTGGGCGTGCCGCAAGTGGCAGGGATCCTGGATCGCGATCGGTCCTAAGCCTTCGGCAAGAGAGGGGAGGAGACCGGCCTCGATGGCACGGGCCACTGCCACGGTTATGTCGACGGCCCGGCTCCCGATTTCGTCGCCACCTCCAGCCCAGTGGCCGTACTCCCGTACGTGGGCGGAGCATCCGGCGGAGGTGACCACCACCTGGTCGTAACCGGAAAAAACCTGCATGTTCCGGGCGGCCAGGGACCGGGCGGCCTCTGACTTGCCGTCGTGGGCGGCAAGGGCCCCACAACAGGTTTGACCGGGCGGGACCTCGACCCGATACCCGGCCATCTCCAGCAATGCGATCGCGGCGTGGTTGACCGGGCGGAACCACTCGTCCTGGATACACCCGGCAAGTAGGGCGATAGAGCCAGATGCGCCGCTCCCCCCTTTGTGGCCAAGCGTCGGCTTGGGCCGCCGACCGAGCGGGCGCATCCCCTCGGAGAGCCGCCGGTAGCGCGACGGGGTCAGGGAGGTAGCCCCTGTTACCTGCGCCATGTGCAGGGCACCGGTCCCCAGCCGAAGCGATCGCCTCGAGCCGATTGCGGTGCCGAGCAGGAACGATCGAAGCCGATGGCTGAAGGTGGGGCGTTGGGCCGCTATCTCGGCCCGTGTCCCCTCGAGTACCCGCCCGTAGGGGACCATCCCCGGGCAGACCGGCTCACATGCCCGACAACCCAAACAGAAGTCGATCACACCTTGAAAGGGGCCATCGAGCTCGAGGACACCGTTGTGAACAGCTTTCATCGCCTGGATTCGACCCCTCGGAGAGGCTGTCTCACGCCCGGTCAGACGGAAAGTGGGGCAAGCCGGTAGGCAAAGGCCGCATTGGACGCAAGCGTTGAGCTCGTCGATTGTCGGATGATCGGCGGTCACCCATCCCATCACAGCCCTCCCGGGAGCCGGCCCGGATTGATGACCCGACCCGGGTCGAACTGGGCGATGAGACGTCGCTGAACCTCTAGCCCCGGTGGCGGTGATCCCCAGGGATCGAGACCATCGAGGCCGGCGGTGGGCGCCTGAATCGAAACCAGGGCTCCGCCGGAGCTCTCTGCCCAGTTGCGCAATGCATCTGCCCCGTCCGAATCGGGCGAGGCGGCACGGATGTCACCGGCGCCGTGCACGGCCAGGTGATCCCACCCTGCCGGGAGCCGGCCTATCGCCGCCGACGTCAGCGCGGGTGGAACCCGGACCGACCAACGGTATGGGCCCTCTGGATCGGCGGGCCACCGGTGCCCTTCGACTGCCACCCCGCCGAGCCTGCTGCTGGAAGCTGCAACCTCTTCGGCCGTGCCCCAGAGAAAGACCTCGATCACCCCGTTTCGCTCCAGGACGGCGAGTGGCCGCCTCACGCGGTTGGCGACCTCGATGACATCGATCGTCACCGTGGCCGAGGCCGGCGGCTTGGGCCACAGCTTGAGGCAGACCGAGGTGATGACGCCAAGCGATCCGAAGGCACCCACCACCAGACGGGGCAGGTCATATCCGGATACGTTCTTGACCACACGGCCGCCTCCACGAACGACCCGGCCGTCCCCGGTGACCAGGCGAACCTCGAGCATCCGCTCCCTGGTGCCGAGGAGACGGGCCCGCCGCAACGACGAGATCCCAGCGGAGATCAGCCCGCCGACGGTCGACGCCCCGGGGACTTCGGGTAAGACTGCGGTCTGTGAGCGCTCGGCGAGTGCGGTCTCCAGTTCGGCCACCGGAGTTCCCGCCCCGACGGTCACGGTGAGATCGTCGGGATCCCATTCCTCGATCCCGGACAGCCTGCTCATCTCCAACATAAGGTCGGGAGGCGGCGGCGAGCCGTACCCCTGTCGTGTCCCGCCTCCGACAACATTCACCAGGCGCTGTTCCTCGGTGGCGCTCTTCAGCACCGTGGCGAGATCCTCGACGCTGGAAGGGGCGACACGCTCGGGACCGCCCCCGGCGGTCCCGGTCATACCCAGGCCCCGTCCGGTATCTCCCGTCTCACCCCGCCGAAGTCGAAGCACCGTGAGCCTTCGGGAAGCACCTTCGCCGGGTTGAAGATGCCTTCGGGGTCGAACGCCTCCTTCAGCCGGGCCTGAGCGTCGAGGTCGATCTCGGTGAAATCCGCCCGCATCATGTCCCTCTTCTCAAGACCGATCCCGTGCTCGCCCGACAGGGCGCCGCCACGGCTGAGACATGCCGCAACCATCTCCTCGCCTGCCTTGTGGACTTTGTCCATCATCACCGGGTCGGATGCGTCGAACGCCATGAGTGGATGCAGATTCCCGTCACCGGCATGGAAGACGTTGTAGACGTCCAGCCCGTATCGGTCGGCGATCGCCTGGACCTCCTCCATCGTCTCAACCAAACGCGACCGCGGCACCACGGTGTCGTGGAGGTAGTAATTCGGCGAGACCTGGGCGACCGCCCCAAAAGCGGACTTGCGCCCTTTCCAGAGGATGGCGCGCTCTGCCTCGTCCTTGGCCACCTTGACATCGCGGGCGCCGTTGGCGCGGCCGACTCGTGAGATGAGGGCTGCCTCCGCCTCCACTGCCTCGGGCTCGCCGACCACTTCGGCGAGGAGGATCGCGGCGCAGTCGCAAGGAAGACCCGCCTTGAGCCAGTTCTCCACGGCGGTGGTCATCTTCTGGTCCATGATCTCGAGGGCTGCGGGCACGAGCCCGGACGCGATGACCTCAGACACTGTCCGCGTTGCCCCCTCCAACTCCTCGAAGTCGAGAAGGAGCGTCCTCACGTCGGCCTCGATCGGCAGGAGCCGGACCAGGGCCCGGGTAACGACACCAAGCGTCCCCTCCGAGCCCACCATCAGACCCTTGAGGTCGAGACCGGGCATGTCGGGGGCCTGGCCGCCGAGGACGAGTGTCTCGCCCCCCGCCAGGACCACCTCCATCCCGAGAACATGGCTGGTCGTGGCACCCTCGGCCAGACAGTGGGCTCCGCCCGAGTTGTTGGCGACATTTCCGCCGATGGTGCAGGCGGATTGAGAGGAGGGATCGGGAGCGAAGGCGAGACCGAATGGCTCGGCTTCCGTGCTCAGGTCGAGATTGATCACGCCGGCTCCGACCCATGCGGTTCGGTTCTCGACGTCGATGTCGATCTGGTTCATCGCGGTCGTCGACAGCACGATGCCCCCGTCGACCGGGATGGCCCCGGCGGCGAGCCCGGTTCCCGCCCCGCGAGCGACGATCGGGACACTGTGTCGCTCCGCCACCCGGACCACTTCGGCCACTTCCTCGGTGGTGTGGGGAAACACGACACAGGTCGCCTGACCCTGCATCAGGGAGGCATCTCTCGAATACAGATAGAGCTCGACCGGCTCCTCGAGCACCCGATCCTCACCCAACACAGCACGCAGATCCGCAACGAGGCTCACAGGGTGAGGGTAGTTGTGGCTACGAACGGCGAACCTCAGGTTGTACGGCCCGTATGTGAAACGAATCGCCTCACGTTCGGGAGCCCATTTCGGACCGGTACGAACGTGAGGCGATTCGGCCCGGATACGGGTCTGTGAACCTGAGGTTCACGGGTGGCCCCACCCCCCTCCCCCAGGGGTGAGGACCAGGAGGCGGTCGCCGGCCGACACGGGGATGGTGGATTTGGCGGCGAGACGCTCGCGCCGACCACCTGGTTTGATAAGCCAGTCCTCGCCGGTGGCCCCCGGTCCACCCCCGGCCAGACCCCAGGGCCGATGCCGCCTCCGCTCGCCCATCAACGAGAGGGTGGCATCCGACATAAAGAGGATCTCCCGCTCGATCCCCTCCCCGCCCGGGAACCCGCCCTCACCGCCACTGCCCCGTCGCAGGGTGTAACGCTCCACCCGGAACGGATAGTGGGTTTCCAGTGCCTCAATCGGGGTGTTCTCGGTGTTGGTCATCCCGGTATGGATCCCTGATTGCCCGGCTCTTCCGGGCCGGCCGCCCTGCCCGCCGGCAATGGTCTCGTAGTAGGCGAAGTCGTCGTTACCGACCAGGACGTTGTTCATCGTCCCCTGGGAGGCGGCAGGCACCCGGTCGGGTGCAGCCTGGGCCAGCGCCCCAAGGAGGACGTCGGCGATTCGCTGGCTGGTCTCGACGTTGCCGGCGGCCACAGCGGCGGGCGGGTTGGCGTCGACCACCGATCCGGAAGGGGTGATCAGGGTCAGCGGGCGATAGCACCCGCCGTTGGCCGGGATGGTGGGATCGGTTGCCACCCGGACCGCGTAGTAGAGACAGGATCTCGTGACCGCCCCAACCGCGTTGAAATTGGCCTCCACCTGGTCGTCGGTTCCGGTGAAATCGGCAGTGAGCATCCCATCTGCGATCGACACGGCGACCCTGATTCCGACATCGGCTTCATCCAGCTCCATGAAATCAGCGAACAGGTACTCCCCTTCGGGCAGCTGACGAAGGGCAGCCGTCATGCGCCGCTCCCCGTAATCGAGAAGGGACGCCGCCATCGACGAGAACGGCAGCGCCCCAACTCCGGAGACCAGCTCGCCCATCCGGGTCGCGCCGACTGCGTTGGCCCCGATCTGCGCCTCGAGGTCTCCCCGCCGCTCCCAGGGGGTGCGGGAGGCGGCGATGAACGGCTCGGCGAAGGCATCGGCCCATCGACCCGATTCGAAGGCGACGACGGGAGAGACCCGATGACCCTCCTGATCGACCGTAACGGCGTGGGCCGGCATCGAACCGGGTGCCTCACCTCCGACATCGGCGTGATGAGCCCGATTGGCTACCCAGGCCACGTGTCTCGAGTCGACGAACACCGGGGCGACGAGGGTCAGATCGTTGAGATGCGTGCCGCCCGCAAACGGGTCATTGACCGCGTACTGGACACCGGGAACTGGTTCGAACCGAGCCAGGCACGCCGCCACAGATTCGGGCATCGACCCGAGATGAACCGGGATGTGCTCCGCCTGGGCCAGCATCTCGCCGTCGGCGGTGAACACGGCCGCCGAGCAGTCCGCTCTCTCCTTGATGTTGGGCGAAAGAGAGGAATGCCGCAGCACGATGCCCATCTCGTCTGCCACCGAGGAGAGACGATGACGTGCCACCTCGAGCGCTATCGGATCGCTGGTCACGATTTGACCAGGTGCCCGATGTGCTTGGTGGCCTCCCGGTAGGACACACCGGACAGCTGCTCACGATGGGCGATCACGAAATGAGCAACTCCATCGGAATCGATCCTGGCGTGCTGACGGAGTGCCCAGCCGATTGCCTTGCGGATGAAGAACTCCTTCTCGAAGGCACGCGCCTCGCAAAAGCTGAACAGCCTGGCGGCATCGGTGTTCTCCTTGGCCCCGACCTGGCAGATGATCGCCGACCGCCTCAGCCACATGTCGTCATCGTCGATCCAGGTATCGACCGTTGGCCAGACCTCATCAGGGTGCCCAACCACCAGGTCACAGATCAGATGAGTGGCCACCTCGTCGACCAGGTCCCACCAGGCTCCCTCCGTGATCAGACGCCGGTACAGCGGCAGGGACGACGGGGTAACGAACTCCACGAAATGGCGAGCCGCACCAAGCGCCAGATACTTCTCTTCCCGATGGGGAAGCTGCCAGAGCGCCATAACCATCTCTTCGTACTCGGCTCGGTCTCGTGGCGGAAAGTCCCGCACGAGGTCGCGAAGGATGTCGGCACGAGCAGGCTTCTGCACCCCGTAGAAAGGCATGTCGGTCTTCATGTAGGTCTGCATCCCCTCCGCCTTGGATGGATCGGCGGCTGCGGCGAGGGCGGACGAGGCGAACCGCCGCGCCTCGGTCACGAGCCCGCTCATGAGTCGATCTCCAATGTCCCGTCCGGATGCACCGACAACCTGTCTCCGGGCTCGAGCCAGACCGCCGAGTCCCGCTCGACGATGATCGCCGGCCCCTCGACTTCGTGGCCCGGGCGGCCATTCGATCTCGAGCCCAGACCGAGATGCTTCCCGTCCGGTCGGGGTCGGGAAGACCTCGGGGCCCCGGGATCGGCGGTATCTCATCCCAGGTGATTGGCGCCGGGCCGGTCGCCTCGGCCCGGACATTCACCAACTCGATCGGCTCCCCGGCCCTGGCAAACCCAAAACGAGCCTGATGCACAGCCTCGAAACTCTGTCGCAATTCATCCCAATCGGTGTCGAGCGGCACGGCCAACTCATGTGACTGGCCGACATAGCGAACGTCGGCCCAGGCCTCGAGATCCAACGATGGAGTCCCGTGGTCCCGGGCAAATGTGGCATCTGCGGCAGCCGCAATCTCCCCGGCCACGGCTTTCAGCCGATCGGATCCTTGCCCCAACATGACGGTCTTCGCGCCATCGCTGCTCGGCCTGGCCAGCAGGAGTCCCAGTGCCGAGAACACCCCGGAGAGCGGCGGGATCAGGGTGGTTCTGATGCCGAGACGTCGAGCGAGACGAGTGGCGTGCAGGCCACCCGCACCCCCGAAGGCGACAAGGACCGAATCACGTGGATCCACTCCCTCTTCGACCGAGACTGCCCGTAGCGCTCGCTCCATATGAGTGTCAACCACGTCGATGATCCCCACCGCCACCTCCTCGATCTCCAGGTCCAGATGGGCCCCGAGCAGGGCCAAGGCGCGCCGCGCAGCCTCGATATCGAGACTCACCGTGCCACCCAAGGCCAGATCGGGCGGGATGCGGCCGAGCACGACATTGGCGTCGGTGACCGTGGCCACCACGCCACCGCGTCCGTATGCGGCCGGGCCGGGATCGGCACCGGCCGATGTCGGTCCCACCCGCAGCGCACCTCCGTCGTCAACCCACGAAAGACTCCCGCCACCGGCGCCAATGGTCCGCACCGGGATCGAGGGGACACGATTCACCCATCCCGCCCCACCGTGACTCGTCGTGTGGGTCGCATGGCCGTAGACGCGGCTGACGTCGGTGGAGGTGCCACCCATGTCGAAGCTGATGATCGACCCATGGCCCTTGGCCCGGCCCAGGGCCGTGGCGGCCACGACGCCGGCGGCAGGACCCGAAAGGACCATGCGTCCGGCGTAGGTCGACGCCATGGCGAAGGGGAGCAGGCCACCCGAGGATGTCATCACCAGACGCCGTCCGCCCTCGAGCGCGCTGTCGAGACGGGACAGGTAGCCGGCCAACTCCGGCGTCAGATAGGCGTTGAGGACGGTGGTAGCGATCCGCTCGTACTCCCTGAACTGGGGTGAGACCAGGGCACCCACTGAGATCGGGGCATCGACCCGGTCCCGAAGTCGGTCGGCAAGCTCCATTTCCTCGGATGGATCCAGGTAGGACCGCACCAGCGCGACGGCAACGGCCCCGGGACCGGCCCCCTCGACCAACCTCGCTACGGCTTCGATGTCACCGTCATACCCGAATCGAAGCTCCCGGGGGGAGAGGACCTGCGGTCTGTCCACGAATGAGTCGTAAAGGGAAGGGCGGGCCTGGCGTCCGATCTCGAGCAAGTCCTCGAACCCGTGGGTGGTGACGAGCGCCGTCCGGGCACCCCTTCCCTCGATGAGGGCGTTGGTTCCGGCTGTGGTCCCGTGGAGGATCGTGGTCGCGTCATCGAGCCCAACGTCCGCGAGGGCCTGGGCCACGCCGACGGACTGGTCGGCGGTGGTGCGCACTTTGCGGCCGACGATCGATTCGTCATCCAACACGACCACGTCCGTGAATGTGCCCCCCACGTCCACCCCGACGACGCGGGACACCCGATTAGCCTCGCCCGGCAATGGCAGTGATCGTCGCCCCTTCACCGAACCCGAATGCCATGAAGTTCACGGTGGGAACGCCGGTCGGCGGGCCGACGACCCATGTCGCCGGAACCCTGCCTGAGGAGGGTTTCGCCCGCGATCTCCTCGCCATCGCGGGAGTAACCAGCATCTTCTTGACCGCGGATTTCGTGACCATCTCCAAGACCTCGGACGTCCCCTGGGAATCGATCATCCCCGAGGCCACCTCGATCCTAGAGGGGGAGTTCGGAGGCTGATCAGGAAGCGGGAATCGGCACCGAAACCGGTCTGACGACGCCGTCGGGAGTCGCCGCGAGCACCACCACCAGCCAGTCTCCTTCTGCTGTCTGCATTCCCCCGACGACCTCAGATCCACCTGACTGCTGGAGGGCCGCGGCGCCGACCTCCTCGGGGACCGTCACCAGCGTCAGCTGATGGGCCGGACCGGGTTGGGCCGGCGCCACGCGGGGGGCCATGACCACCTGGGCGGCGTCACCGGCCATCGATACGTCCACATCGACCTGGAGCGGAGCTTGCCGCTGATACTCGGCGTTGGCTGCTGCCGCCAAGGACCGGGCGAGGACCGTCACCCGGTAGACGAGTTGGCCGATCTCCTCGACGGACGAAGCCCGGACCCACTCCACGAAGACCCGAGTTCCCTCTTCCGCGGCCGGCATGGGCACGCCGGCAGGAAGCAGCGCCATCAAGGAGGCCCGGCCCTCCTCTGTGCCGTCCATTGTCAGATACTCGGCCACGAACCACTCGGCGTGAGCCACAGCGCGATCGATCACCCTCTCCGGATGCACCGCATAGAGGTCGGCCTCCGCGGTCACCACAGGAGTCGTGGTGGCCACCGGAGGAGGCACAGCCTGCGGCACGGGAGCAGCAACTGGAGCTGTCTCCGGCGGTGCTGCGGCCAGTGTCGACGCCACGGGCACGGGTGGCGGCCTGTTGCTCATGAATGAATAGGCGAGAGCCCCGAGCACCACGGCTCCGGCCACCGCCATCATCATCCACTGACGGTCTGGCTTCTTCTCCTCGAGCGTTTCCCAGGGGATGCGCTCGTATGTCTCATTCCTCTCCGGCTCCATCTTGCGAACGTATGGATCGGCGAAGACGGGTTCAAGGGGTTTGAACGCGCCCTGGTGACGAGGCGCTGGGAACCACCAGGCGCCAGCTAACGTTTCGCCGGTCATGGCTGTCAACCCCGACCCGAAACCGGGCCGCTGGATCCTCCCCCTTGTCATCCTGGGAATGATCGCGTTCACCTATTTCTTCGTTCGTTCCCTGCCCGAGGCATCACCGGACACCACGCTGGCAGCAGGTGACACCACCCCAACGACGGTCGGCGAGGGAGGTGCCGCCACCACGAGCGTGCCCGGTGGCACCGGATCGGTCCCCGACTCCGCTGCGGCGTACATTGGTGAGCTGGACCGGATCAACGGTGAGTTCCAGGCATTGAACGCCGAGCTGGTGGCGGTCAACACCGGATTCGACGCCGACCCCAGGGAGATCGAATTCCCCGATGCCGAACCAAGGATGGAGGCGGTGGCCACCTCGTCACAGGCTCTGTCCGATCAGGTTGCGGCCCTCGTTCCCCCGGCTGGTCTCGAGGCCAATCAGGAGGCGTTGGCAGCGGCGGCCAGCCTGGCGGCCCGCGCCGCAGGCGAAGCACTATCCGGCCTGCAGTCGGCCGATCCCGGCGATCTGCGCCGGGCCGCGGTGACCGCCTACACCGGTGCCGTGACCGACTTCGACGTCGAAGTCCAGAACGCCCGTACCGCAGCGGGGACCGCACCCGACGCCTGATGGCGCCAAAGATCTGATGGCCACGGTGATTCGGGCCGTCCGGCCCGACGAGTTCGAAGAGTTGCGACGGACGATGGGCGTGGTCTTCGGCTTCGATCCCCCGGACGGGGACAACCGCGTTCTGCGTCTCCTCCCTCTCGACCGCACCCGGTGCGGATTCGACGGCGGGAAGATGATCAGCACCTCGGGCGCCTACAGCCTGGAGATGACCGTCCCCGGCGCCCAGGTCGCCTGTGGCGGGACCACCGCCGTGGTGGTGGCGCCCACCCATCGGCGTCAGGGCGTGCTCCGGGAGATGATGCGAGCCCATCTCGACGATGTGAAGGAGCATGGGGAGCCGATTGCCGCCCTGTGGGCATCTGACAGCGCCATCTACGGGCGGTTCGGGTATGGGTGCGCCTCCATTTGCTACGACATCGCAATCGAGCCAGACCACGCGACGCTCAGCCGTCTCGCCCCGCAGCCCGGGCGTGCTCGCATGGTCGATCGGGCCGAGGCGCTCGAGGTCGTCCCGCCCCTGTACGACCGTCTTCGCATGGAGATCCCCGGGTTCTTCTCCAGGACCCCCCACTGGTGGGAGGACCGCTCGTTCCGGGACAGCGAATCCACCGGTGCCACGACGAATCTCCGCTACGGCGTCGTCGACGGCGAGGACGGCGTCGCAGGTTTCACCTCCTTCCGGACGAAAGCGCACTGGGACGAGGGTCACGGATCCGGGAAGGTGATCGTCCAAGATCTCTTCGCCGTCACTCCTGAGGCCTGGGCAGGAACCTGGGCGCTGGTGGCCAATCAGGATCTCGTCGCCAGGGTCGAGTCCGGGCTCAGACCATCCTGGGACCCGATATTCGACCTGCTGGCCGGGACACGGAGAGCCTTGACGTATCGCTACGACGCTCTCTGGGTGCGTTTGATGGATGTGCCCGCCGCCCTGACCGCCCGCTCTTATTCGGCGCCTGTCGACGTCGTGCTGAGAGTCGAAGACCCCATAGGCGATCTCACCGGCTCGTATCTGCTCAACGCCGACCGTGCCGGTGCAGAGTGCGCGCCGACCACCCGAGAGCCTTCGGTGGTGCTCGACCTCGAGGACCTCAGCGCCGCCTACATGGGACGGCCCCGATTCCGACGATGGGCCCGGGCCGGCCGCCTCAGTGGCGAGCCCGACGCCCTCACCGCGATGGACGCCGCCTTTGCATGGGACCCAGAGCCCTGGTGCCCCGAGCTCTTCTGAGTGCAGCACGAGGGCCCGTCTGCCGACGGACCCTCGGCCTACGCACTACGCAGAACGTAGGACGTAAGACGTGAGATGAGGCCCGAGGGCCTCATCTCAGATGTCGTAGTAGAGGTGGAACTCGTAGGGGTGGGGGCGCAGCCGCACCGGGTCGACCTCGTGCTCGATCTTGTAGTCGATCCAAGCCTCGATCAGCTCCTGGGAGAAGACCCCGCCCTGGAGCAGGAACTCATGGTCCGCCCTCAAGGCTTCGAGAGCCTCGGTCAGACTTCCCGGCACCGACGGCAACCCGGCCAACTCGGCAGGAGGCAGGTCGTAGATGTCCTTGTCTACAGGCTCGTGAGGCTCGATCCGGTTCTGCACCCCGTCGAGACCGGCCATCAGCATCGCGGAGAAGGCCAGGTATGGGTTACAGGACGGGTCGGGACAGCGGAATTCCAGCCGCTTTGCCCCGGGAGCCTGCGAGTACTGCGGGATCCGGATCGCGGCCGACCGGTTCCTGCTCGAATACACCAGGTTCACCGGCGCCTCATAGCCGGGAACCAGGCGGTGGTAGGAGTTCGTGGTCGGGGCGGCAAACGCGAGGATGGCTGCCGCGTGCTTGAGCAACCCGCCGATGTACCACCGGGCCATGTCGGACAGACCGGCGTACCCCGCCTCATCGAAGAACAGTGGCTCGCCGTCCTTCCACAACGACTGGTGGGTATGCATGCCTGATCCGTTGTCTTCGAAGATCGGCTTCGGCATGAAGGTGACCGACTTGTTGTACTCCCAGGCCGTGTTCTTCACGATGTACTTGTACAAGGTGACGTTGTCGGCGGTTCGGAGCAGCGTGTCGTAACGCATGTCGATCTCGGCCTGACCGGCGGTCCCCACCTCGTGGTGCTGGACCTCGATCTCGATGCCGGCCGCCTCCAGGTTGGCCGTCATCTCCGACCGGAGGTCCTGGAAGTGGTCGGTCGGTGGCACCGGGAAGTAACCCTCCTTGTACCGTGGCTTGTAGCCGAGGTTGCCACCCTCCTCGAACTCCCCCGAGTTCCAGGCGCCTTCCACCGAGTCGACGAAGTAGTAGCCCGAGAACTGGTTCTGCCCGAAGCGGACATCGTCGAATATGTAGAACTCTGCCTCAGGGCCCCAATAGGAGGTGTCGGCGAGGCCGGTGCTGATCAGGTACTCCTCCGCCTTCCTGGCCACATACCTCGGGTCACGGTCATAGGGGGTGCCCGTGATCGGGTCGTTCACGAAGCAGTAGAGGATGAGCGTCTTCCGGGCTCGGAACGGGTCGTCGATGGCGGTGTCCGGGTCCGGGATCAGGATCATGTCCGATTCCTGGATCTGCTGGAAGCCCCTGATCGACGAGCCGTCGAAACCGAAACCGGCCTCGAAGGAGTCCTCGGTCAACTGCTTGACCGGGACGGTGAAATGCTGGACCTGGCCGGGCAGGTCACAGAAGCGAAGGTCGACGAACTCGTACCCCTCGTCGGCGACGAGGGACAAGACGTCGGCAGCCGTCTTGCTCACGGTGCTCCTTTCGGTTGGGTTGCCAAGCGTGAACGTGGAGTTTTTAGCCCGTTCCCCGTTTCCATGCCGTTGCCGCATCGTGAACTCTGTGTTTCAAGCCGTTTCCTCCCCCGCAGGGGGAGGTGGCCCGAAGGGCCGGAGGGGGTTCTTGCAGGACGTCATCCCCCTCCCCACCTCCGGCGGTACTCGCCCCTTTCGGGGGGAGAAACAGGTGTTACAGCCAGTCGTTGTGTCTGAAGATGTAATAGAGACTGGCCGAGACCCCGATGATCAGCAACGTCGACCAGATCACGCCGGAGATCTCGCCCGGACCCGGGGTAGGGGACATTCATCCCGTAGTAGCCGGTGATCAACGCCGGGACGGCGATGATCGCCGCCCAGCCCGACACCTTCTTCACGATCATGTTCTGCCGGTAGTCACGGAGGCTGAAGTTGGTCTCGACAATGGCGGTGACCAGGTCGCGGAGCGAGTCGGAGGACTCGCTTACCCGGAGGATGTGGTCGTAGACGTCCTGGAAGTAGGGGTAGAGGCCCTCGGGGACGACGTCCTGCTTCGTGACGCATCAGGGTGCTCACCGTCTCCCGCATCGGGCACCACCAGACGGTGGAATCGAACCGTCTCCCGGCGCATCTCGAACCAGTGCCGCTGTCTGGATGGCTCCAGGGGCTTCTCGGCGAAGATCGCATCGCTCACCCCCTCGTAGAAGTCGTCGAAGCTCAGATAGCACGCGAAGTAGTCGTCGACGATGACGTCGAGCAACCCGTAGAGGAGGAAGCCCACTCCATATTGCATCAAGCCCGGCGAGCGATCCCATCGGGCGATCACCCGGTCCATCGGAACCCCATCGGACTTGCGAACCGTGATCAGCCAGCGGTTGTTGAAGAACGCGTTTACCTCGTTTTCATCGAGACGGGCCGCCTCCACGTCGACGGCGACGTGGTACGTGGTCAGGAACAGGTGGGTCGGATACCGGTCGAGCTTGGGGCGCTGCTTTCGCCCCACGGCGTCCTCCACGGCCAGCTCGTGCAGGCCGAGCTCCTCGGCCAGGTCAAGCAGCTCCTCCGTCGACGGCCCCACCAAATCGACCCAGACGATGGTGTCGGGCTCCTCGAGGAACACCGAGACGTCGGCGACCGGAAAGTCCTCGTCCACCAACACCCCGGCTCGATATGCCCTGGTCGATACCTTGCTCATTGCAGTCGGCGACAGACTACGGGTCGCCACCGGTGCCCGACCGCCAACCGGGGGGAGGGGCTATCGGACTGGACGACAGACTACGACCGGCCGGCCGTCGCCCAGCCGCGGGCTGACTACCGTCGCTCCACGTCATGCCAGCGACCGTCGTCTTGGGCGCGCAGTGGGGTGACGAGGGGAAGGGCCGGGTCGTGGACTTCTTCGCCGAGTCAGCCGACTTCGTGGTCCGCTACCAGGGGGGAAACAACGCCGGGCACACCATCGTCGTCGGTGAGCAGCGTCTCGCACTCTCGATGATCCCTTCCGGGATCCTCTACCCCGAACTGCATCCCGGTCATCGCCTCAGGCACGGTGATCGACCCGACGGGTGCTGATCGCCGAGATGGACATGGCCGCCGAGAAGAACCTCGACCCGTCACGAGTGAAGGTGTCGTCGAACGCCCATCTCATCATGCCCTACCACCGAAAGCTCGACGCCGCCATCGAGCGCTACCTGGGCAAGAACCAGATCGGGACGACCAAGAAGGGCATCGGCCCCGCCTACACCGACAAGTACGCCCGTTTCGGGATCCGGGTCCAGGACTTGTTCGACACCAAGATCTTCCGGGAGAAGGTGGAGGCGGCCCTGGTGGAGAAGAACAAGATCCTCCCCCGGGTCTACAACACGCTTCCCATGGACCCCGAGGAGATCATCGTGGAGTACGCCGGGTACGCCGAGCGTCTCCGTCCCCATGTTGCCGACACTTCGCTACTGCTCTGGGAGGGGCTCCAGGCCGGGAAACAGGTCTTGTTGGAAGGCGCGCAGGGGACGCTGCTCGACATCGACCATGGCACCTATCCCTTTGTGACTTCCTCCAACCCGACTGCCGGAGGCGCTTCGGTCGGGTCGGGAATCGGCCCCAAGGCGATCGACGAGATCATCGGAGTGGCCAAGGCCTACATCTCGCGGGTCGGCACCGGCCCTTTCCCGACCGAGCTGCATGATGAGATCGGCGACCGGATGATCGAGCTCGGCGGTGAGTACGGCACTGTCACCGGGCGTCGCAGGAGATGCGGCTGGCTCGACCTGGTCGCCCTGAAGTACGCCTGCCGGGTCAACACCTTCACCAGTCTCTTCCTGACCAAGATGGACATCCTCTCCGCCTTCGACACCATCAAGGTGGCGACGGCCTACACGAGCGAGGGCGAGAGGCACGAGCATTTCCCGGCCCAGCAGAGCGTCCTCTACCACTGCGAGCCGGAGTACGACGAGCTCCCCGGTTGGCACGAGGACATCACCGGCGTGCGCTCATACGGCGACCTTCCATCGGAGGCTCGGGCCTATATCGAGTACATCCAGGAGGCGGCCGGGGTGCCCGTGGGATGGGTGTCGGTCGGCCCCGAGCGCAGTCAGCTCATCGAGATCTCATGAGAGTCCTCCTGGTTGGCAGCGGGGGACGCGAGCACGCGCTGGGCTGGAAGCTGGCTTCGTCATCCCGGGTCGACGATCTCATCTCCCTTCCGGGCAATCCGGGTCTCAGCCGGCTCGGAGCCGTGGTGGACGGGATCTCGGCGACGGACGTCGGGGCGATCGCGGCGATGGCCCGGGTCCAATCGGTGGATCTGGTCGTGGTCGGCCCGGAGGCGCCTCTCGCTGCCGGCGTCGTCGATGCGGTGCCAGCCCTCGGCATCCCGTCTTCGGACCTACCCGGGCCGCGGCTCGTCTGGAGTCCTCGAAGACGTTCGCCAAGGAGGTCATGACCCGGGCCGGGGTGGCCACTGCAGCGTCGGAGTCGTTCACCGAGCCCGACGCGGCCCTCGAATATCTCTCCCGTCGTGATGGCCCTTTCGTGGTCAAGGCCGATGGGCTTGCCGCCGGCAAGGGTGTCCTCGTGACCGATGACAGAGACGAGGCAACGAGGTGGGCGGCGCAGTGGCTCGCCGAGGGCCCGGTCGTCGTGGAGGACTTCCTCGACGGGCCGGAGGTGAGCGTGTTCGCCGTTTGCACCGACTCGGGTGCCGTGCCGTTGGCGCCGGCCCGTGACTACAAGCGGCTACACGACGGAGACGAAGGACCGAACACTGGCGGGATGGGAAGCTTTCTCACCGGTCGCCGACCTGCCGCCGGTCTTGCCGACGAAGCGATGCGGGATGTCGTCGAGCCGACCCTCGAGCCAGATGGATGAGGATGGGAGCCCATTCCGGGGTTTCCTCTATGTCGGCCTGGTCCTCACGTCCGAGGGCCCCAAGGTGCTCGAGTTCAACGTTCGACTCGGTGACCCCGAGACCCAGGCCATCCTGCCCCGCATGACCACCGACCTGCTCGACGTCCTCGAAGGAGCGGTGCCCGAGTGGACCCGGGAGGCGGCGGTGAATGTTGTGCTCGCCGCGGAGGGATACCCGGAGTCACCGGTCAAGGGGGCCCCTATCCGGGGCCTCGACGCGGTGGCCGACGACGTGCTGGTGTTCCATGCCGGGACCAGGTCGGAAGGGAAAGCGACTGCTCGTGGACGGAGGCCGTGTGCTCGATCTGGTCGGAATCGGCTCATCGGTGAGCGAAGCCCGAGAGAAGGCCTACGAGGCGGTAGCGGAGGTGAGTTGGCCGGGCATGCAGTTCCGGACCGACATCGCGGCTCAGTCGTAGCTGTGGCGGAACATGAGGGCGATGCGGGGCGGGGCAGACGCGCTCTTGGGAATGGTGTGCTCCCACAGCCGCTGACAGGCGCCACCCATCACCACCAGGTCTCCCCTGCCCAGGTCGAACCCCATTGATTCTCCGCCACCTCGGGGGCGGATCAGGAACCTCCTCGGGCCTCCCAATGAGACGGTGGCGACGATGGAATGGGGCAGGTCGCGGGCGATGCGGTCGCCGTGCCAGGCCACAGAGTCGATGCCGGTTCGGTACCAGCCGGCACTCACCTGGTCCATCGTGATCTGATAGCGCTCCGAAAGCAGCTCGATCATCTCCGGGATGACCGGATGTGCGTCGGGATGGACGGTCCCGACCAGACGCGGGGTCTTGACCATCCGGTCGTACATGCGGACTTCGGGTTGACGCCAATGAACGGTCTCGGTCAGCACGTCGTACAACCGGGCGTCGCCAACGAGGAAGCCCGGGGCGTAGTCGAGCCAGGACTCGGGGTCGAGATCGAACCGCTCCAGACTGGCGAAACCGATATCGGGAACCGGTTCGCTCTCCCCGAACAATGAGGGTTGCAGTGGTTCCATGGCGAACATGTGTTCGATGATAGCGCTAGTGGAAAAGCGTGAAGGGCGTCTCGAACCTCAGGTAGTACGACCCGTATACGGGCTGAGGAACCTGAGGTTCGCCGTTGGGGTCCCTCTCGCTACCGTCGCACCCTCATGAGTCACAAAGTCGCAATCGTCATGGGATCGGGGACCGACCGGCCGGTGATGGAGAAAGCCGCCCAGACCCTCGATTCGTTCGGGATCGCCAGCGAGGTCAGGGTGCTCTCCGCCCACAAGACACCGGACCAAGCGCTCGATTTCGCCGCAACGGCCTCCGATCAGGGTTTCTCGGTGATCATCGCCGGGGCGGGGAAGGCGGCCCATCTCGCCGGCGTGATGGCGGCCAAGTCGCTGCTCCCGGTGATCGGAGTCCCCATAAATGCCTCCCTCGACGGCATGGACGCCCTGCTCGCCACGGTCCAGATGCCGACCGGGATCCCGGTGGCCACGGTGGCCGTGGACGGTGCGACCAACGCAGCACTCCTGGCAGTCGCCATCCTCGCGGTCGGCGATGACGAGCTCACCGCCAAGCTGGCCGCCTATCGGGCCGACCTGGCCGAGAAGACGCTCGCCGGCTGACGCCCGGGCCCACCAACACGGACTCGGATACCATCGCGTCTGTCATGAGTGACATCTCCTTCGAAAGACCCGACCCGCGGGACTTCCTCGACATCGACTCGCTCCTCTCCGAGGAGGAGATCATGTTGCGGGACACGGTCAGGACCTACGTGCAGAAGGAGATCGTCCCCAACGTCGGCGACTGGTGGGATGAAGGTGTCCTCCCCCAGGAGGCCCTGGCCAAGGCATTCGGCGACATTGGCCTGCTCGGGATGCATCTCCAGGGTTACGGGTGCGCCGGGACCTCGGCGACGGCTTACGGGCTCGCCTGTCTCGAGTTGGAGGCAGGAGACTCCGGGATCCGATCGTTCGTTTCCGTTCAGGGCTCGCTGGTCATGTTCCCCATCTGGAAGTTCGGCTCCGAGGAGCAGAAGCAGACATGGCTTCCCCGGATGGCGAGTGGCGAGGTCATCGGCTGTTTCGGTCTCACCGAGTCCGACTCCGGGTCCGACCCGGCCTCGATGCGCACCAGCGCCCGCCGGGACGGGAGCGACTGGGTGATCAACGGGACCAAGATGTGGATCACCAACGGGTCCATTGCCGACGTGGCCGTGGTCTGGGCCCGCACCGACGAAGGTGTCCGCGGGTTCCTGATTCCCACCGACACTCCAGGTTTCTCGGCGCCGGAGATCAAGAAGAAGGCGTCGCTGCGGGCATCGGTCACCTCGGAGCTGATCCTCGACGACGTCAGAGTGCCGGACGACTTCGTCCTCCCCGGCGTTTCCTCGATGAGAGGTCCTCTGTCCTGTCTCAACGAGGCAAGGTTTGGCATCGCTTTTGGTGCGATTGGTGCGGCTCGGGCGTGTTACGAGTCGGCCCTCGACTACTCGATCGAGAGACACCAGTTCGAGCGGCCAATCGCCTCATTCCAGCTGACCCAGAAGAAGCTGGTCGAGATGATGGTTGCGGTGCAGCGGGGAACTCTGGTGGCTTTGCATCTCGGGCGGCGCAAGGACGAGGGGACCCTCACTCCGGAGCAGGTCAGCTTTGGAAAGTTCGACAACGTGCGCAACGCCCTCGACGTGGCGCGTACGGCTCGATCGATCCTCGGCGCCAACGGGATCACCCTCGAGTACCCGGTGATCCGTCACATGGCCAATCTGGAGACGGTCTTCACCTACGAAGGCACCAACGAGATCCACTCGCTCGTGATGGGCCAGGCCATCACGGGCCTCAACGCCTTCACCTGACCTCGCGGTGGAGACCCCGACCCTGATCGTCGGAGCCGGCCCGGCCGGGCTCGCCGTGGCAGGCAGACTGCGCCAGGCCGGCCTCGAGTTCGCCGTCATCGAGAAATCGGACCGGGTCGGCGACGCCTGGCACCGTCACTACGACCGTCTCCACCTGCACACGGTGAAGCAACTGTCCCACCTGCCAGGTCTCGACTTCCCTGAGCAGTACCCCCGATACGTCCCGAGGAAGGAATTGGCGGACTACTACGCCAAGTACGCCGACGTCTTCTCGATCGAGCCGCTGTTCGGCGAGGAGGCCGAGGAGATAATCCCAACCAGCGACAAATGGCTGACAAGGACCCACGGCGGGCTCGAGATCTCCTCCGATCACGTCGTGTTGGCCACCGGTCTCAACCGGGTCCCACAAAGGCCGAGCTATGAGGGAGAGGACGGGTTCGCCGGTCGGCGGATCCATGCGCGGGATTACCGGGAGCCCGGTCCTTTCGCCGGGCAAAGGGTGCTGGTGGTGGGTATGGGGAACACCGGGGCCGAGATCGCGCTCGACCTCAGCGAGGCGGGAGTGGATTCCACGATCTCGGTGCGGGGCCCGATCAACATCGTCCCCCGCGACGTCCTCGGCCGACCCACCCAATTGACTGCCCGGATGCTGGCCCGTCTTCCCACCGGTCTCGCAGATTGGCTGGGGTCCCTGCTCAGGAGGATGACCGTCGGCGACCTCACCGCGTACGGAATCGCCACCCCGGAGATCGCCCCGCTGGCACAACTCCGGGTCAAGGGCAAGACCCCGGTGATCGACGTGGGAACGGTGAGCCGGATCAAGAAAGGGTTGATCGCGGTCCGCCCCGGGATCGATCACTTCGAGCCAGACATGGTCGTTTTCACCGACGGTCGGAAGGACCGCTACGACACGGTGATCTTCGCCACCGGTTATCGCCCGATGCTCCAAGAGATCCTCAACGCCGGGGGCGACGTCCTCGACGAGAACGGACTACCCCACCAGGTGATCGGTGAAGGTCCCAGCCGTGGGCTGTTCTTCGTCGGGTTCGACAACCACCGGCCCGGCGGAGTCCTGGGGACTGTGTTCGAAGAGTCGGAGACGGTCGTGCACCAGATCAGAGGGACCTGACGACATCGGCCAGATCGCCGTTGCGGCTGATCACGACGTCTTTCAGACCGAGCCAGGAGGCGGTGAGCTCCAACTCTTCGCGAAGCTCGCGCCCGACACGGGCGAGATCCACACCCGGCTCGGCGAAGACGCCCTTCACCAGGAGTGATCCCTTCTTGCGGTCTGTCTTGAGGTCGACCCGTGCCACCAGTTCCTCATCGAGGAGGAACGGGAGCACGTAGTAGCCATAGACACGCTTCGGCTCGGGGACGTAGATCTCGATCCGGTAGTGAAAGTCCCAGAGCCGCTCGATCCGGTCCCGAAACCAGACCAGGTTGTCGAATGGAGAGAGCAGGGCTCGTCCCTCCACCCGGCGCGGCAACCTCGCATCAGGGTCCAGGTATGCGGTCCTGGCCCACCCGTCGACCTCGACCTCGACCAGCTTCCCTTCGGTCGCCAGCCGTTCGATCAACGGTCTCGCCTCGGGCATTTTGATCCTCGGGTAGTCGGCGATGTCGGCCGCCGTAGCCACCCCCATCGAGCGCGCCGCCTGCAGGAGGAGGATCGACTGTGCTTGGTCACGCTCCAGGTCTTTGGCCCCAAGTTGCTCTTTGGGGATGACCCGCTCGCTCAGGTCGTACATGCGCGTGAAATTGGTGCGATGCGCCGTCGTGACCTTGCCCCCCATGAAGAGCGCCTCCAGGGCGGTCTTTCCCTTGGACCAGCCCCACATGGAGGACCCGTCCCCCTGCCCCGGATCGTGGAGATCGGCGGTTCTGAGCGGCCCGCGGTCGCGAACCTGTTCGAGCACTTCGGCGAGGTACTCGGGATGCTCGTTCTTCATCCGCTCGAGACCGCCCCATTGGAAAGTCCCGTTCATCCGCCATCTCCACAGCGGATGGTCCTGGACCGGGATCAGCGATGCCTCATGGCCCCAGTACTCGAACATCTCACCGGACCCCCAGAGCCATGCATCCAGGGCAGCGCGGTCGTAGACCCCGAGCCTGGAGAAGAAGGGCATGTAGTGGGTGCGGCTGAAGACATTGACCGAGTCGAGCTGGACCAGCCCGATTCGATCGACGACACGCCGGAAATGACGCACGTCGACCCGGCCTGTGGGCCGAGTGTCGGCGAAGCCCTGGGCGCCCAGTGCAATCCGGCGGGCCTGGTCGATGGTGAGCTTCCGCATCGGCGGGAAAACCTAACGCAGATTGCGGACAACCCCCGTCCGCTGCCATGCCATCATCCCCGAGGTGATCGAGCGCTACACCTTGCCCGAGATGGCCCGAATCTGGTCCGAACAGCGAAAGCTCGAGGTGTGGAAGGACGTCGAGACCCTTGCCCTCGAAGCCTGGCAAACGCTGGGAAAGGTGCCGGAGGGCACCGCCGAGGCGACCCGGGCCGCTACGTGTCCCACTCCGGAGCAAGTGGCGGAGCGCGAACAGGTGACCAATCACGATCTGGCCGCCTTCGTCGACCTGCTCGGAGAGGCCGCCGGCCCTGATGCGGCCGGCTGGGTCCACTACGGACTCACCTCATCCGATGTGCTCGACACCGCAGGGGGCGTCCTCCTCTCCGAATCAGCCGATCTGCTCCTCGGGGCGCTGGAGGCGCTGTTCGACACGGTCAAGGACCGCGCCATGGAGCACCGGGACACGTACCTGGTGGGCCGCACCCATGGAATCTGGGCCGAGCCCACCACCTTCGGGCTCAAACTGGCCGGGTGGGCGTTCGAGTTGGCCCGAGATCACGCCCGTCTCCAGGACGCCCGTGATGCGGTGGCGGTGGGGAAGATCTCGGGTGCCGTGGGAACGTACGCCCACGTCCCGCCCGACGTGGAGCGTCACGTTTGCGATGCCCTCAACCTGGAGCTGGAGCCCGCCTCTACCCAGGTGACGGCCCGAGACCGCCACGCCCAGTACCTGCAGACGATCGCTCTCGTCGGCGCCTCGATCGAGCGAATGGCCACCGAGATCCGGCACCTGCAGCGCTCCGAGGTGGCGGAGGTCAGGGAGGCATTCGGCAAGGGGCAGAAGGGCTCGTCCGCGATGCCCCACAAGCGGAACCCGATCCTCTCCGAGCGCATGACGGGGATGGCCCGGCTCCTCCGGGGCTACGCCCAGGTGGGTCTGGAGAATGTGGCCCTCTGGCACGAGCGGGACATCTCTCACTCGTCGGCGGAGAGGGTGGTGCTGCCCGATGCCTCGATCGCCTTCCACTACATGCTGGTCAAGTTCAACGGTCTCGTCCGGGACCTGGTCGTCGACTCCGATCGGATGATCGCCAATCTCGAATCCACGCGTGGGCTGGTGTTCAGTCAGGCGGTCCTGCTCGCCCTCATCGACCAAGGCATGACCCGTGACCAGGCCTATCGCATCGTTCAGGCACACGCCATGACGGCATGGGACACCGGACAATCGCTGCAGGAGCTGTTGGCGGCCGAACCCTCGGTCGCGCTCACGGATGACGCGCTCGCCGCTTGCTTCTCGCTGGAGCGCGTGGGCGAATCGTCGCAGATCGTCTTCGACAGGCTTGCCGACTTGAAGCTGTAGGCGCTCAGTCCGAAGAGGTGATGTGCACAGTCCCGGTGAACAGGGCCACCTTCCGCCCATCCTCACGGCTGACATCGACCCTATAGGTGCCGAGGGTCCGGCCTCTCGAGGTCTCGACGACCGATGCCCGGAGCAAGTCCCCCGGCTTTGCCGCCGCCGTCAGCACGAGGTGGGTGTCGATGGCCACAGCTCGATCTCCCGCATTGTTCGACGCCAGGGAGAAGGCACAGTCCGCCAGGGAGAACACCAGGCCGCCGTGGGCGACGCCGAGGAAATTGACGTGGTGCGGGAGCACCGTCAGCCCGACCACGATCTCGTCGTCGGTGACCGAGACCAACTCCACGCCCAGCGATCGGGCGTAGGGATCGGCGGCGAGGAGGTCGGCGACGCGGGACTGGGAGAACCCTGGCATCGGCGGAGAATACGTGCACTACTCTGCCGCCACGTGCCGGCGCTTCCTCATATCGCATCGGGAAAGGTCAGGGAGATCTACGAGGTCGACGGCGATCATCTTCTCTTCGTCGCCACAGACCGCATCTCTGCCTACGACGTCATCCTCAACCAGCTGATCCCGGACAAGGGCAAGGTGCTCGCCGGGCTCAGCCTGCATTTCTTCGACCTACTCGACACGCCCAACCACCTCGTCACCACCGACCTGTCGGGTGTCGACGGGCTGGGTGCAGAAGAGCTCGACGACATGACGGGCCGTGCCATGGTGGTGCGCCGGGCCGAGGTGATCCCGGTCGAGTGTGTGGTCAGGGGATATCTCTACGGGTCGTCGTGGCGGGAGTACCGGGACGGCGGCGGGCCCACCACCGAGCACCTCCCTTCCGGCCTGAAGCTGGCCGACCTCCTCCCGGAGCCGATCTTCACCCCGGCCACGAAGGCCACCACGGGCCATGACGAGAACATCACCGAATCCGAGACGCGCAACCTCCTCGGCGATGACCTATACGAAGAGCTGCGGAAACGATCGGTCGACATCTACCTCAGGGCATCGGAGAACGCTGCGGAAAAGGGCGTCATCCTGGCCGATACCAAGTTCGAGTTCGGGTTCGCCGGAGACGAGCTACTCCTCATCGATGAGGTGCTCACTCCCGACTCCTCGCGCTATTGGCCGGCCGACGAGTGGGTCCCTGGTCGAGACGTGCCATCTTTCGACAAGCAATACGTCAGGGAGTGGCTGGACACAACCGACTGGGACCACAACCCGCCCCCGCCCGACCTGCCTGACCACATCGTGGAAGGAACCCGGTCCCGTTACATCGAGGCGTACGAGCGGATCACCGGGGCGAGCTTCGACGAATACCTGGCCCGGGGCGGATGAAGGTCACCGTAGAGATCACCAGACGCCCTGAGATCGCCGATCCGCAGGGGACGACGATCGAACGTGCTCTCCACGACCTCGGCAACAATGAGGTGATGTCGGTGAGAGTCGACCGGGTGATCCATCTCGAGGTCGACGGCGACGACCCCGCCCTGGTGCAGCGTCAGGTGGAGGAGATGTGCCGCCAGCTGCTGGCCAACCCGGTCCTCGAGGACTTCAGCGTGGAGGTCACTGGATGAGAACGGCCGTGGTGGTCTTCCCCGGCACCAACTGCGAGAAGGACGTGGCGCATGCCCTCACCTCTCTCGGTGGCGACGTCGAGCTGGTCTGGCACCGGGAGACCGACCTCTCCGGTTTCGATGGCGTCGTCTTGCCGGGCGGGTTCGCCCACGGGGACTACTTGCGCACCGGGGCAATCGCCCGCTTCTCCCCGGTCATGGCCGAGGTCGAGCGAATCGCTTCAAATGGTCTGCCGGTGTTGGGGATATGCAACGGCTTCCAGGTCCTGTGCGAGGCCGGCCTGCTCCCCGGCGCCCTGATCGCCAACCGTGACCTTGCCTTCATTTGCCGGTTCGTCGACCTCGAGGTGGTGGACAACGAGAGCATCCTCACCCGGTCTGCCCGGATCGGTCAGCGGATCCGCATCCCACTCAATTCCTACGAGGGCAATTGGGTCGATCCCGGCAACACCGGCCGGATCGTCCTCACATACGTCGACGACCCCAACGGCTCACAGCAGGCAGCAGCAGCCGTGGCCAACGAGCGTGGCAACGTCGTCGGGGTGATGCCCCATCCCGAACGGGGTGTCGACGAGTTGCTCGGCTCCGGTGATGGACGGGTACTCCTCGAGGGGTTCCTCCACTCACTGGTCCCGGCGTGACCACCGACACCCAGCCGCTTCACCGCCGCCTGGGCATGACCGACGACGAGCACGAGTCGGTAATCGGTCTCCTCGGTCGTGATCCCCGCCCGGCCGAGCTGGCCATGTACTCGGTGATGTGGTCGGAGCACTGCTCCTACAAGTCGTCCCGAGCCCACCTTCGCCGTTTCCCCACCGAGGCGCCCTGGGTGGTGGTCGGTCCCGGCGAGAACGCCGGTGTGGTCGATCTCGGTGACGGCTGGCTGGCCGCCCTTCGCATCGAGAGCCACAACCACCCCTCGTTCGTGGAGCCTTATCAGGGGGCGGCCACCGGTGTTGGGGGCATCCTCCGCGACGTCTTCACGATGGGAGCGCGGCCCATCGCCCTCTGGGACCAGATTCGCTTCGGCCCTCTCGACGACTCGATGAACCGGTACCTGTTCAACGGCGTGGTGTCAGGGATCGCCGGGTATGGGAACGCGGTCGGTGTTCCCACGGTCGGTGGGGAGATCGAATTCGACCCCTGCTACTCGGGCAATCCCCTGGTCAATGTGATGTGTCTCGGCATCCTCCGCCGGGAGCAGCTGGTGCTCGGGACCGCCGGGCCTCCGGGCACGGTGGCGGTCCTCCTGGGCCGGGCCACCGGCCGCGACGGGATCGGTGGAGCATCGGTCCTGGCCTCGGCATCGTTCGACGACGAGTCCCAGGAGAAACGGCCCAGTGTCCAGGTTGGGGACCCGTTCGAGGAGAAAAAGCTGATCGAGGCTTGTCTCGAGCTCTATGAGAGAGGATTGGTTGCGGGTGTCCAGGATCTTGGTGCCGCCGGACTCTCCTGTGCCACCTCGGAGCCGGCGGGACGGGCCGGAGTGGGCCTCGACGTCGATCTCGACACGGTCCATGTCAGGGAGACCGGGATGACCGCTGCCGAGTTGTTGATGTCCGAGTCCCAGGAACGGATGATGGCCTTCGTTCCCCCCGACCTGGTGGACGACGTCCTCGCCATAGCCACCAGATGGGAGATCGACTCGGCCGTGGTGGGGACTGTCCGGGCCGGCGGCACGCTCACCGTCCGACACCAGGGCGAGATCGTGGCCGAGGTCCCAGCCGCTTCATTGGCCGACGATGCACCGATCTACGACCGCCCGATGCGCCGGCCGGACTGGTTGGAAGGGCTGTGGGCGACCCCGGCTCGGGTCCTGGAAGGCGACGCAACCGACATCCTTCTGAGGCTCCTCGACGACCCAGCGCTCGGCTCGACCGCGTGGGTCCACGAGCAGTACGACCACATGCTCTTCCTCAACACGGTTGTCGGCCCCGGGTCGGACGGCGCCCTGATCCGGGTTAGGGGCACCGACAAGGGCCTTGCCGTCTCCACTGATGGCAACGGGCGCCTCTGCCACCTGGACCCGAGAGAAGGGAGCTCGAGACTGGTCTACGAGGCCGCCCTCAACATCGCCGTGACCGGCGCCCGGCCGTTGGCGGTCGTCGACAACTTGAACTTCGGGAACCCGGAGAAGCCAGAGGTCATGTGGCAGTTCAAGGAGAGCGTCGAGGGAATCTCGGCGGCATGTGAGGCGCTCGGGATCCCGGTGGTGGGTGGGAATGTCTCCTTCTACAACGAGACCGACGGCATCGACATCCACCCCACACCGGTGGTCGGGCTGCTCGGGCTGGCCGATCCGATGCCAGCCACCCCGCCCCGGCTCTCCCGGGCTGAGGAGGGCATGGAGATCTGGGAGATCGGTCCGCAGACCACTGGCAATCTGTCCGGCACGGCCGCCCAGAGGGTGATTCACGACGAGTTGACCGGGCGCCCGACACGACCGAACCCGGACAACGCCAAGCGGGTCGTCACCATCGCCGCCGAGCTGGCCCATCGGGTCCCGTTGCTCCACGACATCTCCGACGGCGGGCTGGCGGTGGCCGTGGCCGAGGTGTGCATTGCCTCACAAATCGGTGCCACGATCACCGAGGATGACAACGGGCGGCTGTTCTCGGAGGATCCGCATCGGTTGATCGCCGTGTTCGAGGCAGACACCGTCGAGTTGCCCCAAGATTTCAGCCGCAAGGTGGGGACGATGGGCGGCGACTACCTCGTCCTTGGGTCCTCGGATACGGTCGACGTCCAGAAGTTGGCCGACATCTTCGAAGGAGCGATTCCCCGTCGGATGGCGGGCTGATCAGTCGGACCGCTCCACCCAGCGGCCCTTCTCGTCTTGCTCCCATTTCGACCCGTGGAGGTCGATCACGATCGCCGTCAGGCCCTTGACCTCGTTCTTGATCGTCTTGAGCAACGTCTTGGCGTCGTTCTTGAGCATCTTGGCTTGCTCCAGGCGATAGCGCAGGGGCACCGCCTTGGTGGCGGTGCGCCCACGGATCGCCTCGACGCTCTCCATGGTTATTCGTCGACTCAGATCGAGGAAGCCAATGATCGTGAAGAGCTGCTCGTCGCTCAGCGAGTCGAGGTGCGCCTGGCCGGTTTGGTTCAGAGGTCCGTACACCTCATCGCCCAACTTCTGCGCCTCCGTGGTGAGCTCGACCCAGACCTTTCGCCGGTCCTTGGGGTCATAGGACCTCCGCAAGAGGCCGGCCGCCTCCATCCGGTCCACCAGGGCCGTCACGGCACCAGTCGTCAGCCCCGCCTCCCGAGCCAATTCGCCTGCGGTCATGCGGCCACGCTGATCGACGATGTCGATGCAGCGCAGATCGTTTCGGTTGAGGCCGACGAAATCGGCGAATGCCTGGTCCATGAGATCGCTGGCCAGTTGCAATCCTCGAAGTGACTCCACCAGCCGGACTACGGCCGTTTGTCTCTGATCTCTTGACAAGTTGATATCTTGATTCATAAGATACTCACGACTTGAAGTATAGCGGAAGGAGCGTGCCATGCCAGAGAACATGATCGAGTCCCGCGGATTGCACCGGGTCTACAAGACGAAGAAGCAGGAAATCGTGGCCGTGCGAGGTGTCGACTTCACGGTCGATGCCGGCGAGATCGTCGGCTTCCTCGGCCCCAACGGCGCCGGGAAGACCACCACGTTGCGGATGCTCACCACCCTGCTCGAGCCAACCGGTGGCGATGCCACAGTGGCCGGGTGCGATCTGAGGTCCGACCCCGTCGGGGTCCGGCGTCGCATCGGTTACGTGGCCCAGGGTGGCTCTACTGATCCCGAAGCGAGAGCCGGCGAGGAAATCGTCGATCACGCCCGCATGTATGGGATCGATGCGAATGTGGCCCGCAGCAACGGGCAGGCGCTCTTTGATCAGCTCGACCTCGAAGGTCTCTGGAGCCGCCAGTGCAAGACCCTCTCCGGGGGGCAGCGTCGCCGACTCGACATCGCCATGGGCCTGGTCCATCAACCGGGACTCGTGTTCCTCGACGAGCCCTCCACCGGTCTCGACCCCCAGTCGCGGGCCAATCTCTGGGAGCACGTCGGTCGGCTCAGGTCCGACATGGACACAACCGTTTTCATCACCACCCACTACATGGATGAGGCCGACGTTCTCTGTGACCGCATCCTCGTCATTGACGACGGCGCCATTGTGGCCCAGGGCACTCCCGACGAGCTGAAGCGAAGGGTGGCGGGCGACTCCGTGATCCTGACCTTCGAGCAGCAGCGAAGCACTGTCTTCGTTGCCGAGCTGGCCTCACGTCTCGACGGCGCCACCGATCCGTCGATCGAGGGCAACGAAGTTCGCTTCCAGGTCCCGGACGGAGCCAGCGCTCTTCCGGTGCTGCTCCGGGCAATGGTCGAGCACGATCTCGACGCCACCGGCGTAGAGGTGCACCGGCCAACTCTCGACGACGTGTTCCTCACCATGACCGGTCGCTCACTCCGCGACGAGGCGATGACCGACCAGGCCGCGGCCTGAAAGGAGAAATGATCATGCGATTCCTCACCGACACCTGGCTGGTCTTCAGCCGTGCGATGCGTCTCTCCCTGCGGAACCCGGTCTGGGTGATCCTCGGGCTGATGCAACCCATTCTCTATCTGATCCTCTTCGGGCCTCTGCTCGAGCCCGTGGCATCTGCACCCGGATTCCCGCCCGGCTCGGCCTGGCAGGTGTTCGTTCCGGGCCTTCTGGTCCAACTCGGCATCTTCGGAGCTGCCTTCGCCGGCTTCGGGCTCATCGCCGAGTGGCGGGCCGGCGTCGTCGAGCGGATGCGGGTCACCCCGGCGAGCCGGGGATCCCTGCTCCTTGGGCGGGTGCTTCGAGATGTCGTCGTCATCCTCGTTCAGGGCGCCCTCCTGTCGGTCGTTGCGGTGGCCTTCTTCGGGCTCGAAGCACCGCCCGCGGGTCTGGTCATCGGCGTCGCCATCGTCGGGCTCCTCGGTGGTGCCTTCAGCGCCCTCTCCTATGGAGCGGCCTTGAAGCTGAAGAGCGAGGACTCCTTCGCCCCGGTGGTAAACGGCCTAATCCTCCCCGTCCTGCTCCTCTCGGGAATCCTCCTCCCGATGACGCTGGCTCCGGGCTGGCTGCAGACCCTGGCGGACGTCAACCCCTTGACCCACATCGTCGACGGGGTGCGGGCGGTGTATCGAGGCGAGCTGGGCTCGACCGATGCCTGGCTCGGCGCCGTTCTGACCATCGCCCTCCTCGCCCTCGGTGTCTTCTACGGGGGGCAGGTCTTCCGCAAGGAATCCGCCTGACTTTCTCCCCTTGAAGGGGGGGTACCGGAACCCCCTCCGACCCTTCGGGCCACCTCCCCCAACGTCGCTCCGCTCCTGGGGGAGGAAATGCCAGGGAGGGGGATACATTCGGGTATCGGCCAAGCCTCGTCCGGCCGATACCATCACATCGTGGCGAGAAGCATCGGGATCCTCACTGCCGGCGGCGACAGCCCCGGTCTCAATGCCGCCATCAGGGCGGTGGGCAAGGCTGCGCAGCGCGCCTACGGGATGCACGTCATCGGCTTCTACGACGGGTTCCTGGGCCTGATGCAGAACCGTTTCGTTCGATTCGATTCCGATTCCCTTTCCGGCATCCTCACGAGAGGAGGCACGGTCCTCGGCACCAGCCGGGCCAAGGTCGACAAGATGGAGATGGGCGATGGCAGACGCATGGACATGCGGTCGTTGATGCGAGACGTTGTCGATCAGCACGATCTCGAGGCCCTGGTCGTTCTCGGCGGCGACGGCACCATGCGCAACGCCCTCAAGCTCGAGGACGTCGGCATAAAAGTCCTGGCCCTGCCCAAGACGATCGACAACGACGTGACCGGCACCGACGTCACGTTCGGCTTCGACACTGCGATGGGGATCGCCACCGAAGCCATAGACCGGCTGCACTCGACGGCTCATTCCCATCATCGGATCATCCTCGCCGAGGTGATGGGGCATGAGGTGGGATGGCTCGCCTTGGGCGCCGGGCTCGCTGGTGGCGCCGATGTGATCCTCATCCCCGAGATCCCATACGACATCGAGGCCATCGCCACCTCGATCCAGGCGAGGAAGGCCGCCGGTAGCGCCTTCTCGATCATCGCCGTGGCCGAGGGCGCGTACTCGAGGGAGGACGCCCGAGTCCGTGCCTCGCTACTCGCCAGCATGGAGGGCGTCGACGGTGAGGAACGACGAGATCTCAAGGAAAAGGCGACCGCCCTGGCCAGATCGGCCCGGACCGAGAAGCTGGCCACGGCCCTCGAGGAGGTCACCGGGTTGGAGTCGAGGGTGACCATCCTGGGTCACGTGCAGCGCGGTGGCACGCCCTCGCCCGCCGATCGTCTGCTTGCCACGAGGCTGGGGACGGCCACCGCCTCCTATATCGCCGACGGCGTACACGGGGTGCTGGTGGCGGCCAGAGGCCAATCGACAGAAGCGGTACCTCTCAAGAAGATCGCCGGGATCACCAAGTTCGTGCCCCTCGATCATCCCTGGGTCGACTCCGCCCGGAGTCTTGGCATCGTTCTTGGTGACTGATCTGAGCCTTCTGGGCGCTGTCCTCGCTGGTGGGGTCAGCCGGCGCATGGGCACGGACAAGGCAGATGTCGAGATCTCGGGGACCACCCTCCTCGACCGGGTCACAACGGCTGTGGCCGAGGTGAGCGACCGGGTCGTGGTCCTCGGTGACGAGCGTGAAGGCTATGAGTCCTGGCCGGACCGCGCTCCCGGATCCGGGCCACTGGCCGGGTTGGCTACCGCACTGAGCCTCATGACCGAAGACCGTGCCCTCGTAGTGGCGGTCGACAACGCATTCGTGCAGCCCGGGACTCTGGCTCATCTCGTGTCGGTCGAATCCGACCTGCCCGTGGTTCCGGTCGATCACACCGGGGTGCGCCAGGTCACATGTGCCGTCTACCCACGCCAGATCGCAGGTCAGGCAATGGAGGAGGCGGAGTCGGGTGGCTCGGTGCAGACCTTGCTCGACCGTGTCTCCTTTCTCCCGGTGACGCCCGACCAATGGGAGGCATGGGGCGAGGACGGCCGAAGCTGGTACTCGGTGGACACCCCCGAAGCACTCGCCGTCGGCATAGATCGCTTCACCTGAGGATCGATCAGAGGGCGGCCCGGTCCTGGAGGAACCGCCTTTCCGTCTCGTTGACGGTGAGCGACAGAGCGCGATCGAGCGCCACACGCGCCCCCGATTCGTCGCCCAGTTCACGCAGCATCTCGCTACGGGCGAGATGGAACGCGTGATACTCGTCGAGCTCCGTCGCCAGATCACCCAGCGCAGCCAGCCCCCGCTTCGCGCCGTGCGCCTCGAACACGGCTACGGCCCGGTTTAGTCGCACCACAGGGGCGGGGTGGATGCTTGTCAGACGGTCGTACAACTCGACGATGCGGGCACGGTCGGTCGCATCAGTCGAAGGAGCCATGGCGTGCTGGGCGGCAATCTCGGCTTGCAATTGATAAGGGCCGGGACGCCCGAGCCGGCGAGCGTGCTCCAGGAAGTCGAGCCCGACGCCGATCGCGCCCGGGTCCCATCGCGAGCGATCCTGATCCCGAAGTAGCACCAATCGGCCCGCCTCGTCGACACGAGCATCACGCCGGCTGTGCTGGAGCAGCATCAACGAGTGAAGCCCGAGCACCTCTGGCTCATCCGGCATCAGATCTGACATCACCGCGCCCAGCCCGATGGCCGATTCGGCAAGGTCGGGACGGACCAGGTCGTCGCCGGTGGTGGCGAAGTAGCCCTCGTTGAATATCAGGTACACGACTGCGAGCACCGCTGACAGCCGATCGACCAGGTCGAGCCCGGTCGGGACCCGGAACGGGATGGCCGCGTCCCTGATCTTCGACTTGGCCCTGACCAGCCGCTGGGCCATGGTGGGCTCGGGTACCAGGAAGGCGTGGGCGATCTCGAAAGTGGTGAGCCCGCCCACTGTGCGCAGAGTCAGGGCCACCTGCTTGTCGGTCGACAGCGACGGGTGACAGCAGGCGAAGAGCATCTGAAGGCGATCGTCCCCGAGGGTGGTGTCGCTCACGACTTCGGGAGGACTGTCATGCTCGACCTTCTCGTACCCGGCCAGGATCGATGTTTTCCTCATCAGCGTGGCCTGGCGTCGTATTCGATCGATGCCGCGACGTTGGGCTACGGCCGAGATCCAGCCTGGCGGGTTGTCGGGAATGCCCCTCTCCGGCCAGGTGCGCAGCGCCTCTACCAGGGCATCCTGGACCGCCTCTTCGGCCAGTTCTATGTCGCGGAATCGGGTCGCCAGCCCGGACAGGACCACGCCATACGACTCCCTGAATGTCGCCTCGATGACGGTCTTGTGGTCTGTCGAGCTCATCCCTCCCAAGTCTTGTCGCCAACCTCACCCAGGATGTCGAACAGGACGACCCCTCCTCGACTCCAACCCTCGAACCTGAGGTTCTGCGGCCCGTATTCGGGTCGATCCGTCTCACGTTCGGCGTGAAGGGAGAGTCGCAGCGGAACTCGAGACGATTTGGCCCGTATCCGGGCCAGGGAACCTGAGGTTCGCAGCAGAACACCTATTCTCGCCACCCGTGCTTCTCTCCCTGCCAGAGCCGAAGATCGACCCGGGGGCGTTCGTTGTCCCCGGGGCTCATGTCTATGGGGATGTGACCATCGGGAAGGGTGTGTTCGTCCTCTTCGGTGTGGTGATCCGGGCGGAGCTCGATCGAGTCGAGGTCGGGGCTCAGACGAACATCCAGGACAACTCGGTGCTCCATTGCGATGAGGACGCCCCCTGTGTTCTCGGCAAGCGGGTGACGGTGGGCCATGCCGCCGTCGTCCACGGTGCCCTGGTCGGGGACCGATGCCTCATCGGGATCGGCGCCAAGCTGCTCAATCGCTCACGTCTCGGCGAAGGGGCCTGGCTCGCCTCGGGCTCGGTCCTGGCCGAAGGCAAGGAGATTCCGCCCTGGACCCTGGGGATGGGCATTCCGGCCAAGCCGGTGCGGGAGCTGACCAAGGCGGAGATCGAGAGGGCCGACGAGGGCGTCGACCACTACCAGGAGCTCATGGAGTGGTACCGCGGCCTCCTCGGCGGCGGATCGGCGACTGAATAGGTCGACCGAGCGCCGCGCCCTACGATGGGTCCGTGGCCAAGGTTGCCGTCCTGCTCACCGAAGGCCCCCGCGAGGCGTGCGGGGTCTTCGCCGCCTACACCCCCCGGCAACGTGTCTCCAGCCTCATCTACTTCGGGCTCTACGGGCTCCAGCACAGGGGCCAGGAGTCGGCCGGCATCGCCACGTCGAACGGGGAGACGGTCACCGTGTTCAAGGACTTGGGCCTGGTGTCCCAGGTCTTCGACGAGCCTGCCCTCGCCGGCCTCGACGGACATCTCGGCATCGGGCACACCCGCTACTCCACGACCGGCTCCAACAATTGGGCCAATGCCCAGCCGGCGCACCGACAGGTCGGCGCCACCAGCATCGCTCTCGGGCACAACGGGAACCTGACCAACACCCCCAACTTGGCAGAGCGCCTCGGCATCCGCGGCGCCACCACCGACTCAGACCTGATGGCAGAGGGCATCGCCCGGGCCATCGACGACGAGCGCTCCGACCAACGTGGCCTCGAGATGGCGGTCATGGAGGTCGCCCCCACCTGGGAAGGCGCCTTCTCTCTGGTGATCATGGACCAGGGCCGGGTGATCGGCCTGCGTGACCCCAACGGGTTCCGCCCTCTCTGCCTCGGCTCCCTGCCCGACGGCGGATGGGTCCTCTCGTCCGAGACCGCCGCCCTCGACCTGGTTGGCGCCAGGTTCGTGCGCGAGGTCGCAGCCGGGGAGATGGTGGTGATCGACGCCGGAGGCGTGCACAGTTTCTACCCGTTCCAGGCGACGGACCCGAGACTGTGTCTCTTCGAGTTCGTCTACTTCGCCCGACCCGACAGTCAGATGTACGGGCGCGGGATCCATGCGGCGAGACGACAGATGGGCGAGACCCTTGCTGCCGAGCACCCGGCGGAGGCCGACGTGGTTGTCCCGGTGCCCGAGTCGGGGCTACCCGCCGCCCAGGGATTCGCCGCCGCCAGCGGGATTCCCTACGCCGACGGGCTGGTCAAGAACCGCTACATCGGCCGCACGTTCATCGAGCCCAGTCAGAGCCTCCGTGACCGGGGGATCCGGCTCAAGCTGAACCCGATACCGGACAACCTCAGAGGCAAGCGGGTCGTCCTGGTCGATGACTCGATCGTCCGCGGATCGACCACCCGCAAGCTGGTCCACATGGTGCGCGACGCCGGGGCCACGGAGGTCCATCTCCGGGTCTCGTCGCCTCCCTATCGCTGGCCATGCTTCTACGGCATGGACACCTCAGACCGGAGCACCCTGATCGCCGCCTCGCTCGAGGTCGACGAGATCAGGGAGCACATCGGGGCCGACTCCCTCGGCTATCTGTCGCTCCAAGGGCTTCTCGACGCAACCGGCGTGGCCGACGCCGGATTCTGCACGGCTTGTCTCTCCGGAAATTACCCGACCGAAGTCCCGGAGGCAGCAGACAAGTTCCAGCTCGAGCGCTCCTAAATGACCACCTACGGGGAGGCCGGGGTCGATCTGGAAGGCGCCGACCGCCACGTCGAAGCGATCGCCAATTCGGTGACCGCGACCTGGAACGAGCACGTGATCGGGAGCTTCGGCGGGTTCGCTGCGGGCGTCACCATCCCGCCCGGCTACCGCGAGCCCGTGCTGATGATGTCCACCGACGGGGTGGGAACGAAGATGGAGCTGGCCAGGAGAGCCGGCCGCTGGGACGGAGTGGGCCACGACCTCGTTGCCATGTGTGTCGACGACCTCGCCGCGGTCGGGGCGAGACCCCTCGGATTCGTCGACTACCTCGCCGTCGGCTCCCTCGAACCGGTTCGCGACCGGGCCATCGTCGAATCGGTAGCCGCCGCATGTGTCCTCGCCGGGTGCCCGTTGCTGGGCGGGGAGACCGCCGAGCATCCCGGTGTGATGGAACCCGATGCCGTCGACCTCGCCGGCGCGGTCATGGGCGTCCTGGAGCGTGGGAGCGAGTTGGGCCCTGCCCTGGTGGAAGAGGGAGACCTCATCGTGGGTCTCCTCTCACCCAATCTGCGATCGAATGGGTTCTCCCTGGTCCGTGCACTCTTCGGCGACGACCTCGACTCCCATTTCGACCTGTTTCTCGAGCCGTCGGTCATCTACTCACCAGATGTCCTCAGTGCGGTGGAAGGAGGTGGAGTGCATGCCGCGGCCCACATCACAGGCGGTGGTCTGGCTGGAAACCTGGTGAGGGCCCTTCCCCCCGGCCTCACCGCCCATGTCGACACCGGCGCCTGGGAAGTGCCGCAAGTCTTCGAGACCGTCGAATCCCGCGGCGTCCCCCGGGCCGAGATGTGGACCACCTTCAACATGGGGATCGGTTTCGGCCTGGTGGTGGCTCCAGAAGCTGCGGAATCGGTGATCTCGACCGTCTCCGCCCACGAGGGGCGGGTCATCGGCAAGATCGTCACCGGCGACGGCGTGGCATTGAGGTGAAGTTCGCCGACGCATCCGCGGTGGCAGCCGCCGGAGACGGCACCTGGAAGGCAGAGGTCCAGCCTGACTGGGACATCTTCGGCATCGCCAACGGCGGCTATCTGATGGCGATCGCGTCGAGGGCGATGTCGGAGGCAGCCGGAGGCCGCTTACCGGTGAGCGTCACCGCTCATTTCACACGACCCATCTCGGCTGGCGCCATCATGGTGACGGTTGACCCGGTGAAAGAGGGACGCATGTTCTCCACCCTGAGGGCCACAGTGACCGCCTCATCCGACTCCATCACTCTCCTGGGCAGCTTTGCCGAGCCACAGGTCGGGGGCACCGAGGATCTCTATGCCGCAGGTTCGCCACCGGAGATGCCGCCACCGGACGAGTGCATCCGCGCCCTTCCCTCGGAAGACGGGCCTCTGCCCCCACCGCTCATGGCCCAGTTCGAGGAACGAATCCATCCTGACGATGTCGGCCCGCTGCAAGGCGAGCCCAGTGGGACCGCCAGAGTGCGAGGTTGGTTCCGCCTCCACGATTGGGAACCTCTGGACGCATTCACCTTGCTGCTCGCCGCCGACTCCTTTCCGCCGGCAGTCTTCAACGCCAACCTCCCCCTCGCCTGGACTCCGACCCTGGAGATGACCACCCAGATCCGGGGAGTACCCGCGCCGGGTTGGCTGCGTGGTCAGTTCACCACGCGATTCGTGACCGGTGGGCTGCTCGAGGAGGACGGCGAGATCTGGGACGAAGCCGGCCACCTCGTCGCCCTGTCCCGTCAGCTAGCCCTCGTCCCCCGCTGAAGCAGACTCGAGATCGAGGAGCAGGGCGTTCTTCCTCGTGTCGTCGAGGAAGGACGAGTTGATGGAGTTACGGGCGATGTCGGTGATAGTGGCATCGTCGAGACCCAGATCATCCCGGACACCTCGGTAATTGTCGCCGATGTACCCGCCGAAATAGGCCGGGTCATCGGAGTTGACCGAAACCACCAGCCCGGCCTCGATCATCGCAGGAAGTGGATGTCGAGCCAGGTCGTCGACCACCTTCAGAGCCACGTTGGACAAAGGGCAGACCGTGAGCGGTACCTTCTCGCGGCTCAACCTCGCCACGAGCTCGGGGTCCTCGAGGCTGCGCACACCGTGATCGATTCGCTCCGCCCCGAGGACGTCGAGGGCGGCTCTGATGTACTCCGGCGGGCCTTCCTCTCCGGCATGGGCGACCGCGCGCAGCCCGAGCTGCCGGGCACGGGCGTACGCCTTCTCGAAGAGCTGTGGAGGGCGGTCACGCTCCGATGAGTCGATCCCGACCGCTATCACTCCGTCGAGGAAAGGTTCGGCCTCCTCGATCGTGGCCAGCGCTTCCTCCCCCGATAGATGACGGAGAAAGCACATGATCAGGTCGGCACTGACCCCCCGCCGGCGGCGGCCATCCGAGATGGCGTCCCGAAATCCTCTCATGAACACCTCGAAGCCAATGCCGCGCCCGGTATGGCTCTGGGGATCGAAGAAGATCTCGGCGTGACGCACACCGTCGTCTGCAGCCCGGTCCAGATAGGCGGTCATGAGGTCGTAGAAGTCATCCGGGGTGCGGAGGACCTCGCTTCCCAGGTAGTAGATGTCGAGGAACGACTGGAGGTCGGAGAACCGGTACGCGGCATGGACCTCGTCAACGTCCTCGTAAGGGAGCGACAGCCCGTTCCGGGTGGCGAGGCGGAACATCATGTCCGGCTCCAGGGTCCCCTCGATGTGGACATGCAGCTCGGCCTTGGGAAGACGTGTGATCAGATCGTCCATGACCAGGGCCTCATTCGAGGGCAATGTCCTGCGGGCGGATCGGGACCCGGTTGAGCTCCTTGCCCGAGGCGGCTCGAATCGCAGCGGCGACCGCGGCGGTCGAAGAGATGGTCGGCGGCTCTCCCACGCCTTTGGCGCCGAACGGGCCCCAGGATCCCTCCCTCTCGATCAAAAGCGCCTCCACGTCCGGCGCGTCGAGGATGGTGGGGAGCAGGTAGTCGGTAAACGTCGGGTTGAGGATGACACCTTCCTTCATCACCAGTTCCTCCATCACGGCCAGACCAACTCCTTGAAGGATGCCGCCTTCGATCTGACCCCGAACCGACTCCGGGTTGAGAGCCAGACCCACGTCCTGCGCCGTGTCGACACGGACCACCTTGACCAGACCGAGCTCGGTGTCCACGTCGACGACTGCCCGATGGCCGGCCACCGCGAAGTCGGCATGGATGACACCCTGGCCGTTCTCGTCGGGGCCGGTGGTGGGCGGGTGCCGGTAGGTGACTGTCTCCTCCCAGGGCTCGTCGCCGAGGGCGGACCAGGTGACCAGCAACTCATCGCCCTTCCAGACCCCTTCATCGTCGAGTCGGTCGCCGTCGTGATGCGCCAGGACCCTCCGCCGAAGTTGCGTAGCGGCCTCGAGGGTTGCGCCACCGGAGAGCTGGGTCTGCCTCGACGCCGAGGTGGAGCCGGCGGAGTCGATCTTGGAGGTGTCCACGTGAACCACTTCGACTTGGGAGATCCCCAGTGCACTGCGAGCGATCTGGGCCAGGACCGTGACCAGGCCCTGCCCCACCTCGATGGCGGCCGTCTCGATCACCGCGCCGTCGGGAGTGAGGCGAACTCGAGCTTGGGCGTAGTCATCGGATCCCTCGGAGAACCCGAGGTTCTTGAGACCGAGGGCATATCCCACGCCTCTTCGAACGTGCCGTGGCTCCGTGGTGAGACCCGAGCCACCGGGGAGGTCACTGTGATGGGGTGAGGTCGCGGGCTCCGGCAGAGGCATGGCCTGCAAGCTCCTGATCACGTCGATCGTGGGGAGAGGAGTGTCGATCACCTGTCCGGTAGTCGGCATCGAGTCACCGGTGCCGAGGGCGTTGACCTCCCGCAGATCGAGCGGGTCCATCCCGAGGGCCGCCGCGAGCCGGTCCATCTGGGCTTCGTAGGCAAAGCAGACCTGGACCGCACCGAATCCCCTCATCGCCCCACACGGGGGGTTGTTGGTACGGACCCCCACCCCATCAACCGACACCGAGTCGCTGCGATAAGGCCCGACTGCGAAATAGCAGGCGTTGGCCAGGACGGCGGACGTGGTCGAGGCGTACGCCCCACCATCGATCAGCACCCGGGCCTCGACCCGGACCAGACGACCGTTCTCGTCGGCCTGGTGGCTGTAGCGGAGCCACGCCGGGTGGCGATGGACATGCCCGGTGAACGACTCCGACCGTTGATAGACCATCTTGACCGGCTGCCCGGTGTGGAGGGCCATCATGCAGAGATGGATGTGGAGGTTGACGTCCTCCCTGGCCCCGAAGGCGCCACCGATGCCAGTCGGATGAGCCCGCACCTGTTCCGGTCGAAGACCCAGGCTGGCCACCACCTGCTCGTGATCGATGTGCACGTACTGGCTCGTGGCGTACAGATCGACACCGCCCTGGCCGTCCGGGATGGCCAGACCGGCCTCGGTCCCCAGCGGCGCCTGATCCTGCATCCCAACCTCGTACTCACCTTCGACCACGACGGACCCGCGACGGTCCTGGTCCCCCCGCCGGATGCTGAGCCGGCGAAACACCTCGTCACGGCCGTTGGCCTCTTCGGGGTCGGTCAGAGCGTCGAGCTGCTCGTAGCGCACCTCGATCGCGGCCGCCGCCCTCCTGGCCGTATCCGGGTCCTCGGCGGCCACAACCGCCACCGGCTCACCCCAAAACCTGGCTTCTTCGCCCGCCAGAACCGGCTGGTCGGGATTCTCCAACCCGAAGGTGCCCCTCCCCGGTACGTCATCGGCGGTGAGACAAGCGTGCACGCCACCGATGGCGAGCGCCGGGGCCAGGTCGATCGAGACGATGCGGGCCCGGGCGTGCGGGCTGCGAACTGTGGCCGCCCAGAGCATCCCCTCGGCGCTGAGGTCCTGGGCATAGTCGAACTCGCCTCGGAGCTTGGGCACACCGTCAGGGCGCAGTGGGGACTCGCCCACCCCACCCTCCGGGACCTGAACTCGCGGCGCCATCCCGGTGGTCAAGTATCCGCTCCGATCTCGACGGTCTCGAGGGCGCGGATGATGGCCCCGTATCCGGTGCATCGGCATATGTTCCCGGCCAGGGCCTCTTTGATCTCGGTGCTGCTCGGGTGAGAGTTCCGGGCGAACAGGTCATAGGAGGCAACGACGATGCCCGGTGTGCAAAAACCACATTGGACGGCTCCGGCGCGATGCATCGCCTCCTGGACCGGATGTAGTCCGTCGTCAGGGCTGACCCCTTCGACGGTGGTCACCGACGAATTGGCTGCGTCCGCCGCCATCACCAGACAGGAGCAGACCAGCTCTCCGTCGAGGATGACACTGCATGCTCCACATTCCCCCTGCTCACAAGCATTCTTCGACCCGGGCAGGCCGAGCTCGTCACGAAGGAGATCGAGGAGGCTCCCGGGGTGGGTGACCCTGGCCGTGACCGGCTCCCCATTCACAGTGAGCTCGACGATCATTTCAGACACCTCTCCAGAAGCCTTCTGGCGAGGACGCCTGCCCCGTGGCGCCTGTACTCCTCGGTCGATCGGTGATCGGTGATCGGCCGCACCTCTTCGCTTACGAGCCGCTGGAACTCGACGAGATCGCCCGGAGTCGGATCGGCTATCGAAGAGATCATGGTCTCGGCCCCGGTTGCCCTGATCGGGGTCGGCGCCACCGAGCCGAGGGCGATTGTCGTCTTGCCGTCGTCTGCCCGGGTGACCACGGCGCACACGGTGGCAATGACCATCGCATTGCGGATCCCAATCTTTCCGAAGCACTGGCGCTCGGGGAGGTCGGCGGGAAGATGGACGGCCGTGATCAACTCGTCGGGCTGTCGGGCAGTCTCTTTGACTCCAGTGAAGAACTCCTGCCAGGGCAGTGTCCGCCTCGACGTCTTCGAGGCGAGTTCGATGGATGCATCGACCGCGGCCAGGAAGGGGTGGCCGTCACCGGCGGGGCTGGCAGTCCCCAGATTTCCCCCGATGGTCCCGGCATTTCGGATCTGGGGAGAGCCAACTGTGCGGGCCGCTTCGGCCAGTGCTTTCGGGCCCTGAGTCTCGATCCTGCGCCAGGTGACGCCTGCTCCGATCCGTTGGCCGTCCCACTCCTTCAGCTCGGCGAGCCGGCGCAGCCCGATCACACGCTCAGGGCGGATGTGGCCGAAATTGACTTCGACCATGAGATCGGTGCCCCCGGCCAATGGGATCGCTCCCTCGCCCAACACGACGAGAGCCTCATCGATCGAGTTCGGGTGCACGATCTCCACTGGCGGGCAAAGTTAGTGCGGGTTCTTCTCTCAGACGAGGGTCGCGGCCAACCGGTTGTGCTCCCTGACCAGGTCCCCGGTATCGACGCCGATCAGTTGGCCGCTCTCAACGACCTTCTGTCCACCGACCCACGAGTGATCGACGGTGACCGGGGCACACATCACCACCGCGGCCACGGGATCGTGCATTGCACCGGCGAACTCGACCCGGTTCAGGTCGTAGGCGATGAAGTCAGCGCACATCCCGGCGACGAGTTTCCCGATGTCCTCGCGCCCGAGCACCCCGGCCCCACCGACTGTGGCCAGACCCAGCGCCTGCCGCGCCGTCATCTGCGGCCCCTCTCCGATGCCCGGCGAGACGCCGAGACGATTGAGTAGGAGGGCCTGCCGGACCTCGCCCATCATGTGCGACGCGTCGTTCGAGGCCGAGCCGTCCACTCCGAGGCCCACCCCGACGCCTGCTTCCAGGTATCGCGAGACCGGAGCCAACCCGGAGGCGAGACGCATGTTCGAGGTCGGGCAATGGGCCACTCCTGTCCCGGAATGACCCATCCGGGTGACTTCGTCGTCGGCCACGTGCACGGCATGGGCATACCAGACATCGGGACCGGCCCATCCGAGGTCTTCCATGTACTCCACGGGTCGGCGAGCGAACCGGCCCAGGCAGAAGGCCTCCTCATCGGCCGTCTCGGCGAGATGAGTGTGCATGCCAACCTCGAGGTCCCGGGCCAACTCGGCAGTCTCCTCCATCAGATCGGTGGTCACGCTGAATGGGGAGCACGGGGCGAGGACGACCCGCGTCATCGATCCGGGCGATGGATCGTGGAAGAGGTCGACCACCCGCCGGGAGTCCTCGAGAATTGCATCATTCGTCTCCACAACGGAGTCCGGTGGCAGCCCACCATCGGATTGCCCGAGGCTCATCGACCCCCGAGATACGTGAAAACGGACACCGACCGGGGCCGCTCCTTCGATCTGATCATCGACCCGGGAGCCGTTGGGCCACAGATAGTGATGATCGAAGGCCGTGGTGCATCCGCTCAGGGCGAGCTCGGCGAGCCCGAGACGGGTGGAGATGCGGACGTGATCCGGTGTCATCCCCGCCCAAATCGGATAGAGGGTGAGAAGCCAATCGAACAGACCTGCGTCCTGGGCGCCCGGCACCACCCGGGTCAGCGTCTGATAGAGGTGATGGTGGGTGTTCACCAAACCGGGGAGGACAACGTGGCCACTCAGATCGACTACCTCGTCGGCCTCGACCGGCAACTCGGCCGTCGGGGCCACCTGCTCGATCCAACCGTCGCGGGCGAGCAGGCCCCCGTCCCTGATCTCTTCGCCGTCCATGGTCACGAGCACCTCGGCATGACGGACGAGCAGGGTTCCCATCGGCACCAAAGCTAACGGCTGTCTTAGAGTCGCCCGCCATGACTTTGCGTGAAGACTCGCTGACCCGTTGGGGCGATCGTCTTGGGGAGGTGGCCGCCCGGCTCGGCACCGACTTCCCCGGCGAGAGCCCCGAGCGCCAGCCGGTGCACACCGTCTACGGCGGCGCTCATCTCTTCTCGGCCAACACAGCTGAACGATTGGGCGATCTCTCCTTGGCCGCTCTCGACCGGTGGGCCCAATCCCCCGAGGACCTGGCTTCGATCCTCGACCTCCCCGACTCGCTGGCCGGACTGGTTCATCGGCTGGTGGCGGAGAAGCTGAGTCGGGAGCCGGTGGAGGACTTCCGCATCGATTTCGAGGACGGCTATGGGCATCGGCCCGACGGTGAGGAGGACGGGCACGCCCGATCGGCCGCCGAGGAGCTTGCCACGGGGATGACGGCCGGGACCCTCCCTCCCTTCACCGGGATCCGGGTCAAGTCACTCTCGGGCGAGCTGCACCGGCGCTCATTGCGGACACTCGACCTCTTCGTCACCACGGCCGTGGAGAACGGGGGCCGTCTGCCCTCCGGGTTCACGGTGACCCTTCCCAAGATCCAGGACGTCGAACAGGTTGTGGTGCTCGGCGAGGCCCTGGCCGAGCTGGAGCAAGGGCTGGGTATCGACCCCATCCCGGTGGAGCTCATGGTGGAGACTCCGCAGACCGTCATCGACCGGGATGGGACCGCCGGGGTGCGGAAGTTCGTCGACGCAGGTCAGGGCCGGGTGCGGGGTGCCCATTTCGGGACCTACGACTACACGGCGTCGCTCACGATCACCGCCGCTCATCAGACGATGACCCATCCTGCCTGCGATTTTGCCCGACACGCCCTGCAGGTGAGCCTGGCCGGGACGGGGGTCTGGATCTCCGATGGGGCGACCAATGTGATGCCGGTGCCACCCCATCGGGGGAAGGAATTGACGAAGGGCGAGGTGGAGGAGAATCGCTTGACAGTCCACGATGCGATGCGGCTCCACTACGACCACATCAGGCACTCACTGACCCACGCCTACTACCAGGGATGGGACCTCCATCCCGCCCAGTTCCCCACTCGCTATGCCGCGGTCTACGCCTTCTTCCTCGAAGGTCTGGATCAGGCGGGAGAACGGCTCTCCAACTTCGTCGAGTCGGCGGCCAAAGCCACCCTCGTCGGTGAAGTATTCGACGACGCCGCAACCGGCCAGGGTCTCCTCAATTTCTTCCTGCGGGCGATCAACTGCGGGGCAATCGACGAGACCGAGGCGACCACACCGCACCGGCCTCACCCTGGACGAGATCCAAACCCGCTCCTTCCTCGCCATCCTGGAGGGGCGGACCGCAGGGGCGGGATGATCGTTTTGGCGCGCCGATCTCGGTCTATAGGCCGAGATCGGCGCGCCAGAATGGGTAGTCAACGGGTGACGGTGAACCCGATGTCCCCGTAGGGCTCGGAGACAGGCTGGAAGACGGTCCCCTCGTACTCCATCTCGAAACGGGAGAGGTCGAATGCGAGATGATGCTGGTTGGGGAGGTGAAACTCGACCTCGTCGATCTCCGGGATCGCCTCGAGAAGGCCCTCCGCCATGAGCCAGCCCTGATGCTGCACCGAGGCCGACCAGGCATCGAAGAATCGCTCCACCATGGCCTCACGGGCCCGCTCCCAGGTCGCCGTCGTGTCTTCGGGCGGAGCCGAGTAACGCCACGTGGCCGTCACCGAAGTGGCGAGGATCCGATCCTCGGTCTCAGGCAGCACGGTGTACTCGTCATGGGGGAACCCGGAGAAAGCAGACCCGGCGGTCTTGAGCACCACCAAGCCTTCGATCCCCGCCCAGGTGGTGTCATTGCCCGACCCGGAGGTTCCCTTGGCCACCCGCGCTGTGCGTCGCTCCGATCCGCCGCCGATGAACCCGGTGGCTCCGGCCCGGGCCCAGAGACGCTGTGAGATCGACACCAAAGCGCCGGTCACTCCTTCACGGCTCAGGAAGTGGTTGGCGAGGACCCCGGCGAATGCCTCGAGATCTTGTGTCAGATGCGCCTGCGCCAGCCCGTACACGGTGTTCTTCATGGTGTCGGTAGGCAGCACGGCTCTGTTGTCTCCCTCGGTATGAGCCGTCTCGACATCCCCCTCGAGGAGGACCTGGACGTTTAGGTCGAAGAAATCGTCGCCGGAATCGGTGCGATGGATCTTGGAGACTCGCACATCGGTTTTGCCCCACCGGTTCCTTCCCAATCGGGGCATCTCAGCTACCCCGGTAGGTCGTGTACCCGTAACTGCTGAGCAGAAGCGGGACGTGATAGTGGTCCCGGGCATCGTCGAGGTCGACGATGACGTGCACTTCGGGGAAGAAGGGATTGCCGGCATCGCCGGTGGCGAAAACGAGGCGGTAGATGCCCGAGCCCAAGGCGACTCCGAGAGCGGCGATCCGTCCGTCGTCGTCCGTCGTTCCGTCCCCGACATGATGCCAGCCACCGTCCGAAGAGCGCTCCAGGGTCACCTTCACACCGGAGGCCGGTTGACCGGACTCTGTGTCGAGAACGTGTGTGCTGAGCCCGGTCATCGGGCGTCTCCGAGGCAGAGCATCCGACGCAGTCTGGTCTCCGTGATCGCCCGCTGCTCTCGCTCTGCGTTCACCAGCTCTTCCTCTCGCGTGTTGCCGAGTCGGCTGCGGGCGATGTCGAGCATCTCCTGAGCGGTCTTGCCGGAGGCATAGACGATGTAGGTGAAGCCGTGAGTTTCCTCGTACACCTTGTTCGCCGCTGCCAACTGGTCGAGCACCGGCTCCCCGGCATCGGCGGTGCCCCTCTGCTCCCGATCGGCGTGTCGGTCTCCCCTCTCGCCGATGCGGGGGTGACCGGCGAACGCCTCGAGCCAGTCATCCTCGCCAAGAGCGTCGAAGGCGGCGCCTGACGCGGTCAGCACGGCATCGCCATCGGCAAATGGCCTGCCGATGGTCATCCGATCGACCCAGGTCATGGAAGCACAGGCGGTGTGAAAGAAGCGGCGCGCCTCCTCCTCGAACAGTGCGTTCAGATAGAGGAGTCGAAGCCGCTCGGCTCCCGCCGGCTCCGGTCGTCCCCGGACCCTGAGGCGGGCGACTCCGCCGTCGGGATGGATGTCGAGCCGGACAAACCCGGCCTGAGTAGAGCGATCGAGGGTCACCACGTTGACCGTGTCCGGCTTCACCTCTGCCCGGTCCACCACCTCCTCCCATGTCTGGCCGTCTTTCGAAACCTGGACCGAGACCCAACCGGGTGCGTTCCCCTTGAAATGGCGGGTGTCGACCTCCAGCGAGTCGACGGCTCCGGGCAATCCGAGACGGAAGACGGCCCAGTCGTTCCCCGGCCCACGTCGACGCTTGGTCTCCCAGCCGTCCCACATCCCCGCCGGCTCGGTGGGCCGGAGGAGATTGGAGGGTGGCGAGTAGTGGACGTCGGAGGCATCGATGGCTTCGCCACCGACGACGGACGAAGCCAGGTCGATTCCTTCGTCGTCGAGGCATACCTCATGACGGGCAGGTACGGGGTCGCCATCGAGCCGCAGCCGTGCCACCCCGCCGTCGGGGAAGATGTTGAGACGAACATGGGTGACCCGATGCGGGTCATCGACTTCGAAGTTCGCAGCCGTGTCGCCGGAGAGATAGGTCTGGGTGATGATCTCGACCCAGTTGGCCGTCTCTAGTCGCTCGTCGCCACCGACTCCACAGGCCTCCAGCGAGAAGGATTCGGGGTAATTGCCGGTGAAATGGGACGTGTCGACCGTCACCGACCGGACCCGTCCCGCCACTCCGAGGGCGAGAACACACCAATCGTGCCCCGGCTCGCGACGCCGCCGGGTCTCCCAGCCGTCCATCCATTTCCCCCGGTCGGTATACACGCCCTCTTTCCACACCGGGTCACCCGCTTGCAAGAGGTTGTGCGCCTCGGCGAAGAACTCGTCGTTGCAGGCAACCACCCGCCCACCAACCGCCTCGGAGATCAGATCAGTCATTGCGTCTCAACATCCTGCCAGCAATGGGGCCGACGCTGGTTCCGTCGAAGACGGTGATGCCCCCGAGGATGGTCGTGACCACCGAGCCTCGGAGCGACATCCCTTCGTAGGGTGTGATCGGGTGGCGGTGCTCGAGGTTGATCCCTCTGACCTTGGTGACCCCGTCAGGATCCCATACGACGAAATCGGCATCCATGCCGACCGCGATCGAGCCCTTGCGATCGTCGAGACCGGCAAGTCGTGCCGGCTCGAGGGCCATCCATCGAGTCAATTGTGGCAGTCCGATCTCACGCTCCGCCGCACCGGTCCAGGTTGCGGGCAGGCGCAGCTGTAGCGAGCCGATCCCGCCCCAGGCCTCACCAAAGTCCCCATCGTCGAGACGCTTGACCTCGGCGGGCGCCGGGGAATGATCGGAGACGACCATGCTGAGGCTCCCGTCGATCAGGCCATCCCACAACGCGTCCCGGTGTTCGGCGGTGCGAATCGGGGGCGCGCACTTGAACGGAGTGGCCCCGTCGCCGATCTCTTCGGCGCAGAAGGTCAGATAGTGGGGACATGTCTCGCCACTGAGTGAACCCGGGCCATCGGAAACCGCCTCCATAGCTTCCGCCGATGACACGTGGAGGACGTGGACCCGTGCCCCGGTGGTGCGGGCCAGACCTGCGACAAGGGCGACCGCGGCGGCCTCCCCATCGGAGGGACGCGTATCCAGATACGACCCGTACTCGGTGGGATCGCCCGAGAGCCGGAGTATCCGGGCGGGGTCCTCGGCATGCACGAGCGAAGGAACCTCTAGCTCCCGCATGAGCGGCAGCGCCGAGGCGAGCTCCTCTGTGCTCACCTGGGGGAACTCGTCGACACCTGAGTCCACCAGGAACGACTTGAAGCCACAAACGCCGCCCGCCACCAGAGGGCCGATCTGATCCTCCGATCCGGGGATGAGGCCCCCCCAAAAGGCGACGTCGACGCTCAGCTTTCCCTCGGCCGCGGCCCGCTTTTCTGACAGGGCGCTGACGTTGACAGTCGGGGGAATCGAGTTGAGAGGCATGTCGACGATCGTGGTTGTCCCGCCGGCGGCGGCAGCCCTGGTGGCGGTGCCAAAGCCCTCCCAGTCGGACCTTCCCGGCTCGTTGACATGGACGTGGGAATCGACCAGCCCCGGCATCACCACCATGTCACCGAAGTCGACCTCGGCCCGGCCCTCGCCGATGTCGACGATCACACCCTGTTCGATCCGTATCGATGCCGGACGCACCTCCTCGCCCAAGACCACCCGGGTGCTGCCGATCACTGACATGGGGGTGAAAGTTACCGGTGCAACCTTCCTTTCTTGCCGTCCCGACGAACGAGGCGGTAAGTAGCGTGATCGCTGTCGCCTAACCCAAGGGAGTTCGCAATGGAGACCGTGAGTAGCAGCCCACCGGATCGGACGATCAACTACGCCTTCATCCTCGGAGGTGTCACCGCCCTGATCTTTGGGATCATCCTCCTCGTGCGCCAGGACGAGGCATTGGCCCTGCTCATGGTGGTCCTGGGGTTGTGGTGGCTCATCCAGGGAGCGTTCATGATCTTCGCCGTGTTCATCGACCGCACCGACATGTGGTGGAAGCTGATCATTGGCGTCTTGGGCGTGGTGGCCGGGTTCCTGGTGCTAACCAACCCTGGTGAGGCCGCCGACGTCTTTCAAGGCGTGATCGGCGTCATTCTCGGGATTATCGGGATCGCTGTCGGTGTGACCGCCCTCATCGGCTCCTTCCGAGGCGGTGGCGTCGGGGCTTTCGTGTTCGGGGCCGTCAGCGTCCTGATCGGCCTCCTCATCCTGTTCAACGCCCAGTTCTCCACCGAGCTCCTCATCACCCTGTTCGCCGTCCTGCTCCTCATCGACGGCGTGGCCGGCATATATCTGGGGATCAAGAACCGGTAGACACCACCGCATTCCCTGTTGCAGGGCGTCCACATATGTGACGCCCTGCATTCGGTTTGGCCACTTCTACCGGCGCCGGGGAGCCGGTAGCATCTCCGGATGCCCGACTTCCTGAGCAGACACAACGACGTTCTAGCCCCGGTGCTCCACTTCGACACCGAGATTCGCGCCGCCAAGGCCGAGGGAATCTGGATAACGGATGTCGACGGGAAGCGCTGGGCCGACTTCTCTTGCGGGACCGCGGTGACCAACCTGGGGCACAACCACCCGGCGGTCCTGGCGGCGGCACACCGACAGCTGGACAACCTGGTCCATTCGGGCTGCATCGTCCGCTACGACTCCATCGTGGAGGCTGCCGAGCGTCTCCGCGCCATCACACCGCCCGGTATCGAGAAGTTCAGCTTCGCCAACTCCGGCGCCGAGGCGGTGGAGGCTGCCGTCAAGCTGGCGAAGCACACCACCGGAAGACAGGGCGTGATCGTGTTCCGGGGCGCCTTCCACGGCCGCACCATGGGCTCGGTGACCTACACCACCTCCAACGCCAGGTACCGGGACGGGTATCACCCGGTCCTCGGCTCGGTCTTCGTGACCCCCTACCCCCACCCCTACCGATGGGGGATGACCGAGGACGAGGCCACTGATCTCTCCCTCAACGAGTTGAGAATGATGTTCAAGCACGTGGTGACGCCGAAGAACATCGCCTGTTTTCTCATCGAGCCGGTGCAGGGTGAGGGCGGCTACTACCCGGCCCCGGCCCGCTTCCTCGACGCCTTGCGCGATATGGCGGACGAGCACGGGATCCAGCTGCTCTACGACGAAGTGCAGTCCGGCTTCGGGCGAACCGCCGAGTGGTTCGCCTCCGATCATTACGACGCCAAGCCCGACATCATGGCCATGGGCAAAGGAATCGCCAACGGCCTCCCCCTGTCGGCTTTCGGCTCCTCGCGGGAGACGATCGATTCCTGGCCACGGGGCGCCCATGGCACGACATACGGCGGCAACCCGGTATCGACCGCGGCCTCCGTGGCGGTTATCGACACAATGGAAGGCCTGCTCCCACACGCCAGGGAGCTATCGAAGCGCGCCTTCGAGAGATTCAACGAGATGGCCGACAATCACCCCACGATCGGCGACGTGCGCGGCCTCGGCCTCATGATCGGCGTCGAGCTGGTGACAGACCGGGAGAGTCGCACTCCCGACGCCGCGGCCTTCACCCACGTCGAAAAGCACGCCTTCGACCGTGAGCTGATCTTCATCAACTGCGGTCCGGATGCCAACGTGATTCGTTTCATCCCGCCTCTGATCACGACCCGGGAAGAGCTCGACTGGGCGCTCGACCTGGTGGACGAGGGTGTGAGCAGCTGGGAAAGCCAGAACCGCTGAACCGCGCCGGGCTGCGCCTGTGACGTGGTGGTGGAGGCCTTCGCACCCACGAGTGGATCTGGGGCGGGACCTGGTCCTCCCCGAAGGACTACCAGCACTTCTCGACTTCAGGCCGCTGATCCGGCCTTGGTGAAGAACTCGAGAGCGGTCTTGGTCTTGGTCTGCTGCTCCCCCGAGATATCGATGTCTTTCGAATCCAGGAACGCCCGCCATTCCACCCCAGCCTGGAATGCCTCGGAAGGCTTGGTCTTGGTGGACAGCTCGATCACCTGCGACCCGTCGGGATAGAGCCACAACTCGCCAACCATCGGGCGTTTGTAACCCTCCGATTGAAACTTCACCCTGAGAGTCGGGATCGGACCGAGGATCTGCAAATTGTCCAACTCCACACCGCCGGGGGCGCGCTCTTCGTAGAACGTCCGTTGCCCCTTGGAGAACAACTTGCGCACCTTTCCCTTGCCATCAGCGACTTCCCGGATCTCGGCGTTGTCGGCCGCGCCCTTGAAGGAGGCCGAGCAGACATAGCCACCCGGCATGGCGTCTACTTCGACCCCGAACTCGGGCTCTGCCCGCAGATCCTCGGAGAGATCCCCGGGGTCGACCGGTCTGATCTTGATGACAGTGTCCCCCATCTGGTTCTGACGTCGACGCGCTCGAACCACGACGCCAGCAGAGTTGAGGTCGAGTTCGGGAGTGTCGAAGAAAAAGACCTGACGGATCTGGGCATCCATCGCATCGATCCCCAGTGTCCGGGTCACCCCTGCCCGGCGGCTTTCGAGCAGGGTCAGCTTCAGCTCGACGCTGTCGGCCCCGCTCAACAAGTCGAGCACCTTTCGCAACTCTTCACCGGACATATCGGTTGGACCGGGCATATCTCTCGCTTTCTATGTCGATGCGACGCCGCATACGGCGCCACCTACTTACGGTAGCTAGCCGGCGACCACCGGCACCCGCTCCATGGCGGCGGCGATACGAGCTTCGGGGTACTCGTAGTCGATGAGGGTGCCGTCCAGGTATTCCTGGTATGCGGCCATGTCGAAGTGACCGTGACCTGAGAGGTTGAAGACAATCACCTTCTCCTCGCCTGCCTCCTTGGCCTTCTCCGCCTCCATCATCGCTGAGGCCACCGCATGGGCTGGCTCGGGACCGGGGATGATCCCCTCTGCCCGGGCGAACTGCACGGCGCGGCCAAAGGTCTCCGTCTGGTGGAGGGACTCGGCCTCGATGATGCCTTCTTCCTTGAGCAGGGACACCAGCGGCGCCATTCCGTGGTAGCGAAGACCGCCGGCGTGTATCGGGTCGGGCACGAAATCGTGGCCCAGGGTGTGCATCTTCACCAGGGGCGTCATCCCAACCGTGTCCCCGAAGTCGAACTGGTAGCTCCCCCGGGTCAGGGAGGGCGCCGCCGCCGGCTCGACGGCACGAATCACCGGGTCCATCTTCCCTGCCAGCTTCTCCCTGACGAACGGAAAGCTGAATCCGGCGAAATTGGAGCCACCTCCGGCGCAGCCGATGATGACATCGGGCGTCTCATCGACCAGGGCCAGCTGCTTGAGGGCCTCTTCGCCGATCACCGTCTGGTGCATCAGGACGTGATTGAGGACCGACCCCAGGGAGTACTTGGTGTCGTTGTCGGTTGCCGCCACCTCTACCGCCTCCGAGATGGCGATGCCAAGGCTGCCGGGCGTGTCGGGATCGGCCTCGCGGATCGAGCGGCCGGCCTGTGTCAGCTCCGATGGCGAGGAGTGGACCGTGGCGCCCCAGGTCTCGATCATCGCCTTGCGATACGGCTTCTGGTCATACGAGGACCGGACCATGAACACTTCGCACTCGAGACCGAACAAGGCGCAGGCGAAGGAGAGGGCCGAGCCCCACTGACCGGCGCCGGTCTCGGTGGCGAGCTTCTTGACTCCTGCCTTGGCGTTGTAGTAGGCCTGGGCAACAGCGGTGTTGGGCTTGTGTGAGCCGGCCGGGCTGACCCCTTCGTACTTGTAGTAAATGCGGGCCGGGCCGTCGATCACCTTCTCCAGGTTGTGGGCGCGGTACATCGGCGTGGGGCGCCACAGCCGGTAGACCTCCCGGATCTCCTCGGGGATCTCGATGAAGCGATCGCTGCTCACTTCCTGGAGGATGAGGTCCATAGGAAACAAGGGGGCGAGGTCGTCTGGGCCAACCGGTTCATGGGTCCCCGGGTGCAGCACCGGCGGCGGGGGCACCGGCAGGTCGGGGACGATGTTGTACCAATGAGTGGGAAGCTCGGTCTCCGGCAAGGTGATCTTGGTAACCATGGCGGGAACTTACACAACTCCAGATCCCGGGTACCTTGGGGTTCATGCCCGATCGGGAGGGCACCACGACCACCCACCGCCTGATCAACCGTCGGATGGCGATCGCCGAGATGGGGAAGGCCGGCCTCGCCATCGTCGTCTTCGGCACCGCGGCATGCTCGGATGAAGATGCCGGCGCCACCACCGCTTCGGTGGGCACCGTCCCTCCATCCACCGCCGGGCCGGGCACGACCGCGACCACGACCGGCCCCGAATCAACGACGACGCCCGCACCCTCGACCACGACAGCTGCCGCCGCCTCATCCTTCCAGCGAGTGAACCTCGATTTCGTCTCCGCCTACATCCTCTACCGGGGCGGGGAGGCGGCATTGGTCGACACCGGCGTCGGGGGGAGCGCCGCTGCCATCGAGGCCGCGCTCGGCGAGGCCGGGCTTGCCTGGGACTCGGTCGGGCACGTCATCCTGACCCACAAGCATCCCGATCATGCCGGCAGTGTCGACGAGGTCATGGCGCAGGCGAGCGGTGCCACCCTGTACGCCGGTGACGCCGACATCCCCCAGATCACCTCCGCCACGCCCCCACAACCCGTCGGTGACAGCGACAATGTGTTCGGTCTCGAGATCATCGACAGCCCCGGCCACACCGCAGGGCACATCTGCGTCCTCGATGCCGCTGCGGGGATCCTGGTGACCGGCGATGCCCTCAGCGGCACAGGCGGCGGGGTGGCCCCGCCTGACCCCTCGTTCAGCGAGGACATGACGGTCGCCCTGGAATCGGTCCTCAAGCTCGGGGGCTTCACCTACGAGATCGCCCTCTTCGGGCACGGCGAACCGCTGACCGAGGGCGCTTCCACCGCGGTCGCCGCCCTGTCCGCCGGCTGAGGCCGGGCGGTCCGTCCCCGCCCCCGCCTACGATCCGCCGATGGATGAGCTCGGCGAGCTGGCCATTGGCCTGATAATCGTCGTCTCACTCTTCGGGATCGTTATCCCCATCATCCCCGGTCTGGTGATGGAGGTGATAGCGATCTTCCTATGGGCCTTCCTGAAGGGCGACGCGGTCGCCTGGGGCATCGCCATCGCCGCTCTGGTCCTCGCCGGTATCGGGACCTTCATCAAGTACTCGATCCCCAAGCGAAAGCTCAACGAGGTCGGAATTCCCAACCGAACCCTGGTGATCGCGACAGCAGTCGCGATCGTCGGGCTGTTCGTGATCCCGGTGGTGGGGGCGCCGATCGGCTTCGTCCTGGCGATCTATGTCTTCGAACGGATCAGGGTGGGTGCGGAGCACGCCTGGCCGGCTACCAAGACCAGTCTCGGCGCCGTTGCCACCTCGATCGGCATCGAGCTGGCCACCGGGCTCCTCATCGCCGCTATCTGGTTCGGGACCGTGCTGCTGGCCTAGCCAGAACTCAGTCCTCGGTCGTCTCGGCTGACTTCTCCGCGATCTCGTGAACGACGGCCTCGTTGGCCAGGGTGGTCACGTCGCCGAGCTGACGCTGTTCTGAGATGTCCTGGAGCAGACGTCGCATGATCTTCCCCGATCGGGTCTTGGGCAGGTCGTCGGTGAAGACGATCGACTTGGGCTTGGCGATCGGCCCCAGAGTGCTGGCAACGTGGTCACGCAGCTCCTGCAGAAGCTCCTCGTTCCCTTCGACACCGGAGCGGAGAGTCACGAAGGCGGCGATGGCCTGACCGGTGATCTCGTCACGGCGGCCAACCACCGCGGCCTCGGCGACGGACACGTGGGATACCAGTGCCGATTCGACTTCGGTGGTGGAGATGTTGTGACCCGAGACCAGCATGATGTCGTCGACCCGGCCCAGCAGCCAGAAGTACCCATCGTCATCGCGTTTGGCCCCGTCTCCTGGGAAATAGAGGCCAGGGAACCTCGACCAGTAAGTATCGGCGTACCGCTGATCGTCTCCGTAGATGGTGCGGGCCATCGCCGGCCAGGGTTTGGTGATGACCAGATATCCCCCACCGCCGAGTGGGACCGACTCTCCGCTGTCGTCGACGACGTCGGCGAAGATGCCAGGGAAGGGGATGGTGGCCGATCCGGGCTTGGTGGCCACCACACCGGGAAGCGGGCTGATCATGGCCGCCCCGGTCTCGGTCTGCCACCACGTGTCGACCACAGGACACTGGCCGCCACCAATTGTCTGCTGGTACCAGATCCATGCCTCGGGGTTGATCGGTTCGCCAACCGTCCCGATCAGGCGGAGCGAGCTCATGTCGTGCTTGGCCACGTGCTCGTCGCCCCACTTCATGAAAGTTCGGATCGCCGTCGGGGCGGTGTAGAAGATGGTGACCCCGTAGTCCTCGGTGATCTGCCACAGACGGTCCAGATCCGGGAAGTTGGGGACGCCCTCGTACATGACGCTGGTGGTGCGGTTGGAGAGAGGGCCATAGACGACGTAGGTGTGACCGGTTACCCACCCGATGTCGGCGGTGCACCAGTAGACATCCGTATCGGGCTCGAGATCGAAGACGTAGTGGTGAGTGGTGACGATCCCGGTCAGATAGCCGCCTTGGGTATGGACGATGCCCTTCGGACGCCCCGTCGTGCCCGAGGTGTAGAGGATGTACAGCGGATCCTCTGCGTTGAGAACCACCGGCTCGCAGACGTCGGACTGGCCCTCGACCAGGTCGTGCCACCAGATATCCCGACCATCGGTCATGTCGACGCCGTGATCGGTCCGCTTCAGGACGACGACGTGTCCGACATCGGGGGTGCTGGCCAGGGCCACATCGGCGTTGGCCTTGAGCTGGACCACGTTCCCGGCACGCCAGGCGCCGTCCTGCGTGATTACCACCCGGGCATCGGCGTCGAGGATCCGGCTGGAGAGGGCGTCGGAGGAGAACCCACCGAACACCACCGAGTGGACCAGACCGAGACGAGCGCACGCCAACATGGCGATGGGGAGCTCGGGGACCATGCCCATGTAGATGGCCACCCGATCTCCCTTTTCCACGCCGAGGCTGAGCAGCCCGTTGGCGAAACGGCACACCTCTGAGTAGAGGTCCTGGTAGGTCAGTGTGCGGGTGTCACCAGGCTCACCCACCCAGTGATAGGCCACCTGATCGCCGTGCTCGTCGAGATGTCGATCGAGGCAATTGAAGGAGATGTTTAGCTCGCCATCGGCGAACCACCTGAAGAAGGGCGGGTTGGAGTCGTCGAGGACCTGAGTTGGCTCCTTGTGCCAGGTGATCCGCTGCAGAGCCTGCCGGTGCCAGAAGTCGAGATAGTCAGCCGCTGCATCCTCATGGATCCCCGGCTTGCCTTTGGCCTTGGCTGCGAATTCGGGCGAAGGTTCGAATTTGCGGTCTTCGGTGAGCAGGTTCTCCAGGGCCTGGGACATCGATTCTCACTCCTCCTCGTCGGTGGCGGGGGCGGAAACTACCAGCGGCCGGCGGGCGCGCCACCAGGTGAGAAGCCCGACCAGAGCGGTGGCGATCATGAGGGCGTCGCCGGTGGTGGCGTAGAAGGACGGTGTTCGACCGGCGACCGCCCCGTAGAGAACCTCCTGAGTACCAAGTCCGGTGGTTTCGCCATAGGCACCCGATGCATCGATAACCGTCGACTTCCCGGTCACCGCGGCGTGAACTACGTCCAGACCAAGCTCCGCGGCGCGCATCCGGGTCATCCCGATGAACTGGTCCGAGCCGGGGGTGGTCCCATAGGAGCCCTCGTTGGTGGCGACCACGATCAGATTCGCCCCCGCCTCGGCGTGCTGGCGGGGATAGCGGGAGAACCCGCCTTCGAAGGAGATCACCGACCCGATCTGCAGCAGACCGGTATCGAAAACCACCGGACCGGTGCCCGGAATCATGTCCCGGGGCACTTGGTCCAGCTCGGGGATCCAGTCGAACAGCGGCCGAAACGGGATGTACTCCCCGAACGGGACCGGGTGCTGTTTCTTGTATTCACCCACAATCTCCCCCTCCGGGTTGAAGACGATGTTGACGTTCTCCCATTGCGCCTCATTGAGCGGGCGATCGCTGCCAACCAGAAACCAGGCCCCGGTCCGCCGCGCCTCCTGGGCGATCGCATTCCCCACTTCGGGGTTCTGCACGGGATCGGCGTTCAAGCCTCCGGTAGATCCCTCGGACCACACAACCAGGTGCACAGAGCCCGGTTCGATGGTCCTGGTCAGGTCGAGGTGCTGGAGGAAGGTGCGCAACCGCTCGTCAGGGGGGCAGTGCTCGAAGGGACACGGAGTCGATCCCTGGACGATCGCCACGTTTACACCAGGGAGTGCCTCCGCCCGGTCACTCGGCCACCACGACCACACCGCGAAGACGGCGATTGCGGCCACCGGAAATCCGAGCAGCATCCACTTTCGATGGCGAAACGTGAGAGCTACCGCGGTGGCCGCGACCAAAACCGTCAGCACCGTGATCCCGCTGGTCCCGTATAGAGGGGCCAACGCGCGGGCCCAGGCCTGGTCGGAGAGGGCGTACCCGGGGGCCCCCCACTCGAAGCCGTTGAACGGGAAGTAGGACCGGATCAACTCCATGAGGGCCCACCCTCCGACTGCCAACGCCAGCCATACCCCCGGAATCCGGTCGTTGTATCCGGACAGCCACCATCCGTAGAGGACGTGGAACGCGGCAAACGCAACCACCAAGGGGACCACCGCGACCAAGCCGAGCTCCCCGATCCACCAGATCACCCCACCGAAGAAGGTGAATCCGTAGAGGGCGCCGTAGAGGAGGCCCTGAACACGGCTCCTCGACATCCGCAGCCCGGCCAGGAACAGGGCGATGCCGGGCAGGATCAGCCAGCCCGGGCCGATCCGGGGGAAGGCCAGGGCGGATAGGGCCGCGCCGGCAAGGACGAGAAGACCACCGATCACCGGCGGCAGGGTATGCCGTGCCCGATTCTTTGTGCGCTGACCACGTTTGTGGGGCTCCCGGCATTAGGAACGCTGGGGGTGGCCCGTATCCTGAGGTCATGTGGGAAGGTGACGTTTGGGTTGCGGTGCGAGCGGCGCGGGCAGGCGCCGGGGTGGTGCGCCGCGGCTTCGACGAGGAGTTCACCACTGAGATGAAAGGGGTGGTGGACCCGGTCACCGAGGTCGACCGCGAGGCGGAATACGCCATCACAAGTGTCATAGCGTCCCATTTCCCCAACGACTCCATCCTGGCCGAGGAGGGGGGAGGCGCGGACTGGCGCGGGCGCCGGGTCTGGATCGTCGACCCTCTCGATGGGACGGTCAACTTCGTCAATCGCATCCCTCAAGTCGCGGTGTCGGTCGCCTTATGGGACGACGGAAAGCCGCTTGTCGGCGTGGTGATCGACGTCGCCCGGGACGAGGAGTTCGTTGCCAGCGAGGGTGAGGGGGCCCGATCGAATGGGAGACCGATCCAGGTCTCTGAAGCGGCATCGCTCCAAGACTCCCTGCTGGTCACCGGATTCCCATACGATCGGCAGGAGCATGCCCGGGCCTATCTTCACGTCATGGAGCAAGTGATGACGCGATCACGGGGCACGAGACGCATGGGGGCTGCCGCCCTGGACATGGCGTGGGTGGCCTGTGGCCGATTCGATGGTTACTGGGAGCATGGCGGCCCGGCCGGGGTCAAGCCTTGGGACGCGGCGGCCGGGATGTTGCTGGTCACCGAGGCCGGCGGCTCGGCGACAGACAGCAAGGGAGCGACTCATGAACTACAGCCCTCCGCGTTCGTCGTCACCAACGGGAAGATCCACGAGGAGCTGCGTCAGATCGTCGATGACTCGATGCCCGAACACCTCCTCTGATGTACCACGATCACCACTTCCACCCGCTCGGGTACGCCGCCCTCGTGACCGGTCTGGAGTTGATGGATGCCCCCGATCTGAGCGAGGTGATGCGACGGGTCGCCGAATTCGCCGATCGGGTCGAGGGGCCGGTTATCGGCCAGCGTCTCAACGACGAAGGGCTGGCCGAAGCGCGGATGCCCACCCGGGAGGACCTGGATGATGTCATAAGTGATCGCCCCGTGTTGATCTACCGATACTGCGGTCACATCGCAGTCGCCAACAGCGCCGCGTTGACCCTCGCCGGGGTCGACAGCGATAGCGCCGATCCGGCGGGTGGGTCCTACGATCGCGACCCAGGGGCCCGGCCCAATGGGGTCCTGAGGGAGACCGCGATCCAGACCGTCTCTTCGGCAATCGCCCCGCTGGTGACGGGACCCCCGGACTCGGCCATCCTGCGTGCCCTAGGAGATCTCACCAGAATGGGCATCGGATCCGTTACCGGCATCGTGTCGGTCGGCGAACCGCTGTGGTGCGGGGTCCGTGACGAGCTCGACGCCCTCTGTCGCCTCGCCCCTGCTCTTCCCATCGATGTCGACGTCCTGGTCATCGCCTCCGACACCCATGCTCTGGCCGAGGCCGCCGAGAAGATCCGCAACACCCAGGGCAGGATCCGCTTCCTCGGCTGGAAGGACTTCGCCGACGGCAGTTTCGGAGGCCATACCGCGGCGATGCACGAGCCATTCGCCGATCGACCGGATACGCGGGGCACCGATCGGCTCGACCCCGAGCATGCCGTGACCATGGCCCGCTATTCGATGATGCTGGGAGGGTCGGTGGCCATCCACGCCATCGGTGACCGGGCCAACGACCGGGTCCTCGATGTGTTCGAGGAGCTGATCGAAATGGGGGCGGACCCGGAGCGTCTCCGAGTCGAGCACGCCTCCCTGTTGACGGACGCTGCGATCGAGCAGATGGCACGATTGGGCGTCACCGCCTCGGTGCAGCCCGCGTTCCTCGCCTCAGAGAGCGATTGGCTGGGAAAGCGGCTCGGCGAGGAGCGGATGAGCCGGGTCTACCCGTTCCGGACGTTGCTCGAGGCCGGGGTCAACGTGATCGGTGGCAGCGATTCGCCTGTCGAACTGCCCGACCCGGCCACCGGAATCGCCGCCGCCATCGACCGCCCCGGCTTCAACCCCTCAGAACGCCTCACCCCCGACCAGGCCGAGGCCCTCTTCGCCCCGCCACCCCGCTTCTGAGGTGTCCCGAACCTCAGGTACTACAGCCCGTATCCGGGCCGAGGAACCTCAGGTTCGCAGTCTCTCGGCCAGAGCCGAATAGTCGTCGGCAGTGTTGTGGAGATGGGCCGAGATCCGTAGAAGCTGGCTGGGCCATCCCGGCCAGTTCATGACGATCGCCGAAAAACCGGCATCGAACAGATCATCCATCATCGGGGAGAGATCGCCACCGGGATCGGGGCCGATGGCATCGGGCAGAAGCACTGACGCCATGGATCCCACCATGTCATCGGGCGCCGGCAACGGGATGGCGACCGCCTCCGCTATCAGACGCCGGCCCTCCAGGACGAGGTCGTGGTTGCGCTTCATCACGCCGTCCCAACCCCCCGCCTCCAAACCGCCCACCAGACGTAGAGCGTCGGGCACCACCGCCCAGGCACTGAAATCGTCAGTGCCCAGCCAATCGAACAACTCGTGGTACCGGTCCTCCGGGCTCTCGACTTCTGCGTTGTATCCGTGGGAGATGACAGTCGGCATGGTCATCTCGATCCGATCAGCCCTCGCGTGGAGGAAAGCGGCCCCCTTGGGTGCGCAGACCCACTTGTGCAGGTTCCCCGTGTACCAGGAGGCACCCAGATCATCGATCGCCACCGGCACCTGGCCCGGAGCGTGCGCCCCGTCAACGAGCACCGGGATCTCAGGCTCCAGAGCAGCGACGATGTCCTCGATCGGGAAGACCAGCGCCGTAGGCGAGGTGATGTGGTCGATGACCGCCAGCTTCGTTCTCGGAGTCACCGCGGCGAGGACGCACTCGGTTACCAGCATCGGGTCGTCGATGGGGAATGGGACCCGGGCCACCACGACTTCGGCCCCGGTCCGCTCGGCGGTGAAGCGGAGGATCTGACGCACCGCGTTGTAATCGTGAGCGGTGGTGAGCAACTGGTCGCCGGGCTGGAGCAGTGGCTCGAATGAGCGAAGGACCGATGCGATTCCGGTGGTCGCGTTCCGCACCTGTGCCAGACCGACTGGGTTGGCGCCGACGAATTCGCCGACTGCGTGGCGGGCGCGGTCTATGGCAGGACGCAAATCCCTCCACACGAAACGGCTGGGATCTGCCTCGAACTTCCGTCTCCACTCCGTCTGCAGCTCGAGCACCTCGTTCAACACCGCACCGAACGAGCCATGGTTGAGGTGGCGGACTCCGGGATCCAGCGCCCATACCGATCGGCCGGGGACGGCTTCTGAACCTGATGCAGTTCGTTGCATATGTGCAACGTAGAGCCTCAGGTTCGGTGTCGCGGCCTCCTGGCTACCGTGCCCGGCATGACGAGTTTGGATTTTGGATTCTCTGAAGTGACTGCGGACAAGGTGAGCGGGGGGATGGATAAGGCGCTCGAGCAAGCGCAACAGATCCTGGAGGATCTCGTGGCGCCCCAAGAGCCCAGGACCTTCGAGAACACGATGGTCCCCCTCGACCAGATTGCCGACGTGCTGTCCAGGGCCAATGCCAGTTACGCCTTCATGGGTTACGTCCATCCGGAGAAGGAGGTCCGTTCCGCCGCCAAGACCGCCGAAGAGAAGCTGGAGACCTTCGGCGTGGAGATGGTGTTCCGCGATGACCTCAACGCCGCGATCAAGGAGTACGCGTCGACCGAGGAGGCGGAGGGTTTGGAAGGCGAGAGGGCGCGTCTTGTCGAGTTCACCCTAAGAGATCTGCGTCATGCCGGACACGAGCTATCACCCGAGGCGAGGGCGAGAGTCAAGGAGAGGACGCAACGTCTCGTCGAGCTCGGAGTCCGCTTTCAGGAGAACATCGACGAGTGGGAGGACCACATCCTGGTAGGTCCCGAGGAGCTCGATGGCCTTCCCCCCAGCTTCGCCGAGTCGCTCGATACCGACGAGGAGACCGGCAAGCTCAAAGTGACGCTCGCCTATCCACATCTGATCCCGTTTGTCGAGAACGCCACACGCCGCGATCTGCGCGAATTGCTGTCCTACAAGTTCAACACCCAGGCGGTCGAGGCAAACCGGAAGATCCTGGAGGAGGCGCGCGACCTGCGATACCAGATCGCCGAGGAGTTCCGCGTGCCCAGTTGGGCCCATCACCGGCTCGAGGAGAGGATGGCCAAGGACCCGGAGAGGGTCGCGGCGTTTTACGAAGACCTCGTGCCACCACTCACCAAACAAGGCGAGGTGGACCTGGCCGCGATGGGTGAGTTGCTTCAGACCGACGCAGGTGACACGCAGATCCAGACGTGGGATTGGCGCTTCTACGACACGCAACAGCGTCGCACGGACTACGGCGTCGATCCCTTCGAGGTGGCCAACTACTTCCCGCTCGACTCAGTCCTGGGAGGGATGTTCGATCTGGTTCAGGAGACGTTCGGCCTCGATTTCCGCGAAGTCCCGGATCCCGAGATATGGCATCCGGACGTTCGCCTATTCGTGATTCACGACGCCGAGAGCGGCGAGGAGCTCGCCCATTTCTATCTCGACCTCTTCCCCCGAGAAGGCAAGTACGGCCACGCCGCCGAGTTCCCGCTCATCATGAGCCGTCGACTGGAAGACGGCTTGTATCAGAACCCGGTGTGCGCCATGGTGGCCAACTTCACCAAGCCAACTGCTTCTGCCCCATCCCTGCTCCAGCACGGCGAGGTCGAGACACTCTTCCACGAGTTCGGCCACGTCCTCCACCAGAACCTGGGGCGGACCGAGCTTGCCCGGTTCGCAGGTACCAGCGTGGAGAGGGACTTCGTGGAGGCGCCGAGTCAGATCATGCAGCACTGGGTGTGGCGTGCCGATGTCCTCCGCCGTTTTGCCCGCCACCACGAGACGGGTGACCCGATCCCCGATCGGTTGGTCGAGCAGCTGGTCGCCGCCCGCCAGCTCAACGTGGCCATCCAGCAGCTCCGCCAACTCCAGTTCGGGTGGTGGGATCAAACGATGCACGGGACAGATCCGGAGATCGACCTCGACGTCGTCCTGCGGGAGGGAGCAAGGCTGGGCCTCATCCCGTTCCACGAGGGCACCTTCGCCCTGGCCTCGTTCGGACATCTGATGGGTGGTTATGACGCCGCCTATTACGGGTACATGTGGTCCGAGGTGTTCGGCGACGACATGTTCTCGCGCTTCGAGGAGGAAGGGGTCACCAACCCCGAGGTGGGAATGGCGTACCGCCGGGAAGTGCTGGAGAAAGGCGGCTCCGTGGATGCGGACGAGATGCTCAGCGCCTTTCTCGGTCGCGAGCCAGACAACACCGCCTTTCTGAGGAAACTCGGCATCGAGTGATGCTCAGGTCGCCGAGATGTCCTGCCGATGACCAAGTGTGCGTCGCCGGCAGGCTGGTCTGGCGATCGTCGGTAGCCCGTAGGTAGACTGGGGCATCCAGGGAACCGATTCGGGCTTCCCGACGTCTCAATCCCAGGAGTGGTTGTTTATCGCCGCTTTAACGGCCGGCTCGCACAGTGGCAGTGCGCACGAGAATCCACAAGGTCCTCGTACCGGCAAACACACGAGATCACAAGAGACTTGAACTAATCACCGGCCCAGGAGGGCCACTGAAATGACAGACATCGTTAGAGGGGCCGCCATCAAAGGCATGACACGACCTTCGAAGAGATTCAACGAAGGCCGCGTCTGCGCCAAGAAGGGCTGCACCACCAAGCTTTCCCAGTACAACAAGGCGGAGTACTGCCATGCTCATGCCCCGGTCCGGTTCCCCCGGGTCCGCGGCAAGATCATGGACGGTCAAGACGCCTGAGGACTCTGACCGGGACAGGTCCTCTCCCCCTCCCCGTTCCGAGTCAGAAAATGCAAAACGCATCGGCCACGCCGATGCGTTTTGCGCGCCTGGTGCCCAATAGGAACTACCGGGTACCCTCAAGACCATGAGCGAGGTTCTCCTTCAGGCTCCCGAGATCCACTGCGATCACTGCAAATCGAGCATCGAAGGCGCGGTTGGGATCATCGATGGAGTGCAGTCGGTGGAGGTCGCCATCGCCGACGCCACGGTGAAGGTCGCGTACGACGATGCTCGCGTCGAGCTCGGCTCGATCAAGAAAGCCATCGAGGAGCAGGGCTACGCCGTATTCGGCTAACACCGGCGCTTCCCGGCACGCCGACACCATTCTGTTCGACGTGGACGGCATGACGTGTGCCACATGCGCGGTGCGCATCGAGCGCGTTCTGGGCCGCGAGGACGGGGTCGAGGCCGCGAGCGTCAACCTGGCCGGCGCCTCGGCGTTGGTCCGGATCAACGACGGGGCCGACATCGAGTCGCTGACGAGCGCAGTGGCGAAGATTGGCTACACGATCGCGCCTCACGCCGGCGGCACGCAGGCGCGGGACATGGTCGAGCACTATCACGACGACGAGAGGACGCAGTGGCGCCGCTTCTGGGTTGCTGCCGCGCTCACGCTCCCGGCTGTCCTCCTCGCCATGCTCGGCCCGGACACCCAATGGAGCCGCCTGGCCCAGGGCGCTCTGGTCACCCCGGTCGTCTTCTGGTGCGGCTGGCAGTTCCATCGAGTCGCCTTCCGCCAGGCTCGCCATCTGAGCGCCAACATGGACACGCTCATCTCCCTGGGATCCCTCACTGCCTACTTTTACTCGGTGTGGGCCTTGTTCAGCAATGAGCACATCTTTTTCGAGACGGCGGGCGTCATCGTGACCCTCATCACCCTGGGCCGAGCCCTGGAGACGAGGGCGAAGGGGCGGGCCTCGGAGGCAGTGCACCGGCTCCTCGAGCTGGGTGCCAAAGAGGCGCGGGTGATTGCCGACGGTGAGGAACGGCTGCTTCCGATCGACAGAATCATCCCCGGTGACCTCTTGCTGGTGTTACCGGGAGAGAAGATCCCGACAGACGCGGTGGTCGAATCTGGCAGGTCCTCGGTCGACGAGTCGATGCTCACCGGGGAATCACTCCCCGTTGACAAGGGCCCGGGACATCTCGTTTATGGGGCAACCGTGAACCAGAGGGGTCGTCTCGAGATCCGGGCCACCGCCGTGGGCGCCGAGACCGCCCTGGCCGGGATCGTTCGCATGGTCGAAGAGGCGCAGGGCTCCAAGGCCCCGATCCAGCATCTCGCCGACCGTTTCTCGTCGGTGTTCGTGCCTGCGGTGATCGTCATCGCGGTCGCCACGACCCTGGTTTGGATAGGTCTCGGCAACGGTGTTGGACCAGCGGTCCAGGCCGGGGTAGCAGTGTTGATCATCGCCTGCCCCTGTGCACTGGGTCTGGCCACACCGACCGCCATCATGGTGGGAAGCGGACGGGGCGCCGAGTTGGGCATCCTCTTCAAGAGGGCGGAGGTTTTCGAAACGGCGGGCAGTGTCGACACCGTCGTATTCGACAAGACAGGGACGCTCACCACTGGCGTGATGACCCTCACCGATCTGAGGACATCGGAGCCGGAGGACGAATTCCTGAGGCTGGTTGCGTCGATCGAGGCAGCGTCGGGCCATCCGATTGGAATGGCGATCGCTCTCGCCGCCGACGACGCCGCCATCGAACTGACGACGCCGGACTTCGTCGAGACTCTGCCCGGGTTCGGTGTGGTCGGCACCGTGGGACATCGCCACCTTGTCGTCGGTAAGGCCAAGCTGCTGGCCAACCGCGGAATGGCGATCGCAGACCAGTGGACGGAGGAGATGGCCCGGTGCGAGAACGAGGGCAAGACTGCCTTCGTCGCCGGATGGGATGGGGAGGCGAAGGGGATGATCGCCGTCGCCGACACCATCCGCGAAGGCTCGCGGACATCAGTGGCGCAGCTTGCGGACCGTGGCATCGACACCCTGATGGTCACGGGTGACAACCATCGCACTGCGGCCCGGATCGGTGAGCAGATCGGAGTCGGGGCAGTCCACGCCGAGGTGATGCCTGGTGAGAAGGCTGACCACGTGGCGCGGCTCCAAGCCGGGGGGAGGTCGGTGGTGTTCGTCGGCGACGGGATCAACGATGCCCCGGCCCTGACTCAGGCCGACCTCGGGATGGCGATGGGATCGGGCGCCGACGCCGCGGTCGAAGCCGGAGACGTCGTCCTCCTCAATCCGGATGCGCGCCTCGTCCCCATCGCAATCGGGCTTGCCGCAGCGACGCTGCGCACGATCAAACAGAACCTGGTGTGGGCTTTCGGCTACAACACGGCCGCGATCCCGCTGGCCGCCGCGGGTCTCCTCGACCCGATGATCGCCGCCGCAGCCATGGCCCTGTCCTCTGTTTCGGTGGTGCTGAACGCGCTGCGCTTGAGGCGCTTCCGCCCCGACACGGAGTGAATCGCTAGGCGGGCACAGGGAGTAGGTTGAAGTGATGGGCTCCTTGCAATGGCTCGACCGCCCCATCCTCCAGGACCCGGTCGCCCTGGTCGCCTTCGAAGGCTGGGGCGACGCCGGCGAGTCGGCGAGTCAGGCGGTCTCCGAGTTCCTCGACAAGCTCGATGCCGAGCTCTTTGCCATCATCGATCCCGACGATCACTTCGATTTCCAGGTGCGGAGACCCATTGTCGAGCTCGATGCCACCGGGATTCGCTCTATTTCCTGGCCCCGAAACGAGCTCTACGTCGCAAGGGGCATGGAGCGTGAGATGGTGATCCTCCTCGGTGAGGAGCCGCACTACCGATGGAAGTCCTTCACCAACGACGTGGTCGAGGTGATGAAGGTGATGGGGGTGCGTCGGGCGGTGACCATGGGTGCCTTCATCGGCCAGGTGGCACACACACTTCCCGTGCCGTTGGTGGGGTCGGCGAACAGGCCCGACGACCTGGCCATTCACGGGCTGCTCCCCTCGGGTTACGAAGGGCCGACCGGGATCCTGGGTGTCCTCAATCACTCCCTCGGCAATGTCGGAATCGATGTCATCTCGGTGTGGGCGGCCGTCCCCCACTACCTCTCCAATCAGGAGTACCCGCCGGCCACCGAGGCGCTGGCGATCAAGGCCTCGGAGTTGTGCGGAGTCACGCTCGACATCGGCGACCTCGCCTCGGCCTCACGTCAGTTCCTGTCGACGGTCGACGCCGCCATCGAGGGAAACACCGAGCTCGAGGAATACGTCGAGCGGCTGGAGCAGGAGGCCGACGACGATCGGGGCGACCGTCTCGTCGAGGAGATCGAGAAGTTCCTGAAGGGCGAATAGCGAAAAGACCGGCTCGAGGCCGGTCCTTTCATGAAGTCACTTCCGCTTGTGGCGATTCGCCTTCAGACGCTTGCGGTATTTGTGCTTCGACATCTTCTTGCGTCGCTTCTTGACCAACGATCCCATGCAAAAACCTCTGTTCCGGGTGGGGAGACGACACATGGTCGCACCGATCGGTCCCCTATTCAAACCGGCTCGGCAGTTCGAACGTCATCCGACCGGTTGCAACGAGTCGGCCAGCGCAAGCGTGGGAACCAAGCCCACCGTCGTCTCGAGGCGATGGGTGACACCGTCGCGCTCCCACATGAGCACGTTGCCGGCCAGCCTCGTCTCCTCTTCGACGCGGTTGCCGGCGCCGTCCTCGTAGGAGATGACGTGCGGTGCCCCTTCGATCCAGAGCCCGATCGCGCCCCCGACCTCCACCGCCTGCACCGATGTATCCGGCATGACGCTCTTGACGAAGTCCGCTTCCTCGGCGAGCTCCAGCGCGAACTGGCTGTAGACCACCCCGATCCCGGTGTCGCCGGATGCCGGAAGGGTCTCATCGCTCTCCCACACCATCGAGATCTGCCCCGACGAGGGCCTATCGGAGAGGAACACCGCGTCGGGCGGGCGTAGATCCTCCGGGACCGACAACTCGAAGTCCACCGCCTCGGCCGCCTCCTGGAGCGAGACTGGCTCTCCGAGATCCATCTCCCTGCCCGCCACCTCGGCAGGATCGGGATCGAACCGGATCTCGATCCCGGCCACCCCGAGCAGATCTGCCACGGCTTCTCGAGCCGTCGGCGAGAAAAGGAGCAACGAAGCCACGAGGATCAGGATGAGAGCCGTCACCGGTATCCAGCGATGTCCGGCACGCATCCGTGGACTCGCTTCCAGGCGCCTCCGAAGATCCAGCGCCTGATCCGCCGGCTCCGGCCAGTCGATGTGGTTGCCCAGCTCGATGAGGGCCTGCTCGATGGGCCTACTCATCGTGGCCTCCCCCGCTGAGACCAGAAAGGGCATGTTCGAGACGACCGAGGGCGCGAGCTGTCCGTGACTTGACTGTTCCCACCGGGATTCGGAGCGTCTCCGCGGTCTCGACTTCGGAGAGACCAAGGAGGTACCGGTGGGTCACCACCTCCCGGTATCGATCGGGCAACCCGTTGACCGCGTCGAGGACTGTCTGCCTCTCGACACCTGTGATGACCGTCGTCTCGGGAGATGGGGCCGCACCTCCCGAGACGGGGTCGTTGGCCAGGCGCAGGCTGAGCCGTTCCTGACGTCCGCGCCGACGTCGCTGATTGAGGGCCTCGTTGCGGACAATGCGAAGCAGCCAGGGTCGGAACGGGGCGTCCTCCCGGAATCGCGACATTGCGTGATATGCCTTGACGAAGGCCTCCTGGGTCACGTCTTCGGCCTCGGTCTGGTCACCGACGACGAGAAATGCCACCCGAAGCGCGATGTGCCGATGGGTCTGCACCAAGGCCTCGAAGGCAGCGACATCGCCACTCTTTGCATTCTGGATCAGGTCTTGCTCGTTCAGTGGGCGGCCCTCCACCGACGTTCCGCGTACTGCCTACACCAACCGGGCCTCTTTGGTTCCCTCGATTTCGTGGAACCCGAGGTCGGCCTCCGGTGTAAGGACTGATGACGACGATCCGAGGAGATCACATGAAGCGTCTGACCCGGGTACTCATGCCCACCACTCTGCTCGTTCTCTCGCTGGCCCCGGCTGCTCTAGCCGGATCGGTAGCGGTGGTCACGTTTGCAGAGCTTCCGTCCGACTTCGATGCCGGCACCCCCTACACCCTCGATTACTCGATTCTGGCCCACGGCACAGAACCGATGCAGTTGAGCGATTCCTCCCTGCATTTTCAGGGACCGAATGGCGAGGACCTGACATTCCCGGCGACGCCTTCCGAGAGTGGCCAGTGGACGGCCGAGGTGATCCTCCCCGAGGCCGGTGAGTGGCAATGGGAAGTCGTCTCAGGGGATCAGATCGTGCAGACGCTGGGCACTCTGCCGGTCCTCCCTGCCCCGACCCCTGTCCCCACCGGGCTGATCAACACGCTCCGGATCGCGCTGCCCATCGCCACCCTCCTGGCACTGGTGCTCCTGGTCGACCAGATCAGGACGAGGCCCCGGACCGAGAGGCAGCCTTCCGCAGCCACAGATGCGGTCTGATCGACTCGGTCTGCCTGTAGCCGCCGCCATCGTGGTCCTGCTGATCGGGGCCACGGTGGCGGTCTACGCCATCGATCCGGGACCGCAAGCGGCGTCTGCAGCGGAAGAGGCGGCGCCAGGGTCGGTCGAGGGCGAAACCGTGTTCCTCACCAAGGGCTGCACGGGCTGTCACAGCCTGGCGGGCGTGTCAGAGGGTTTCATCGGCCCCGATCTCACCGCCCTCGCCGACCGCGCCGGGGATCGGGTGGGTGGGCTCTATGCCGAGGAATACGTCCGGCAGTCGGTGTTGGATCCGCGGGCCTATGTCGTCAGCGGCTATGACCCGGTGATGCCAGTCCTTCCTGTCGACATCGCGGAGTTGGACGCCCTGGTGGAGTTTCTCCTGAGCGACGACTGACCTGGGCCCCGATTTCCCTCGGAGGTCGGGTCAGGGTCATCCCCGACACCCTTGGGGGTGAGGCCAGGGTCGTCCCCGATTGATGAACCGGCCATGAAGCACTCGAATTTGCCTCATGGAACAAACCATGAGACGCAACAAAGCAGTGGCTTCGATGGCCGTGCTCTCCCTGGCGGTGGCTCTCGCCGCCTGTGTCGCGGACACGCCATCCGCCCCACCATCGGTAGGCGACAGCCCCACCATCAGTATTCAGGACCAAAGATTCAATTCCGACCACGTCACGATCGAGGCGGGTGACACCGTCACCTGGGTATGGGACGACGGTGACATGCCCCACGACGTCTCCGGCGATGGGTTCAAGAGTGAGGTCCAGACCGAGGGCACCTTCTCCCACACTTTCGAGGACACCGGCGACTACCCGTATGTGTGCAACGCTGCACTCCGGGATGACAGGCACGGTGACCGTGGTCGACGGGGCCTAGCCCAACTCGGGCTCGACTTCGTGTCGCAACAGCCCGATGAGGATCCCCTCGCTCAGGGCCTGCCAGGAGGCCTCGATGATGTTCTGATGGACGCCGACGGTACCCCAACTCGACTCCCCGTTCGTCGTCTCGATCAAGACCCGCACCCGTGCGGCGGTCCCGTCGGAAGAGTCGAGGTCGCGCACCTTGTAGTCGGTCAGCCGGAGCCGCTTCACCTCGGGATGCGTGTCGACCAGAGCGCTGCGCAGAGCCTGGTCCATCGCATTGACCGGCCCATCACCCTCGGCGGAGACTTCCACTGTCTCGCCATTCACCGTCAGCGTCAGGTTGGCTCGGGCTGTCACCTCGCCATTGGCCTGGATGCTGACGGAGAGCGCCTCAAGTTCGAACAACTCCTCGTATCCCTCGGTGGCCCGTCGCACCAGCATTTCGAATGAGCCGTCGGCGGCCTCGAACTGATAGCCCGCATGCTCGAGCCGCTTCACCTGCTCAACCAGCTGCTGGGCGCGGTCCGGATCGAGGTCCCATCCCTTCTCCTGGGCGACGGTGAGCACCGTTGCCCGACCCATAAGCTCACTGAACAACATCCGGGCAGAGTTGCCCACGGCGCTGGGGTTGACATGCTCGTAGGCACCCTCGAGACGGGCCAGACCCGAAGTGTGCAGCCCACCCTTGTGAGCGAAGGCAGAGGTCCCGACGTAGGGACGCTTGGAGTCGATTGGGGAGCCCAGGATGTCGGCGATCTGCTGGGCGATCGGGTAGAGGCGGGCCAGTGAGTCGGCGGGGATCGTCTCCACTCCCGACTTCAGGCTCAGGTTGGGGATCACTGAGCAGAGATCGGCATTGCCAGTGCGCTCGCCATACCCATTGATGCAGCCCTGGACCTGATGCACACCGAGAGAGAGCGCCGTGAGCGAGTTGGCCACGGCGCAGTCGGAGTCATTGTGGAAATGAACTCCCAAAACAGTCTCGACCTGCGCCGAGACCGCCTCGACCGCTGGGGCTATGTCTGAGGGAAGGGCGCCACCATTGGTGTCGCAGAGGACCACCCGTTCGGCGCCGGCACCCGCGGCCGCTTCCACGACCGAAAGGGCGTAGGCCGGGTTGTTGCGGAAGCCGTCGAAGAAGTGCTCGGCATCGAAGAAAACCCGCTTCCCTCGTTCGCGAAGGAAGACGATCGATTCCCCCACCATGTCCAGGCCTTCCTCCAGGGACGTATTGAGGGCATCGGTCACGTGGCGGTCCCATGACTTGCCGACGATGCAGATGAAATCGGTGTCCGCATCGAGCAGCGCCTGGAGCTGGGGATCGAGCTCCACCCGGCCACGTGGCCGACGCGTCGACCCGAAGGCGACCAGCTGGGCACGCTCCAGGTCGATCTCCTTCGTGGCCCGGGCGAAGAACTCGTCGTCCTTGGGGTTGGCTCCTGGCCATCCCCCTTCGATGAAATGGACGCCAAGCTCGTCGAGCAGTCGCACCACCCGCAGCTTCTCTCCCACCGTCGGGGAGAGGCCCTCGGCCTGGGTGCCGTCCCGAAGCGTCGTGTCGTAGATCTCGGCTGTCTTGTTCATGGTCGTCCTGCCAATAGAAAGGACCCCCGCGGTCTGCGGAGGTCCGGGTGCAGGGGCGGCGCCGTCGAAGGCGCGGGCCCCTAAGGAATGATGATGGGCGTGCGCGGCTCGGTCATTCCTCTCATACTGTCGCTCAGTATGGGAACGGGTGCCGGGATAGTCAAGACGCGGGCGAAAGGCCCGGGAACACCCTGACCGGCATGGATCACTATGCCCCCCTCCCCACCGACGAGCAGCTCGAGGCGCTCGGAAGAGCGATGGGGCAAGCCACAAGGTTCGACCGTCGAATCGTCGGCGGTCTCGGTGGCACAGTCGACGTGCTCATCGTCGGGAACGACCCCGGCGAGGCGGTAGTGCTGAAGCGCTACTGGCTTCCCGAACCCGGAGAGATCAGTCCTGCCGAAAGCGAGTTCCGTGCCCTCGCCCTGGCCGCTGAACATGGGATAAGCGCACCTTCGCCGATCTGGGTCGATCGTATCGGGCTGTTCCCGGAGAGAGCGATCGTGATCTCATTCGTCGAGGGCCGGATCGTCATCGACCCCGCCGACCCGATCGACTGGGCCGGACAGCTGGCCGCAGCCCTCAATTCCATTCATGGCATCCGGACGACACCGGGCGATCAGGAGCTCTTTCCGGAATTGGGCGAAGATGACAGCCACTACCCGGGGCCCGAAGCCCTCGAGCAGCACCCGCTGGGTCGGGAGTTGTGGGCCAAACGGGTGGAAGCGGTCGATTCACTGCAACTGGTAGATCCGGTCTATGTCCATCATGACTTCTGGTCCGGGAACACGCTCTGGATCGATGATTCTCTGGTGGCGGTCCTCGACTGGGAGGGAGGCACCATTGCCGACCCGGCCATAGACGTCGCCTATTGCGCCCTGGACATCCGGCTGCTCGGACTGGAGGAGGCGGCCGATCATTTCGTCGAGGTCTACCGTGAACTATCCGGGCGGGACCTGTCGAACCTCCGGTATTGGGAGCTACTGGCGTTGAGCCGCCCGATGCCGGACATTGCGATGTGGGTTCCTTCCTGGCAGGCCATGGGGGTCGAGATCAGCGCTGACGAGGCCCGACGACGACATGCGGCGCTGATCACAGCCGCTCTCGAATCGTGATTTCCCTGTCACACATCATGATCGACCGGTGTCTTTGTGCGTGACGACAGGGAGAAGCTTCGATTGCCAAAGCGATCCTCCATCGAGGAAGAGGAGAGGGAGCTGATAACGACCCTCTACCCGGCCTTGCGAAGGATCGCCGCGGTGGCGAGCTCCGTTGACATCGAACCGGACGATCTGGTTCAGGAGGCGCTGATGAGAGTGTTGAGGAAAGGGAGCATCTCCGACCTCGACAACCCGTTGGCATACCTTCGGAAGACGATCGTGAACCTGGCTTCGAACCAACGGCGCAGCCTCGGTCGTCGGCGTAAAGCCGTAGCTCGGCTTTCTACCGATGAGAGCTGGTTGCCCAGTTATCCGGCCGACATCGAAGCGATTCTCGATCTTCCTCCAAGACACAGGGCCATCCTCTATCTCGTCGAGGTGGAGGGTGTGCCCTATGCCGAGGCGGCGGATCAGTTGGGGATGACCGCCATGGCGGCGAGAACGATGGCGAGCAGAGCCAGGAAGAAGGCCCGGATCGCTCTGGAGGTGCTCGGTGGCTGACTTCGACACCAAGCTTCAGCAGCTCAGCAACAGAGGGACCCCTGTCGGCGCGGAGGAATTGATCGAGCGCATCGAGGCCGAATTGGCCGGCGATCCCCTGGTCGTTGTTACCAAACAACGAGAGGGAACTCTGATGACCCACACAGATCAACCTGTGACGACGAAGGGCCCCGGTCCGGGGCGGGGACTCGCCTGGGCGGCGGTGGCGTTTGCTGCCATTCTGGCCGTGGGCGGGTTGTACTTCGCATTTAGTGGAGATGACGACGAGGCGGTCGACCAAGTCGCCGTCCCCACGCCGACGACGGTACCGGAGCCAACCGTGATCGTTCCTTGGGGTGGGCCAGGTCCCCGAGCCCACCTCACTGTGATGCTGCCGGATGACTGGGAAGTGAACGACGGCTGGATAGTGACAGGCGACGACGACGCCGTACCCCGCACGTTCATGCGGGTGGGCTCTTCAGTTGTGGCCAACATCTATTCCGAGCCCTGCCAGAGCACTCTGCTCGACCCACCGTTGGGGCCGACGGTTGACGACTTGGCCACTGCCTTTGCAGACGTGTGGGGAGCGAATGCCACCACCCCGACTGAGGTGACACTCGACGGGTTCGTCGGCAAGCAGATGGTCCTCACCGTGCCGGCGGATGTGGACTTTGCCGACTGTGTCACAGAGCACTACATGGCGTGGAGGGACACCGGCGGTGGTGATCGCTCGTACCAAGGACCGGGCCAGATCCAGGAGTCATGGATCGTCGATGTCGAAGGGGAACGGCTGCTGATCGAGGCCAGCTATTTCCCCGAGATTTCCCCTGAGAACCGTGCTGAGCTTCAGCAGGTCATCGATTCAATCCAGATCGAGCCCGAGTGAGCTCCGTGAAAGCTCTCCAGGCCTTTGCCAAGGGAGGTGAGCTGAGCGCCGACTATGCGGCGGCCGAATGTGGCACCACGCTCACGCCCGAGCGCGCCCACCTGATCATGGACAACATCGACAACTGGGCCACCTGACACCTGGCCAACGCCTGAGACGAGACGAGTCGATGAAGCGCGGAAGGGGAGGGGCCCTCACCGGCCTCTCCCCTTCACCGTCGAGCAGGTGTTCAGGCTCCGAAGGCCTGCTCGAAATCGGCCCTGAACCCTGGCGTCGAGGGTCCACTGAATCCGCAGTAATTGACGTTCCCGTCGTAGGCGGTGATCAAGTACTGGCCGCCCACCTCGAACGGGATCCCGGCGATCAATGCTTCCATTCCTTGTGGGGCGTTGAGGATCGCCTGACCGGCGTCGCCACCCTTGAACCAGTGGTCGACATCGAGAGTGACCGTGTCACCCTCCACCGTGGTCACGGTCCCCTCGAATGCGAGCGGCGCCTTGGCCAGCTCCTCGACGCTGAAGACAACGCACATCGCCATCGGGTCTTCGCCGCCCGCCGTCAGCTCCAAGGGCCGTCCGGAGGCAACCGGCTCGGTGCCCCCGCCGGTGAGCGCGATCACGCCCCCAACGGCCAGGACCAGCGCGGCGGCGGCAGCGATGCCGACGAGCCAGCGGCTGGACTTCTGTTCTGACCCGGTCTCGGGTTGTTCAATGACTGGTGTGCTCATAATGCCCTCCAAGAGTTCTCTGGACGGTGGTTCTGTGTCCACGCCTTGGTGCATCGGATCGAGACGGGCGAGCCGTTCACGTAGCTGGTCTGTCATCGTCGATTCTCCTCGGCGGTTTCATCCCCTATGTGTCCAGGACCGGAGGGATCCTGTCGGGCCATGGCGTCGGCCAGTTTCTTCCGCGCCCTGCTGAGACGAAGGCTGACCGCGTTGGCCGTGCTCCCGAGCGTCAGGGCGATCTCCCGAGGCTCCAGTTGCTCCCATGCCCAGAGACGGAGGATCTCCTGGTCGGCAATGGGTAGGCCTGCCAATGCCTCGGCGAGCTCAGGATCTTCCAGCTTTCCCGCCGGATCGTCCTCCACAACAAGAGGCCGCTCCGACTCGAGCCGCTCCACCAGCTTCAGATGCCGCGTCGCCGCCCGGCGGTGGTTGGAGAGGGCTCGCCGAGCAACACCGCAGGACCAGGGAAGCACTGCGCCATCGGGGACATCCTCGAGACGGCGCCACACCGTTAGTAGAACATCGGACAGGACATCTCCCGCTTCGTCGGCCGTGGCGCGCCGACGTAAGTAACGCTGCAAAGGCTCGTATACGTCGGCGACGATCGCTTCGAAGCGGTCTCGCCGCTCGCCTTCGGAGCTCACCACCACCCAATGTCCGGCATACGCCGGATTCTGTCACCGTTCATAGGTCCGCGGACCCATGCAGGTACTTCGTTCTCCTGACGAAATCATCGGTCAGCAGCAACGCCAAATGCCGGATCCGCTCGGCTCCCCCCGATCGGGATCCTCCCTGAGAACCAGGTGCGGTGCCACCACCCCGCACCTGGTTCGCCTGTTTCTCCCCCCGCAGGGGGGAGTACCGGCGAAGCCGGGGAGGGGGGAATGGTTTCCGGCCTTACCCTGACCGTCGATGGCCGATCCCGTCCTCGACACTCGCACTCTCAACCGCGCTCTGCTCACCCGCCAACTTCTCCTCCAACGGGCCAAGATTCCGATCACCCGCGCCGTGGAGAGGATCGGTGGCATCCAGGCCCAGTATTCACCGTCGGCCTACATCGGGCTCTGGTCCCGTCTCCACGGCTTTCGCCGACCGCAATTGACCCGGGCGTTGGAGACGGCCGACCTCATCCAGGCCACCGTGATGCGGGTGACGATCCATGTCGTCTCCGCCGCCGACTATCCGATTCTCACCGAGGCAGTGCGCCGATCCCGGCGTGATGTGTGGAGCCGCGTGGCAAAGAGTCGTAACCTCGACCACGACGGTTGGCGCAGAGTCGGCACCATCGTCACAAACATGCTCGCCGACGGCCCACGGCCCAGGTTGGAGCTGATTCAGGCTCTCGTCGACGAAGGCTTCACCAAGGACATCTGGGAAGGTGTCGGGCTCTGGGTCGACATGATCCGGGTCCCGCCTTCAGGCACCTGGGAGAGGCGCCGAGCCGATCTCTACGGGTTGGCCGGGGATTACGTGGCCATGACGCCAATCGACGAGTCCGCCGCGCTCGAGCATCTGGTCAAGCGTTACCTGCGGGCTTTCGGGCCGGCAACGATCGGCGACGTCTCCAGTTGGAGCGGGGTCTCGATCACGACGCTGCGACCCGTGATAGAGGAGATGCGCTTTCGCAGCTTTCGCTCGGAAGACGGGAGCGTGTTGCTCGATCTGCCTCGTTTGCCGATCCCCGATCCCGGGACTCCCTCCCCGGTTCGGTTTCTTCCCACTTGGGATGCCACCCTGCTCGCCCACGCCCGACGCTCCCAGATCCTCCCCGAGGCGCACCGCAGCACGGTGTTCAACACAAAGAACCCGCAATCGCTGGCCACGTTCTTGGTGGACGGCGCGGTGGCCGGGACATGGCGTCAGGAAGGGGCGCAGGTGAAGCTCGAGCCTTTTGCGCCCCTGCCCCGGGCCATCCGCCGGGAGCTGGACGACGAAGCTGATCTGCTGGCGGCGTTTCTCGCCGACTAGACCAGGCCGGTGGTGGCCAATTGTGGGGTGAGTGCGTCGACACCCGCCTCGGTGAAGGCGGCGGCCACTTTCTCCCTCGTGTCGCTGGTGCAGAAGGCAATCACCGACGGCCCGGCCCCGGATCGCGCTGCATGAAGGGCGCCTGCTCCCTTTCCGATGTCGATCAGACCCGCCACCTCGGGTGAGATCTCGTCCCGTGGCTGCTCGTGGATCTCGTCTCCATGAGCCGCCCCGAGCAGGTCCGGATCCCCGGTGATGAGCCCGGCGGTTAGGGCCGAGACCCTTGACAGGCTGCGCAACACCCGATCGTGGGGATGTGCGTGATCGATGACCCGGCGCGCCTGCTCGGTCGGGAGGTGACGTTCGGGCACCGCGAGGACCACCTGGAGCCCGGGGTGGATCGGGAGTCGGAGCGGCATGCCCTCCGCTGGAACCAGGGCCAGGCCCCCATACACGGCGGCGGCGACGTTGTCCGAGTGCCCCTCCAGGTCGACCGCCAGCCGATAGACGCGATCGTGACTCGGCTTCTCGCCGCTCAGGCGCAGGGCTGCGGCAATACCGGCGACGGACGCTGCTGCCGATGATCCCAGGCCCTTCCCGATCGGGATCTCGGCATCGACCTGGAGAGCGAGCGGGAAGCCGTCACCGACGACACCCCGGGCGGCGCTGATCACCCTGTCTCCCTCCTCGGGGCCGGGCTGATACCTGCCGACGTGGTCGACACTCCAGGCGTCGGCGCGGCTGGCCTTGACCGCACAGCGGATCTCCAGGGCCAGTGCCATGCAATCGAACCCCGGGCCGAGGTTGGCCGAGGTCGCCGGCGCCGATGCAGAGGCGGAGTGGAGGTCCTGGCTCACGCTCGCAGACTATTCAGGGTTAGCGTGACCGGGAGTGGGCGACATCTTCGACTCCGAGAACCTGCTCCCCGAGCTGATCGTCGGTCTCGGTCTCGCCCTCCTGGTGGGCAACGGCCTCGCGTGGTGGCGGCACCGCCAGGGAAAGACCCCGTCGGGCGTGGTGAATCCCGAATATCGGGGGGGTCGTGTTGTCTTTCTCATAGTCGTCGGAGCGCTGATGACGACCTGGGGAACGGTCTCGCTGCTCACCTAGCATCCCGATCCATGGCTACCGGCGGTGGAACAAGGGCGATCATCGCCGCGATGCTGGCCAACGCCGGGATAGCGGTGGCCAAGTTCGTGGCCTATGTGGTCACCGGATCCGCTTCGATGCTGGCCGAGTCGATCCACTCGGTCGCCGACACCTCCAACCAAGGGCTCTTGCTGCTCGGTGGCAGGAGGGCGCGCAAGGTCGCAGACAACCGTTACCAGTTCGGGTATGGGAGGGAGCGATACTTCTGGTCCTTCGTGGTGGCGATGGTCCTGTTCACCCTCGGAGGGCTTTTCTCCATCTACGAGGGCGTGAGCAAACTGCTTGATCCTCACGAGTTGACATCGATCGGCTGGGCGATCGGTGTGCTCATCGTGGCGATAGCACTGGAGTCTTGGAGCTTTCGCACCGCGATCGTCGAGTCGAGGAAGGTCAAGGGCGAACGCGGCTGGTGGCAGTACATCCACACGTCCCGTTCCCCGGAGCTGCCGGTCGTCCTCCTCGAAGACGCGGGTGCCCTGATCGGGCTCTTCTTGGCGATAATCGGGGTGGGGCTGGCCGCCATCACCGGGAACGAGGTCTGGGACGCCGTCGGCACCCTCTGCATCGGAACCCTGTTGCTGGTCATCGCCGGTTTCCTCACTATCGAGATGAAATCGCTGTTGATCGGGGAGGCGGCCCTCGACACCGATATCGATGCGATCAGGCGTGCCGTCGAGGCGAATCCCGACGTGGTCAGGATTATCGATCTGAAGACTCAGCACATCGGGCCCGAGGAGCTCTTGGTCGCAGGCAAGCTGGAGTTCACGCCCTCGCTGACCTCCTTCGAGATCGCCGGGGCCATCGACGCCGCCGAGAAATCGATCCGTCTCGCCGTTCCTCTTGCGGGCCGGATCTATCTGGAGCCGGACATCTGGAGGGCCGACCACGTCCCCAACCCCGACGGCCCCCCGGCGGGAGCAGGCAGCGGAGGGCACTGAGCTCTCAATCGAGGTCGGAGGAGCCGAGACCAGATCCGAGAAAGACGAGGGCCTGGTCGAGCATCTGATCGATGTCGGCCTTCCCCCCCGACCTGATCCATCGGTTCATCACGGCCCGGAAGGCAGCCACGACCACCGCCGCCGTGAGCTCCGGCCTCAGATCCTCATCCGGGTCCAACCCGAGGCGGGCTGCCACGGCGTTGGCGAAGGACTGCACCCACTCCTGCTCATGTTGGAGGACGAGCGTCTGCAGCGATGGCGTGGATTCGACCAGTCGCGCTCTGGCGAGCTGGAGATCCTTCGAATCCTCGAACTCGTTGTCGGCGAGTCTGGCGACTGTGGTGATCGGCGGGCTGTTCAGCTCGACACTCCTCACCCTGTTCGTGATCCCCGCCGTCTACTCGTTGTTCGACGGGCTCAAGAGTCGGTTCAGCCGCGAGGACGGCAGCATCGACCCGATCGAGCGCGGACGACAGGTCGAGGCTGTTTCGACCAGCACCCCCTGAGCTCGAGACACTTGCAAGCGTCACTGTTCGGTGACGCTTGCGTTGTCCAGTGACACTGAAGTTTGGTTCGGTTTGCGGGCACCGTGTGCAGTATTCGTATATGGTCTGACTTCGTAGTTGTCGCACCAGACTCCCCCCGGTCGGGCGGCACCGTCGACTGACGAGGAGGAGAACGTGAGGAGACGAGCACGAATCCTGGCGGTCCTGTGTGTGTTGGCGCTGGTAAGCGCTGCATGCGCTGGCGACACCGCCACCGACACGACCGAAGCCACGCCGGACACAACGGCTGCGCCCGCGACGACCGAAGCCCCGGCCACCACAGCCGCCCCGAGCACCACAGCGGAGGGAGCTGGGGACCCAATCGTCGTTGGCGGGACTCTCGCGCTCACCGGCGCTTTCGCCGCCACCGGAGCGATCCACAAGCTCGCAGGCGACATGTTCGTCGAACGGCTCAACGCCGCCGGGGGCCTGCTGGGCCGGGAGGTCGAGTGGAACGTGCTCGACGATGAATCAGACACGGCCAACATCGCCCCGCTGTACGAGCAACTGATCAGCCAGGACCAGGTCGACCTGATCATGGGCCCCTACGCCACCCCGAACATCCTCGCTGCCATGCCCGTGGCCGAGCGGTACGGATACACACTCCCCCAGCACACCGCGGTGCTGGCGCCGTTGATGACCTATGCCTGCCAGTTCCCCGGCTGGTCGATCGGCCCCGAGCCGAACTCGTTCATCCCGAATCAGATCGCCGATGCCCTCGACAGCCTCGATGGCGCGGTCAGCACCGTGGCGCTCCTCACCAACGAGTCGGGCTCGACCGCCTTCATCAGCTACGGCATCGCCGATGACCCTGAAGACCCCTCGACCCTCAACATCTTGCCCGAGCGTGGCTACGAGGTCGTCGCCGACATTCCGTACCCGCCGGGATACGAGGACTGGGGGTCGACCGCAGCCCAGGTTCGTGACGCCAACGCCGACCTGGTGCTGCTGAACGGGCTCGGAGTGGAGGCCAACTCGTTGATCGACGCGATGCAACAGCTGGACTACACCCCACCATTGATGTTCGCACTCTTCCCGGCTCCCGGCCCGCTCCTCGGACTCGGCGACGCGGCCCAGGGGACACTCTCGGTGTCGATCTTCGAGCCAAACGCGGCGACCCTCGAACAGATGGATCCGGAGGTGAGCGAGATCGTCGCCGAGTTCGCCGAGCGCGCTGCCGCTGAGGAGATCCCGTACACGGTGTTCGAGACCCAGGCCGCCGCGTCCTGGAACGCGTGGGAGATCCTGGTCCAGGGTGTCGAAGGGGCCGGGTCGACCGACGGGCAAGGGATCTGCGACTCACTGCACTCGACCGGTGCCGACCTGACCTTCAGCGGAGCGGTCACCTTTGATCCGGCGGTGAACAACTTCTGGGACACCACCGAAGGCCTGAAGCAGATCCAGGGCACCGAATGGGTGATGGTCTGGCCGGAGGACATCGCGGCAGGCACGCTGGCCGGTCCCGCCGGCTGAGCAGAGCGAGTGCACGCGCCCCGGGTCTCCTCGAACGGAGACCCGGGACTACCGTCGGCGGTCGCCGTTCCCAGATGAGTCTCTGTTGATCGAACTGCAGGCCGCCGTCTCGGGTGCCCTCAATGGCAGCCTGTTCGCCCTGATGGCTCTGGGGCTCTCCCTCGCCTGGGGGTTCCTCAAAGTCATCAATCTGGCCCATTTCGCCCTGATCCTGCTGTCGGGCTATCTCACCTTCGAGCTGGCGACCGCCACCGGCTTGGGACCGATCGCCACGATCGTTGTCACAGCCCCTCTCATGTTCCTGGTCGGAGCGATGATCCAATTGGGTTACGAGCGGTTCGAGGTCTCCGAGCTCAACTCGCTCCTCATCAGCTACGGGCTTCTGATCATCACGGTGCAGGTGGTAACCAACATCTGGACCGCCGACTTTCTGCGCTTACCGGCTGAGATCAACCCTTTTTCAGCCGAGTCGGTGGGAATCGGCTTCCTTAGGTTCCCCGTGCCCACGCTCCTGGCCGCCGGGTTCGCGGTCGTCCTGGTGGTGGCAGCAGCACTGGTGCTTGGACGAACGTACGCCGGCAGGGCCCTGCAGGCCTTCGGCCAGGACAGGGAGATCGCCTCGGCTTTCGGCATCGATCACCGCCTGCTTGGGGTCCTTCTCGCCGGATCGGCGGGGGCCAGCGCGGCGATCGCCGGGATGTTGGTCCCCATCGGCGGGTCCCTCACCCCGGACCTGCCCTTCGAATGGATCGGCCTGGTGTTCGCCATCGTCATCCTCGGAGGCATTGGCAATGTCACGGGCACCCTGTACGCCGGCCTCCTCGTCGGCGCGGTGTCGGGGCTGGTGGCCGTGGTCTGGACCCCGTCCACATCGCCATTCGTCGTCTTCTCCCTGGTGGTCCTCGCCCTGGTGTTCCGCCCCAAGGGCCTGTTCCCGCAGAGAGGGGGCTGAGTGCGCCACAAGGGATGGATGGCTCTGCTCGGGATCGCGGTGGCTCTGGTGGCGCTGCCCGCGATACGTCACGCCACAGACTTCCCCATGTTCTACCTGGTCTTCCTATCAGGGATTCTGTTCTGGACCGCTCAGTCCACTAGTTGGAACATCCTCTCCGGCTACAGCGGGTACTTCAGCTTCGGCCAGGGCGCCTTCTTCGGCGTGGGGGTCTACACGATGGCGGTCCTCTTCGGCCGCCAAGGGTTGAGCTGGTGGGTGGCCGCCCTGGCAGCGGGGATCGCCTCCATGCTGCTCGGGCTGGCTATCGGGACCATCGCGTTCAGGCTCAGGTCGCTGCGGGGCGAGATCTTCGCCCTGCTCACGCTGGCGATCCCCTTCATCCTCGCTTCGGTGGCACGGCTCTCGAAGACCATCGACGGGGGACAGGGAATCGTCATCCCCGTACCTGAGGCGCCGTCCTTCCTGAGCCAGTTCCAGGAGTTCGTCTTCGTCGTGGGCGGAGTCGTCGCCCTGTTCGCTCTGACCGTCGCCTACGTGATGCAGCACACCCGCTATGGCTGGGCGTTGTTCACCATCCGAGACGACGAGGACGTAGCAGAGGGCCTCGGTGTGCCCACCTTCCTCCACAAGATGATCGCGATCGGCGCCACCGGGCTCATCGCCGGGATTTCAGGTGCGGTCGCCGCCCTACAGCTGGGCTTCGTCAGCGTGGAGGGCACCTTCAATCTGGACGTCCCCCTCTTCGTCATCGTGATGAGCGTCCTCGGTGGTCGAGGCCATTGGGCCGGCCCGATGGTGGGCGCCATCTACGTGTACACCCTCCAGAACCGCCTCGCGTCCGGAGGCTTCGAGGGTTGGAGCCTGATCGTTCTCGGTGTGATCCTGGTTCTCGTCATGTTGCTCGCCCCCCAAGGCCTCATGGCCGGGTTTCGCCGCCGACCGTGGCTCTCGGCGGGCGTGTTCGTGGTGATCTTCCTCGGGCTCTGGCTGCTCGGGGTCACGTCAGACCCGGTTACGTCGCTGGCCGCGGCGCTCGGGGTGACCGCGGTCATCGCCTTCATCCCCGGCGGCCGAAAGCGCCCGGCACAGGGCGAAACATCGGCTGGCGCGCCCCAAGTGCATCACGCCCCGATCGTCGACGACCCGGCGACCGAGGCGGCAGGGAGTGGCCGACCTCTGCTCGTGGCTCAGGACGTGGTGAAGACGTTCGGCGGTGTCCGGGCGCTGCGTGGCGTCTCGATGACCGTCCACGAGGGCGAGCTGGTCGGGCTCGTAGGGCCGAATGGCTCGGGCAAGACCACACTGGTCAACCTGATGTCGGGTGCGTTCCCACCCACTTCAGGGAGCATCTCGCTCAACGACGACGAGATCGTCGGATCGAGACCACATCGCATCGCTCATCTCGGCATAGCTCGCACCTATCAGATCCCGAGACCCTTCACATCCCTCACTGTCCGGGACAACGTGGCGATGGCGATCATGTTCGGCCGCGAGCCGCTCGGCCTCGATGCCTCGAGACGCGCTGCGGTCGAGTACCTCGACCTGGTTGGCATCAGTAGCCGCGCCGATGCCCTCCCGGGAGAGATAAACCTCCACCAACGTCAACTGCTCGAGATGGCGAGGGCGATCGCCACCCGGCCGTCGCTACTGCTCCTCGACGAGGCGCTGGCGGGCCTCAATCCGGTGGAGATCGACAACGCGGTCGATGTCGTCCGCCGCATTCGCCGATCCGGGGTGAGCATCGTCCTCGTGGAGCACCTGCTGAGAGTCGTCAACCAGCTGGCCACCAGGATCGTGGTCCTCGATCATGGCGTGGAGCTGGCCGAGGGAGAACCGGCGGTGGTCATGAGCGACCCGGCCGTGGTTAAGGCGTATCTGGGAAGGCAGGCCGATGCTGCAGGTGACTGACCTCGACGTCTTCTACGGTGAGGCCCAGGCCCTGCGGGAGATATCGATCACCGTTGGCAGCGGTGAGGTGGTCTCCGTCGTTGGGCCGAACGGGGCCGGGAAGTCGACCCTGGTCAACTCGATCATGGGGATTCTCCGGCCGCGCCGTGGGCGGATCGTGCTCGACGACCAAGTCATGACCGACATTCCGGGGCACCGGGTGTGTGGGGCCGGGATCGCCATCGTCCCCGAAGGGAGACGGTTGTTCCCTGCGATGAGCGTGGAGGGCAACCTCGACCTCGGTGCCTTCAACCGTGTCGCCAGAGGGCATTACGACGAGTCACTGCAATGGGTTCACACCCTTTTCCCTCGACTCTCCGAGCGCAAGGACCAGCTTGCCGGGAGTCTCAGCGGCGGCGAGCAACAGATGCTCGCGATCGGCCGGGCCCTAATGGCACGACCACGTCTGCTTCTCCTGGACGAGCCGTCTCTCGGCCTGGCTCCGGTGGTGGTCGACGAGGTATTCGACGTCATCGAGGCGGTGCGCGACCAAGGTGTCGGCGTGATGCTGGTGGAACAAAACGTGCAACGAGCACTCGACGTGTCCTCACGCGCATACCTGCTCGCCGAAGGCCGCGTGGTCATGGAAGGCGCTGCGGCGGAGATGGCGAACAACCCGGAATTGAGGAAGTCGGTGCTCGGGATCTGATGGCGCGGCCTTCTGGCACGTATCTGAATCCGGTATCCTCGGGGCCACCGCGGGTGTAGTTCAATGGTAGAACACGAGCTTCCCAAGCTCGGAGCGAGGGTTCGATTCCCTTCACCCGCTCTAAATGATCTTCTCTGACCGCTCCATACGGGAGGCCATCGAATCGGGTCTGATCCAGATCGACCCCTACGAGCCGACCTACGTCCAGCCGTCGTCAGTCGACCTGCGGGTCGGTGACGGGTTCCGGGTCTTCGTCAACCACCGGTACAGCCTCATCGACCCCCGCGACCCCCAGTCCGACCTGACCAGGCTGGTCGAGGTGGGCGACGATGAGCCGTTCATGCTCCATCCAGGGGAGTTCGTCCTGGGATCGACCCTGGAGAGAGTCAAACTGGGAAACGACGTGGTGGCCCGTCTCGAAGGGAAGTCCTCCCTGGGCCGTCTCGGCCTTCTCATCCATTCCACCGCCGGTTTCATCGACCCGGGCTTCGAGGGCCACATCACGCTGGAGCTGTCCAACGTCGCCACCCTCCCCATCGCCATCTATCCAGGGATGAAGATCGGCCAGGTCAGCTTCTATCAGATGACCACCGAAGCCGACCTCCCTTATGGTTCCCCCGAGCTCGGATCGAAGTACCAGGGCCAGACCGGGCCCACCGCCAGCCGGTCCCATCAAGACTTCGAGACCTGATTCTTCGCGAACTAGCGCGACTGCGTATAGTTCGAAATGGATCCGGTTCTGCCCGTCCAAGGGGGCTCGGGGTGTACAGAATTGGATTCAGGTCCCTCAAAGCCCTAATTGAGTCCCCCCTCTAGAAGCTTCCCCGGCTTCACAGGGCAATGATGGAACCCCTCCAAGCGGCAACCTCAGGGTTGCCGCTCGTCCTATTGGGTTTCGAGGAAGGCGGCTACGTCCGCTTCGGCGAAGAACTCCTCGGCCCGCTCCGGGCTGCAAGCCGTGGAGATCGAAGCCACCAGGCTTCCCACCTGCACCACTTGGGTCATGGTGAGATCGGACATCGAGCTGTTCTCGTCGATGACCGCCCGAAGCGCCGAGATGTCTGTCTCACAGTCACCAGAGACCTCGGCATCGCCGAATCCGGCGGCAAAGCTCTGTACCCATTGCAGATAGCCCACCGTGCCCGGCGCCTCCTGCTCGGCCAGCTCGATGATGGCGGCAAACGCCTCTTCGTCGCTCCCGGCGGGATCGGGGCACTCGAGGTCCTCGATTGCCGTCGTGTAGTCCACGGACAGCGCCTCGAGCTCGGTGCCCATGGCTTCGAGCTCCTCACCTGTGGTCGATTCGAAGTCGACGCCCTCCACGGCCGGCTCGATGGCCGTGAGATATCCGACCAGAGCGTCGATGCACTCCTGTGGCATGTTGGCGAAGGCGCCTGTGTCGGCCAGGGTCGTGTCCGTTCCACCGTCACCACCACACGCCACCAGCACCAAAGCCAGGACGATGATCGATGCTCTGAAAACCCTCATGGGCGCCCCCTCACCTACGTGAGTCCGAATCCCGGACACGACCAGCGTACGGGCGGCCGTTCACAACGCGACTTGCTTCCCGATCTCGATCACCTGACCGGGGGGAAGGCTGAAGAACTGAACCGGGCTCGAGGCGTTGCGATGCATCAAGGCGTACAGGGCTGCCCGAGCCCGTCCGATGCCCTTGCCACTGTTGATGATCGTCTCCCGACCGATGAAGAAGGTCGAGTCATCCGGATCGAATCCGAACTCCGGGTCGACGATGTTGGCCAGCGCCTTGGGGACGTCGGGCTCGTCCATGAAACCAAAATGGAGCACGACCTGGACGAATCCCTCGCCGAGGTCGTGGACCGTCGACCTGCGCACCTGGGGGACGCGGGGGACGGACGATGTCTGCACCGCCACCAGGACCACCGTCTCGTGGAGCACCTCGTTGTGCCGCAGGTTGGCCAGGAGCGCCGGGGGTGTGATGCCCGGATCGGGGAACAGGTGGACTGCGGTGCCGGGGACCCGTAGTTGGGGATGGAGGGTGATGGAGCCGATGAAGCGCTCGATCGGTAGCTCACCCCTCTTCAGGGCGGCCGTGAGCCTGCGGCGGCCGGTCTTCCAGGTGGTCATGATGGTGAAGATCACAGCACCCACGACCAGGGGGAACCAACCGCCGGCCGGGACCTTCACGATGTTGGCCGAGAAGAACGCAAGGTCGACGACGAGGAAGAGGGCGGTGAGGGAGCCAGCCACGGCGGCAGACCACTGCCAACGCTCCCGCATCACGAAATAAAGGAGGATCGTCGTTATGACCATCGTCGTGGTGACGGCAACGCCGTAGGCGGCGGCCAGGTTGCTCGAGCTGCGAAAGGCGAGGACCAGCCCGACACAGGCGACCATGAGGCCCCAGTTGACGGTGGCGATGTATATCTGCCCCACCTCCCTTGGCGAGGTGTGGTCGATGTCGAAACGGGGGAGGTAGCCGAGCTGTACGGCCTGCATGGTGAGCGAGTAGGCCCCCGAGATGAGAGCCTGTGAGGCAATCACGGTGGCCATCGTCGCCAGGATCACCAGTGGCAGCACCGCCCACTCCGGAGGCATGCGGAAGAACGGGTTGTCGATGGCCCCGGGGTCGGCGATGAGCATGGCCCCCTGGCCGAAATAGTTGAGGAGCAGGGCGGGGAACACGACGATGTACCAGCCGAAACGGATCGGCCGCTTGCCGAAGTGCCCCATGTCGGCGTACAGGGCCTCGCTCCCGGTCACCACGAGAAAGATGGCTCCCAGAGCGAGAAAAGCGAGACGGGGGCTCGCGGTGATCAGGCTCACACCGTGGGCGGGATTTACCGCGGCGAGGATGGCTGGATCCTGGACCACGTGAGTTAGACCCATAACCGCGAGCACCGTGAACCAGACGATCATGACGGGGCCGAAGATGGCTCCAACTACTGCAGTCCCGGCGCGCTGGATGCTGAAGAGCGCGATGAGGATGATCACCGCGATCGGGACGACATACGACGCCAAGTCGGGTTCTACGATCTCGAGTCCTTCGACGGCCGAGAGCACCGAGATGGCCGGTGTGATGATCCCGTCCCCGTAGAGAAGGGCGGTCCCGAAGAGCCCGAGCAGGATCAAGGCCCACCGCAACCCGACCGTTGGGGTCTTGCGACGGGGGACGATGAGGGCGGTGAGGGCCAGGATGCCACCTTCACCGTGATTGTCCGCTCGCATCACGAAGATCAGGTACTTGACCGACACGACCAGGACCAGGGCCCAGAACATGAGGGAGAGGACTCCGAGGACGCTTGGGCGGTCGACGGGCATGCCTTCGGCGGCGTGAAACGACTCCCGGAAGGCGTACAGAGGGCTGGTCCCGATGTCGCCATAGACGATTCCCAGGGCGCCCACCGACATCATGAGGAGGTAGCGCTTGCCGCGCCTCTTAGGGGGTGCCATCGAGGGAGCTATCCCGGGGGTTGCGTTTGGTTGAAGGACGTCGAGGAACCGACCCGGGCTGTGGCATCGCCACCCATGTGAGGCACAACCTGGCGAGAGTAGCGATCTGTAGGGTGATTGATGTGCTGGTCACGATGATCGTCGAGATCCCCAAGGGGAGCAGGAACAAGTACGAAACCGATCACGAGAGCGGTGAGATCTTCCTCGATCGGATGCTGTTCACGGCCACCAGATACCCGGCCGACTATGGCTTCATCCCGGAGACCTACGCCGACGACGGCGACCCACTCGACATCCTCGCCTTGGTGTCGGAGCCGACATTCCCGGGCTGTCGTATCAGGGTCCGGCCCATCGGGTTGTTCCTGATGGAAGATCAGGGACATGCTGATCACAAGGTGCTGGCGGTGCCCGACGGAGACCCGCTGTGGCGCGAGGCGGCCGACCTCGATGACGTCCCGGATCACCTTCTGCGCGAGTTGGAGCACTTCTTCACCGTGTACAAGGAGCTGGAGGACAAGAAGACGGCAACCATGGGATGGCGCCCAGCGGCCGAGGCTTTGGAGACGATCGAACGGGCCCTGGAGGCCGGCAAGGCTAGGTGACGTCCCGGCCCAGGTTGGCGAAGCGGGTGAACTCGGGCTGAAAGGTGACCTCGACCGGGCCGGTGGACCCGGCACGATGCTTGGCCACGATGACCTCGGCGATGCCCTTCCGCTCCTGATCCTCGGGGTGGTAGTACTCGTGGCGGTAGATGAACATCACCACGTCCGCGTCTTGCTCGATCGAGTTATGCGCCACGATGCCATTGGCGAGGAAATTGTGGGTCATCTCCACTGTGGCGTCGAACACCTCCTCTTCACCGCACGGCGTGATCGCGACCACTCGGTCCCAAAGCACGTCCGATTCGGCGAGGCTGCTCAGGTATTCGTCATCGAGGGCATCGGCGAGGCGTCTCATGCGGGCTCTCGAGATCCCCGACTTGTAGAGGGTGGATCCGCAGTACGACATTCCGAGGCGACGGGCCAGTTCCCTCGCCGATACCTTGGCTTCGGGCATGGCCTTCGCCTTGATGTAGGCCCAGACAGAAGCCGGTATTGAATCGACATTTGGGTTCGCCGTTTGCGAGGAAACGACCTCGATCATCCGCTCGGCGATCGCGCCCCTCGCACCGGCCACCCCGATCGTGGTCAGGAACTCGAAACGACTCTCGTGTCCCTGAACGTTGACGTGGTATTGGTCTCGGCCGTTCCGCTGCGGAACGCGCCGGATGCGCGACTGGACATCGAGACGGATCAGCAGAGATTGGACATCCTCGGCGAGTCTCCGGCTGCTGGTGGCGTAATAGATCGTGCTTGTCGACCCGTTCGTCCAAACACAGCCATCGGTCGCCCAGAGGTGGCGTAGAAACAGCGAAACGGCCCGGCGCGGGAGGGTGAATACCCGCGCCGGCACGAACTTCTCGTGAGAGCGCTTGTCGAACAGGCCGAGCTCGTCGAGCCAGGCGGCCAGAGGATTCCTTCGACCACGGCCCAAGTGGCTGGGTGCGGAGAGATATAGCTGCATCCAGGTTCGCTCCTGCTTGAGCCTGGGAACCACCCCAAATGCCCTCGCCGCTGCCTCCGCAACAATGCTCGCGTTCTCGTGGTCGACGGTTGTGTATTGGATGGCATGCCTGGCCAGATGGCAACCGTCACCGATCATATGGGCCAGAACCACGATCTGGTCGTCGGTGAGGCTCTGAACGGCTCCCTCACCGCGCAGCCGTCTCGCGACGGCGATTCGGTCCCCCGCACTCAGATCGTCGAGACGAGCCCAACCGTCGACGGTGAGGAATGGATGGTTCCCCGAGGCGCGAACGATTCGACCTGATGCGAGTTCGAGCTCGAAGATCGGCTTGACCCCGCTGGAAAAGGCGTTGGTGAGGCTTGAGGAGACCAATCGATACTCGTCGTCGAGACTCCAGACCGGGATGTTGGTTGCCCCTGAGGCCGCAAGTTCCCCCAGTGTGATCTCCGAGTTGTCATCGGCCCTGACCAAGCGGGTATCAGCGGTAAAGCAGCCGCTTTCGCGTAGGTCGGAGAGCCGTGGCCGCTTGTCCTCTCTGGCCTCCAAAGACCGGTTGAGCTGGGACACGGCGATCACCGGGACTTCCAGCTCTCGGGCCAGGTTCTTGAGATTCCGCGTTATCTCGGAGATCTCCTGCTGACGGTTCTCCCTGCTGGACGCCTCCATCAGTTGCAGGTAGTCGATGACCACCAGCGAGAGACCTTTCTTCCGCTTCAACCTCCGGCACTTCGCCCGGATGTCAGTAACCGTCACGACCGGAGAGTCATCGATATAGATCGGTGCTTGATACATCTTGCCGGCAGCGTCGACGACCCTCTGCCAGAGAGGTCCCAGCTGGCCCGAGCGAAGTTTCATGGAATCGACCCGGCCCACCGAAGAGAGGATGCGCTGGACGATCTCCTCCTTGGACATCTCCAGGGAGAAGATCGCCACCGGCTCGCTCTGGACCGCGGCGTTGACCGCGATTCCCAGTGCAAGGGAGCTCTTGCCCATGGCGGGTCTTGCCGCGATGACCACCAGGTTGGCCGCCTGGAGTCCCGCCAGCTTCTTGTCGAGATCGACGTAACCGGTCGCCAAACCGGTCAGCTCCGAGCCCCGCTGCTCGAGCAACTCGATGTGCTCGAGCACGTCACTGAACAGGGGTCCTACTTCGAGAAGCGTCTGGGCGCCCCGTCTCTCCGCCACCGAGAGGACCGCCTGCTCCGCCCGGTCCATCACGCGGGCGATCTCCTCATCGATGTCGAAGGCGACATCGGTCACCGTGGCGCCGGCCCTGATCAGTTCGCGCCGCTTGGCGTGCTCTTCGACGATCCCGGAGTAGTAGAGGATGTTGGAGGTGGAGGGGACGATGTCTACGAGACGGGTCAGGTAGGCGACTCCCCCGACCTTGTCCAGTTCCCCCCGGCGTCGCAATGCCTCGGACACGGTCACGGCGTCGATGGCCTGGTTGGTGTCGAACAACTCCCGCATCGCCTCGAAGATCGCCTGGTGGGCGGGAACATAGAAGTCAGGCGGATGGAGGCGGTCCATCACCTCGTTGACCGCCTCTTCAGAGAGAAGCACCGCCCCTATGACCGACTCCTCAGCCTCCCTGGAATGGGGCGGGCTCCGGAAACCCGGTCTCATTTGGCCCTGATCGGTGATGCCGCTCATCTCTGTCCTCATCAAACAACACGCGAGTGACAGATTTCGCGGACCTGGTGGGGCCCTGACATGCAAGACCCCGCCGGAGGGCGGGGAAGCCGAAACTGCCAGCGGGGAAGGTGGCTGAAGATAGGGTCGCCCGAGCCGGCGTCACAAGCCAGAGGCCTCATCGAATTTCGCGGTGGCCTCTTTTGTTTTCGCGGTGGAAAGAGTTGGCAGGAAAGACGCGAAAGTCCCGGCTAATGGGAGTTGCGTGTGCAGCCAAACACGTCAGACGTGTCGATCTGCACACGGGTTGTCAGGTGGCCGGGATCACGTCCAGGGTGAGGGGGAACTCGACCTCGGCATGGAGTTTGATGTTGATCTCGTGGAGCCCGATCGCCTTGATCGGCTTCGGGATCTCCAATGTGTCCCGGTCCAGCTCGATCCCGGTGAACCGACGGACCCCCTCGACCACGTCGGCCGGGGAGATCGAGCCGTAGAGCTGGCCCTCGTCGCCGGCCTGGGCGGCGATCACGACCCGGCTCCCGACCAGCTGAGTGGCCAGCCGCTCGGCTTCGTCCTTGGCCTTCCGCTCGGCCTCGATGCGAGCCTCACGGACTGCCTCGGCCTGGGCCAAAGCCGCTTCGTGGGCCTTGACCGCCTTCTTCCGCGGCAACAGGTAGTTGCGGGCGTAACCCTCGGCAACGTCCACGACGTCGCCCCGCTTGCCCAGCTCCTGAACGTCGGCGGTGAGAATCAGCCTCATCGCGTGTTCAGATAGGGCAGGAGGGCCATCTCACGGGCGTTCTTGATGGCATTGGCCACCTCGCGCTGATGGGTCGGGCAGTTCCCGTTCACCCGGCGCCCCCGGATCTTGCCCCGGTCGGACATGTACTTTCGCAACACGGAGACGTCTTTCCAGTCGATGAAATCGACCCGCTGCTTGCAGAATGCGCAGGGCTTGGGACGCCCCCGTCTCATCTCCATGCCCCGACGCCGTTTGGGGCGCGGGTTGTTGGTGCTCTTTCTCGCCATTGTTCAAAACTCCTGGATCAGAAGGGCGCCTCGTCGGGCCCGTACGACTCTCTCGCCACCGGTGCCGGGGGTACCTCGGCCCCTTCGCCACCGCCACCGCCACCGCTCCAGTCGCCACCGGAACGCTCGGTCTTGTTCACCGAAGCGGTGGCCCAGCGCAGCGACGGACCGATCTCGTCGATGACCACTTCAATCGATTCGCGCTGCTGGTCCTCTTTGTCGCGCCAGGTACGTTGCTCCATCCGGCCACTCACGATGACGCGAGCCCCCTTCTGCAACGACTCCGAGACATGCTCGGCCTGCTCACGCCACACGGTGCCGTAGAAGAAGCTCGTTTGCTCCTGCCACTCGCCGTCCTTCTGATACCGACGATTCACGGCAAGGCCGATCCTGGCCATGGCGATGCCCGACGGCGTGAAACGAAGCTCCGGGTCCATTGTCAGGTTCCCGACCAGTGTGATGTTGTTCGACATGTGAAATCTCCTCTTCTCAAGTCCCTGGGTCGATCATGCCCTGACCCTGGGACAGATTCCAGTCATGCGCCCCGGCGCACGATCTTGTGTCGAACCACGTCGTCGGCCAGGGACAGCATCCGATCGAGCGAATCGACGGCAGCCGCCTCTGCCTGGAACGTGACCACCGAGTAGTAGCCCTCGGACAAATGGTCGATCTCGTAGGCGAAGCGGCGCTTCCCCCACATATCCCGCCCATCGACTGTGGCGCCCGAGCCGGACAGGTGCGATTCGAGATCGCCGATCTTCGTCTCGACCTCGTCCTCGGCCAGGTCGGGCCGATGGATCGTCATTACCTCATAGTCGCGCATGTGACCTCCTGTGGACATCCGTATCGGAAGGCCCCACCAACACGGTGGAGCAGGGGCTTCACGCAACCGAACGGCGCGAGACGTCGGTGCGGAAAGCAGATGATAGGGCGGTCTCAGCCCGATGCAGAAGTCGAGAGCAGGTCTCCGGGCTGGAAATCGCGCTCTCCGAGCGGGGTCTCCAGCGCCCAACCGACCGGGCCAGGTGCCGGGTAGAGGGGGCACGGATCGGCCGGGCACGGGGTCATCTCGTGCGAGCCGATCAACGAGCCCTCGGTGTCGAAGAACCAGACCTCGAGGGGGATCAGGGTCCCGGACATGATGAAATTGGGTGTGGTCGGCTCGGGGAACACGAAGAGCATCCCGTCGATCCCCTCGGGCAGCCTTGCCACCGCCCGTAAACCCTGCTGACGCTCCTCGGGCTCGTCGGCGACCCAGACCTCGAGGGTTTCCTCCCCGATCGTCAGCTCGGTCGTGGGAACGTCAGGAGTGACCGTGCTCGTGGTGGGAGGGGACACTGTCGTCGTCGTGGCGGCCACTGTCGTGGTCGTCGAGACAACAACGTCGGTAGTGGTCGTGGCCACGGTGGTGGTCGATGTGGTGACACCGTTGGTGGCGGTTGTGGCGCATGCCGCCACCAGGAGAAGGACGGCTACCCGGACGATCGGCCCTTCAGCATCTCGGCTGCGATCTCGTCTGACACGTGATAGCTCTCGTCCTCACCGGGGAACTCGCCCGAGCTCACGTCGGCGACATACCGGGTCAGCGCTGCAACCGCGTCGTCGGCGAGATCGGCGTACTTGCGGACGAACTTTGGATAGTTACCTGACCCGAGACCCAGCACGTCGTGAAAGACCAGCACCTGACCGTCGGTCGCCGGGCCGGCACCGATGCCGATAGTCGGCACATCGACCTCCTTGGTGATCAGCTCACCGAGGATGTCGGGAACCCCCTCGAGGACGATCGAGAAGCAGCCCGCCTCGGCAATGGCGATGGCGTCTTCGATGATCTCCTGGGCGGCGTCGACCATCTTGCCCTGAACCTTGAAGCCACCCATGGCGTTGACCGACTGGGGAGTGAGCCCGAGATGGCCCATGACCGGTATCTCGGCGTCGAGGATCGCCTGGATCATTGGCAGCCGCTTCCGACCGCCTTCGAGCTTGATCGCCTCGGCTCCGCCCTCTTGGACCAGCCGACCCGCATTGCGCACGGTGTCCTCAACCGAGACATGGAAGCTGAGCCAGGGCATGTCGACGACGAAGAGTGCCTTGGGATTCGCCCGTTTCACGGCGCGGGCGTGCATGATCGTCTCTTCCATCCCGAACTCGAGGGTGGTGCCCATCCCGTGGACGACATTTGCCGCCGAATCGCCGACGAGGACGATGTCGACGCCGGCCCGGTCGGCTATCACCGCCCCCGGATAGTCATAGGCGGTGACCATCGAGATCTTGGGACCGCCCTTACGAGCCTTTATCGAGGGGACCGTGACCTTTTCGCGCATGAGGGAAGGATACCGGTCGCCGGTTGGTGCCGATTCCGGATCTGGCATGACGGGCGGGCACCGATACCATGCATGAGCCCGCCGAACATCCGAAGGATCCTCCATGGCCAAGGTGTCCCGGTGGCGTCTTATTTGGACTGTTGTCTCGATAGGCGCTGCCGTCTACATCGTTCTCAACAACCCGGTCAACCTCGGCTTGGACCTGCGCGGCGGCACCCAGATCGTCCTCGAGGCCCAGGACACGGCCGACGTCACCGTCGATAGCGATGTGACCTCCCGCACTCTCGAGGTATTGCGTCGTCGGGTCGACGCGTTCGGAGTGGCCGAACCCACGCTCCAGATGTCGGGTGACCGCCGGATCATCATCGAGATGCCCGGAGTCGAAGATCCTGACGAGGCGCTGGAAGTGATCGGGCGAACCGCCCAACTCACCTTCCACCCGGTGCTCGAATCAGTGCCAACCGGCACCGAGCCGACTGCCGAGGGAAACCTGGTCATCCCCGGCGAGCCCGGTGAAGACCTGGTCCTCGGCCCGACTGCCGTCAGTGGTGACCAGGTGGAGAGCGCCGCGGCCATTTTCGACAGTCAGGGCTCGGGTCTATGGGCCGTCTCCATCAACTTCCTCCCCGAAGGGGAGGAGCAGTGGGCCCAACTGACCGCCGATGCGGCTTGTGCCCCAGTCGGCGATCCAACCCGGCGGATAGCCATCGTCCTCGACGAGTCGGTCCTCTCCAGCCCGGGCGTCGCGCCATCGGTCCAATGTGACGTCGGCATCACCGGCGGGGAGACCCTGATCACCGGGAACTTCGACGAGGAGACCTCCAACGAGTTGGCGCTCCTCATCCGGGCCGGCGCCCTGCCTGTGCCGGTGGAGGTGATCGAGCAGGGAACCGTCGGGCCGTCCCTGGGTGAGGCTGCGATAGACGCCAGCCTCCAAGCAGCCCTGATCGGGGCCGGTCTCACCATCCTCTACATGATCGCCTTCTACCGGCTGATGGGTGTGGCTGCGGGCATCTCGCTCGTCGTCTACGGGCTGCTGTCCTATGCCGTCCTGGTGTGGCTGGGAGCCACCCTCACCCTTCCCGGCATCGCCGGCTTCGTCCTCGCCATCGGGATGGCCGTCGACGCCAACGTGCTGGTCTACGAACGGGCCAAGGAGGAATACGCCGTCGACCCGACGCTGGGCAGATCGTTAGAGGCAGGATTCCAACGCGCCTGGAGCGCCATTCTCGACGCCAACGTCACCACTCTCCTCGCCGCAGTTCTCCTCTTCTTCCTGGCCGCCGGCGCAGTCCGTGGCTTCGGCGTCACCCTCACCATCGGTGTCCTGGTGTCGATGTTCTCTGCCCTCGTCGTGACCCGGGTCCTGCTCGAGATGCTTTCCCGGGTGCCGGCATTGCAGACCCGGCCCCGTTTGATGGGCATGACCGTGGGGCGGCGCTTCCAGGAATGGTTGAGGACGTCGGGGCCGAATCTGTTCGCCAAGCCGCAGCGCTGGCTGATCATCTCCGGGATCCTGATCGTGCTCGCTATCGCCGGCATCGTGGCGAGGGGCCTCAACTTCGGGATCGAGTTCTCAGGCGGACGGCTCGTGGAGTTCTCCACCACCGAAGAAGTGGACCTCGACCAGCTGCGACAGGATCTGGCCGACCAGGGCCTGCCGCAGGCCTTGATCCAGGAGACCGGCCAGGGCACGATCGTGATCCGGACCGAGGAGCTCGACCCCGAACGGGAACAGGTGCTGGAGGACACGGTTGCCGGGATCGGCGGCGACGTGACTCTGGTCCGGGACCAGTTCGTCGGGCCCACCTTGGGCGAGGAGATCCGGAACCGCGCTCTCCTGGCCCTGGGACTGGCGCTGCTCATGCAGCTGATCTACCTGGCCATCAGGTTCCGCTGGACCATCGGGGCGGCGGCCGTGCTCTCGATGTTCCATGACGTGATCCTCGTGGTCGGGCTGTTCGCCTGGCTCGGGAAGACCATCGACGGCGTGTTCCTCGCTGCCCTGTTGACCATCATCGGCTACTCGATCGCCGACTCGGTCGTGATCTTCGACCGGATCCGTGAGCACCAGGCTGACCGGCCCGGCGAGCCACTGGCCCCCATCGCCAACGAGGCCTGTCTTCAGACGGTTCCGAGGACCATCAACACCGGTCTTGGGGCGATCCTCATCCTCGCCTCCCTCTACGTGCTCGGTGGAGACACGCTCTCCGACTTCGCACTCGCCCTGCTCATTGGCATTCTTGTGGGTACCTACTCGTCGGTATTCACCGCGACGCCGCTGGCCATCCTCCTCGAGGATCGGTACCCACGGCCCATCCCCGCGGCGGACCCGAGCGAGCGCAAGCAGCATCAGAAGCAGAAGACAGGACCGAAGCGGATTTTCGAGTAGTGGGTGGTGTGTGGTGGGTTCTGAGAACTCACCACTCAAAACTCACCACTCAAAACTCTTCTCACCCACTCGATGTCGGCGGCTTGCTCCTCGACGCCACCGGGCGTCTCCACCACCACCGGCGCGTCAGCCTCGATGATGATCCGTGCCATCTCTTCTGGTGGGATCAGCCCCTTGCCCAGGTTCTCGTGACGGTCCCGCCGTGAGTCGAAGGGGTCCTTTGAGTCGTTCACCTGTATGAGATCGATCCGCCCCGTCGCCTCCAAGATCCGCGGCACCACCTCGTCCAGGGGCTCGCCGCCGCCCCACAGATGACATGTGTCGAGGCAGAAGCCGACTCCGAATTCGCCGATCTCGTCGAAGAGGCGGGCGATCCACTCCACCCTTCTCGCCACTGCCTTGTCCCCACCTGCGGTGTTCTCGATGAAGATCGGAATCTCGGTGTCGACCGAGTCGAGGGCCTTCCTCCATCGATCGATGCCCTCTTCCTGAGGCCCGTCGCCCGTCACATGGCCACCGTGCACTATCACGGCCAGGGCGCCAACCTCGGTCGCGGCATCGCAAGTGTCCTGGAGGATCTTCCTCGAGGGGATCCTCACCCGGTTGTTGTCGGCACAAACGTTGATGAGATAGGGGGCGTGGACGTAGATCGGGATCGGCGATTGACGCATGGCCTCGGCGTCGGGATGGGGTGGCGGCTTCTTCCACGACTGGGGGTCGGAGAGAAAGATCTGTGCCACGTCGGCAGAGCGCTCCTTTGCCTCGTCGATCGGTCTGATCGAGGGCACATGGGCCCCGACCAGGGTCACGTTTGGTCCGAGATGTGGGCGGTCCGCGCCCGGGTCTCACGCTGAGCAGCCTCGACCGCGTACTGGCCCAGCTGGTCTGCCACTTGTGAGGGCGGGGCGGACCAGTCCTGGGCAAGAAGGCCGAGGACACGGGTCTCCACCCAGCGGGCACCCCAGGGATGCTCGGGAAGCTCGCCCCGGGCGAAGAGCTTGATCCGGAGGAGCAGCAACACATCTCCCTCATCCACGATCTCGCCCGACTCGATGTCGGCGATGTTGCCCCATGGGATGAGGTCAGGCTTGCGGAACGGGCCGCGGAGCTTGACGGCGAGACCATCGTCCCGGGCCTCGATCACCTTGGTGGGCATGAAGAGCTCTTTCAGACCCCATACAACGAGAAACACCGAGAAGAAGAGCAGGGCCCAGGCCCAGATCACGTCTCGCGGCTCGTAGATCTGAGTGTCTTCCGGGGTGAACAACAGCTCCCTGAGCCAGTTGGTGATCCGACGGCTCGTCAGCACATCCACCGCGATGACCAGGAGTGGAATGCCGCCCATCGCCAGCAGCCACATCCGGACCGCCGAGCGCTGGACGACGACTTTCACCTCTTGACGCCCAGGTCCTTGGGGACCACCAGGGCCACGTAGGAAATGGACTCTTCCTCGAATGCTTCCGCCGCCCTCCCGTCGGACCGATCGACAAGGGCAATCGCCTGCACTACCCGCAGCCCGGCCGCAGTCGCTGCCTCGGCCGCATCGAGGGCGGCACCCCCGGTGGTCGTCGTGTCTTCGAGGATCGCCACCGGCATACCGGCCGTCACCGGGCCTACGACCCGCCCGGTGATCCCGTATTGCTTGGTGGTCTTGCGGATCGAGAAGGCGTTGATCTCCCGGCCCCGGAGGTTGGCGACCACGGCGACGGCCAGTGCGATCGGGTCCGCTCCCATGGTCATCCCCCCCACCGCCGCGACCTCCGGGTCGAGGACGTCGAGCACAGCCGCGCCGACGATTGGTGCCCCCTTCCCGGCAAATGTCGTCTGTCGTGCGTCGAGGTACCAGTCCGAGCGTTGGCCCGACCTCAGCGTGTAGGGGCCATCGGTGAAGAGTGCGTGGTGACGCAGGTGATCGATTAGGGCTTGACGGGACACAGCCCAATCGTATTGCGCCGCCGATCGGTATGAACAACGGGCTGGGTACGGTTGGCTCGATGGATCTGATCCTCGTCCGCCATGGCCAGCCCGACTGGACACCGGGCCTCATCGCCCGGAACGACCCGGATCTCACGTTGTTGGGGCAGGAGCAGGCGAAGCGCGTCGCCCATCGCCTCGGCGCGGTCGAATCCTTCGACGAGCTCTGGGCGTCGCCGATGAATCGGGCCATGCAGACCGCGGCCCCTGTGTCCTCCGAGGTCGACATCGAGCCCGAGGTGTACCCCTGGCTGAGAGAGATCCAGAACCCGCCGTCGTGGGAGGGATCACCGGCAGAGGAGATCGAAAAGGCGCTGCGGGAGGCCAACTTCCGGACGATGGAGGAGATGTGGGATGGGCTGCCCGGTGGGGAGTCTTTCCGAGCTTTCCACCGCAGGGTGGTGACCGGGCTCGAGGAGACCCTGGCCATCCATGGCATCCGACCCATGCACGCCGAGCACCGCCATCTATGGGAGGTCGAAGACCCGGGGATGCGGGTCATCATCGTGGCCCATGCCGGCACCAACGCTGTGGTCCTCGGCCGGCTGCTCGGGCTGGAGCCAGTCCCCTGGGAGTGGGACCGGTTTCGTCAACCACACACCGGTGTTTCCCGTTTGACCATGGACCGGATCAGCACAGGGTGGGGCTTCTCACTGCGCCAACTCGGCGACGTGAGCCACTTGGAGGATTCGATGATCACGGAGTGATCATCGAATCCTCGTACTAAGTACTAGGTACTAAGTACCAGGTACGTGACTCAGGCTCTGCCTGAGTCACTTTCCGAAGCGGCGGTCCCTGCTGGTGAAATCACGCAGGGCTCGAAGGAAGTCGACCCGGCGGAAAGCGGGCCAGTTGACGTCAACAAAGACGAACTCGGCATAGGCAGACTGCCAGAGCAGGAACCCGGAGAGCCGGGACTCGCCGGAGGTCCGGATCAGGAGATCCGGGTCGGGCAGGTCGGCGGAGTACATGTGGGAAGCCAGCGAATCGGCGTCGATGTGGGAGGCGATCTCATCGGGTGGGATCCCGTCGGCCATCAACTTGGCCACCAGGTCCTTGGCCGCGTCGACGATCTCCTGTCTGCCCCCATAGCCCATGGCGATGTTGAGACGTCGGGCGCCGAACGGCTGGGCCTCTTCGGCGAGTTTGGCCGCGGCGACCAGCTCGTCCGGAAGCAGGTCGAGGCTCCCGATGAACCTGATTCCCATGTCGTAGCTCTGACAGAGAGCCGGCAGCCGGCCGAACAACTCGGTCAGGACCTCGAAATAGGGATCGAGCTCGTCGGCGGGTCGTGACAGGTTCTCGCGGGATAGCACCCAGGCGGTGACTGCCGGGACGTCGAGCTCCTCGGCCCATCCGATGAACTCCTCGAAGCGGCGCATCCCGACCCGGTAGCTCTCGGTGTAGGTGGGAAGCCGCTCCTCCCGGGCATGACGACGATGCCCATCGAGGACGATGCCGATGTGACGGGGCAGCCGGTCTCGATCGAGGCCGTTGACGAGGTTGCGCTCGTAGAGGCGGTAGAGGACACCAAGAGCCATGGTGAGGACTCTATGGTACCGGGCTACCCGGGACTCAGCCCGTTTCGGGCCTGGGTCACCCGACCCCTTTCCCGCTACACGTTCTCGGTCGATACCCTTGCAACGACATGGAGCGAATCACGCTGGGACGGATGCAGAACCCGATTCGGGGTTTTCTGCATGGCTCGGCAGCCATTGCTACCGCCATCGGGCTCGTCCTTCTCATCGATAGGGCGTCGGGGCGGGCCGAAGCCCTCTTCGGGGTACTCGTCTTCGGCGGGGCACTGCTCCTGATGTTTATCGTCTCCTCGCTCTATCACTCGGTCCCGTGGCAGGACGCGTGGAGAGCAAGACTGCAGCGGATCGACCACTCGATGATCTTCCTCGTAGTGGCCGGCACCTTCACCCCGATCGCCCTCGCCGCTCTCGAAGGGGTCGCCCTCGCCGTGGCACTCGGCATCGTCTGGGGCATCGCTCTCACCGGGATACTGCTCAAGGCGTTCATGCCCGACGTAAGGACCCACCTGTCGGTGACATTGCAGATGGTGATGGGGTGGTCGGCCCTGATCTGGGTTCCCTGGATTTGGCGTGAGCTCGGGCCGGGTGCCCTCGCGCTCATCGTCCTCGGGGGCGCTTGCTATGTGATCGGCACCGTGATCTACGCCACCGGGCGGCCCCGTCTCTTCCCCCGGGCTTTCTCACACCACGAGCTGTTCCACGTCCTGGTCATCGCCGGGAGCAGCTTTCACTTCTTCGCGATCCTGATCTACGCACTCCCCGCGACAACCTGAGGGGCCGGCAGCGTCGACGACTCGGCGCATACGGCTTCGATCTCTTCGATGCCTGAGGGGACCGAGCTGGTCAGGTTGCCATGGCCATCGTCGGTGATCACCACATCGTCCTCGATCCGGATCCCGATGCCGAGAAAATCGGGAGGCACGGTGTGTGTGATCTTCTCCGCCTTCTCCTTGGCTTCGGCCTCCTTGGCCATCGCCGCCGCCCTGCCCTCCAGGATCCGGCGCTGGTTCCACTCGTCGTTGTCGTACTCGAGCAGCGTCAGGGTCACCTCGCTCTTGTCCGGGGCGATGTAGAGGCCGGGCTCAACCGTGAATGCCATCCCCGGCTCCAGCTTCCGGGGCACCCCTTCGACTCGATAAGTGCCCATGTCGTGCACGTCGAGGCCGAGCCAGTGACCCGTGCCATGAAAGTAGAACTGTTTGTAGTGGTGCATGGCGAGCGATTCCTCGACACCCTTGGGCAGGAGGCCAAGCTCGACCATTCCCTCGGCAAGCACCCGGGTGGCGGCGTCATGGATGGCCCGCAGACTCGATCCGGGAGCGGACATATCCAGCCCCTTCTGAAAGGCGGAGTGGACCACCTCGTAGATGGCCCGCTGTGGGCCGCTGAACTTTCCGTTGGCTGGGAAGGTCCGGGTGATGTCCGCCGAGTAGCCCTCCACCTCGGCGGCGGCATCTATCAGAAGGAGATCACCATCGTCGATCACCCGTTCGTTCTCCACGTAGTGAAGGACGCACGTGTTGGACCCTGACGCCACGATGGAGGGATAGCCATTGTGCCGGGAGCCGCCCAGCCGCCAGTAGTACTCGAGCGCGGCCTGGACCTGATACTCATACAAGCCGGGCGCAGCGAAGCGCATCGCCTCGGAGTGCCCACGGGCGGACAGCTCGCACGCCCTGCGCAGGATCTCGATCTCCTCGGGGGACTTGATGAGACGCATCTCGGCGAGGAGGACCGTGATATCCCGCACCGCGGACGGTACCGACCCGCCGTAGCGCTCGCGAAGACTCCTGGCCTTGGCCACGATGCCGGCGATCCTGTCGTCGTGGTGTCGGTTCCCGGTGCGATACCAGATGACCTCGCGCCCGATCATCAGGCGGGTGAGAATCTCGTCGAGTTGCCCGATCTCGTAGGACTTGTCCGCCCCGAAGCGCTTCGCGGCGCCCTCGGTCCCGACTCGATAGCCGTTCCATGCCTCCATCTCGGGGTCTCGCGGCCTGACGAACAGGGTGTAGTCGCCGTCGGCATGGCCGGGAGCGATCACCGCAACCGCCTCGGGCTCATGAAATCCGGTGAGGTAGTGGAAGTCGGGGTCCTGGTGGAATTCGAACTCGGTGTCGTTGCTCCGGGTCACCTCGACTGCGGCCGGGACGATGGCGATTGCGTCCTCGCCGATCTCTATTGCGAGACGTGCCCGGCGTTCGGAAAATGGGTCTGACATGGATCGAACGGTACCGCCGCTCTTTCTATGTCGCCGTAGCGCCAGGAGACCCCCCTCCCCCTTCGGGTACTCCCCCCTCCAGGGGGAGAAACGGCGCTACGTACCTCAGGTAAGCGGTTACGACGTACCCGGGGCGTGCTCCAGGTCGACCACGAGCGGGAAATGGTCTGAGCCCAGGGCGGGGCCGAGACGACGGTCACGGACCCTGAGGTCGTCGCTGTGAAGGAGGTGATCTATCGGAATGCGTAATGGAAAGATCGTGTTCGCCGAGAACGAGGGTTGCAGGCCGAACCCGATCTGCGAGTTACGCAGGGCACCCTCCGATATGAGCCCGCGGAACGGAGAGGACCAGGGCGAGGCGTTCAGATCACCGACGACTGCATATGCCCCTTCCTGATCCGCGGCCCACCCGGCGGCAAAGCCGAGCTGGGCATCGCGCAGCGCGGCACGCTCCCCCGATGTCGGGGCCAAGGGGTGCGAAGAGAGGATCTGCACCGGCACGGGCCAGCCATCCGGCTGATACTCGATGGAGATTGCCCGCCCGTCGCCCTCGGCAAAACCGTAGGAGACGGCTTCGACCTCGTCACGAGCCAGGACCAGGGTCCCAAAGATCAGGTTCTCGGAACGACCACGGACGATCTCGTAGTCGAGCCCCGACGACTCCATGGCCACCTCCCACGGCCTGCTCGACTCATGGAGCAAGACGAGGTCCGGATCGGTGGCCTCGATGTACTCGACGACCTCGCTGTAGCTCTCGTTTGTCGAGAGCAGATTGAAGCTCATAACCCGTATTCCCGGAGCTCCCGCGACTGGCTCCCCGGGCGAGCCCACGAACAGCGGGGCAACGAACAACAGATTGACGAGGGCGACACCGAGAATGGCGAGCCCGGTGCGACGCCACCGGCTGGCCGCTACGAGGAGACCCAGGATCGCCAGTATCACCACGTACTGGGCCCGGAAATTGGCCAGCACATCGAGCCACCACACCCACGCCCCGGCAAAGGATGCGAGGCTGATCACGGCGACGACGAGCGCAGGGATCACCACGAGGATCACCCGGAGCACGTTAGGAAGGAGTCATCCTCCTCCGCAGGTCGGAGACCTGGGTGTGGACCGATTCGGGGCTCCCGCCACCCGCGCTCACCCGTCTCTGCACCGATTCGGCCGGATCGATGAGGCCGAGATCGGCTTCGACGAAGGTCGGGTGCGCCGAGATCAGATCATCGGCGGAGGCCTCCGTGAGGTTGCGGCCTTGACCTTCGAGGGCGAGGACCAGCTTGCCCACAGCCTCATGGGCTTCCCGGAAGGGGATGCCACGGGCGACCAGAGCCTCGGCAAGGTCGAGACTGGCCGTCTCCACAGAAGGGCCCACCGGGAGGAACTCGGTGTGGCGCAACAACTCGATCATCGCCTCCAGGGAAGCCGCCAACGTGTCGTCGGCCTCGAAGACGAGCCGCTTGTCCTCCTGGAGATCACGGTTGTAGGCGAGCGGAAGACCCTTCTGGAGGGTCATGATCGATGCAAGCAGCCCGGCGACCCGGGCAGCCCGCCCCCGGACCAGCTCGGCGATATCGGGATTTCGCTTGTGTGGAAGTGCCGATGACCCGGTGCTCACGCTGTCACCGAGCCTTGCCCGGCCGAACTCGGGCGTGGCCCAGAGGATGGCTTCCTCGGCCAGACGTGACAGGTTGACCATGGCCTGGGCGCAGCAGAAGACATATTCGGCCAGGTGGTCGCGGGAGCCGACCGCGTCGAGGGAGTTCTCGAAGACGGCACCCATCCCCAACTCTCGGGCGGTGGCCTCTGGGTCGATCGGCAACGAGGTCCCGGCCGAGGCGCCGGCGCCGAGTGGCGACACATCGATCCGGTGGCGGGCAGCGGCGAACCGCTCTGCGTCGCGTAACGCCATCCAGGCGTAGGCGAGGAGATGATGCCCGAGGGTGGTGGGTTGGGCCTGTTGGAGATGCGTATAGGAGGGGACGACCGTTGTGGCGTGACGCTCTGCGATCTCGGCCAATACGAGGCCGAAGGCGTGGAGCTGGTCGATTCGATCGCCGGCGACACGGCGGGTGTAGAGCCGCACGTCCAAGGCGACCTGGTCGTTGCGGGAGCGAGCCGTGTGCAGCTTGCCCGCGGTGTCGCCCACCAATTCGAACAATCTGCGCTCTACCGCCGAGTGAACGTCCTCATCCGATTCGGAGAACTCGAACTTCCCGTCTTCCGCCTCGGACTGAATGGCCTCGAGCCCGCTTCGTAGGGTCTTCACGTCGGCTTCGGCCAGGATCCCTGTCTCTCCGAGCATCGCGACGTGGGCAAGAGAGCCGGTGACATCGTCGGCGAGGAGACGTCTGTCGGAGACATCGGTGGTGTATGCCCACAAGGTCTCGCCCGGGCCGGACTCGAAGCGGCCACCCCAGAGGCTCATTCCACTTCCCCTCCGCCGAATCCCCTGATCCGTAGGGCGTTGAGCGAGATGAAGCCCTCGGCGTCGGCCTGGCGATAGACGTCATCGGCCTCGAACGTCGCCGATCCGGGGTCGTAGAGCGTGTTGGGTGAGCGTCTCCCCGACACAGTGGCGCCGCCCTTGTAGAGCACCAGGCGCGCCTCGCCGGTGACCGGCTCCTGGATGTCGTCGATCAGGCCCTGCAATGCGGTCCGCTCCGGGCTGAACCAGAAGCCGTTGTAGACGATTTGGGCATAGCGGGGGATGAGCGAGTCCCTGATGTGGAGGACCTCCCGGTCGAGTGTGATCGACTCGACGGCACGATGGGCGAGATGAAGAATGGTCCCCCCCGGGGTCTCGTAGACCCCACGGCTCTTGATCCCGACGAACCGGTTCTCGACGATGTCGACCCTCCCGATCCCGTGACGCCCCGCCAGCGCGTTCGCCTCGGTCAAGATCTCGACCGGGCCCAGCCCATGCCCATCGATCGACACCGGGTTGCCGTGCTCGAACCCAATGACCACCTCCTCCGGCTGATCGGGGGCATCGGTGGGGTCGACTGTGAGGCGGAACATCTTCGGCGGTGGAGCGGCCCACGGATCCTCGAGGATCCCCCCCTCGTAGGAGATGTGGAAGAGGTTGGCGTCCATCGAGTACGGCTCCTCCCGCGTCACCGGCACCGGGATCCCCCGTTCCCGGGCGTACTCGATGAGGGCCGTGCGTCCGTCGAGGTCCCATTCCCGCCACGGGGCGATCACCCCGAGTTCGGGGGCCAGCGCTGCCACGGAGAGCTCGAAGCGAACCTGATCGTTGCCTTTGCCTGTCGCCCCATGGGAGATGGCGTCGGCGCCAAACATGCGGGCGGTTCGCACCAGCCCCTCGGTGATGATGGGCCGGGCCAGGGAGGTCCCGAGCAGGTAATGGCCTTCGTAGACGGCCCCGGCGCGCAGGGCGGGGAACACGGCGCCGTCGACGAAACGATGGGTCAGGTCTTCCACGACTGCATCCACGGCCCCGGTAGCGATGGCCTTTTCCTTGGCCTCGCCTGCTTCGGCCCCCTGACCGACGTCAGCCGTGTAGGCGATCACCTCCGCCCCGCGCTCCTCGCGGAGCCACGCCAGGATCACCGAGGTGTCGAGGCCACCGGAATAGGCGAGGACGACCTTCAACGTCATTCCTCCTCGTCGGGAGGTGGCCCTGGGTCCGGGATCCCCTGGGCCATGGCCCACTCCCTGACCATGGCGTATGCGTCACCCACGCTGTAGGGCCCCTCGTCGATCCGTCGCTCGAGCATCAACCCCATGATGTCACCGATGTTCGGACCCGGCCCAATCCCCAGATACTCCATCACCTGATTGCCGTCGATCGGGGCACGCAGACGCGAGATCTCCTCCTTCGCACTCAGCTCGGTGATTCGCTCCTCCAACTCGTCGATGCGGTTCTGCACTGCCCGGGCCCTGCGGGGATTTGCCGTGGTGACGTCACACCTGACCAGCTCGTTGAGATAAGGGAGCAGAGATCCGGCATCACGCACATATCGACGCACAGCCGAGTCGGTCCACCCCATCTTGAGCGTGTGTGGGCGGAGGTGGAGGAAGACGAGCCGGGACACGTCATCGACGGTCTCACCCGGATACCGGAGCGCCTTCAGCCGGCGCCGGGTGATCCGCGCCCCGACGACCTCGTGGTGATGGAAGGAGACGCCGTCCTTGCCGAACTGGCGGGTATCGGGCTTGCCGATGTCGTGGAACAGGGCGGCGAGTCGAAGCACGAGCTCGGGACGTGTCTTGTCGACGACGGCGAGGGTATGGGCCAGCACGTCCTTGTGACGCTGATATGGATCCTGCTCCATGGCCAGTGACGGCAGTTCGGGGAGGAAGTGGGCAGCCAGCCCGGAGGTGACCACACGATCGAGGGCCATCCCGGCGGCGGGTGCGACGACGAGCTTGGAAAGCTCGTCCCTGATCCGCTCGGCCGACACGATCTCGAGTCGCTCTCCCATCCCGGCGACCGCCTCCACTGCCCTGGTATCACTCTTGAATCCGAGGGTGCCCTCGAATCTGAAGAGGCGCAGCATGCGGAGGGGATCCTCGGAGAACGAGATCTCGGGATCGAGCGGTGTCCTCAGCACACCGGCGGCCAGGTCTGACAAACCACCGTGGGGGTCGATCGGTTCCATGTCCATGAGCGAGAGGGCGATGGCGTTCACGGTGAAGTCGCGGCGGGCGAGATCGGTCTGGATGTCGTCGGAGAACGTGACGGCTGGCTTGCGAGAATCGTCGCGGTAGACCTCGTCGCGAAACGTGGTTACCTCGACGGTGTGCCCGTCCTTGCGGGCGGCGACGGTGCCAAACGTGGCGCCGACGCGATAGACGACCTCCGCCCAGGTCTCGAGCAGCTCGGCGATCCGCTCAGGCCGGGCATCGGTGGCGAAGTCATAGTCCTCGAGAGGGCGCTCGAGAAAGGCATCCCGGACCGAGCCGCCGACGAGGAACAGCTGATGGCCGGCAGCGCCGAAGATCCGGTGCAACTGGGCCGGCGGAAGATCGGGTGAGACGAGGAACTCGAGCCGCTTCGGGATCACCCGATGAGGTTATGGGTTTTGAGTGGTGGGTGGTGAGTTCTTACAACCCACAACTCACCACTCAGAACTCACCACTGGTTACAACTGGACGCCTGCGGCTTGGGCCTTGGCCCGCAGCTCGTGGACGTTCCGGGCATAGGGAAGGGCAGCAGGGAGATCGATGGACTTCTCGACCACCAAGCGGAGAAGGGACGAGTCCATCGTCTGCATCCCGAAGAACTCGCTCTCCTTCATGATGTCGATCAGGACGGGGGCCTCTGCGCCGCCGATGATCCACTCCTGGACACGCTCGTTGTTGGTGAGGACCTCACAGGCGAGGGTCTTCCCCTTGTCATGACTCTCGAGCAGCCGCTGGCTGATGATTGCCAGAAGCTGAGCAGCGAGCTGGCCGCGGACGACGCGCTGCTGCGATTCGGGGAAGAGCGAGACGACACGATCGATGGTGTCGGCCGGATCGGTGGTCCGCATCGACGAGATCACCAGATGGCCGGTCTCTGCCGCTGCGATGGCGGCACGTGCGGTCTCGGCGTCGTCGAACTCGGAGATCATGAGCACGTCGTTGTCGTGACGCATGGCGCTGCGCACGGCATCGGCCGCACTCGGGGTGTCGACGCCGACCTCACGTTGCTCTACGACGCTTCGCTTGTCGGGATGAAGCACCTCGATCGGGTCCTCGACGGTGAGGATCGACACCGCCCGGTTGGTGTTGATCCAGTCCAGGATCGACGCCATCGTGGAGGTCTTGCCCGACCCGGAGGCTCCGGTGACGAGAAGGAGCCCTGTCGACTCGGCCGCCAGTTTCTCGACGACCTTGGGAAGCCCGAGATCGGCGAACGACATCGTCCCCGGGAAGACACGACGCAGGACCACCGATACCGAGCCACGCTGGCGGAAGGCAGTTACACGAAAGCGCCCGATGTCCTGACGACCGTAGGCGAAGTCGGCAGTGCCGGTGTCTTTGAAATCGCGGGCCCCGCGAGGGGTGAACAGAGCGTCGGCGTAGGCCTGTGTGTCGTCGGGCTTCAGTGCCTCGAAGCCCTCGATCCTCTCCAGATCACCGCTGACGCGGGCGACCGGCGGCGAGCCGACCTTGAGATGCAGATCCGTTGCGCCCAATGAGACAGCACGGCGCAGAAGATCGTCGATGTTGATTTCCATGTTCCTTTCCCAGTTGACCCAGAAGGTGATTATCGGCTCGGATTGCAGGGGACCTGAAAAGACTTCTCAGATGCTCCAATGCCTCGCCACGGCAGTGCCGGCCACGGCAATCGTCTCGAAAGCGCTCGGAGCCGAGGTCAGCGGAGGGCCGAACTGCTCCTCACCGGCCATGCCGCGCAATGTCGAACGGGCGGAGTGACGGAGCCCGTCGAGGTCATACCCCCCTTCCAAGGCGAACACCGTGCGGTGCGGTGGGTGGGCACGGGCCAGACGCGAAGCAATCCACCCGTAGTCCGCGTCGAGCAAGTCGAGGTCGGCAAGCGGGTCTTCGGTGTGGCCGTCGTATCCGGCGCTCACCAGCACCCAATCGGGCGCGAACTGGGAGACCACGGGGATCACCAGTTGCTCCCATGCCGCTCGACAGACGTCTCCGGCGCTGCCGGCGGGCACCGGGATGTTGACAGTGGTGCCGGCCGCCCCGGTCTCGATGTCGTCGGGATGGCCTTCGTACGGATAGAAGTCACCCTGGTGGATCGAGACATAGAGCGTCCCCGGATCGTCAGCCATCATTGTCTGGGTCCCGTTCCCGTGGTGGACATCCCAGTCCAGGATTGCCACCCGCTGGCCACGTGACCGGAGCCATGCCGCCACGACTGCGACATTGTTGAACAAGCAGAAGCCCATCGCCCTCGATCGGAGGGCGTGATGGCCGGGCGGTCGGCAGAGGACGAAGCCGGTTGCGTCGGACCGCCCCTCGAGCTCCTCGACCGCAGCCTTGACTCCACCGACGGCCGCGGTGGCCGCGGCCCAGGTGTCTTGCGATGCGAAGGTGTCCATGTCGAGGGCCCCGCCACCGAGAAGGCAGAACCTCTCGATGGCATCGACATAGGCCAGGTCGTGGACGAGAGCGAGGTCGGCGCGCTCGATCGGCGGTGCTTCGATCTGGACCATATTCAGCCCGCTTTCTGAGATTCCACGGAGAACCGCGCCCAGTCGCTCGGGCCGCTCCGGGTGGCGGCGGCCAGTGTCATGCAGGGCTGCCATCGGGCTGACGGCCACCACCACTTCCATGCCGTACTCTCCCACAGGTGCCCGATCGCCTGCATCTCGACGGGGTATGGCCCGGCCCGGTGACCATACGAAGGGGTTGGGCCAAGGCAGTGGCTCGGCCGTGGAACGATGACTTCCCCGACCCCGCAGTCCGTCTCGAGCGTGGCTCCCACGAATTCCTCAGAGCCGTCGCAGAGTTCCTCGGGTCGAGGGAATCCGGCATCGTCTACTCCCCCGCTCTGTATCCCTCGGCCACAAGAGTGTGGACTTCGGCCGGTTTCACCCTGTTCCGCCCGCTCGACGTTATGGAGCTGGTGTTGGGGACCGAGATCGGCCCACCCGAGCACGAGGTGGAGCCGACCAACGATCCTGACTGGGGCCCATTGCTGGAGATCGATGGTCTCGCCTTCGAGGGTTTCTGGAGGATGAGCGAGGCGGGGCTGGTCGAGGCAATGAGAGCCACACCGCGGGCCATGGTCTTCACAGCCCGGGTCGACGATCAGCTCGCCGGTTACGCCCTGGTGGGGTCCCAGATGACAGTCTCATACCTGCAACGGGTGGCTGTTGCCCCGTCGTATGCCGGGCGAGGCATCGGTGGTTCCCTGGTTCGAGCCTCTGCTCGATGGGCCTCGAGACGAGGGGCGCGTGCGCTCGTGCTCAATGTCCGCCCTGAGAACGATGGGGCCCGCCGTCTCTACGAGCGGGAGGGGTTTCAGGCCCGGGAGACACCACTTCATTTGTTGAGATATGAGGCTTGAGGGTTGCCCGGTGCTGAACTAGGGCCATGGCACCACCGGTCTCCGACCGATACCGCCTCGAGATGCGGCTTGGGCGCGACAACGACATCGAGGAGTGGCTGGCGACCGATACCTCTCTCGAGCGCCCTGTCCTCATCCGATCTCTCGGACCGGAGTCGAGCCAGGAGCGACGGGACCGGTTTGTCGCGAGCGTGAGCGGGGCCGCCAAGACCGGGCATCCCCATCTATCCCGCGTGTTCGCGGTCGAAGATGTCAATGGTGGCGCCTACGCCGTCTGTGAGTGGACCGGTGGGGCATCGGCGGCCGACCGGCTAGCGGCGGATCAGACCGTCGGCCTCGAAGAGTTCCTGCCCAATGCCTCCGGTCTGGCTGGCGCCCTGTCCGCCCTCCACGAGTCAGGCGCGGTCCACGGCCAGATCGACCTATCCGCCATCTCGTGGTCGGTTGCCCATCCGGCCAAGCTCGGCGCATTCGGTCGAGAAGAGCGCACCGATCAGAACGGCGATGTGCGGGCGTTGGCCGCCGCCCTCGAGACCGCCCTCACCGGCTCGGCACCCGGCGGACCGCCGCCCTCAGAGAGCATCGACGGAGTCCCGAGGGCAATCGACCGTGTCCTCCGCTCCGCCCAGTCCGGCAACCTCGGCGCCGCCGACCTGGAGAAGGCGCTCCTCGCCGCACCCACTCTGCGGCCGGCGCAACCCGAGCCGCTGTCGACATCTCGACGCCTGCTGTACGTGGCAATCGGACTGGTCGTGCTGGCCATTGGCCTGGTGGCATTGGGGCGGCTCTTCATCGGTGGAGGCGGGATCGTCCCCATCTCCCCCACGACCACCCTCGGCGCCGACCCGGCGACCACGACTACCGCAGCCAGCGGCACCACCGTCGCTCCAGGCCCGGTGCGTGTGGTCGACTTCGGAGCCTTCGACCCCTTCGGGGAGGGTGGTGAGAACGACGAGGCCATCGGCGATGTCCTCGACGGCAGCGCGTCGACGATCTGGAGATCGGAGAGATATCAGGACCCTCTTTCGCTGGTGAAGCCCGGTGTAGGGCTTCGCTTCCAGGTCAGCGGAGCTCCGTCGGCCGTGCAATTGGTAGGGCTGACCAATGGCACCGAGTTTGCCATCTACTGGGCCCAGGACCCCCCGGGTGAGATCGACGGTTGGGAGCGCGCTCTGAGCGAGACCGCGGAGTCGAGCACCACCCTGTTCCCCCTCCCGAGACGTGAGGGCGGGCACTGGCTGTTGTGGATGACCGACTTCCCCCAGCAGCCCGACGGAAGCTATTACGGCGAACTCGGAGAAGTACGATTCACGCCGTGACGGTCCCCGGCAACGAAGCCGAGCTGCTGACTCGGGTCGTCTCCGGAGACCGGGAGGCATTCGACGCGGTCATGCGCATCCACGAGGACCGGGTGTTCTCGGTGTGTCTCCGCATCCTCGGAGACCGGGAGAGAGCCCTCGACGCCACTCAGGACACGTTCCTCACCGTGTTCCGCAAGGCAGGCCAGTTTCAGGGCCGATCGGCGGTGGGGACCTGGATCTACCGGATCGCGGTGAACACCTGTTACGACCAGCTCAGGCGTGCACAGCGCAGACCGTCAGAGAGCCTTCCCGATCATGTCGACCCGCCGGACCCGTCGGCCGAGGAAGCACTCGAGTCCGCTGCCGTGCGACCCGAGATCGAGCTCGCCCTGGCTCAACTATCCGCCGACTTCCGCAACGCCGTGATTCTCTCCGATCTGGAAGGGCTGTCCCTCCCCGAGGTGGCCGACATCCTCGGGGTGCCCATTGGGACCGTGAAGTCGCGTGTATTCCGCGGCCGTCGCCTTCTCGCCAACTACCTGGGGAACCAAAACGACCAATGAGACCGTCCAAAGTTTCGAATGCATGAGCACCCCCTCGATCTGATCGCTGCCCTCGCTGATGGCTCACTGAGCGATGAGGCAGAGGCACGCGCTCTCATCGAGACCTGCGAGGAGTGTCGTGACGAGTACCGAGCCCAGACCGAGGCGATCGGATGGCTGGCCGCCGCTCCCGACGCGGAGATGACCGACCTGGAGAAGGCGGCTCTCCATCGCGACCTGTGGACGGAGTTGCGTAACGAGCCCTCGAACAGCCGGGCCACGCCCTGGTGGCAGCGTCTCTCCTATGTTGCCGCCGGATTGCTCGTCACGACCGGCTTGGTCAGCGTCCTCAACAATGGCGCCCTGACCGGTGGCGGGGAATCTGCCGACACGACTGCGGCCGCCCCCGTAGAAGCCCTCGAGGCCCCGACCGAGGAGGTCCCCTTCGTTGCCCAGGGAAGCGACGACGGTGAGTCCGCTCCTGAGATTGCGCCGGAAACCACAGCCGCCGCTGAGGGCGCCGGTGAGGAGAGCCTCCCGTTGCCGTTCCAGGAACTCGCAGACGAGGCACGGGCCAATCAGGCCGATCGTGTTGCTACCCAGGGCACCGACCGGGACACGGCGGAATGTCTGACCGAGATCGGTCTGGATGAGCACCTCGTGGCAGACGAGATCGAGCTCGATCGGACCTACCTCCTGGTCATGCCCGAGGATCCAGAGGCAGAGCCGATCGTCACCTTCGTAGTGCTGCCCGGTTGTGAGATCGTCTACGTCGGATAGTCGACACGGATGATTGGGTAACTAATCTCGGCACCAATGGAGGAACTAGCCGCCAGGTTCGCCGAGATCCTCGAGCAGATCACGATCAAGATCCGCTCGCTGACTGTCGACCGTGTGGCCAAGGGGATCCGGATGACCGGACTGGGAATCCTGGCGGCCAGCCTTGGGTTGTCCGCATTGTTGTTCCTGTTTCTGGCGATATTCGGAGCCCTCGAGATCCCGCTCACCACTGCCGGGGCCTTTGCGGTCTTCGGCCTCGTATTCGTCGGGGCAGGCACCTATCTGTGGTTGAAGAGGACCTGATACAGAGATGAGTCACGAGAAGTTGATAATCATCGGCTCCGGGCCGGCGGGATTGACCGCCGCCCTCTATGCCGCCCGCGCCGACCTCGACCCGCTGGTGTTCGAGGGCGTGGCTGCCGGCGGCCAGCTGATGATCACCACCGATGTCGAGAACTATCCCGGCTTCCCCGATGGCATCCTCGGGCCGGAGTTGATGGATCAGTTCCGCAAGCAGGCCGAGCGTTTCGGTGCCCGCATGCAGCAGGTCGACGTCACCGAGGTCGACTTCGGCTCTCGGCCGCTCCAGGTCAAGGTCGGAGGGGACGACTACACGGCCGATGCCGTGATCATCGCAACCGGCGCCACCGCCAAGTGGCTGGGCGTCCCCGGCGAGGAGCAGTTGACCGGGCGCGGGGTCTCGGCATGTGCCACCTGTGACGGCTTCTTCTTCAGGGACCAGGAACTGGTTGTCGTCGGTGGTGGTGACACCGCGATGGAGGAGGCGCTGTTTCTGACGAAATTCGCCTCCAAGGTCACGGTGGTGCACCGCCGTGACGAGTTCCGCGCTTCGAAGATCATGGCGCAGCGTGTCCTGGACCATGAGAAGATCGAGGTCCTCTGGAACACCGTCCTGACCGAGATCCACGGGAATGCCACGGTCGAGAAGGTGACCCTCGAGGACACAGTCACCGGCGAGAAGCGGGAGATGGCGGCCAATGGGGTATTCGTGGCGATCGGGCACAAGCCCAACACCGAGCTATTCGCCGAAGGACTAGATCTGGACGAGAATGGGTACATCGTGAAGTCGCCCGACGGAAGCACGCGCACCGACGTGGATGGAGTGTTTGCCGCCGGAGACGTCGCCGACCACACCTACCGCCAGGCGGTCACTGCAGCGGGGACCGGGTCCATGGCAGCCATCGACGCAGAGCGATGGCTCGCCGGCCTGGAATGAGACGCTGACACCTCAAGGAGAAACCAAAGCAATGGCCGAGAACATCGTCACCCTCAACGACGGCACCTTCAATGACGCCATCAGCGGCGAGACACCGATCCTCGTCGACTTCTGGGCTGAATGGTGCGGTCCCTGCCGGGTGATCGCCCCGGTGCTCGAGGAAATCGCCGAGGAGCACGCCGGCATCACGATCGGCAAGCTCAACGTCGACCACAACCCGATGCCGGCGGCACAGCACGATGTGATGAGCATTCCAACCCTGATCCTCTTCCAGGACGGGGTGGAGAAAAAGAGAATCGTCGGCGCCGCACCGAAGCATCGGCTTCTCCAGGAACTCGCAGAGTTCCTGTGAGTGGTGAGTGGTGAGTTCTGAGTGGTGAGTTCCCGAGACCCAATACCCACCACTCATAACCTGTAACTCACATGCGTCTTTATCGCGTCGGTGACGAGGGAGCAGCGGTGCGGGACATCCAGGAGCGTCTCGATGCCTTGGGCTACCCCACCAAGCCGGATCTCGCATCGACCTTCGCCGAGGGCACCCGGGTGGCGGTTCAGGAATTCCAGAAGGCCAGGGGGCTCAACGTCGACGGCATCGTCGGACCCGACACCTGGCGCTCTCTGTATGAGGCCGGGTACCGACTTGGTGACCGGATGCTTTTCTTGCGCCGGCCGATGATGCGGGGGGAAGACGTCTCGGAGATCCAATCCCGTCTCAGTTCTCTCGGCTTCGACGTGGGCAAGATCGACGGGATCTTGGGGCCAAAGACCGAAGAAGCCATCATCGAGTTCCAGCACAACCGCAACCTGGCAGAAGATGGAAAAGCAGGCCCGGAGGTGGTCACCGAGATCCATCTGGTGACTCGGGGCGAGATGAAGGAGGGCCGGCAGGCCGTGCGTGAGCGGGAATGGCTCCGTCGACTCCCCCCCACCGTCGCCGGCGCCAGGGTCTATCTCGACGCAGGTTGCCGGGACACACACGAGGCGTCGGTCACATGGGAGGCGGCATCAGCGGCTGCTCTTGGGCTGCAGGAGCTGGGCGGGCTCCCGGTGATGTCTCGGTCCCAGGACGGATCGGTCCCGGAGCGGCTCCGGGCCCATCGGGCCAATGTCTTCGGCGCCGATCTCATCGTGGCCTTTCAGCTGAGCCCCGATGGGGACGACGCTGTCTTCTACTTCGCCTCGGAACACAGCCGGTCCGAGGCGGGCGAGCTGCTGGCTCGTTCGCTGGCCTCGGCTCTGGGCGGCAAGGTCGAAGGTCGCGCCGGTGCCCTCCTCAAGGAGACCCGTGCCCCGGCCGTGGTCGTATCGCGAGGCAAGCTCGACGAGGAGGTCGGGTTCTCCGTCGTTGACGGTTTGACCCAGTTCTTCGCCAACGCTGCGAGCGAATTTGCTGCTAGTGGTCTGTTGCTCGAATAGGGCGACGGGCCACTAACCGTTGAACATCCGGTAGAGCCGCTCGAGCTCCCCCAATGAGCCGAACTTGATCTCCACCTTGCCCTTCTCGTTCCGGTAGCTGATCTTCACCGGGGTACCGAGATGGTCGGTGAGCCGCTTCTCGAGCTCGATGATCTCCACTGGCCGGAGCTGGCGAACACCGGTCGGGCTGTTGCGGCGCTCACCCTTCCGCATCCTCACCGCATCCTCCATTTGGCGAACGCTCCACCCCTCGTCGACGGCTCGACCGGCTAGATGCGTGGCGTAGGCGGCGTCTTCCATCCCGACCAGGGCTCGGGCGTGCCCGGCGGAGAGCTCGCCCGCATCGACCATCTCCTGGACCTCCACGGGCAACTGAAGGAGACGCAAGGTGTTGGCGATGGTGGGTCTCGACTTGCCGACCCTCCCCGCCACCTGTTCCTGGGTCATTCCATAATTTTCCAGGAGCTGTTGATAGGCATGAGCCTCTTCCAGCGGGGTCAGATCTTGACGCTGGACGTTCTCGATCAGGGCCTCGACCAGCGTCGGCTGGCCGGTGGCCTCACGAATCACCGCTGGGATCACACTCAACCCGGCCCGCTTGGCTGCCCGCCAGCGCCGCTCCCCCGCGATCAACACATAACCGTCGTCGGCTCCGGTCACCACGATCGGTTGGAGGATCCCCACCTCCTTCATCGAGTCGGCCATCTCCTCGAGGGACTCGTCGTCGAATCGAGAGCGGGGCTGATCCGGGTTGACCTTGATCTGATCGACGGGGATCTGTCGGAACCCCCCGGTGTCGGCTGCGGCCGGGTCGATAGGGATCAGCGACTCCAGACCCCGGCCCAGGCCCGTCCGTCTACTCGTCATCTCGTCCTCCTAGCTCAGCCCGTGACGTTCGATGAAATCCCGCCCCATTGACGCCGGGCGATGGCGCCCCGGCTTATCGGATCGAAGGCCTCGATCGGCTACCAATTATCTCGTCCTCCTAGTTCAGCCCGTGACGTTCGATGAACTCCCGGCCCAGTTGTCGGTAGGCGATGGCGCCCCGGCTCATCGGGTCGAACGCCTCGATCGGCTCGCCATAGGAAGGGGCCTCGGAGAGACGGACCGAGCGGGGAATCACCGTGCGATACGTGGTGTCGGCGAAGTGCTCGCGGACCTGCTCGGCCACATCCTTGGACAGCTTGGTCCTCCCGTCGTACATGGTGAGTACCACTCCACCGACCTTCAAGTCTGCATTCAGGTTCGCAGTGACCAACTGCACATTGCGTAGCAACTGACTGAGACCTTCCAGCGCGTAGTACTCGCATTGGATCGGTATCAGCACCTCGTCGGCGGCGGTGAAGGCGTTCACGGTGAGCAGACCCAAGGATGGCGGGCAATCGATGAGTATCGCCTCGAAACCCTGATCTAGATCGGCAATGGCGGTGCGCAACCTTGTTTCACGTGAAAGCAGCGAAACCAGTTCGATCTCGGCGCCGGCCAGATCGATAGTGGCTGGGATTACGAACAGATCCCGCACCGAGGTGGGCTCGACTGCGTCGTCCGCCTCGGCCTCTTTGAGCAGGACCTCATAGATCGAGGTGCTGATGGCGGAACGATCCACTCCCAGACCACTGGTGGCATTGCCCTGAGGATCGAGATCGATGAGAAGAATCCGCTGACCCTGAAAAGCCAATGCTGCCGCCAGATTGATGGCGGTGGTCGATTTGCCCACACCACCTTTTTGATTGGCCAACGCGACAACCAGAGGGCGCTTCTCTTTCACTGAGGACGCATGATAAGAAGCCAGACCCTTTGGTCAAGGACCGTGCCCGGAACCTCGAGGAGGTCGAAGCCCACCACTACCGGTGGCGCCGCCCAGGAACCACCCACCACCGCCTTCCCGCCGGGTCCGAGAAGACGTGAGAAACTGACCAGGGCTTGCTCAGGAGAGAGACTGGCCCTTGAGACGATACCGTCGACCGGGGTCTCCCAGTCCGAGATATCGCCATGGACCACCTCGACATTGGGCAGATCCAGCATTCTGGTCACCCGTTTCATCAGATCGACCCTCCGACCCGACCGATCGAGAAGAACGAAGCGGGTGTCGGGCATCACGATGCTGAGCGGAATTCCGGGGAGACCGACCCCGGAACCGACATCGAGAACGAGACCCGGGATGTCTCGAAGCCCGCCGGCAAAGAGCAGAGAATCTCCAATATGCCGATTGTCGACCCGGACCGCTTCGTTGGGGCCGATGCCACCGGCCTCCACGGCTTCGGTGAGCAGCCATTCCCGATACCGCTCCAGTGTGGAGATCTGCGTCGGGGACAAGGCCCGTCCGGCCCATTCACTGCAGCGGGTCCAGAGAAGATGGGAAGGTTCCACGTGAAACAAGTTACCCGGCCCATACGGACGGGGTAACTTGGTGGTCGGGCTTGTAGGTGGACTCGGTCCTGAGTACGCATAATCACCAGGTCACCCTCAGTACTATTCCTCTTCCTCGGTACTCGTGGAAGCAACGGCGGCAGGTGCGGTGGCGGTCAAAACCACGTAACGACGGGGTGATTCCCCCTCGGAGTAGGAGTTGACGCCCTCACGGGCCGCAGCTGCGTCGTGGATCACTTTTCGGTCTGCCGGGCTCATCGGCTCCAACATGACCTCGCCACCCTCGACCATGAGCTGGTCGATGAGACGGTCCGCATAGATGGTGAGCGCCTGACGACGTCTCTCTGCATAACCAGCGATATCGAGACGAAGACGGGCAGTGTCATGACCGTAGCGCTGCATAACCGTCCGTGTCAGCTCATGAATCGCCGATCGAACCGAGCCACGAACCCCGACCAGAGCCTCGGTTTGCTCCCCATCGACGTCGGCCACGATGACATCGTCTTCGATCTTGGTGGTAACGGTCCCTTCCAGGCCGAAGGCATTCACCAGACCCTCGAGAAACTCAGTGGCAATCCGGGCCTGCTCCTCGATCGAGATTTCCGGACGATCGTCGATCTTGGGCTCTCTTGTTTCTCCCTGTTGGCTCATATGACGACCCTTGCTTTGCGATTGTTGGACCCGTTGATTGCCGCCACCATTCTTAGCCGAAGTCGGTGCTTTCTGCTGCTTGGAACCACGGTCCTGACCCTGTCCCCTGCTCTCTCTCTTGCGGTCATTGCGACGACGCCGGCTCTTCCGACGCTTGATCCTGACAATGGCATCCTGACCGCCCATGCCCAGAAAGCCCTTCTCTGGTTGCTGAATCACCTCGATCGCCAGTTGTTCGCGGTCGGTGACGCCGAGCTCCTGCATCGCCGCCTCCACCGCCAGGTCGACGGTTTTGGCCCGGACCTCGATCTCGACGTAACTCACGTCACCTCCTCCTGCGCCGTCGGCGCTTGTCTGCGGCACCCTGTTGGGGTTTCTTCGCCTGGGACTCTTCCGACGCCGATATCGCCTTGGTTTCCTTCGATTCCTTGGAGTCCTTGTCTTCTTTGGGCTCTTCGGTCGTCCTGGCTGCCGGCGTCGGGCGCCCGTCCATCCTGAAGATCAGAGCCTGCTGGCCCAGTCGGAACAGGTTCCCGGTGGCCCAGTAGATGATGAGACCGGCTGGGAAGTTCCACGAGATAAAACCGATGAAGAGCGGCATGATCTTCGTGATCGCCTGCTGGGCGCCGGCGCCGGGCTGACCTGCGGGGCGCTCCTGCCCATAGGTGGCGTGCCATTGCTGGACGTACTGAGTGGCCACCATCAACACGATCATGATCAAGTAGGGGAGGGCCGCCACCACTCCGCCTGCGATCGCCTCGGAGGGGCTGGTGAAGAGATCCATGCCAAGAAAGGTCTTGGGGACATCGTCGGCCAATGCCAGCCCCAGGGCGCTTTCCGGCTTGATGTACTGCTCCGGCGTCTGGAGAAGTCGGAACAGGGCGAACCAGATCGGCATCTGGACCAGAAGGGGGAGGAGACACCCACCCGGGGTGGCCCCGGCCGACTTCTGCAGCTCCATGAGACGCTTCTGCATCTCCTGGGGGTCGTCCTTGTACTCCTTTTGAATCCGCTTGATCTCGGGTTGGATTTCGGTGAATGCTCTGGTGGCTCTGGTCTGCTTGAGGGTCAGCGGGAACACCAGGAGGTTGACCACGATGGTGAGGAGGACGATGGAAAGACCGAGAGCCACACCTTCGTCGAGCGCGCCATCGAGCAGGTCGTAGAAGAAGCCGAGGATCGAGCCGAGCCCCTCGATGAGGTAGTTGAACAGGTTGCCCATCAGTGGGTTCTCCAGGTCTCAGGCACCGGGTCGTAACCACCGGGGCGAAGGGGATGACATCTGCCGATTCGCTTGACCCCGAGCCAGGAGCCGCGGATCACCCCGAACCGCTCGATGGCCTCGGCGGTGTACTGCGAGCACGTCGGCTGGTACCGGCAGTTGGCCCCGAGGTTGGGACTTACCAATTTCTGGTAAATCCGGATGAACCCGACCACGATCATACGGGGACGAAAGTCCGAGTCAGACATCGGGGGTCTCGACGGCGCGCTCCAGCCACCCCATCAGTTGGGGATGCGGGACATCTGCTACCTGGCTACTGCCGATGAACACGTAATCCGATCCTGGTTTCAACTCCACGCCACGCAGAGAGTGTCGAAGACGGCGTTTGATCCGATTCCGGGTGACCGCATTGCCGGCGCTCCTCGAGACAACGAGCCCGACACGTGACACTCCCGGCTGACCGGAGCATTTCACCATCACGACGCCCCCGGAGCGGCGTCTTGTCCCCTCCTTCAGCACCCTTCGAAAGTCTCTAGGGGAGCGAAGGGATTCGAAGTCAGGCAGCGAGACGCTTCCGACCTTTGAGCCGGCGCGACTTGACGATCCCGCGCCCAGCTCGGGTCTGCATGCGATGACGGAAGCCGTGACGGCGCTTTCGCCTTCGAACCTTGGGTTGATAAGTCCTCTTCATGACAAAACAAGGGGGGTAGAAGTGGTGAGTCACGATAGGTTACGAATCCTCGCGGAACTATGTCAAAGTCCGGCTTTACCGGCTCGCGGGGAGCGGCTCCACACCTCGAGGGGCGGAGCGCGAAGAATGCAGACAACTCGCGAAAAGAATGCCACCGCTCATCGCGGGGATTTGCACCGACGGAGCCCGTGGAAGAGAATGGAAAAACCATATCCGACCTGGGATTTCCCTGTGGATAGAACCGGCTCGACTCTTCCACACCGTCAATTCTCGCGTTCTTGACGGAGTCGCGATCGAGGGTCGATACTCGCCTCCCTTGACCTTGGGAGCGCGATCGACTTCCTCAGTCGTCCTCGGATGACTGGACCGCTCTCGGTGACGAGCTGATGGATTGTTCCGGCGGATGTTCCACAGTCCTTTCCACAGGTGTGGATGGTTCTGTGGACAACCTTTCCGGCAGGAGGAGTGGTCTTGGTACAAGAGCAGACGGCGCCGGGCGGCTGGGGCCAATTTCAAGATGTTTTGCGGGCCGGGGTCTCGAAAGGGAACTGGGACACCTGGCTATCGCGTCTCGAGCCCGATTTTGGCGGGGAGACGCCGACCCTGGTCGCACCGAGCGAATTTCACCTGCGCTGGGTGCGCGACAAGCACGGAGAGCTGATCGAGTCCGCCTACCGCGACGTGTTCGGGAACCACACCCGCCCCGTGTTCAAGGTCGTGGAGCCCGACCCCGGCACGGAGCCGACCCTTCCTCTCGATGAGGGGCTCGCCGATCCGATCCGCCGGGCAACGCCAGGTAGCGATGGTGGCGTCCCGGCGACCAACCTCATCTCCCGCTACCGCTTCGAGAGCTTCGTCGTCGGCCAGTCGAACCGTTTTGCCTGGGCGGCGGCCATGGCCGTGGCTGAGCAACCCGGCGCTCACTACAACCCCCTGTTCATCTACGGCGGGGCCGGCTTGGGCAAGACCCACCTGCTCAACGCGGTGGGGCACCAAGCCCTGGAGATGTACCCCAATCTGGTGGTCCGCTACGTCTCCTCGGAGAACTTCCTCAACGATTTCATCGATTCCATACGCCGCAAGCGCCCCGATGACTTCAAACACCGGTACCGGGGAGTCGACATCCTCTTGTTGGACGACGTCCAATTCTTCGAAGGCAAGGAACAGATACTCGAGGAGTTCTTCCACACCTTCAACTCGCTCTACGAATCCGGTAAGCAGATGGTCATCAGCTCGGACCGCCACCCTCGCAACCTGTCCTCGCTGGAGGACCGGCTGCGCAGCCGATTCGAATGGGGCCTGCTCACCGACATCCAGCCCCCGGACGTCGAAACCCGTCTCGCCATCCTGAGGAGAAACGCAGAATTCGCGCCGAGACCGGTGCCCCTCGAGGTCCTCGAGCACATCGCCGGGCTGGTCTCGGACAACATCCGTGAGCTTGAAGGCGCTCTGACTAGGGTCACCGCCTGGTCCGCCCTCAATCGGCGGGACATCGATCTCGAGACGGCCGAGCGGGTGCTCCGTGACATCGTCACCAACGATGAGCTCGCACCACTGGGGCCTGACACGATCATCCGGGCCACGGCCAGCGCCTATGGCTTCACCGTCGAAGACGTGCTCAGCCCGAGCCGGCGCCAGCCGCTCGTCCTCTGCCGTCAGATCTCGATGTACCTGTGCCGGGAACTCACCGATCTCTCCCTCCCCAAGATCGGAGAGCATTTCAAGAGAGACCACACCACCGTCCTCCATTCGGTGGAGAAGGTGAAGCGCATCCTGCGCTCCGACCGGGCGGTCTTTGACCGGGTGACCCAACTCACACAGGACCTGAGGAAAGGTGGAGGCATATCCACACGTGGCTGAGTTATCCCCCGGAGCACGCCACTATCACACACAACGTCCACACCTCGACGCACAGGCAAAACACCCGCCACAGCCTGCGAGAATCCCGGTAATCCCCAAATCCACAACCCCCTACTACGACTAATACTCTTTAAATGAAAATCAATAGGAGCAGAAGAAGGGACCTCCACCTGTGAGAATCCGAGCGCAGCGAGACGACCTCGCCGACGTCCTCGCCCGAGCCAACCGGGCAGTAGGCGCCCGCACCGCCCTGCCCGTGCTGCAGGGACTGTTGTGCGAGGTCTCCGGCACCACGCTCCGGGTGACCGGCACCGATCTCGATGTGACCGTGCGCACCGCAGCCGAGGTCGAGGTGATGGAGGAGGGGAGGGCAGTCATCCCCGGCCGGCTTCTCTCGGAGGCAGTGCGAAAGATGCCCGCTGGAGCGGTCACGATCGGGGTGAGTGACACAGACATCGAGATCCAGGGGAACGGCCCACGCTTCACTCTGCGCCCGCTCACCGTCGACGACTTCCCGGTGCAGGAAGACGTGGTGGCCGACGGAGTCGAAGTAGACGGCGAAGAGCTGGCCGAGGCTATCTCCCAGGTGACGATCGCCGCCTCGGGTGATGGCGCCCGTCCCATCCTGACCGGGGTCCTGTTCGAGAGCTCCGACGACGGGCTCCGCATGGTGGCCACCGACTCGTACCGGCTGGCCAAGAAGGAGCTGAAGGGCGTGGGCCTGGAAGGGACTGCTCTGGTGCCTGCCCGCGGCCTGAGAGAGCTACCCCGCTCCATCGGGTCGACCAAGGTGACTGCCCAATTGCGAGACCGGGAAGCGGTGTTCACATCGGACAAGGGGATGCTGCGGTTGCGGCTCATCGACGGGAACTTCCCCAAGTACCAGTCGCTGCTGCCCGAGAGCTACCCGAGTCAGGTGGTGTTGGAGAAAGACGTCCTACTCGAAGCCCTGGGCCGGGTCACACTCGTTGCCGAGGACCACATCCCGGTGCGTCTCAAACTCATGGAGGGCGGGGTCGAGGTGGCGGTCACCCGGCAGGATGTTGGCGGTGAGACCGAGCATCTCGCCGGCGTTTTCGAGGGCGCCGAGGAAGAGGTGTCTATCGCTTTCAACCCGCGATACCTCCAGGATGGGGTCACTGCCATCTCAGGCGATTCGATTCGGATTCGGGTCATCGACGCGTTCAAGCCGAGCGTGATCGACAGCGGCGCCGAGGATGACTTCCTCTACCTGCTGATGCCCGTCCGGGTCTGAATGAAGGTCGACTGGGTCTCGCTCGCCCACTTCCGTTCCTACCAGGAGCTCGAGTGGCAGCCTGATCCCGGGGTCAATCTCCTCCTCGGCCCCAACGGCGCCGGGAAGACGAACCTCCTCGAGGCGATCGCCTACCTCGTCTTCACTCCGGTCATTCCGATCGGTTCCCGATGCTTCAATGATCACCGACGGCGAGGGCGCCGCCGTGGTCAGGGCCGGGGTCTCCAGCGGGACCCGGGAACGACTCGTTGAGATCGAGTTGCCCAGGTCGGGGCACCGCCGCACCCAGCTGGACAAGAGCCGTCTTCGGAAAACGTCAGACCTGCTCGGTGTGCTTCGTGTCATCGCCTTTCTTCCCGACGACCTGGATCTGGTGAAGCGAGGGCCCGCCTACCGCCGGGACCTCCTCGACGCCGTGGCAGTCCAGCTCTGGCCGGCCGCCCATCACGATCAGGGCGAGTTCGATCGGGCGCTGCGACAGAGGAACGCCTTCCTCAAGTCGGGGGAGCGCGACGACACATCCCTCTCGGTCTGGGACGCCCGTCTCGCCCAGTCGGGAGGCCGGGTCATGTCGCGCCGAGTCCGGGTGATCGAGACGCTTTCACCGCATCTGGAAGCGGCATACGGCGACATCGCCGGAAGGCCGGAGAAGGCCTCCATCGGATACATCGCCACCTGGGGGGCGGGGGATGGCCTAATCGGCGCCGCCGCCGACTTCACCGCGGCGATCCTGGGTTCCCTGGAGAAGTCGCGAAAAGTCGACTACGACCGCAGACTCACCACTGTCGGCCCTCATCGCGACGAGCCGATCCTCACGCTGGATGGAGTCGATACCCGTACCCATGGCAGCCAGGGTGAGCAGAGGACGATGGCGCTGGCGATCAAGCTGGCCGCGCACCGCGCGGTGACCGGGATGATCGACGAGCCCCCGGTGCTGCTCCTCGACGATGTCTTCTCCGAGCTCGACCCGCAGCGGGCCGACGCTCTCGCCAAAACGTTGCCGGCCGACACCCAGACCCTGATCAGCTCGGCACGTCCCGAGGATGTGCCAGTCGAGGGCACCGTGTGGAGGGTGGGCGACGGGGTGCGACGATGAGCGACGGGGATCTGACCTCGTTCGGGGCCTCATTGGAGGCGATGTTTCGCAAGATGGGGATGTCCGATCCAATGGCGCTGTCCCGTCTCACTTCCGGCTGGGATGAGCTGGCCGGCACCCCGTGGTCGGGTCGTTCCAAGCCTCTCTTCATACAGGGCAAGACCCTCGTGGTGGAGGCCGAATCGCCGTCGATGGTCGCGTTCCTGAGGTATGGCAGTGCCGATCTGGTGGCTGCTCTTGCCCGGGCCCTGGGTGAGGGCGTGATAGACAAGATCGAGGTCCGGGCACCTTCGAGAAGATGATGCCAGACCCCTTGATTGATTCGTTTTGATTAGGTATTTCCGGTAAAATGACATCTGTGAAACTCGTCTGCAGTCGGGTTCCCGGCTCCTGACCCAGGTCCACCAGCAGACACACCCGAAGGTCCCACAAGGAGGGTCGTGACGGCCACTCGCGACAGTTACGAAGCCAAAGACATCACCGTGCTCGAGGGTCTCGAGGCCGTCAAGCGACGGCCCGGGATGTACATCGGGTCTACCGGTCCCAGAGGGCTACATCACCTCATCTGGGAGGTCGTGGACAACTCGGTCGACGAGGCGATGGCGGGTCAATCCAGCCGGATCGAAGTGACCCTTCTCGCCGACGGTGGGGTCGAGGTCGTCGACGACGGGCGTGGCATCCCGGTCGAGCAGATGTCGAAGACCAAACGCTCGGCGCTGACCACTGTCCTCACGACGCTTCACGCCGGCGGCAAGTTCGAGCAAGGCGCCTACACGGTGTCCGGCGGGTTGCACGGCGTCGGGCTCTCGGTGGTCAACGCTCTGTCCACCCGCCTGGAGGCCGAGGTCCGGCGCGGGGGCCACGTCTACTACCAGGAGTTCACCGACGGGCAGCCCAAGACCAAGGACCCGAAGAAGCTCAAGCCGATCAAGAAGACCGGTACCACCATTCGCTTCTGGCCCAGCTCGGAGACGTTCCAGGAGACCACCGAGTTCGATTACGACACGGTTGCCTCCCGATTGCGGGAGACGGCGTTCCTCAACCGCGGTCTTCAGATCACTCTCACCGACCGGCGCAGCGAACCCGAGCGGATCGAGATCTTTCACTACAAGGGTGGGCTGGTCGACTTCGTCAAGCATCTCAACTCGCTTCGTGACCCGCTCCATGCCCACATCATCGACATCTCCGATGTCGGCGAGGACGCCGAGCTCGAGGTGGCAATGCAGTGGACCACCTCCTACACCGAATCGGTGCTCTCTTTCGCCAACAACATCAATACCCACGAGGGCGGTACCCACGAGGAGGGCTTCCGCAAGGCCCTCACCAAGGCGATCAACGACTTCGCCCGGGCCAAGGGCATGCTCAAGGAGAAGGACGAGAACCTGACCGGCGAGGACGTCCGCGAAGGTCTGACCGCGGTTCTCTCGGTCCGGGTCAAAGAGCCCCAGTTCGAGGGTCAGACCAAGACCAAGCTGGGCAACACCGAGATCCGCTCCTACGTCGAGAAGACCCTCAACCGCAAGCTGCCCGAGTGGCTGGAGCGCTACTCACCCGAGGCCCGCCGCATCGTCGACAAATGCGTTGGCGCCGCCAAGGCACGGGAGGCGGCCCGCAAGGCCAGGGAGCTGACCAGGCGCAAGTCGGGCCTGGAGTCGGGCGGTCTCCCCGACAAGCTGGCCGACTGCTCATCCCGTGACCCGGGGGAGTCGGAGCTGTTCATCGTCGAGGGCAAGTCCGCCGCCGGCCCCGCCAAGTCGGCCCGCGACTCCAACACCCAGGCGATCCTCCCCATCCGGGGCAAGATCCTCAACGTGGAGAAGGCCCGTCTGGCCAAGGCCCTGCAGAACCTCGAGGTGCAGGACATCATCACCGCGATGGGCACCGGGATAGGCGAGGAGTTCGACATCGAGCGGGCCCGCTACCACAAGATCGTCCTGCTCGCCGACGCCGACGTCGACGGCGCCCACATCCGGACCCTCCTCCTCACTCTCCTCTTCCGCCACCTGAAGCCCTTGATCGAGTACGGCTACGTCTACATCGCCCAGCCGCCGCTCTACAGGGTCAAGGTCGGGTCCCAGGTTCACTATCTCAAGGACGACTCCCAGCTCGATGCCTTCAAGAAGGAGCACCCCAAGGTGAAGCCGACCCGTTTCAAGGGCCTGGCCGAGATGAACGCCCAGGAACTGTGGGATACGACGATGAACCCCGCAACCCGCACCCTGCTCCAGGTGGAGATGGAGGATGCGGCTCGGGCCGAGGAGGTCTTCGTCACCCTGATGGGCGACGACGTCCCTTCACGGAAGGCGTTCATCCAGCAGAACGCCGGCGACGTCCGCTTCCTGGACATCTGAAGTCATGACTACGCAGAACCCACCGGCCGGGGGCGCCGCCCCAGATCGAGATCACCGACGAGATGGAGCAGAGCTTCGTCGACTACGCCATGTCGGTCATCGTCTCCCGGGCCCTGCCCGACGTCCGCGACGGTCTCAAGCCGGTCCAGCGGCGAATCATCTACTCGATGTTCGAGAACAACATCACCGCGGCCTCGGCCCATCGCAAGTGCTCGAAGGTGGTCGGCGACGTGATGGGGAACTATCACCCCCACGGCGACACCGCGATCTATGACGCCCTGGTCCGCATGGGCCAGGACTTCTCGATGCGTCATCTCCTCATCGATCCGCAGGGCAACTTCGGCAGCATCGACGATCCGCCAGGGGCCGCCCGGTACACCGAGTGCCGGCTCACCAAGCTGTCCAACCACCTCCTCGAGGGGATCAGGGAGGACACGGTCGACTTCGAGGACAACTACTCGGGGGAGATGCAGCAGCCCTCGGTGCTCCCGGCCCGGTTCCCCAACCTGCTCGTCAACGGGTCTCAGGGGATCGCGGTCGGCATGGCCACCAACATCCCACCCCACAACCTCAACGAGATCATCGATGCCTGCACCCATGTCGTCGACAACCCCGACGCCACCACCGAGGAGCTGCTCGGTTTCGTCAAAGGACCTGATTTCCCCACCGGCGGGTTCATCGTCGGCACCGGTGGTATCCGGGACGCCCTGACTACGGGCCGGGGATCGGTCAAGATCCGCGCGGTCTGCGACGTGCAGGAGATCCGGAAGGGCCGCACCGCCATCATCGCCACCGAGTTGCCCTACCAGGTGTCGATGGAGCGGATCATCGCCAAGATCAAGGAGCTGGTCGACAACAAGCGTCTCGAGGGCATTGCCGAGGTTCGCAACGAGTCATCCGATCGGGTCGGTACCCGCCTCGTGATCGAGCTGAAGAGCACCGCGGTCCCCCAGGTCGTCCTCAACCAGCTGTTCAAGAACACCCCGCTCCAGGACTCCTTCGGATACAACATGGTCTCGCTGGTGGACGGGGTGCCCCGAACCCTCGATCTGGCCGAGATGATCGGCTACTACCTCGACCATCAGATGGAGGTCGTGGAGCGGAGAACTCGCTTCCGATTGGAAGAGGCTCAGGCCAGGGCCCACATCCTCGAGGGCCTCATCATCGCCGTCGACAACATCGACGAGGTGATCAAGATCATCCGTGGCTCGGCCGACACCGCCGATGCCAGGACCAATCTCATCGACCGTTTCGAGCTGAGCGAGATCCAGGCCAACGCCGTCCTCGACATGCCGCTGCGTCGGCTCACCGCCCTCGAGGTCGACAAGCTCCGCACCGAGCTCGCCGAGTTGCATGATGTGATAGCGGAGCTCGAGTCCATCCTGGCCGACCCCAAGCTCCGCTGGGCGATCATCCGTGATGAGCTCTCTGACATCAAGGAGAAGTACGGGGAGAACCGGCGGAGCCGAGTGATTCCCGACGAGGGCGACCTCTCGCTCGAGGACCTCATCGCCGACGACGAGCTGATTGTGACGGTCTCCTCGGCCGGCTACATCAAGTCCGTGCCGGCGTCGACCTACAAGACCCAGGGACGGGGCGGGCGCGGGGTCAAGGCCGCCGAGGTTCACGAGACGGACGTCATCGAGCACCTGGTCCACACCACGGCACACGCCTATCTGTTGTTTTTCACCAACAAGGGTCTCGTGCATCGTCTCAAGGCTCACGCCATCCCGAGACAGTCCCGGATCGCCAAGGGCGTCCTCGCACAGTCGGTCCTGCCCCTCGAGCCGGAGGAGAGGGTGCAGGCGATAATCGACACCAGGGACTACGAGACCGGGCGCTATCTGGTGATGGTCACCAAACAGGGCGTGGCCAAGAAGACCGAGTTCAAGGAGTACGACTCGCGCAACCAGACGCTGGTCGCGATCAAGCTGATCGATGGCGACGAATTGGTCACGGTGCGGACCACCAACGGTGAGAACGATGTGCTCATCTTCACCAAGGAGGGCATGGGGATCCGCTTCAAGGAGGCCGACCTGCGCAGCATGGGGCGGGGCACCCAGGGGGTGCGCGGGATCCGCCTTCGCGAAGGCGACCAGGTGGTCGCTGCAGTGTCGAACGTCGATGGCGAGGAAGTGCTGTTGGTCACATCCGCCGGTTATGGCAAGAGGACCATGATCGGGGAGTTCCGCCGTCAGACCCGGGGCGGGATCGGAGTCAAGGCCTTCAAGCTGACCCGGGTCCGGGGATATCTGGTCGGGGCGCGAGCCGTAATCAAAGACGATGACGTCTTCCTGATCTCCTCGGCGGGCATCGGCATCAGGACCCCGGTGGCGAAGATCAGCCGGCAGAAGCGTGATTCGACCGGTGTCCGGGTGATCCACGTCGGCGACGGCAACGAGCTGTCGGCGCTGGCCATCGTCTCCGACGACGTCGAGTGAGGGAACTCTCGGCCGGTTCGTGTCGTTGGGACTAGTGCTGTCTTCCTTTAGACTGCCCCGGTAATCCTCAGGAGCCCTATGGCAACTGTTCGTCGCGTAAGACGCATCATCCGAAAGATCGACCCCTGGACCGCGCTGAAAGTGTCGGCCGTGGTCTGGGCCGTGCTCGCCCTGGCCATGGTCCTGGGCGGGGTCATCTTCTGGTCGGTGCTCGAACGGGCCGGCCTGCCTCAGCGTCTCACCGATTTCATGGTGGAGATCACCCTGATCGACGAGGGTGCCCAGCCGTTTGCCAACGTCGAGCAGTTCTTCAGAGTCATGGTCTTCGGCTCCGTCGTTTGGTGGGTCACCATGACGGGAGCGACTGTGGCCGGTGCGATCGTCTACAACCTGGTGTCCGACGTGGTTGGCGGGCTCGAAGTCGTCGTCCTCGAAGAGACTCTCAACCCGGTGGTTGCCCCCGCCCCGTCACAGATCCTCCATCCCCCGACCGACTACCGCCCCGGCAATGGCTCGGTGACACCTCCTCCCGACCACGCCGACATCCCGACCGAAGAGAGCCCCCGGGTCCTCGATCCGCGTATCTGAAGTACGTGGGGCCATTTCTTCCCCCTGAAGGGGGAGTACCGCTGAAGGCGGGGATGTGGGTCTGCATCCTCCTTCGTAGGTCCAGTCCACGCTTGGAGCCCCGAGCGTCCGAAGCTAACGGTCCTCGGCCATGACCAAACCCATGACCGCCGCCGTCTGCAGATAGGCAAGAGCCGAATCCCACACTGGCGCAGGTCCCTCCCCGACGATGTCTATGGCGGCGGCCAGGGCGATCCCGGACATGAAAGCCCCATCGTCGACGATGGTGACCTGTCGTTCCGAGCCCACGGCCAGGCAAGCGGCGAATCGGTCGGGTGATTTCGCCAGCGCCACGTGCTTTCCCCCGAAGGTGGCGTCGGCCACCTTGGCCGGGCCGACAGGGTCGGGAAATCGCACCTGGTGATCGAACCCCTCTTCGAGATCGGGATGGGCGACGGCGATGACCCTGGGATCCGGCTCGCGGGCACCGAGGGCGAGAGCGAGGCCCACCGGCGAGGCTCCCCAGACGATCACTCCCTCAGCCGGGTTGTCCCCGTCCCACAGCAAAGGAACTTCGAGCTTGCGGGCGCGGATGGGAGCGGCGTCCCCACTGCCGATCAGAAGATCGCACTCTGAGGCATCGGGAACGACACGGAAGCTGCGGCTGCGAGCCGGTCCCACCACCACGACCTCCTCGACACCGTCATGAGCGCTGAGACAGTGTGCCGCCCTTACGGCGGTGTCCCCGCTGGCGAGGACGCCAACCTTCACGACGGATCGACTGGGTTCCAGGCTGAGTCGGGGATGACGACGTCGGCGTCGCGCCGGCGGATCAGAAGGAAGGCGGCGATGGCGCCGAGGATGATGATGGGGGAGATTCGCTTCACCGGGTCAGTGTACGGGCGTCCCCCCGGTTGCCCGTCATCCGATTACCCCACGTTCATTTGCCTGCCTTAGGCTCGGCATGTGGCCAAGCCTGGTGTGCTCTTTCTGTGCGTCCACAACGCCGGTCGGTCGCAGATGGCCGCCGGTCTGCTCCGGTCTCTGGCCGGGGGTCAGATCGATGTCTTCTCCGCGGGATCGGAGCCGGCGGATTCGATCAACCCGGCGGCGGTGGAGGTGATGGCCGAGAAAGGCATCGACATCTCCGGCGGGGTGCCCGGGACTTGGACCGATGAGATGCTCGACTTGGCCGACACCGTCGTCACTATGGGATGCGGCGACGCCTGCCCATTCATCCCAGGCAAGCGTTACATCGATTGGGAGCTGGATGACCCGGACGGCAAGACGATCGGGGAAGTCCGTGCTATCCGGGATGAGCTGGAGCGTCGTGTTCGCGGGTTGATGGCCGACCTCGAGATCGGCGGAGATTGACACTCACAGCGCAGCGAGAGCCTCCAACGCCCGATCGACCTCGTTTGTGGTGTTGTAGTGGACGAACCCGACGCGAACCAGGCCGCCGTTCTCGAGGAAACCGAGACGCTCGATGGCATTGAGGGCGTAGTAATGGCCGGACCACACGTACAGGCCCTGACGGGCAATATGGGCGGCGACAGCCTCCGCCGAGATGCCATCGACCGACAGGGCAAACGTGGACACCCTGCGATCGTCGACCCCTGGGACCCCATGGACGGTGACCTTGTCCAGCCCGGCGATGCCGTCGAGGAATCTGGTGGAAAGGGCGCGTTCGTGGGCTCGAATCCGGGAGTAACCATCGACGAGACTCGATCTCCGGTTCGGGCCGTCGCCGAGACTCGCTAAATAGTCGACTGCAGCCGTCACCCCGGCGATCGACTCGAAGCTCTGGGTGCCGGTCTCCAGCTTGTCCGGTGGGTCGGACGGTGCGGGTCGGACCTTGTAGTAGTCGAGCTCGGCCAGGACATCGAGCTTTCCGTAGAGGATCCCGGTGTGGGGTCCGAAGAACTTGTAGGCCGAAGCCACCAGGAAGTCACAGCCGATCGATCGCACATCGACCAGATGGTGAGGACCCGCGTGCACCGCATCGAGGTAGACCAGTGCTCCTGCCTCATGAGCGAGCTCGGTGACCGACCCGACATCCACCAGCGTCCCGATCGCGTTCGAGGCGACACAGGTGGCGACGAGCTGGACTCGGTCATCGAGCAGCTCCCCGATCGCGTCCGGGTCGAGCTCCCCGGTGGCTGGATCGAAATGGGCGATGCGAACCTCGACCCCGGCTTCCTCGGCAGCCCGCACCCACGGGGTGAAGTTGGCGTCGTGGTCGAGACTGGTGACGACGATGGCGTCGCCGCTGCGCCAGGTTCGGGCCAGCGCCCGGCTCAGCGCAAAGGTGATGCTGGTCATGTTCTGACCGAACGAGATCTCGCTCGGATCGGCGTTGAAGAAGTCGGCCATCGCCAGCCTGCCCTGGGTGGTCGTCTCGTCGGCGTCATGCGATGCCCCGAAATCGCCGCCGAGGTTGCTGATGCCGCGCTCGAGGACCCGGCTCATCGCGTCTATCACCGATTTGGGCACCTGGGTCCCACCCGGACCGTCGAGATAGGCCACCGGCTGACCGTGCTCCCGGCGATTCAGGGAGGGAAAACGGGGTCGTATCGCTTCGGCATCCAATGGGCCAGCGGTCATTGCCCTTGTGTAGCAGAGAGCCTCAGTCGAAGGGCAAGGCCGGCTGCGACGCCGGCTTCGGTTGGCCCGGGCTCGGGCGAGCCCTACCGCGTGCATGGCGGGGGAGATAGGAACGATCCCGGTAGAGACGCTCGTACTCGGTGGTGAGCTCGGGGTGATTGTCGCTCAACCAGCCCATGAAATGTTCCTTGACCCGGGGGCGAAGATGGAGACGAATCGGGAAAACGGAATCGGCCCCCGCTTCCCGACAGGCGTTCTCGACCGCAGCCACCTGGTCGGGCCGGTCGGAGAGACCAGGGATCAATGGAGCGACGAGGACCCCGGTCGGCACTCCCGCCTCGTGCAGGCGTGCGATCGCGTCGACCCGACGCTGGGGGTGCGGTGTCCCCGGCTCAGTCTGACGCCAGACGTCGGGGTCCAGCGTCCCGATGGAGAAGCTCACGGATATCCGGGTGCTTGCAGCCGCTTCCACGAAGACATCGAGGTCTCGAAGGGCAAGAGTCGACTTCGTCAAGATCGTGAACGGGTTGCGCCGCTCGGTGAGAACCTCGAGGATCCCCCGGGTGAGCCGGTATCGGCCCTCGGCCGGTTGGTAGGGGTCGGTGTTGGTTCCCATAGCGATCGGCTCTCCTGACCAACGAGCCGGCGCCGTCTCGGCCCTGGTCAGCTCGACGGCGTTGATCTTGACGACGATCTGGCTGTCGAAGTCACGGGCGATGTCGAATCCCAGGTACTCGTGGGTGGGCCGGGCAAAGCAATAGACACATGCGTGACTGCATCCTCGATAGGGGTTGATCGTCCAATCGAACGGCAGGTAGTCGCCAGGTACCCGATTGAGGATCGATTTGGCCTCGGTCTCATGGAAGGTCAGACCCCGGTACTCGCCGCGGCCGGGGACACGACGGTTCAATTCGAACAGACCACCCTGGGAGGGCGCACTCCAGCGCAGATCGCTCACGCAGACATCCTAGTCGAACATGTGTTCGACTAGGATCGGACGGTCTTGCTGGTGGGCCCACGTGGACTTGAACCACGGACCTCATCCTTATCAGGGATGCGCTCTAACCGGGCTGAGCTATGGGCCCCGACTGGTAGCCAAGGAGGTGGAATTCTATCGGTTCTCGAAATCGAGGCGAAGTGGCATTAGCGAGCTGTTCTAGGCCCCTGCCGCTCGAGCATTTCGAGGCCGTCATGGATGCTTTCGAAGCAACCGACAGTTCCTAGTCGAGTCTTTCCCGCCCTTCGCTCAGCGGACGACGTATTTGAGGTGTGTGACTTTCGGTGCTGCGATCACATCCACCACCTCGACGCTGGTTGTGGAGGGGATGCCGTCCAAGGGACGCTCGCCTGAGCCGAGCAACAGAGGGACGATGCTGAGCCAGAACTCGTCGATGACGCCAGCCGTTAAATAGTGGCGGATCACCGAAGCGCCGCCGGCGACCAGCACGTGATCGTCGCCTGCGGCTGCCAACGCCTGGTCCATCGCGGATCCGAAACCGTCGGTGACGAAGTGAAAAGTCGTGCCTCCGTCCATCTCCAGCGACTCGCGCCCGTAGTGCGTGAGCACGAAAACGGGTGTGTGGTAAGGCGGGTTGTCTCCCCACCAACCCTGCCAGGGGTCCGCCCCCCATTCGTCGCGTATCGGGCCGAACATGTTGCGCCCCATGACGACTGCACCAAACCCCGCTTCCAACTCGCTGACCACCGGCGTGCTGGCGTCGACTTGACCGCCGGGTTCACCGTGGGACGCCCTCCAGGGCTCCATGTCGAATAGCCACCGGTGCAGCTCCATCCCGCCGACGCCGAGCGGGTTCTCTTCACTCTGGTCCGGGCCGGCCATGAAGCCGTCCAAGGAAATGCTGACATTGAAGCGAACCTTCCCCATGGGAGCTCGAACCCGATCTGTAGAAGTCTTAGATTGCGACTCACCGCGAGCCGGATAGCGATTCCAGTATGACCCCCCTCGATCCCACGCCGAACGAGTCCGACGGGCAGGGCCGCAAGATCGGCATGTGGACCGATGCCGACTCCCACGGCGGGGTGATGACCGGTGAGTACGTCGAGGGCAAACGTCACGGTGTATGGCGCCACTCCTTCGTCGATGGGTCTGTGCGCTCCGAGGGCACGTACGACAAAGGTGTGGTCGACGGGGCTTGGACCTGGTATCGCTCCACTGGCGGTCTCCTGCAGCGTGGCGGATTCCTCAATGCCGAGAAGCACGGATTTTGGGAGCGATGGGACGCCGAGGGGAATCTGATCGACAACGGAACCTGGGACCACGGTAAGAAGACCGGTGACTGGACGGCCTACAACCCGGACGGCACCGTCAAACGGACCACTACGCACCGGCCCAAGAAATCGTAACGGTCGTCGCTCGTCGCCCCTATCGACGGTTCCTTGAGCCACCACGAGCTTGACAGTCTTACGCTGTACGAGTACCTTACCTCGTACGACTTACGTAGTAAGACTGTCGGCACAAGGAGAGGAATGTCATGAGATCGCTGAAGACCACGGCCCGAACCACAGGGTTGCTCTACCTGGGAGTCGCGATCACGGGGATGTTCGGGTTCTTGCTGATCCGACCCGAGATCTATGTGGCCGGCGACGCAGCCGCCACATTCGCCAACCTCGTCGAGCGCGAGATGCTGGCCCGCCTAGGGATCGCCCTCGAGCTCCTCGTCGTGCTCACCCAGGCGCTGGTGGCGGTCTGGTTCTACAGGCTGTTCCGGACGGTGAGCAGCACTGCGGCGGGCTCACTAGCGGCGTTCGGGCTCATCAACAGCACTGCAATCCTATGCAGCGCCGCCTTCCTGGTGACCGCCCTCACGGTCGCCCTCGATCCTGCACTCGCTCCGGGTGGCGATGCAGCGGCGACAGCCCAGTTGATGTATGAGGTAAGTGGAGCTTTCTGGGGTGTCGGCGCCCTGTTCTTCGGGCTCTGGCTGATCCCGATGGGCTACCTGGTTCTGGCTTCGGAGTGGATGCCCCGGCCACTGGGCTGGATCCTCATCGGTGGAGGAGTTGGCTACATCCTGAGCGCCTTCGTGGTCTACCTCGTTCCTGACTCGCCGGGCTCGGTGGAACTCGCATTGACCGCCCTAGCGACCGTTGGCGAGTTCTGGATGATCGGGTATTTGCTGATCAAGGGTGTGCGGAGCGACAGCTCGCGGCCCGTGGCCTTGCCGGAGAAAGTCCCCGTGTGAACAACGCCCCGGAGGCGGGCTTTGGGATGGCCCCAACTACCATCAGGGCTATCAGCGGGGACGTAGCTCAGCTGGAAGAGCACCGGCTTTGCAAGCCGGGGGTCGTGGGTTCGAGTCCCATCGTCTCCACTGTCCGATGATTGGAGACACATGACCAATGCGGTGATCGTCGATGCGGTGCGGACGCCTGTCGGCCGCCGCAACGGTGTCTTCAAGGACTATCACCCGGTCGATCTCGCCTCCCGGCCGCTCGAGGCGCTGGTGGAACGAAACGGCATTGACCCGGCGCTCATCGACGACGTGATCATGGGAACGGTCAGCCAGACCGGGGAGCAGGCCTACAACGTCGGTCGTAACGCGGCGTTGGCCGCCGGTTACCCCGAAGAGGTGCCCGGTGTCACCATCGACCGTCAGTGCGGCTCCTCGCAGCAGTCGGCCCATTTCGCTGCCCAGGCGATCATGGCCGGCGCTCAGGACGTGGTCGTCGCTGCCGGAGTGGAGAACATGACCCGGGTCCCGATGGGAATCACCGCACATCAGGGCCCCGGCCTCCCTTTCGGGTCCCGCATGCTGGAGCGTTATTCGCAGGGTCTCGTCCCCCAGGGTCTCTCGGCGGAGATGATCGCCGAGAAATGGGGCATTTCCCGACAGGAGCTGGACGAACTCTCGCTCGAGTCGCATCGGCGAGCATCCCGGGCCACAGCGGAGGGCCGATTCGAGGAGCAGATCATCCCGGTCGGAGTCACCGGCGACGACGGGCGGACGCACACGGTGACCAAGGACGAAGGCATACGGGAGGACACCTCTCTCGAGAGGCTGGCCGCTCTCCAGCCTGCCTTCACGAGCGATGGTGTGATCACTGCCGGCAATTCCTCGCAGATCTCAGATGGTGCGGCGGCGTTGTTGATCATGTCGGAGGAGAAGGCCAGGTCCCTTGGTCTGAAGCCCAAGGCCCGGTTCGTAGCGTTCGCCATGGCCGGGGTCGACCCGGTGACGATGCTGACCGGGCCTATCCCGGCCACCGAGAAAGTTCTGAATCGCGCCGGGCTCGGCATCGACGAGATCGACCTGTTCGAAGTGAACGAAGCGTTCGCCGCGGTGACTGTGGCGTGGCGCATGGAGCATGGAGGATCCGATCCGATGGCCCTCTGGGAGCGGACCAATGTCAACGGCGGCGCCATCGCCATCGGTCATCCACTCGGGGCCAGCGGTGCGCGCCTCCTGACGACGCTGGTTTGGGAGTTGGAGCGCACCGGCGGCCGTTATGGGTTGCAGACCATGTGCGAGGGCGGGGGCATGGCCAACGCACTGATCATCGAGAGGGTGTGACGCACCCCCTCCGTCGCCTTCGGCGCCACCTCCCCCAACGCTCACTCCGCTCGCTGGAGGAGGAAACGTGACCGGTGTCACTGCCTTCGAGGTCATCGTCGCCCTGGTCGCCGGGTACATCATCTGGCGGATCTCAATCGCAGTCATCCGCATGCTCTCGACCCCACCGCCCGAGGTCGACCCGGATGATGTGGTCACAGTCGACCAGGACTACCGATGTACCGTGTGCGGGGCCGAGTTGACGATGACGGCAGTGAACGTCGGCGAGGACAATCCGCCCCGTCACTGCCGAGAAGACATGGTGCCGGTGTGGCGCCCGGCGTAATCACACTGGTGTAGTTTTCCCAGGGTTTATCCACAAGATGTGGAGAACTACACGTTTGTAACTCGGCGATGCCGACTTTCGACGTTGACTACTCTCGCGACACGTGCCCGAGTCGAAGCGCCGTAAGCCCAAGAACCCACCCGTGTCCGCAAGCGCCACCCAGGCCGCGGTCAAAGCCAAGGAGCCCAGCCCCACCTGGTACGTGGCCCTGATGGCAGGACTGATGGTGGTCGGCGTCTTGCTGGTGATTCTGCGCTTCGTCTTCGAATGGGATCAGACAGTCCTGATCGCCGGTCTGGTGGCTATAGCCGCTGGCTTCCTCATGACCACCAACTACCGCTGACTCAAGGCGCGATGGTTGTAGTCGTTGTAGTTGTGGTCGTTGTCGTGCTTGGGGGCGTGAACTGACCGAAGGTCGCACTGACCGGGTCCCCGGGCAGGAGCATCTCACCTGGATCGGGGCTCTGGTCGATCACAATGCCGTCCTGCGCCGAGTCCGCGACCGGTTGTGTTTCGACCTCGATCGTCAATCCCCGCTCGGCTAGAGCCGCCTCGGCCTGGGCCTGGTTCATCCCTATCAGGTCGGGCACTTCGACCGGCGTCGGGCCCAGAGAGACCACGATGAGCACCGTATCGCCCAACTGCGCCTCGGAGTCGGCCACCGGGTCGGAGCGAATCACCAGATCCTGGGCCACTGTGTCCGAGTATTCGTCCTGTACCCGTACCAGCAGCCCCAGTGCTTGGAGCTGTGCGGTGGCCTCCCGCTCGCTGAGATTCACCACGTTGGGCACGACCACGGTCTCCGGCCCGGTCGATACGACCAGGTTGACAGGGGCATCGACACCCACTCTCACTCCCTGGGGCGGATCCTGCTCGATCACTATCCCTTCGGCAAAGGTGGCGTCGGCGCGCTCGGTGACCTGACCAAGGGTGAGACCCGCCTCGGTGATGAGGCGCTCCGCGTCGGCCCGGGTCTGCCCGACGACAGGTGGCACCTCGATCTGCTCGGGCCCTGAAGAGACAAAGACCTCGACCGTTGAGCCCTCCTCGGCCATGGTCCCGAACGTGGGATTGGTGCGGATCACATTCCCTGCCTCGACTGTGTCGCTCGACTCGAAGGAAGTCGTGACCAGGAACCCATCCTGCTGCAGACGCTGCAGAGCCTCGGCCTGACTTATCCCGGTGACGTTGGGTACCTCGATGAGGGTTGGCTCCTCATCGCCGCCGCCGGCCAACTGGAAGAGAAGAAAGATGAGCCCGCCGAGGGCCAAGAGCAGGCCAAATGCGGTCAGGATGAACGGCATCTGTGAGGAAGGCTCCTCTTCGATCTCCCGGTACATCTCGTCGGGAGGGGCAGTTGCGGGAGGGACTGGGGAGGTCGACATCACACGGGTGCCGTCGCCGTTGGTCGGGACCGGCACCGGCACCAGGATCGGCATCCCGACCTCTTCACCCTTGAGGACCGACAGGAGGTCGGAGCGCATCTCATCGGCGGTCTGATAGCGGGCGACCGGGTCCTTTCGCATCGCCTTGGCCACCACCGCGTCGAGTGACGGCGAGACATCGGCGTTGAGTGAGCTCGGCAACGGGGCCTCAGTCGAGACATGCTGGAAAGCAACCGACATCGGGCTGTCGCCGGTGTAAGGGGGGCGCCCGGTCAGCATCTCGTAGAGCACTACGCCGAGGGAATAGACGTCGCTTCGGGCATCGGCCGCCGCTCCCTGGGCCTGCTCGGGGCTGAAGTAAGTCGCGGTTCCGATGACCGCCCCGGTCCGGGTCAGCTCCTGACTGTCGTCCCAGGCCCTGGCGATGCCGAAGTCGGTCACCTTCACGGTGCCGTCCTTGGCGAGAAGGATGTTGCCTGGCTTCACGTCGCGGTGGACCAGGCCGGCCTGATGGGCGACGGACAGCGCGGCGGCGACCTCGGCCGTGATCTCGGTAGCTCGCCGGGGGAGTAGTGCCCCTTCCGACTTGAGGACGTCACGCAATGAGCGCCCGTCGACGAGCTCCATGACGATGAAGTAGGTGTTCTGGGCCTGACCCCAGTCGTAGATCCCGACGATATTGGGGTGGCTCAGGTTGGCTGCAGCCTGGGCCTCCCTTCGGAAGCGCTTCACGAAGGCTTCGTCGGCGGAGTACTGGGAGTGGAGGACCTTGATCGCAACCCGGCGATTGAGCAGGTTATCCCTGCCCTCATAGACGTCGGCCATCCCGCCCCGAGCCAGATGGGACGTGATTTGATAACGGTCGGTGAGGGCGGTTTGGGCATCCATGGAAGACGGGCGGATTGTAGGAATGCTCTCGTCCCAACTCATGGGGTTCCCTCCAGCCACAATTCGATGAGATCGCCGGCGAGGGGGGCGGCGACACCACCGCCGGAGGCGGATTCGCCAAGTTCCGGGCTGGCCTCGAAGAAAACGGCTATGGCGATAGTCGGGTCCTCGGCGGGGGCGAACCCGATGAACCACGCATTGGGCAGCCCGTCCGCGCCCACCGAGGTTCCGGTCTTGCCGGCCACCCTGACTCCGGATACCGCCGCCGCCTGACCGGTGCCCTCGGTGACAACGCGCTCCATCATCTCGGTCAGGATCGCGGCCGTAGCAGGATCCATGGCCTGGCCCATGGGGCTCGGTTCGAATGTCTCCACAGTGTTCCCGTCTGCGTCGAAGATGCGATTCACGAGATAAGGGGTCGGCGTCGTGCCGTCGTTGGCTACTGCCGCAGCCACCATCGCCATATGCAACGGCGCAGCGCGGACGTCGCGTTCCCCGATGCCGCTCTGGGCAAGCGCCGCTGGGTCTGCGGCGAGCAGGTCCACCGGGTAGACCGCCTCGGGAACCGTCCACGGGAACGGGATATCCGTGTTGAACCCGAGCGCCTCGGCAGTGATCCCGATGTCCTCTGCGCCGACCTGAATCGAAAGGTCGGCAAACGTTGTGTTGCATGAGACGATGAAGGCCTGGAGGAGAGTTATCGACTGCCCGTCGTTGCAGACGCCTCCACCGGCGTTGGAGATCGTCGCCGACGAGCCAGGCAGGATGAACTCTTCGGGATCGGGAAATTCCGTCTCCGGCACTGCGGTCCCGGTGTCGAGGGCGGCCGCCGTCACCACCGTCTTGAAAGTGGACCCTGGCGGGTAGATCTCCCTGGTGGCGCGGTCCAGGAGCGGCCCGGCAGGATCGGCGAGGAGGCTCTCCCATACCGAAGCCGCGTCACCGCCGAGGAGCGACTCGGGGTCGTAGGAAGGCGAGGAAACGGAAATAAGGACCGCCCCGGTCCTGGGATCGATGGCGAACACCCCACCTTTGAGCCCGCCCAAGCCCTCGAACGCAGCCTCCTGAAGAGCGGCGTTGATGGTGAGCTCGAGGCTCTCCGGGCGGAGGTCCCGACCCAGGATGACCGTGACCAGGTCGCTGATGGTGAGATCTCGTCGGGAGCGGAGCTCGTCCGCGTAGGCGTTCTCCATCCCCGAGGAGCCGACGAGGAACGAGTTGTAGCCCACCACATGGGCGAAGGGCTCGCCCTCGGGATACTGGCGGATGAACGATCGGGGGTCTTCGGGGTCGGGGACCGACTGCGCCACCACAGTTCCGTCGATCGTGACGATCAGCCCACGCTCCTTGCCACGTTCGGACAGCGCGGGGCGGGAATTACGGGGGTCGGCCTTGAGTACGTCGGCGTGTATCACCTGGATCCAGGTGACAGCCAGCAGAAGGGCGAAGAAGCCGGCGAACAAGCCGATGGACAGACGGCGAACAGGGCCGTTCACGGCGCCTCCTCGTGGCTGATCCGGAGCAGGAGGGCGATCAGGATCATGTTTCCCACCAGGGCCGAGCCGCCATACGACATGAAGGGGAGGGTGATGCCGGTGAGTGGCACAAGCCGGACCACCCCGCCGATGATCAGGATGGTCTGGACGGCCAGGACGAAGGTGAGCCCGGCCGCCAGCAGCTTGCGGAACGTGTCGCGGCTGCGGAAGGCGATGCCGAGGCCCACCGAGATGGTGAGTGCGAACAGCGCGATCACCGAGACCGTCCCGGCGAACCCGAGCTCCTCGCCGACGGCGGCGAAGATGAAATCGGTGGCGGCGTTGGGAATCAGATCGGGTCTCCCAAGTCCCGGTCCCGCACCCGACAGGCTCCCCGTCCCCATCGCGAAGAGCCCTTGGGCTATCTGAAAGCCTTCGTCCTCGTAGTGCTCGAAGGGTGCGATCCATGCGATCACCCGTCGCTGCACGTGGTCGAAGGCGATGTATGAGGCCACCCCGGCGATCACGCCGAGGAAGGCGCCCGCCACCAGATACCCGGTTGTGCCCGTGGCCGCATAGAGCAGGAGAACGAATCCGACGAACAGGAGCAGCGAGGCGCCGAGATCACGCTGTGAGATCAGTATCAAGACACTGACCCCCCAGGTGATGAGCAATGGGATCAGCTGGCGGGGCTCGGGGAAGGCGATGGGCCCGATGTGGCGACGTGCCTCGCGCAGCGCCCGTTGGTGGTCGGCGAGGTACCCGGCGACATAGGCGACAAGGCCCAGCTTGGCCAGCTCCGCAGGCTGGAACTGGAAGGTGGTGAAGCCCACGTCGAGGAGGACCCAGAGTCGGGATCCGTTCACCGATAACCCGCGGAGTGGGAACCCCCAGTTGGCGGGCAGGTTGGGGAGGAGTATCAGCACCAGGGAGATGAGCAGGGTGATGTTGCGATACCGGCGCAATATCGAGATCGAGCTCCGGGTGAACAACAGCAGGGTCAGGGAGGCCAGGCCGGCTGCGATCAGGATCCACCACCTCTGAGAGCTTGCTCGAACGGTTGCGGTGGCGAAATCGAGCCGATAGATCTGGAAGAAGCCGAGGGCGGTGAGGGCCGTCACCGGCGCCAGGAGCAGGGGTGTGGCCTTCGGAGCGAAGGCCCGCACCGCCATGTGGAGCCCGCCGAAAGCGATCAAGAAGACAAGGAAGGTCAGGGCCGTCTGGGCATCGACCGTCCGCTCCTGAGCGAAGTTGACCAGGCTCACGGCGAACGCTGCCAGCACGGAGGCCGCCACGATCAACGCGCCCTCGGTGTTGCGGGTCATGGGCTCAGGTGACGACGTCGATGACGATGACGCTGATGTTGTCGTGACCTCCGGCCTTGTTGGCCGCCTCTACGAGCTTCCAGGCCGCCTCGTCCGCGCTTCCTTTGGCCAGGGCCTTTGCGATGCCGTCGGGTGGCACCATCGAATTGAGGCCGTCGGAGCACAGCAGCAGCCGGTCACCGTGAGCGAGATCGAGGTCGATGCGGTCGACATTCACGAATCTGGTGAGACCGAGGCAACGAGTGAGCATGTGGCTCTGCGGATGGTCATCGACCTCGTCTGCCGAGATATGGCCGAGCGCCGCGTACTCGGCCGCAACCGTGTGATCCTCGGTCAGTTGCCTCAGTTCCCCATCCCGGTAGAGGTAGGCGCGACTGTCGCCGACATGCCCGAATCGGGCAACTCCCTGGGGTTCTAGCTTGACCAGGGTCAGGGTGGTGCCCATACCCTCGAGGTCGGGCTGACGGGCGACCTCCTCGCGAATGGCGCGATTGGCTGCGGCGACCCGATCATCCGGATCCAGTTCGGCCGAGGCGGCAGCGTTGATAGCGAGGCGGGAGGCGACTTCACCGGCGATATGGCCACCCATGCCGTCGGCAACCATCAGCACGGCCGGCCCATCGGACTCACCGGACTTGTCGGGAAACAGTGAGTCTTCGTTGTTCTGCCGGACCATTCCCTGGTGGGTCGCCGAGCCCCACACGTATCTCATCGGACTTCCATCACGGTCTTCCCGACCTGGATGGTGTCGCCGCGGCGCAGGGTGGTGGGCGCGGTCACACGACGCCCGTTGATGTAGGTCCCGTTCGTGCTGCCGAGGTCATGCAGCACCATCCCGTTCTCCTGGGCCACCAGCCGCATGTGGAACTCGGAAGCGTAGGGATCGTCGAGAAGCACATCGGCCTCAGGCGAGCGCCCAAGCACGGTCACGTCCTCGACTTCGAGCTCGGTGCCTTGTTGGGTTTCGGACTTGATCATCACGACCTTGGTGCCCTCCCGGCGCTTCCGTCGAAGAGATATTCCTAGATGTGCGCCGATAGCGCGGGCCACTTGCCATACGAAGAGGTATACGAGGCCCAGGAAGATGATCCGGAGCAATGCCAGAATGATGTCGGGCATCCCTACCCCTCGATGAACCGGTATCGGTGCCCGGCCAGGCTCACCACCGAGCCATTCTGCAGCGGCATCGGTCGCTCGCCAACCCTCGCCCCGTCGACCGAGGTCCCGTTCGAGGACCCGAGATCCTGGATCCAGGATTGGCCCTCGGAGCGCCAGATCAATGCGTGTTTCCGCGACACGTTGTCGTAGGGAAGCACGATGTCCGCCTCGTCGGACCTCCCGAGGGTCACCCGGTTGGCTCCGATCTCGATACTGGTGCCGGAGCCGGTGAGCCTGGCCCAAGGTGGGAGTCGGCCAGGCTCGACCGACGGTGTGCAGGAAAACTGCCCCGGAGCCATCTCGTTCGACGTGACGATCTTCACCGTCGGCGGGCCCTCGAAGAGGAGGCCTACCCCGGCGGCGTGCTCGGCGAGTGCCATCTCCAGCTTCTTCTCGAGCGTGGAGGGATCTACGTCGAGATCGGCCGGGCTGACCGTCAGAACGTACTTATTGGCCGTCGCCGGCCCCGATTCATGGCGGTAGCGGCTGAGATCGGCCTCCCTCGCGATCCGTCCCGCCATCTCCGATGGGTGGAGCCGGCCCGAGAACACACGGCCGGTAGCGCCTTCCAGGAGGCGCTCGAGACGTCGTTCCAGGCTGCGTGCCAGGCTCACGTCGAGAGGTTACGGTCGGGCGGGGACAGTGTTGCCGACTACCGGAACCCCCAGTGCGACGGTACGATTTCGCCTCGATCCCTGGGCGAGTGGCGGAATTGGCAGACGCGCAGGATTCAGGTTCCTGTGATCGCAAGATCGTGGGGGTTCAAGTCCCCCCTCGCCCACACGATCGCTGTCTCACCACGGCGGTAAGTCGTCACCACGCAAATGCCGCTGCTTCTCCTCGGCGAGCATTCGCTGCCGATGCTGCCTCTCATCTTCGTGACGCTGCCTCTGATCCTGGTCGATCGGGCTGTCGTTGTTGTCCTTGTGTCGGGCGCGGTAGAGGCTGAACAGCGTTCCCACCACCCAGACGACGATGAGCAAAGCGACCAGGAATCCGACAATTCTCACCAAGCCACCTCGATCTGCGTCCCGTCAGACGCTCGCTTCCGGCTCATCTGCTCGCTAGCCCTACATCACGCTAGGCCGTTCGACGACAGCGGGTGCCTTGCCCATCGGATCCACCGAGCCGGCCCGATTCTCTCGGAGTGGGCTTCGTCCTACTCCCAAGGCAGGTAATACCCTCCACATCCCAGACCAAGCCTCCGTCACGACATGATTCTCGATCAACCCAAACCGCGCAGGCGGTCCCTCGGCCGGTTTCTCTGGCCCGCAATCGTCACGGCTGCTGCCGTGGTCGCCGTGGTCGTGACCAGCGCCGGGGATGACACCCGAGCCGAGCTGCAGTACCTCGATGCCATGCATGAGAATGCATCCGAGCTGTCGACGGGGGCCGACGCGCTGAGGGTGGTCATCTCCCGGCTTTCCCGTATCGAGCGCTCTGAGCTGGTCATGGCGACCGACAGCCTGCGTGAGAGCCTGGAGACCGGGCTGGAGTTGGTGGAGACCGGCCCGGAGTCGGAAAATCTCGTTGCCGCGAACGCCGTCTACCGAAGGGCACTCGAGGCATGGACGGTGGGGGTGAGTGGGTTCACCTCCGGAATCCTGGCCGCCGCCGACGACCCGACCGACATTGTGGTGACCGACAACATCGCCAATGCCCTGGCCGAGCTGAGGGCTGGTGATCGTCTTTACACAGATCTGGTTCGGGAGCTGGATGAAGAGGAGGTGCCCGACCCGGTCGCCGCCCTCCCAACAGTGCTCATGCTTCCCGCCGAGGGCGAGCTCTTCACGTTGTCGCAGGCCTACGTCGAGGCCTCGCGCTCGCCGAACAGCGGGATAGCACTGCGGCCCGGGCTCCAGGTGTCCTCGATCACCTCCGACCCTCTGTGGAACGTCGATCCTTCCGACCAGGCCATCGTCCCGGCCACCGAGCTGTTGAATTTCTCGGTCGTGGTGGGCAATGCCGGCAATGTGGCCAGCGAGCCCGAGCCCATCGAGCTCACTGTGTCCGGCGAATCCGACCCGGTTGTGCTCTCGGAGATGGTGCCAGTGCTCGAGCCGGGAGAGCAGACGGCGGTGCAGTTCCTCGAGATCCCGGTCGTCCCCGGCTCCCTGTATGAAGTCGCAGCCAGCCTCACCGCGATCACGAACGACGTCGATCTCGAGGACAACGTTGTCAGCGTTCTCTTCGAGGTGAACGACGAGTAGGGGCTCACCCGGGCGGTCGGTACCATCGTCGCCCTCATGATCGATCCCCGGCTGCTCCGAGACGACCCTGACGCGATCCGGGAGTCATTGGCTCGACGTGGCTCGAAGGTCGATCTCGACGCCGTCATCTCCCTCGAATCGCGTCTCCGGGCCGCCCGTCAGAACGCCGAGGAGCTCCGTGCCAGGCAAAAGGAGTCTGGGCGAGAGATTGCCGGTCTCGAAGCAGGGGCAAAGGACGAGGCCATCGCTGCCGTGGCCGACCTGGCGGCCCAGGTCAAAGTGGCAGCAGCTGAGGTCGACGGTCTGGAATCTGAGTTCGACTCAGCCATCCTCGAGGTTCCCAATCTGGTGGCGCCCGATGCTGCCGATGGGTTCGGCGAAGAGGACAGCCTCGAGATCAAGCGGGTCGGCGAGCCGATGACCGAAGGCTCCGATCACGCTGCTCTTGGCGAGGCGCTGGGGATCATCGACACCGTCCGCGCCGCCAAGGTGTCGGGGAGCCGCTTCGGCTATCTCAAGGGCAAGGGGGCGATGCTTGAGTTCTCGTTGGTGCGGTGGGCGATGGATCACCTGGTGGCCGAGGGGTTGACGCCGATGGTCCCCCCGGTCCTGGTGCGCGAGGAGGCGCTGGTCGGCACCGGGTTCTTCCCCGAGGCCAGGGAGCAGGTCTACGAGATCCCCAAGGACGAGCTCTTCCTGGTGGGGACCGCCGAGGTCCCCTTGCCGCCTATCACGCCGACGAGATCCTGGAGTCCGACGATCTGCCCGCTCCGATATGCCGGGTTCTCGACGTGTTTCCGCCGGGAGGCCGGGACCTACGGCAAGGACACGGCCGGCATCTTCAGGGTCCACCAGTTCGACAAGGTCGAGATGTTCGTGTTCACCACGCCGGACGAGTCACCGGCGGAGCACGATCGTCTCCTCGCGGTAGAGGAGAAACTGGTCGGCGAGCTGGAGATCCCCTATCGGGTGGTGAACGTCGCCGCGGGGGATCTCGGCGCATCGGCCACCAAGAAGTACGACATCGAGGCCTGGTTCCCGGGAGAGCAGGCCTACCGCGAGATCACGTCTTGCTCCAACACGACCGATTATCAGGCGCGACGGCTCAAGATAAGGATGAGGGCCGATAAGGGGAATGAAGTGGTGCACACTCTGAACGGGACTGCCTGCGCCGTGGGTCGGACCATCCTCGCCATCCTCGAAAACCATCAGCAGCCCGACGGCTCGGTCGTGATTCCCGAGGCGCTCCGTCGCTACACGGGATTCGATGTCATCGAGCCGTGAGTGAGGTTTCCGACCCGATCTTCGCCCGGATCGCCGCCCGATACGACCTGATCAATCGCATCCTGTCCCTGGGCCAGGAGAAATCGTGGCGGGCACGGGGGATCGACATGCTGGCTCCGGGAAGCGTCCTCGATCTGGGCTGCGGGACCGGGGCCACCGACTTCAACGGCAGGGTCGTAGTGGGTCTCGACCCCGTCATCGAGATGCTCGCGCTGAGCCCGGTCCGGGATCGTGTGGTCGGGACTGGGGAGTTGCTCCCTTTCCGAGAAGGGTCTCTCGATGGCGTTTTCAGCGGGTTCGTGTTCCGCAACCTGAGCTCGATCGATGACACCCTGGCCGAGATCGATCGGGTGATGAAACCGGGTTCGGCGGCGGTGGTGGTCGACCTTGCCCGGCCCCGGAACGGTGTTCTTCGATTCCTCCACCGAATCGGCACCGCCTTCCTGCTGCCCCTCGTCGGGCTCCTCTTCGCCGGCGCCCCCCGGGAGTACTGGTATCTCCACCGCTCCCTGGATTCCCTCCCACCGCCCGAGGCCCTGTTCCAGAGTCATGCCCTGACGGCCGAACACATCTGGCGAATGGGCCTCTTCGGCTTCGTCTACGGAGTGCGCCTCCGAAAACCGAACCCATAACTCACCACCCACAACCCATTGATCGTGCCCCCGCCGTCGAGACCTTGCGACGCCGGAGACTGAGGGGCGTGGACTCAGGTCAGGCCGCCCTGCGTCACCCGGAACGGTCCACTTAGAGCTGCTTCCTTCCGGATCTGACCCGGTTCGTGGTGTTCCGCCGCGCAGGACCCGACCGTCAACGTCCCGTGTCCACCATCCGCCGGTGTCACGTGGACCCTCGGGCGGGGAACTCAGCCCCGCATGGAGAGGATTTCGGGTTCAGGGCACCCCTAGCGCCCCGCCTATCACGATCGATCACAAGGGTAGGCGACGACCGATTCCTACGAATATCAAGACGGAGCCGGATCACAGCCCTGTTACCTTCCATCGGCTGTGTCCGCTCGCTTCGGCCCCAATTTCGGCAAGCTCTTCGCCGCCGCGCTGCTGCAGGAGATGTCCTTCTTCCTCCTGGTCCATGTCCCCGGGTATCTCGAGACCCTCGGGATCACCGAGGCGCTCATCGGCGTTCTCTACGCAGCTGGCGCCCTGCTCGCCCTTCTCTTCCGGCCTGCATTCGGGAGGATCCTGGACCTGACGAACCGCCGCACCGTGCTCCTGGTCGCCGGATTGCTCAACGCGACGGTCGTGCTCGCCCTTGCCACAACCACGGTTTGGGGCCCGTATCTCTGGGTCCTCTTCCTTTCCCAACGCGTGCTCCAGATCGCCCTCTTCACGACAATGCTCACCTACGCGGCGGATGCGATCCCGGTCGAGCGTCGGACCCAGGGGTTGGCTCTGTTCGGCCTCTCCGGACTTCTCCCCATCGCACTCGGAGGTGTCGTCGGCGATGTAGTCATCGAGGCCTTCGGCTATCCGGGTCTGTTCGTCCTCGCATCGGCGGCGAGCCTCACCTCATGGCTCCTCGTGTGGCGCCTCCCCCTGCTCCCGATCCTCGGCCATCGGCCGCGGCGTGGCTTCTGGTCGGCCCTGGCGCAACGCAACCTCCTTCCCTTGTGGTGGGTGACGCTCGCCTTGAGCATCGGCATGGAGACGATCTTCACCTTCACCAGGACCTTCGTTGCCGATCGGGGCGTCGGCTCCACAGGTCTCTTCTTCGGCGTGTACGGCGTCACCGCCGCGACCATGCGGATCGCCGGAGGAAGGCACTACGACCGGATACCACAGCGTCCTTTCGTCACCGGAGCCCTGCTGGCTTACGGATCGAGCCTTCTGCTGCTGGCTCTGGCGGGAAGCTCCGGCGTCATCGTCGCGGCCGCGGTCGCGGCCGGTCTGGCCCATGGCGCCCTATTCCCCATTCTCACCAGCCAGGTGGTGAACAGGGCGAGGACCGCCGAACGCGGATCTGCAATGGCGATCTTCACCTCTATCTTCGATATCGCTCTTCTCGCCTCTGCCCCTGCGGTGGGCGGCCTGATCGACGGGTTCGACTACCGAACCGCTTTCTCCGCGGTGGCTCTGATTCTGGGGGTCGGCGCTGTCGTCTACGCCCTGTGGGACCGTTGGCTCGTCGCCTCGGAGGCGGCGGTAGCGGCGTGAGTCAGCGCTTGTCGGCGAAGAAAGCGGTGAGGAGGGCCGAGCACTCCTCGGCGAGGACCCCGTCGATCAAATCGATCCGGTGGTTGAGCCGGCGGTCCTGGGGGATGTTGTAGAGCGACCAGGCGGCGCCCGCTTTCGGGTCGGCAGCGCCGTAGACGATGCGATCGAGACGGGCCAGCACCGCCGCCCCGGCGCACATCGGACAGGGTTCGAGCGTCACCACCAGGGTGTGGCCGGTCAGGCGCCAGTCGTCGATCTCCCTCGCCCGAGCCGAAATGACCAGGATCTCGGCATGCGCCGTGGGATCGGACAGTTCTTCGCGTCGATTGCGATCGACAGTCACGACGCCTCCCGATGGGTCGATGAGTACCGCCCCCACCGGAACATCACCTGTGCTTGCGGCCTCGGCCGCTGCTTTCAGGGCCCGTCGCATCGGGTCGACGTAGCTGATCGGAGGGCATCGGCTCAGCCATGTGGGTCGATTATCCTCTATCTGCTTGCCGGGTCCGGCAACGCAGCTCTGGAGGGATCGCATAGTCCGGTCTAGTGCGCGGCACTGGAAATGCCGTTGGGGGTTCACGCTCCCTCGAGGGTTCAAATCCCTCTCCCTCCGCCAAAGCCTCCCCTGGAGGGGTCGCATAGTCCGGTCTAGTGCGCGGCACTCGAAATGCCGTAGGGGGCTGACGCCTCCTCGAGGGTTCGAATCCCTCCCCCTCCGCAAAGGCGCCGCCTCAGGCGGCGCTGCCACGCTGTGAGCAATGAGCTGACCCCGACTGAAGCGACTCGATCGCGTCACACCAGACGTCTCTCGATCGTGTTGACGATGGTCATCGTCTATGCCCTGGTCGAGGTTGTGGCCGCGTTCTCGACCGGGTCGCTGTCCCTCTTGTCGGATGCCGGGCACATGTGGACCGACGCCCTCGGTCTGGCGATGTCACTGGCCGCCATCGTCAGCGCCAACAAGCTGCTGCGAAACGAACAGCGCACTTTCGGGCTGTACCGGCTGGAAATCCTCGCTGCCTTGGCCAATGCCATTCTGTTGATCGGGATCGCCGGGTATGCGCTGTATGAGGGATTCAACCGGCTCGGCAATCCTCCGGAGATCGAGGCCGGGCTCATGCTCTGGGTGGCGGTCGGGGGCTTGCTGGTGAATTTGGTCGCGATCTGGCTTCTCCGCGGCGAAGCAGGGGCCAGCCTCAACATGGAAGGGGCCTACACGGAGGTCTTGGCCGACCTCCTCGGCTCGATCGGCGTGATCACGGCAGCCGTTGTCTATTTGGCTACCGGCTGGCCACTGGCCGACCCGCTGATCGCCATTGCGATCGGGCTCTGGATCATTCCCAGGGCGATCCGATTGGGATGGAAGGCGGTGTCGATCCTGGCCGAGTCCGCACCATCATCCGTCGATGTCGATGCCGTGAGAACGGACCTGGCCGCCGTGGATGGCGTCACCGGTATTCACGACCTGCACATTTGGACCCTGACCTCGAACATGGACCTGGCCACGGCCCATCTCGTCGTAGCGGACGGTGCCGATCTGCACTCGGTGCTCGATAGCGCGACCAATTTGATGAAGACGACCTGGGGAATCGACCACGCCACGATTCAGGTAGAGCCGGAGAGTCACGCCGATTGTGTCGAACAGACCTGGTGATCTCGGTGCTCACGACGACTTCGACCACTCCCGATGAGTATCCGTGAGTGCTGCACTATGACACCGCCACTGTGGCCGTGATCACTTCGACGCCATCTCGTCTCAGCGCCTCCAGCTCCGATTCCGGCGCCTTGTCGTCGGTGATGAGGGTGTCGATCTCAGCGACAGTCATCGTCTGCCACATCGTGTCCTTGCCGATCTTGGTGTAGTCGGCGAGCACCACCCTCCGCTCACCAGCGGCGGCAAGGGCCCGGTCCGACGCCGCAACGGTCACTTCCGGGGTTGTCAGCCCTCGGGCCCGTGACAACCCGTTCCCCGACATGAAGACCTTGTTGACCCGGAGCGACCGCAAGCTCTCTTCGGTGAGTGGGCCCACCAAGGCCCGGATCGAGCGTCGGAGAGAGCCGGCGGTTGCTTCGACCTGGATGTTCGAGGCATTCATCAGGGCATCGATGACAAGCAGGGAGTTGGTCACCACGGTGAGGTCGGGCACGAGCCTTATCTGATTGGCCAGTTCCAGAGTCGACGTGCCCGGCCCGATGATGATCGAATCCCCGGCCTCGATGAGCCCGGCTGCCGCAACGGCGATCGCGATCTTCTCGTCGTGTGCTTCCGCCGTCTTCTCCAGATAGCTCAATTCCCGCGCCAGCGAATCGCGGATTGACGCGCCGCCTCTCGTCCTCACCAGCAATCCCTCATCAGCCATCCGCTTCAGGTCCCTCCGCACCGTGAGCTCGGAGACTCCCAGCTCGTCGGCAAGAGCCTGGGTCGAGACGACACCCGCCGCCCGCGTCCTGGACAGGATCAGTCTGCGTCTCTCTGCCGGGATCATTATCTCTAGCTTACCGTATCTGATCACAACTGAAGTGATCTGGTCAATATTGACCATATTCCCTGACTGCTCGCAAGCCAATACTTTGTGCCCAATTGTGTAACTAGTGGCAGCATGAGGGGTGGAGTCGCCCGTTGACGAGCTTGATCGGATTTGATAAGGTCTCGATCGTAATTGGTAATACTCGTTCAGTCTTGTACGAGTAATGCCTAAGCATGAAGACCCGGAGGAGGATGATCCATGCGACACCAGCGAACCATGACGAAGATCGTGGTGCTACTCACGGTTCTCGCCCTCGTTGCCGCCTGTGGCACCGAGGGAGGCGACACCACGACGTCGGGGGCCACCGCGACCACCTCAGAAACCACCGAGGCACCGGCAACGACCGCAGCGCCCGGCACGACCGAGGGGGCCACGGAAACCACTGCGTCGGGCGGTATCGGCACCGATGAGGCAGCCCAACAGGTTTCCCGAACCGAGGGCGACACCTGCGTGTATGGGGACTACAACGGTGGGGTCGAACACGTCGATCTCCTCGATGGTCTGGTCGGGTTCGCTCAATCGGAGCGAGAGGCAAACCCATTCCGCATCGCAGAGACCGAGTCGATTGTCGCGGAGGCTGAGCGGCTCGGGATCGAGCTGATCACCACCAACGCCGAGTCCGATCTCAACAAGGAGATCTCTGACATTCAGAGCATGGTGGATCAGGGCGCGAACGCTCTCATCATCTCGCCGTTGAACTCCGAAGGCTTGGACCCCGCTCTCACCTATGCCCAAGAGGCAGGCGTTCCCATCATGACGATCGATCGTCGGCTGACCACCAAGACGGCATGCACTGACTACATCGGATGGGTTGGCTCCGACTTTGTCGAGCAGGGTCGTCGGGCCGCCGACGCCATGATGGCTGTGACCGGCGACGAAGGGAATGTCGCCATTCTCCTCGGCGCTCCCGGTGTGAATGTCACCACCGATCGCAACGACGGATTCCTCGAGCAGCTAGAGGCCGAGGGTTCGACTCTCGAGATCGTCGCACAGCAGGCCGCCAACTACGAGCGGGCCATGGGCCAGACCGTGACCGAGCAGCTCATCACGAGTAACCCCGAGATCACGGCGATCTATGCCCACAACGATGAGATGGCGCTTGGTGCCGTTGCTGCGTTGCAGGCAGCCGGATATGCCCCGGGCGATGTGGCGATCATCACCATCGACGGCACTCAGGGCGCCGTCCAGGGAATCATCGATGGCTGGATCTCCGGTGTCATCGAGTCCAATCCCCGGTTCGGACCGCTCGCCTTCCGGGCTCTCGACCTGTTCTACAACGGGGAAGGAGTTCCCGAGGTGACCATCATCTCAGACAAGGAGTACACCCCCGAGAACGCCGAGGCCGAACTGGCAAACGCCTACTAGAAATCCCTTAGGCAGCGAGACTTCTCTCCGGTAATTCGACGACGACAAGGGCGGTGACTCCCGTGACCCGTGGCGAACCGACGCTCCAAGCGATCGATCTCACCAAGCGGTTCCCGGGGGTCACCGCCCTCGACGCGGTCTCTCTCGACATCTACCCCGGGGAGGTCCACGCTCTGGTCGGTGAGAATGGTGCCGGCAAGTCGACACTCATCAAGCTGATCAACGGGGTGTACGGAGCCGATGAGGGCGAGCTCCGACTGGAAGGAGAGCCGGTTTCATTTGCCGGTCCCCGCCAGGCCTGGGAGGCAGGGATCAGCACCACCTTTCAGGAGATCAACCTCGAGCCGTTCATGACCGTGGCCCAGAATCTGCTACTCGGCCGCGAACCAATGCGTGGGTTCGGCCTGATCGATGTCAAGAAGATGAACGCAGATGCGGCTCGGCTTCTCCGTCGGTATGGGATATCCGTCGACGAACGACGACCGCTCGGTTCGGTCGGCGTCGCCGTCCAACAGATGATCGCCATCGTTCGAGCGGTGTCTACTGACGCCAAGGTCGTGATCCTCGACGAACCCACCTCGTCTCTGGAGCCCAACGAAGTCGAACAGCTGTTCCGGGTGATTCGAATTCTTCGCGACGATGGTGTTGCCCTGCTTTACGTGAGTCACGATCTCGATGAGATATTCGAGCTGTGCGATCAGGTGACCGTTCTGCGTGATGGTCGGCGAGTCCATACTGGAGCGGTCGCAGAGATCACCCGGCTCGAGCTGGTTGCCACCATGTTGGGCCGGGACGTCCAGGACGTCCGAACCTCGGGCAAGACCGCCTTCGACATCGAGGGCCGCCGCATCGGCGTCGAACCGGTGCTCGCCGCATCGGGATTGAGCAGGCACCGTGTCCTATCCGATGTCTCCGTGGATGTTCGTGCCGGTGAGGTGGTCGGGCTGGCCGGTCTCCTGGGATCAGGGAGGAGTGAGACGGTTCAGGGGATCTTCGGGTTGCTTCGTCTCGACGAAGGTGAGATCAAGGTGAATCAAGCCGTTCTCAAGCGTGGCTCCCCCGCGGCGGCCGTCTCGAAGGGCGTTGGCTTGCTCCCCGAAGACAGGAAAGCCGAAGGCATCGTCCCCACCATGTCGGTCAAGGACAACATCACCCTGGCAGCGGGGCGTTCGGTTGCCAGGTGGGGCTTCGTATCGAGCTCCAAGGTGGAGGAGATCGTCCGCAAATACATCGATCGCCTTCAGATCAAGGTCACCGATCTGGATCAAAACGTGGGCGAGCTCTCCGGGGGCAACCAGCAGAAGGTCTTGCTGGCCCGCCTTCTGAGCAACGACCCTGACGTCGTACTCCTCGACGAGCCCACCAGGGGGATCGATGTCGGGGCCAAGGCCGAGATCCAAGCCCTGATCGACGAGCTGGCCGTCGGCGGTTTGGCGGTCATCCTGATCTCTTCAGAGCTCGAGGACGTCATCGAGGGATCGAATCGGGTCTTCGTGCTCAAGGAAGGGATGGTCGTCGGCGAGCTCCAAGACGAGGCGATCAGCGAGGACGCGGTCATGGACCTGATCGCCCACGCTGTCACCGATGCCCGGCCGGAGTCGGCGTGACAGCCGTCACGAGCCCAGCACCGGCGGTCACTTCCGAGAAAGCTGGGCGCTTCATCCGCGAAAACGGGGTCTATCTGGCCCTTGCCGCGGTGGTGCTGTTCAACCTGATCGCAACCCCGAATTTCGCTTCCTTGCGGAATCTGCAGCTTCAGCTCGTTCAGGTGGCTCCAGTGGTGATCGTCGCTCTGGGCATGGCCCTGGTGATCGGGACCGCTGGAATCGATCTCTCGGTGGGTGCGGTTATGGCGCTGGCCGCAGCAATGGTCGCCGTCTTCGTCGAACAGAGCCCTTGGCTAGCCATCGGAATGGCGCTGGTGGCCGGGGTTCTCGCTGGGCTCCTCAACGGGTCTCTCGTGGCTTTCCTCGGCATCCAGCCGATCATCGCCACACTCGGGCTTTTCGTCGCCGGACGTGGCATTGCGCTCGCCTTCACCAGCGGCCGGCTGGTCGAGATCTTCGACCCGACCCTGGCGGCGCTCGGGCAGAACCGTCTGTGGGGTGTGCCGATCGCCGCGCTCCTGGCCGGGCTTCTTGCTCTTGCGACCGCCTTGACGATCAGACGCACCCAGTTCGGCAGAAATGTCATCGCTATCGGCGGGAATCCGCGGGCGGCGTTGGGCGCCGGCCTGCCGGTGCGGCGGGTGCTCCTCATCGTCTACGTCATTTGTGCGGTTTTCGCAGCCATCGCCGGCACTCTCGTCACTGCTCGATCGGCCGCCGCCGACCCGAGCTTCGTCGGTCTCCTGATCGAGCTCAGCGCCATCACCGCCGTCGTCGTGGGAGGCACCCCTCTGAGCGGTGGGAAAGTGAGGGTCCTGGGAACGGTGGCAGGTGCGTTCCTGATGCAGTTGGTCTTCTCGACCCTCATCCGGCATGACCTCTCCGACGCCGATGCGAGGATGGTCCAGGCGGCGATCATCATTGGTGCGGTGTACTTCCAGCGGGATCGAGGCTCCACTTGAGCGCCCTCGACCTATCCCGACCCCCGGCGCCTCCACCACAGGAAGGCGAGCTGGAACAGAGGAGCCTGGTGCCCGCCACGCTGGCCTATCTCCGGCGCACTCCTGCAATCCCGGTGCTCATCGTGGTGGTGGCTGCTGGTGCGATTGCGTTCGGCACCACCTTCCTGAGTGCTCGGAACTTCGCCAGCATGGCCGTGGCCAGCTCGTTTCTCCTCATCATCTCGGTCGGCATGACCTTTGTCATCATCAGCGGCGGAATCGACCTGTCTGTTGGGTCGATGCTGGCGTTGGGGGCGGTTCTGGCCGCCTACTCGGCCCGGTGGGGCTCGGGCCCGGCCATCCTCGTCCCCCTCGCGGTGTGCACCGCAATCGGGCTGGCCCAGGGACTCTTGATCAGCAGAGGCCGAATGCCGCCGTTCATCGTCACTCTTGCCGGGCTGCTCTTTGCACGGGGTCTCGCATTCAAGGTATCCGACAACGGCAATACGACTCATCTGATCCCGGAGGGTGAGTGGGTGATCTCCCTCGGTCAATCCACCTTCGTGGGGGTGGGCTTACCCGCCTGGATCGCCCTTGGAGTGCTCCTGCTCGGGATGGTGGTGCTCTACCGAACACGACTCGGCCACTCGACCTACGCCATCGGCGGCTCTGAGGAGGCGGCAGTCTTGATGGGAGTAAGGGTGGTGAGGGTCAAGCTCGTCCTTTACACACTGATGGGCTTCCTCGGCGGCTTGGCCGGTCTGCTCGTCGCCGCCAGGTCGTCCTCAGGTCTGTCCACAATCGGTGCCGGGTTCGAGTTGGAGGCCATCGCCGCGGTCGTCATCGGAGGGACCCTGCTCACTGGAGGGTCGGGTGGCTTGACCGGAACTCTTGCCGGTGTCCTTCTGCTCGGGGTGATCGAGAATCTCATCAACCAGGTCGGGACTCTGAGCTATTACCACCAGCTCGTGGTCAGCGGGGCATTCCTGATTGTCGTGGTCTCAGCTCAGAGCCTCTTCGCCAAGCGCGAGCTCCGCAGGGCCGGAAGGGTCACCTAGCGATGGTGGCTACTCGTCCCGTGGCCAAGACGTCGACCAGCCTTGCTGATGGCCGCGCCCTCATCTACTTCGACGACCGGGCCAGCGTTGGCCATCCAGAAATCGACACACGCGATCTGGCGGAGTCATCGATCGATCCCGAACTGCGTTTCGATCCGCTCCAGGAGGAGTGGGTGATAGTGGCGTCGCACCGTCAGGAGAGGACACATCTCCCTCCCCTCGACGAGTGCCCGCTCTGCCCGAGCACTCCCGGTCACGCCACCGAGATCCCGGCAGCCGAGTACGACGTGGTTGTGTTCGAGAACCGCTTCCCCTCCTTGACACCATCTCCGGCGATCGTCCGAAATAGCGGCCTGCTCGGGGTCGCCGATGGTGTGGGCCAATGTGAGGTCATCTGTTTCAGCAGCGACCATGAGACCTCTTTCTCCTATCTCTCGGATGAGCGGCTGAGCACGATTGCCGATTCGATCGTCGATAGAACCCAAGAGCTATCCCAGATCCCTGGTGTCGAGTACGTCCTGGTGTTCGAGAACCGAGGATCCGATGTCGGAGTAACCCTCCATCATCCTCACGGCCAGATCTACGCCTATCCGTTCATCCCCCCCAAGCCGAAGAGGTCTCTCGATGCGGCTGCTCGTTACCGGGCCGAACACGACAAATGCCTGTTCTGTGACGTGCTCGAGGCCGAGTTGAAGGACGGGCGCCGAATCGTGGCCGAGACCGCCAACTTCGTCGCGTACGTACCCTCCGCGGCCCGTTGGCCGTATGAGATCCACATCCAACCGAGAAAACACGTCGCCGACCTCGCCGACGTCAGCCGGGATGAGCGCGGCGAGCTCCTTCGCCTCCAGGCCGATGTGACCGCTGCGTTCGACGGGCTTTTCGGCGAGCCGATCCCCTATCTCTCGACCGTGTTTCAGGCTCCCGTCCATCAGATGCGTGACCTCGCTCATCTCCGCATCGAAGTGGTCTCGCCGAGAAGAGCGCCAGGGAAGTTGAAGTACCTGGCCTCGAGCGAATCTGCAGCGGGTGCATTCATCAACGACGTCGTCCCGGAGAGCGCAGCAGCCCATCTCCGGGTGTCGTGGCCGGCCCATCCAGACGAAGATTCGACCCATGGCTGAGAAGGTGCGTGTCGGTGTAGTCGGGACCGGCGAATGGTGGGGACGCGAACACACCCGGTTGTTCAGCAGACGCAGCGACACCGAACTGGTGGCGGTGGTGGGTCGGACCAAGGAGAAGACCGAGAGCCGCGCCGCCGAGTTCGGTGCGACGCCCTATCTCGACCTTGATCAGATGCTCGAGGAACAGAACCCGGATCTGGTCTCTCTATGTCTGCCCAACGAGCATCATTTCGACACGACCTTGCAGACCATCGAGGCTGGCTTTCCGCTCCTGGTCGAGAAGCCCTTCGTCTTCGACCTCGAGGAGTCGCAGCGTTTGCTCGTGGAAGCCGACGAGCGGTCGCTGTTCTTCGCGATCAACTTCAACCACCGCTATGCGGTCCCGGTCGTCCGGGCCCGGGCCGCGATCGAGAACGGGGACCTAGGCGAGATCGTGTTCGCCACCTGGAGGTTTGGTGGAGAACCCGGGACGAGCGAGCACCCTCAAGCCAATCTCATCGAGACTCAGTGTCACGGCTTCGACATGCTCGAGCATCTGTGCGGCCCGATCGAGAGCGTGATGGTCCCAGATGGTCGACGACCTCACCGGTCACGGGAACTCGACGCTGGCCATCGCCCTGCGGTTCACCAGCGGGGCGGTGGGGAGCCTGGTCGGCAGTTACGACTCTTCGTATGCCTACCCCAACACCCACTATCTCGAGGTGAACGGCACCAAGGGCAGGGTGCTCGTGGAAGACACCGTCCGTCGATTCGTCTTGAACAAGGCCGGAGACGAGAACTCCACCGTGTGGGAAGCCGGTTACTTCAACGACCGGGACCGCGACTTCCATGAGATGTTCGATCGACATCTCGACGAGCTGATCCCGGCCTTCCTGAGTGGAGCTGAGCCACCGATACACGCCCGGGCCGGGCAGCGGGCTCTCGAGCTGGCCTACGCCTCGATCGAATCATTCGAGACCGGGAGTCGGGTGACCACGACTAGGCGATGACGCTCGCAATGGGACGAGCCGACCACCAGCCGTGGTTACCCTGACGTGTGACAGGACCCGGGCTGCGGCCAGGTCAGCGGCCCTCTGGTTACGCTGGGTCGAGCTTCCCGACCTGTTCGAGGAAGCTCTCATCCGGGGGGTTTGAGACGCCTGGAGGGGTGTCCGAGTGGTCTAAGGAGACGGTCTTGAAAACCGTTGGGCCCGATCCGGGTCTCGTGGGTTCGAATCCCACCCCCTCCGCCCGACTGAGCCCTGTCCCTCAGAACGGATAACGTACAGGGGCGGCAAACCCGCCAATGGAGAGGTGGCCGAGTGGTCGAAGGCGCTCGCCTGCTAAGCGAGTAGGGGGTTTAAAACCTCCTCGAGGGTTCAAATCCCTCCCTCTCCGCCAGGCTATTTCCTGCCTGACGCCCCTGTCGCGACCGCAGTCCTATATCTTGTACACCAATGCGGCGAGCCAAACGTCTGGCCACGATGCTCTTGCGTCGTTGGAATCGTGGTTTCGCTCGTTCTAATGGTCAGCGCCGCCCCGGGTGAGCCTACGGATCCTGCTCCTGACCGGTGGCGCCTTCCTCCTCAGTGGCCGGTTCCGCAAACCGGGGACCGCGGAACTGCCGTAGTCCGACTAAGAGGTCAAGACGTCGTTCGCTCGAAGCGAAGCACGTTCCACGACACTGCGGGCAGGACCACCTCGACCGAATCGCCGGGCTCACCGGAAACGACGCGTGAGCTCGGCGTGACCCGATCCGGTCGTTCCTGGGTGTTGACGGCGTGTATGTCGTCATCGCTGAGCGTCAGGTGCTCGACGAGCCGATAGCCGGGAAAGGCGCGCAAGCCAAGGGTAAAGGCGATTTCCTCATCCAGGTCCCGGTTGACTGCGAACACGACGAGGTCGCCCGCGTCGTCGTCATGGGTTGCCACCGCGTCGATGACTGGGGTGTCGCCATATCGCTCGCTGTTGTAGCTCGGCGTCTTGGGCTCGACCCTCAGCACGTTGCCTCGTGCGAACCGGGCCGCCTGGGCAAATGGATGGAACGTGGTCTGCCTCCAAGCCGGGCCACCGGGCTCGGCATGGATCGGTGCGATGGCATTGACCAGCTGTGCCTGACAGGCTGCGGTGACCCTGTCGCTGTGCCGGAGCAGCGTGATCAGCAGGGAGCCAACCACCACCGCGTCGGCCACGTTGTAGACGTCTTCGATCAGCGGCGGTGCGACAGGCCAATCCGTCATGGGCTCGAGGTCCTGAAACCGCGTGATGTACCAGACATTCCACTCGTCGAACGAGAGGTTGATCCGCTTGCTGGCGCCGGTCTTGGCTCGGACGTGGTCGGCGGTAGCAATGACCGAGTCGATGAAGGACTCCATGTCGAGCGCCGAGGCCAAGAAGCTGCGCATGTCGCCGTCATGCTCCTGGTAATACGCGTGCAGGGAGACGTAGTCGACCTGGTCGTAGGCGTGCTCGAGGACAGTGGCTTCCCAACTGCCGAACGTAGGCATGCCCGAATGCGAGCTGCCACAGGCGACCAGTTCCAGCGCCGGATCGAACATTCGCATTGCGCGCGCCGTCTCGGCCGCCAGCCGCCCGTACTCGTCTGCCGTCTTGTGCCCCATCTGCCAGGGGCCATCGAGCTCGTTGCCGAGACACCAGAGCTTGATATCGAACGGCTCACGATGACCGTTAGCGATGCGAAGGTCCGACCAGTAGGAGCCACCCTCGTGGTTGCAATACTCGAGGAGGTTCACCGCGTCTTGCACACCTCTGGTTCCCAGATTGAGCGCTTGCATGACCTCGACATCGGCCTTGCGGGCCCAGTTGACGAACTCGGCGATCCCGAACGCGTTGGTTTCCAATGAGTGCCAGGCCGAATCCAGGCGGGCAGGTCGTTGTTCAACCGGCCCGATTCCATCCTCCCACTGATACCCGGAGACGAAATTGCCACCGGGGTAGCGAACGACGGTGACTCCCATCTCACGAACCAGATCGAGCACGTCGCGGCGCAAGCCATCTTCATCGGCGGTCTCGTGGCCCGGCTCGAATATGCCGGTGTAGACACACCGCCCCAGATGCTCGACAAAGGACCCGAAGGTGCGCCGGCGAACCTCGGCCACCTGAAAGTCGGGGTCGATCGTCATGGAGGCTGTCAGCATCGGGTCCTACCTTGGCGGTGCAGTGGAGTCGCCACATCGACGATCAAGACACATGACCTCTTCATTGCTGGCGACCCTGCCAATCATCGTGATCTTTCTCTTCATGCGAAAGCGCTTCCTCAGCGGCTTCTCGCAACTGGGCACCGGAGTCAGGTAAACGGAGGGATCCGCGACAAGACCATTGCGTCAAGGGGCGACCCGGCCGCTGTTGGGATCGACCATCAAGGACGACACGTCGACGGCTTCGAAGTCCGAGCCTTCGATGACATCCAGCTCGTGGAGGACGTCGTTGTTCCACCGGGGGTCTGGGGCACCGGAGATGTACCAGGGCGATCCGTTGTCGGCGAGGACGATTCCGTAGGTCTTCATGGCCTCGGCGATCACCCGGGCCTGTGACGACATCGCCGACGTGTCGAAGGATGCCTTGAGCCTGAACCGTTGCCCCATGGGCGGGTAGGACGGGTCGGTGATGGACGAAGCCTCGTGACGGGCCGGCCAGGTGTAGGCGGCCTGAGTGTCGGGGGCGGTGAACCGAATGGCGTGACGGATGACTCCCGAGGCGACTTCGTCGTAGCGAACGAGGCCTGCATAGATAGGGAGTCCGGCTGCGTCCGCCGAGGTCCATCCGGCCGGTCGCAGGGCGTTGGAGCGCAGGTCGTAGCGGGCCCCATTTGCGGCGCGCCACGTGCCGTCGCCATTGGGGAACGCGGAGAACAACTCATAGAGCATGCAGGCCGCGCTATCCACCACGATGACATGGCGATCACCCGAGGAGGCAGGCCCTCCTTCGATGGGTGCATTGGCCGGGATCGGATAGGGGCCGGGGTCGCTCTCGCCAGGCCAGGAGGTGAATTGGACGGTCACGTCGGGTTGGCTGGCCCCAACCTCGACGTACGGGATTCCGATTGGGCTCGATGACCCTGGCGGCCAGACTCCACTCCCCAGGTCGGCGTGGACGTTCGCGGTCGCCCCGATCCGGGACACATACTGAGCGGAGCGGGCGTGGACCGGCAGCGTGTCTACACGTGTGTTCCAGATGTTGTCGGCGGGGAACACCGGGCAGCCAGACCCGGGACCGGTCCCGGGAAGGGCGCCGTAGGTGCCGGCAACGGGAAGCCATTCTGGCGAGCCCCACCCGATCTGGCTGTCGGCGTTGCCTTGGGTGTTGGTGTGGCGGAAGTAGAAGGTGGTGTTAGAGGGTCGGAACACGGCGGGGGTGTCGACCCCGTTGACCACTCCCCAGTCACCGGCGACGAGGCGGTCTCCGGGATCACCGAAGAAGAATTCGGCATTGGCATTGCCTTGGGTGTGGGTGTTGCGGAAGTAGACGAACCCGGTCGACTCCCGATGCAACCCGACCGTGTCTTCCCCGTTTCCGTCGAAGTCACCGACGAAGGGTTTGTCTCCGGGGTTGCCGAACACATAGTTGAAGTCGGCTGCTCCCAGTCCTCCGTCGTTGGCGCCCAACTCGTTGATCACATAGATCCGGGCTTCTGGAGCCCGGTAGATGGATACGGTGTCACAACCGTCACCGTCGAAGTCTCCGGCCAGGGGAATGTCTCCGGGGTTGCCGAAGAAGAACCTGATATCGGCCACACCCTGGATGTTCGAGTTGCGCAGGTAGACGAACCCGTCGGACTGGCGGTACAGACCCGGAGTGTCCATCCCGTCACAGTCCCAATCGCCGGCCATCGGGAAGTCACCAGGATTCCCATAGAAGAAGCTGGTGACCGCCCCGGACTCGTCCCGCAGATACCAGAGGCCTGCGCCGGGATCGACCAGGCCCACCGTGTCTTCGGCGTGGGCGGGCGGGGCGGCGAGGAGCAAGGCCGTCAGCACGATAAGGGCACGCCGCATCGTCATCCCGGGAGATGATCGGCAAACGATGCGGCGTCCCTTAGCGACTCAACCTCCGTCGACCGCCTCCAGCCAATCAGACCAATAGCCCTTCCACTCCTCGACGGCGTCGGCCGTGGGGAGCTTGTCATGGGCGATGGTGATCTTGACCCGACCGTCGTCCTGCGGCTCGAGTGCTATCTGAGCCGTTCCGGGCCCGATTCCGATGCGAAGGACTTTGGAGTCGGGCCGCGAGCGGAGATCGGTCTCCAAACCGGGGAAGAGATCGGCCCGGTCGTCCTCGTCGAGCAGCATCTCCCTGATCAGCCCTGCGTCGGCGGTCACCGTTCGTGACTTGCCCGCGCTGAAGGTCCCGTCCGGCTGCTGGTGGGGGAGTCTGAGACCAGTGATCCGCTCGTATCCCACGGTCACGGTCTGGGCCCACCATCCAGCAACGTCATGCTCGTCGTGGAGATAGGTGGCGATTGCGGTGTGCCCGTCGGCATGCCCGGGCCAGGCGTCGATGATGTCGCACCACTCGTCCCAACCACGCCCGGTGGCCTCTCGCAGTGTGTCGTCGGCCATCTCGGGCTCAGACACCCACTTCCTCTCCTCCTCGGCCGAGGATTGCTCGATGAGGACGCGGCGGGCGGCGCCGTATCGTTCGCCGGTCTTCTCCATGCGTTGCCGGATCCGGCGCTTGAAGGTCTCTTGTCGGGTCATTTCGACTGCTTTCCCGTGTCTCGGCCGCATTCGACCGGTGACCCGCGCTCACCGACGTATGCGTGGACACGCACAGCTCGATCCGACTCTTGCCGAGCACTCGGGGTCCCCTTTGCCTTCCGGGTCGACGGCGCGGGCGCCGAGACGAAGGTCGGGCGGGGCAAGCCGCCCACAGCTCAATCTTACCCATTGCCCTATCCGAGGAGACGATGCTCCATGGCATAGAGAGCAGCGCCGGCTCGGGTCGACACCCCGATCTTGGCGTAGATGTTCTCGACGTGACGCCCGACTGTCTTCGGCGAGATGTACAACTCTTCGCCGATCACACGGTTGGTGTGACCCCGCGCGATGAGACGCAGGACCTCCACCTCCCGGTCGGTCAGACCTCCCGGATTGACCGCCACCACCGACATCGGTGGCCCGCCGGCCGCCGAGACGACTGCGGCTACCGCATCTGGATCCAGCCGTCCCGCCTCAACCTCGTCATGCATCACCCGTGTCGCCTCCTCGAGGTCGAACCGAGCCCGGTGCGGCCGATCTGCGGTGAGGGCTGCCATGACGTCTGCCGCAGCCAGGACCATCGCATCCTCGGGGGTTTGCTCCCGGTTCGTCTGGCGGTGATAGCCGGAACCGTCGAGCCGCTCGTGATGGCTCGAGGCGACATCACCCAAGCCTGCCAGGGCGGGACACCGGGACAGGATCCGTCCGGTCAGATAGGGGTGGAGCCTGACCTTCTCCCATTGCCAGGTCGCCAGCCGCTCGGGCTTGTCCCAGATCCCATTCTCCACCCCGACCCGACCCAGGTCGTGCACCAATGCGGCCCGGCTCAGGTCGCGACATCGCTCGTCGCTCATCCCCAATGCCCGCCCTGCGTTCTCGGCGAGGTCGGCCACCCTCCGTGAGTGCCCACGGGTCCACGCCGACTTGATGTCCACGTAATCGGCGACGACGGCCAATGCCTGATCGATGTCGTCGACGTAGGCAAT
>CAVQFU010000007.1:0-617564 GCA_963711895.1 uncultured Acidobacteriota bacterium
TCGTTCCGGCCAGTCGATCCGTGCTCCGCTCGACAGCCCGAGCAGGCCCATGCTTAATCTCCCCCGTGGGAGGCCGCCTCGAGCAGACCATTGCGAACAGGTGCCGTTAAAGGCGTAGATACCGGGGGCAAGGGCGCAAGAGCACTGCTGGTGACAGCACTCTTTGTCGCCGGGTTCCTCGTATTCCCTGAACGGCCTGCGCAAGGGGCACCGGTCGATTGCTCCCGCGGCGTCAACCTCGGCTTCGAGACACCGCTGGTGCGAAGCAATCCGATGGGCCCTCCCCCCAACTGGGCCCTTTTCAACGAGGCCGTGGTCCCGGGTTGGAGCACAACCGCTAGCGACAACCTCATCGAACTCTGGGAATCCACATTCCTCGGTGTCACCTCCTTTGCCGGAGGTCAGCACGCCGAGATGAACGCGACCCAACCGAGCACTCTCAGCCAGGATTTCGCAACCCTCGGCGGCGATGAATTGGATTGGTCGGTCGCTCATCGCGGTCGAACCGCGCCCACCGATTCCGCAGATTTGCGTTTCGGCCCGCCGGGATCACCGACACTGGTCCAGGTGATGGTCAGCCCGACCACGGGCTGGATTGTCTATTCGGGCACCTACGTCGTCCCTGCCGGCCAAACCACCACCCAGATGTCGTTCGTCTCGAATGACCCGGGTTCCCTCGGCAATTTCCTCGACGGGATCGAATTGGCACTGGTCTGCGACATTTCGGTCACCACGGCCTTCGCTGGCTTCACCGATGTTGACCTGTCCGGACATACCAACCCGGGTGACACCGCCGCCTTCACCTATCTGGTGGAGAACCTGGGCACAGCCACGCTCGAGACCCTGCAGGTCAATGACTCCCTGGGGTTCCTGGCGACCTGCCCCGTTACGACACTCATGCCGGCAGAGTCGACGACTTGCACCGGGTCCTATGTGCTCACTGCGGCCGACGTTGACAGTGGCGCGGTGACCAGTGTGGCCACGGCAACCGCACAGGATGCTGAGGATGTCGTGACCAGCGATGAAAGCACGGTGACTGCACCCATCCCTTCCGCGCCGGCGATCACCCTCGGCAAGTCCGCCGCCCTCGACGACTCGGTGGTTGCACCTTCGGGTCGTGTGGACGCCGGAGACGCTGTCGACTACACGCTCACCGTGACCAACACCGGCAACGTGACCCTGGATCCGGTTGCCGTCACTGACGATACGGCAGGCTCGGTCACCTGCCCTGGGACTTCGCTGGCATCAGGCGAAATCATGGCCTGCACCGCGACCCTGGTGCTCACTCAGACGCATATCGATTCCGGATCGGCCTCCAACACTGCGAGCGCGGAAGGCGGTTTCGGTTCGACGGTGGTCTCGACAACCGACAACGCCACCGTCCCACTGGAACCTGAGCCCGCCATCGGGGTGACCAAAATCGGCGCTATCGATAGCTCAGTGGTCGATCCCGCCGGCCGGGCGGACCTTGGGGACATGGCCAACTACACGATCAATGTCGTGAACACCGGCAACGTAACCCTCGACCCCGTTGGCGTTAGCGACCCAATTGCCGGGCCCGTCTCCTGTCCCACTGACGTTCTGGCTCCGGGTGAGACCATGGAATGCACCGCATCGGTCATCCTGGATCAAGCGACTATCGATGCCGGCACGCTCTCCAACACTGCCGTCGCTAATGGAAATCCGCCGGGCGGCACCCCTGGGGACTCGGGCGACGACGTGACAGCATCGAGCACCGAAACCCTCGAGTTCGCGGCCCAAGCTCTGGTCGGCCTCGCCAAGAGGCTTGAAGGGACAGTCATCAACGCCGACGGCACCATCGAAATCACGTTCCGATACACGGTTGAGAACTTCGGGAACGTCACGGCGGCCGACTTGATGGTGACTGACGACGTGGCCACTATCTTCGCCGGCCTGTCTCCGGAGGCTTTTGCCACCTCTGATGGGACGCTGATCGGATCCCAGAATTGGGAGGGAACCGCCGGTTCGAATCTCCTCGCCTCGGGACAGAGTCTCGCTCCAGGTGAGAGCGGCGCTGTTCTGGCCGTGTTCTCGATCACCGCGTCCATGGAGGTCAGTGTCGACAACGTGGCAAGCGTCCTCGGCACCTCCCCGGGTGGCGGCATCAGCGATGGGTCCACAGATGGCACCGATCCCGATCCCGATGGTGACAGCGACCCGACCAACAACAGTGATCCAACCACGGTGATGGTCCCCAGCCTCTACGACCTCGAAATCACCAAGGCCGCGACGGCAACCGATCCCGACACCTCAAGCATCGAATGGGTGATCACGGTCAGCAACAATGGGCCCGGGGACGCACCGGGTCCGGTCACCGTTGTGGACACGGCCGGTCCCGGCTTGGAACTGGACTCGGCGGTGGGAACCGGTTGGTCATGCGAATTGGTGGGGACGGAGGCCACCTGCACGCGCACCCAAGGGCTGCTCGCGGGAGCGTCGACAACCATCCTGGTCTCTTCGACGTCGCCCGCCTCCAACCGCACGGTGGTCACCAACTCTGTAGCCCTCGAGCTCCTCGACGGAGCCGACCTGGATCCCAGCAACAACGTGGCGTCGGCCAGTGTCGCGGCTGGCGATCTCCCGTTCACCGGCTTCGACATGGCTCGACTCGCGGTGCCGGCGACGCTGCTGTGCACCTTGGGACTGTTCCTCGTCTGGCGAGGGAATCGCCGGATCATCGCGTTGGAACGACATCCCCGCCATCGAGGCTGAAGTCAAGCTCTGGTGGTCAACCTCGGTCCCGACTGACGTCGGTTTGGGCCAGAGAATCAGTGTCCGGTCATTGGCTTGGGGGAGGTGCCTCGGTGATGATTCGCAGACTTGTCTATCTGCGGCGACCGCCCTTCTACGGCTCTGATCCAACCGGCAAGGTCGACCGCATCCGGGTCGGCTCTCAACAGGGGCGGCCGGAAATCAGCTCGTTCCGGTGCCCACCATCTCAGTCACGGCCCATTCGTGGACCCGCTCCAGCGACTCCAGTTGCTGGCTTCCCCGTTTCTCGAGGACGGCAAAGTCGAAGTCGGACCATTCGGGATGAGACGGCGCTGCTGAGTGCAATGCCACCCACAGACTCTGCTTCCCGCGGACGGCCGACATGAGGGTTTCCAGCTCCAAGACTCGGCTGAGGGGCGAATAGGTGAGTAGATGGCCGTTCAGCTTCAGTCGGCTGGCCCGTTCGGTGAGCAGAGCAGCCGCCCTCTTGAGATCTCCTCCCGAGACACCGGCCGCCGCCCGGATCTCGTCAAGGACGACCAGGTCCTGCTCGATCGACTCGGCGACCTCCTCGATGATCGGCCCCCACTTCGTCCGGCGATTGCTGCGCCAAATCCGCCTGATCAACGCTGTCCCAGCAGTGGCTCCGGCGCGGTGGTCGTTCAAGTATGTCTCCCAATACTGCATTGTTTCCATAACCGGCGACGCTCCTCTGATGGACGTCACTTGCCCCATAAGCAGGGTTCCCAACCCGGTTGTTGCGTCTCGCTCCAGCTAGACCCGAAGGATCAACCTGGCGAGACCCATACAGTGGCGGGGTTGAGTAAGGCACCATCAGACCTGGCCACCGCACTCGCTCGTCGGGTTGAGGCTGCACCCGACCCGAACCGCGCCCGCCGGGCCGAACAACTCCGTGGTCAGGTCGCCGAGTATCTCGCCCCTCGGGCCGCAGACCTTGCCCCCCGCTCGTGGTGGTGTTGTTGGGATCGACCGGGGTGGGGAAGTCGAGCCTGTTCAACGCAATCGCCGGCGCTCCCCTGGCCGAATCGGGTTTGATCGGTCCCACCACCCGACGCCCCGTGGCGCTGGTCCACCCGGCTGACAACCCGGAGTTGTGGTGTCGATCCAGTGTCAACTGGACGTCCCGTTTCTAAAGCGCCTGGATGCTGAACGACCTATATGATTGGTCGGCCTGTCGGGTTTGGCGGTGAGATCTGGAGAGGGGAAGGTTGGAAGACCAGATTGCTCTCGGCAGCCGAGGAACGCCATCGGTTGCACTCGTTCGCGGGGGCGGGATGGTCCTGGCTGCAGGTGGCCTGATGTTGGTCGTGGCGACGGCATTGCACCCCTCCCAGGAGACCCCGGTCACCATTCTCGAGACCGAGGCGAGGCTGGTTGGTTCTCACGCTGTGTCCGTCGTCTCCTATGTGCTGATCCTTCTTGGTCTCCCGGCGCTTTACGTTGCCGAATCGCAACGTCTGGGGCGGCTGGGGTTGATCGGTTTCCTGGTGACTTTCACGGGCACCGCCCTGCTTGCCATTTCCAGCATGTTCGGTTTCTTCGCCCCGGTTCTTGCTGCGGAGGCCCCCGCAACGATTGACGCCATCACCGTGTATCCACCGGTGGTGGTCTTCAACGGTCTCGCCGCCAGTGGGTTCATGGCCGGCTTTGTGATGTTGGGCATTGCCGTGGCGACATCGGGGGCGTTCCCACGATGGTCAGGCATCTTTATCGCGGTGGGCGCACCGTTACATTTGGTGGGTTTTGCGATCGCCCTACTTGCATCACCGGCATTCTGGTTCGTAGCCATCCTCGGTAGCCTGCTCCTCGGCTCGGGTCTTGCCGGGTGTGGCTATCGCATATGGGCCAAGCCGGGGCTTTGACTGGCTAACAGGCTGTTTGGGCGGCCTTGGCTTTTCCGCCGATCGCGCGGAGTTAACGGTTCTTCATCTGGCGTGCACCTCCGTGCCGGGGCAGTGGTCTCAGGTTCCCGCGACGAGAGACCGATCGGCGGAACCGCAATGGCCAGATGTCCCGTTCCCTAGCTCAGGCGTTTCTCGTACTGAATCAGAGTGATGTCGGGGAACACCGTCTCACCGACCCTTACAAACCCAAGCCTCTCGTAGAAGTGCTGATTGCGAGTGGCAAAGGTCGGTGTGTCCAGTGTCCAGACGGTGGCAGGAAAGGTCCGCTCGATAAACCCCATCGCCTGGGTGCCGAAACCCTTGTTGTGGTGGGCCGGATCGATGGCGAGAACCTCGAGATGGAAATGCCCCTCGCCTTGATCGATGACAGTGATCCCTCCGATGATCTCGCCATCAAGGGCGACCTTGTGGCACTCGCCCCGGGCGATCGTCGCCAGCATCGCCTCGACCGAGTCGTAGCCGGGAGGGCCGCCGATGTCGACCCCTGGATAGATGCGAGCGTCATCGTGAAAAGCTGCGATCTGCACCTTGACCAGGTTCTCGGCGTCGCCGGGAGTCGCTTGCTCGAAGTCGACATTCATCCTCGGCGGAATGTAGACGGCGGTCGATGGCGGGCGCGGAAACCACCTCACACGTCCCGTTTCCCTAGTCTGATGCGGGCCCGTTGGTTGGGGATGTCGGACCCCTCGGGCAACCCGATCGAGCTGTTCCAGCCCGCCGCCACATAGCCAGCTTGTCGGGCAGACCGAGCTCAAACCCGGAAACGGCTAAAGGGTTTCGGCTCAGATCAGCGCGGCAGAGCCGGCCTCGGGCCTCTGGCTCATCTTCAAAGCTTCAGCCCAACGCCCGCCTTGACACATCAGTGGGCGTCCATATAGTTGCGATAGGGTTTTCGCCCGTAATTGTGGCTCGGGAGGCACGAACTGAGGAGGGCAGATTGCCTGTTTCGTGTGACCGCCACATCGACGCCCTCTGGTGCAACGAGGAGCGCTCCAATGCCTGGGTCTGGCTCCGCGACACCGGTTGGCGCAAGCTCGATGATCGCAACGACGATGCCACCACCAATCTCCTCGCCGTCGCGGCCGAAGCCAAGTCCATGGGCCGGTCAGTGTCGGTACACGAGGAGTACCGGAGCGGGGACTGGCGGATCACCGAGATCGCAGACTTCCGCACCGGCACCCTGGGGCCCACCTACAACGTTAGCTTCTCGATGTCCGAATGCATCTACGGCTGGACCGCTGCATACGACCAGCGCGGCACGACTATCACGGTCCGGATTCGGCTCGTACCTGACGCCGGAATCACGGCGGCGACCATGGCCACGCTGCGAACCAGGTGGCAGACCGGAATCGAATCCAAGTGGAGCAACCGGTTCGGGTGCTGCACCTCACCAGGTTGTGTTGGAAGGTGCGCCCTGAACTTCCGGGTGGAATGGGTCACCAGCAACCAGCATCACACGGTGAGGGTTCGCCAGGGTCCCGCCGGGACCAACATGACCACCTGGGACACCTCCGACTCGGGAGACGTCGCCTCCCACGAGTTCGGCCACATGCTGGGTCATCCCGATGAGTACAGCTCCAGTCTCTGCCCGTCTCGAAGTCCGGTGAACACAGGAACCGTTATGGATGACAACACCGAGGTGGTGCAGCGGCTGTGCACACCGTTCTGCGACCGTCTCGGTCAGCCCATATACACCGTGTGAGGCTCCCATGAATGACAATGCCAAGGCCACGCCGGGAGGGACACCTCCAGATCCGATGCCACTTGCCGCCAAAGTCGGAGCGGCGCGGGTGGCCCCGAAGGAGCCGTCTCGACTTCGAGTGACCCTCGATGTCGAGGGAGGGTCGGTCGACGATCGTTACGAGTTCCATTTCGAGGGGACTGGCGCCGGCGACATCCAGGTTGGAGTGAAAGATCTCCTGCGCCAGTTGGAAATTCCCACGAGGGTGGGCCATGTCGAGGCCGGTGAGATGACCGAGGTTCTCACCAGCATCGATATTGGCCAGGTCATCGCCGTCAGCCGGGGGTTGCCTCCGATCCCACCGGACAGCACCGTGGGAATTCTCCGCATCTCGGACGGTGAGCAGGAGGTTTCAGTCCCGTTCATGGCCGACGATGGTCAAGCCGAGACGGCGGGTTTTGAGCTTCCCGAAGACCTCCGACGAGCGGTGAACACGATCTACGAGATCGGTGCCAAGCAACTCGAAATGAAGAGCGTCAGACGCTGAAAGGAGACAACCAATGGCCTGGCTGAACAACAAGAAGGTCACAGCTCTATGGGGTAACTGGGAGGACTCGAACGTCTGGGGCTGGATCGACGGCGCATGGCGCAAGTTCCACGACGACAACGACGACGCCACTACCAACTTCGCGATTTTGGCCGCCCACGCCAAAGGGGATAACCGGAATGTCAACGTTCGGGTGGATGGTGATCGCGTCAAAGAGATGTATGTCTGGTGACCGCAATGGCTGATGCAAGCAAGCGTGAGGGGGCTCGAGGCTCACCGGCACCCTTCCGCCAAGAAGACGTCGATCGGCTAGCCGCCGGTGAGATGCCCGACGAGTTCGTCGCCGTGATCCTGGAGGCCGCTTCGCCTGCCGACAGGACGGGCAGAGTCAAGAAGAGCGAGAAGCTCAGCCCCGTTGAATTGACCGCCGAGGAGATCGAGGTCGCGGCGCGTGGGGAAGTTATCTCGGAGGCGTTCTCCGAACGGCTGGAGGCGGCCGCCAAGCTGGACGCCAATCGAAAGCGAGCGGCCGGGACCAAGGCAGCGAGGCCGGAAGTCACTCCACCTGGGGAGCGGCGTAACAAGCGGTGACGGTCGGTAGCTGTCGACATGGTTTCTTTGGGGACGTCACAGCCTGGACTCAGGCCAGTGCATGGGTTTGAGTCCAGCCGACGCGAGCCGCGAAATGAAGGTGGCCCTCACCTGCAACACGTCCCGTTTCCCTCCTGCGGGTTTGATTCGGGTTCACGGGTGCCCTGGTTAGACGGGGCCGCCTTCAGGGGGTCGGAAATCTCGGTGATTGACCGCAACGCGGTGTCTACTCGGTCGAGTTCGTCAGGCTCGTCGAACCACTCGTCGGACGTTCGAACTCGCCTGTTGATCTCGATGGCGAGTTGAAGGCTCGGCCTCTTCAATGCGCGCGGAGATACTCCATGAGGTCTCGGTACTCACCAAGGCGTGCGATCAGCCAGACGAGGTGGCGGGCTCGAGGTCGGAACTTGATGTGAGGCCTCTGGCTTCAGTCACACCAAAAGCGGATCGGCTACCAGCGACACAATCCACGTTCCAATCCCTGAAGCCGACCGCTGTTGAAGTTAGGGCACCGGGTTCGCCCGTCCAACGCGGGTGTTCGTGACCGCGAGCCATCCGTCCAACGATCTTCGGATCAGCAAGCCCCAGCCCGTCCTAGTTCGTCGTATGCCCGGAGGTAGCTGTCGCCAAGACAACGATCTGTTGCCGGTTGATCCGAGGCCCGTTCGATGGCGCCGTCCAGCCTTTTTAGGCGAGCCGTCTGAGCAATCCATAGCGACCGGCTCCCGCTCCCGAGTAGGTTCGCTGTGTTCGGGCGTGGGCCGGGAAAGTCGGTGGAGTTGGCGCTTTAAGGAAAGGTGAGAGGCCGTTTGCTGCCCTGACGGAGGGTCGAGGGAACGTGTTCTGATATGGACAAGTGGGCCAATGTGTCCGTGGACACCCTGTCGAGTTTTGTCCCCGGACTGGTTGTGGCGCGATTCGCGGACGACCCCGAGATCCCCACCTACCCGAGAGCCGATCGTCTCGAGGTAGTGCTACTTCAGTGTGATTTGAGTGGCTTCACCTCGTTCACTGAGACACTCGCCCGCACCGGACCGGCCGGCACCGAGAAGGTGTCCGCAGCACTTTCAGAGTTATTCGGTGGGCTCTCCGCGATAGTCGCCGGCCACGGTGGTGATGTTCTCAAGTTCGCTGGCGACGCGCTCCTCGCGATGTGGGAGATCGATGATCTCGAGCCGACTGACCTGCTGAGACTTGTCTGTGCCTGCGCCCTCGAGATGCAGTCTTCGCTTCACAGCAATCCCATCGCCATTGAACAAGGGCTTGCCATGAGAGCCGGAATAGGAATGGGCGACGTCACGGTCTTTCACCTCGGAGGAGTCGAGAACCGCTGGGATGTAGCAGTCGTTGGCGATCCGCTCGCCCAGGTGGGACAGGCGCAGTCGTCTGCCGATCTCGGCGCTGTGAACCTCTCACCAGATTCGTGGCAGATCTTGTCGGGTACGTCATATGACGCGCCGGCTCCGGTGACTTCCGACCAAGTCGGCAACCTGCCGGACCTTCCTTCCATGACTAAGACCGCCAATCAAGCCGCAGCCGCCGGGTTGGCTACGTATGTCCCTGGAATCGTCATCGACCACCTGGCGGCCGGCCAATCGGCCTTCATGGCCGAGCTTCGCCGTCTCTCGGTGATGTTCGTCGATCTGCCGACCCTGACCACCGCAGCCGACACCGATGATGCACAGCGGCTGGTGGTCTCGATTCAGGAGACGTTGAGACGCTACGAGGGGCACTTCCACAAGCTGAGCATCGACGACAAGGGCGTGAAGCTCATCGGTGTCTTCGGCCTGCCGCCCCTATCCCACGAGGACGACCCGGTCCGCACCGTGCTGGCCGGGCGCGAGATCCTCAGAGAGGCGGCCGAGCAGCACGCCAGGGTGTCGATTGGAATCACCACCGGAAGGGCCTTCTCCGGTGTGATCGGACGGGAGAACCGAAGGGAATTCACTGTGATCGGGGACATGGTGAACCTAGCCGCAAGGCTCATGGGGGAGGCTCGAGGCGGAATCCTCTGTGACGAGAAGACCTACCAGGAGGCACAGATGCGTCTGACCTTCCGTGCCTCACGGCCCATCGCAATCAAAGGGAAGGCAGAGCCGGTCACCGCCTATAACCCAACCGGAGAGCACGTCGACGATCTCGTCTCTCATCTGGTCGACGGTCATGGGGCGCAAATGGTCGGCAGGCGACAGGAGATGGCCGTTATCGACGAGACGCTTAGCTTCCTCGCGTCGGGGCACGGAGAAGTGACTGTCATCGAGGGCGAAGCGGGCATCGGCAAGTCACGCCTTGTTGAGTACTTCGTGGAACAAGCGGAGTCGAGGGGCTTCACAGCGTTCTTAGGAGCAGGTGATGCCATCGAATCGTCGGCTCCCTACCGTGCTTGGCGGCCGATCGTAAACGGACTTCTCGGCATCGATCCGGGCTCGAGCAAGAGCCCGCACCTGAGCCGAGAGCAGCTCGAGACATCGATCGGGAGACATGACGAGCTCAGAGACCTGGGTCCCTTGCTCAATGCGATTGTCAGCCTCGACATTCCTGAGAACGAGCTCACCGAGTCGATGACGGCCGAGGCCCGTGCCGACAACATCCGACTGATCGTGGCCCAGCTTCTCGAAGATGTTTCGGAGACCGAGCCCGTGCTGTTGGTCTTTGACGACGCCCAGTGGCTCGACCCCAGTTCATGGCAGCTGGCACGCGACGTGTTCACATCGGTGCCCAACCTTGCGGCCGTGGTTGCCACCCGGCCACCGGGCGAACCGGTTCCAACCGAGTACGCCGCGTTTCTGAGGGCGGTGTCTCCTCAAGTAGTTCTCGTGGGCCCTCTCGACTCGGATGAAATCAACAGTCTGGTCTGCAACACCCTCGGGATAGAAGAGCTTCAGGATGAAGTAATGGACCTTCTTCACAGCAAGGCAGAAGGCCATCCCATGTTCTCGAAGGAGCTCGCCTACTACCTGCGCAACGAAGGCCTTCTAGTCAATGAGCAATCCGACACCCCGGGGCATTTGCCGTCAGGGGTGTTGGCTCCCGGGGCGGACTTGGGTGATGTGCAGTTCCCCGACACCGTGCAAGTCGTCATCACGACGAGGATCGACCGGCTGAGCGTTCGCCAGCAGCTGATCCTCAAGGTCGCAAGCACCATTGGACGGGTTTTCGCAGTCGAGTTGCTGCGTGACGTACTTCCGGTGGAGTCATCCGACGATGAACTCGAGCGGGACCTGGAGGGCCTCGTTTCATCCGACCTGATTGAGGCGGTGCCACACATCGAATCTCCCGAGTACGTCTTCCGTCACGCCATCATTCAAGACGTCGCCTACGGGCTGCTCCCGTTCGCAGATCGTCGCGAACTGCATCGTGCCGTGGCCAACTGGTACGAAGCGAGCCACTCAGACAATCTGGAGCTCTACCTCCCGCTACTCGCTCATCACTGGACTGTCGCCGAGGTCGATGAGAAGGCGGTCCACTACCAGGCTTTGTCGGGCGAGCAGGCTCTCGCCAACTTCGCCAACGCGGAGGCGATCTCCTACCTGGGCGCGGCTCTCGAGATCGCCGGGCGCCTGAAGTCGGAGTTGGACGCTCGGACACTGGCTTCGTGGCAGCTCCAAATGGGAGCAGCGAACATTCACTGGTCGAGGTACGGCGAGGGTCGCCACCACCTCGAGCAGGGGCTCGGGCTCCTCGGTTATCCGGTGCCACCCTCGGCGTCCGCTGTAGCCCGAGGGTGGAAGCTCACCGGAGCGCTGACCCGGCAGTGGAAGAACCGGCTGTTCGGCAGTGGTCGTGTCATCACCCAGCCCAACGATCGAGTCGACGTCCTCAATGCGAGCCGGGGATACACACGTCTCGTGGAGGCAGCCTTCTTGTCCGGCGACCAATGGCTGGCCGTTTACTCCGCGTTTCACGCTCTCAACCTCGCCGAGAAGACGTCGGAATCGCCAGAGCTCGCCGAAGCGTACGGGCCGGTCGGTGTCATCTACGGCTCGATCCCTCTCCGTGGTGAGGCCTCCCGATACCTGGGAAAGGCAGTCGACACTGCTCGAAGCGTCGACAGCCCTTCTGCACTTGGCTACACCCTTCTCACCCAGGCGACCTACTCGGTCGGTGCGGCAGAATGGGGAACCGCGGCCACCATGGCGTCCGACCTGATCGACCTGGGCCGGAAGCACGGGGCGCGCAAGCGTCTCAACGACGGCCTCCAGACTCAGACGAGCGTGCTCTATCTCCGGGGGAGCTTCGAAGAAGTCCTGCCGGTGGCCGAAGAGCTGGTCGCCTCGGCCCGGCGGGGGCACGACCCCAGGTTCCTCGCCTACGGCTACTTCGCCAGGGCTTACGCGACGTTGTTCCTGGGGAGCCCCGAGGAGTCCCTGCAATTGCTCGACCGAGTAGACGGGCTGTTGGGGGAAGAGTCGGAAACCGCCGACCGCATGCTCGAGCTGATGCGTCTCGGCGTTCTCTCGGCTGCCCTGCTTCGTTTGGGTCGCAGCGAGGAAGCGCGTGACGCGGCAGTCGAAGCGCTGGGACGACAGCTCGGGGCACCGCTCGATCTGGGTTACGGGGTTGCCGGTTACAGTCTGCCCGCCGAAGTCCTCATCGAGCTCAAGTCGACCGGTGAGGTTGACGCCCCCGCAGGCGCAGCGGTCGAAGCAGCCAAGTCTCTGAAGAAGTTCGCCCGGCTCTATCAGGTTGCGCGACCCCATTCTCGCCTCGCCGCCGGAGATCTCGCGCTGAACCAGGGGAAGGAAGGCAGGGCCATACGCGAGTGGCGCACGGCGCTGAGTGTCGCCGAGGAACTCGACATGCCGTTTGCCGCCGGCCAAGCCCACCTTCGACTAGCCCAGAACGAAGATTCTGACGCTGAGACCGTCCGACATGGCGAGGCCGCGAAACGTATCTTCGAGACGCACAACACGCCTTTCGAGCTGGATTCGGCGAGGAGCCTGGTGCAGGGGAGCGATGATCGGAACCCACGACTCTGATTTGGTCCACCAGAACGGACAGTCTGCGTGACCATCCCGATCTGGGTCATCGCCATTGCGTTCCTCTTCGAGGCCTTCTTCTGGCTATCCGTCTACGTGTTGATAATTCGAACTGGTTTCACGAAGAAGATCCATGCGATGCCAGTCATCGCAATGTGCGGAAACATCTCCTGGGAGTTCATGCTGGGGATGGGCACCTTTTCCGCATCGATGAAGGATCGCTTTCCGGCTTGCCCGGTTTCGTGGCACGAGTGCCCCGAGACGCTGGTTGGAGGGCTGACTCTCAGCGCCGCCGTGCTCGACGTGTTCATCGCCTTCATCATCATCAGATGGGGTGTCAACCAGATCAAGACCGACTGGCTCAGGAAGCACTTCTCCTGGTTCGTCCTCGCCGGGATCGCAACCGCTTTCGTGATCCTGATCACGTCCGTTTCTAACCTCTCCTTAGAAAATCCGTATCCGACCTGTACGGGTGACATGACTGTCGGTTGTGTCGAACAGGCGCCAGCGCCTGACCACATCGGGCTCAACGAAGACGGCGGGTTCACCACCGGAGCGGTTCTGGCGGTGATCATGAACATGCTGTTCATCACCTGGATCATCCACCGGGACGATCTGAGGGGTCAATCCTTCTTCATAGCGTTGTTCATGGCCTTGGGGAACGCCAGCGCATACGTGGTGGCGATGCTGTGGTCGGGGTTCGTGCTCGCGCCGATCACCCACGTGCTCTCGGTCGTCGCGCTGACCCTCAACTTCACATATGTGTATCTCTACGTGAGACGGGCGAAAGAGCTCGGTATGAACCCGTACGCGCTTCGGTGGTGATCTCTTAGACGCGGGATCCCGGGACGGGGAGGTCCCAGTCGTCGTGGAGGTGATCCGGGATCGAGAAGGTGGCGTAGCGTGCGTCGTCGCTGCCGTTCATCAAGGCGGCAACGATGTGCCTGGAAAGCCATCGCATCATTCGGGCCTGGATGCGACCGTGACCGATCAGGAACTTGAAGGCGCGGCCGAGGTCGAGGATGAGCCGGGGCAGCATCAGGTAGATCGATGCGTGCGGCACCTCCAACAGGGCGGCCACGTTCTGGTGCATCAAGATGTCGTCGTCCAGGAAGAAGTGGACGGCCGAGGCCGGTACACCGTTCGGTATCCCGTCCAGCCATTCGGCGTACCCATCGACCAGTGCACGAGTGAGAGCAATGCCTTCCGGTGATCCGGCGATCTGGCGTTTCCTGATCAGGAAGGTGAGCTCCCTGGCCTCTTCGAACGTGTCAGGCAGCAGATCGTCGTCCACGCCCATCAGTTTCCCGATCCCCGACCAGGTCTGGACGTAGCCCTCGGCGTCGGCGGGGGATACTTCAATGCGCAACTGCTTCAACCCGGTGAGGACGATGAACGAGAAAGTCATGAGCGTGCCGGCGAGGTCTTCTTGGTTGATCGGGATTCCGAGATCTTCGGTGTCCCAGGGGTATTCCTCGTCGGCGAGGATCATGTGCCGAATGCCGGCGTGCATCAGCCGGACCTTCTGAATGGTGCGGATGCCGGGGCCGGAAGGGGACAGGCCTTTGGGGTCGAGGACCTCGGTGACCATCCTGCTGGTCTCCAGCACCCGACGCATTGGCCGCTTTTCGAGGAATGCCGTGCGATAGAGCACCTGCACGCCTTTTCTTGCGGCGTATGCGGCCGGTAGAGAGTAGAAGCCGAGGACCATGAGAATCTCCGGCCCGTAGTCGATGTAGACGTTCTGGCCCCGGAGGAGAGCGTCAGCCGAGACTGCGACCGGTCCCTCCGTGATCTCCAGATAATCGTGGAGCGACTGGGGAAGATTGGGCGGCAGTTCCTGGTCGTTGCGAAGCAAGGACAGTAGATCGCGGTCTACCTCGTCGATGTGGCCGCCGGCTATGAGGTCTGCGACGACGGCGTCGGCAACCGGATCACCCAACTTCCGTTTGGCATCGAGAAGCTCGTTGGTCGGCTTGGCGATCGGACTCAATCAATTCCACCCGTTCTCACAGCTCCGGACCGGCGCTCGACCGGATGCGAGCCACCCTACGTCAGGGCCGATGAGGCGTGCCCGCTGGACATTGTCCCAATACCCGGAACGCCTCGATGCCACGAGGGCGACCCGGAGACCTTGGTCGAAGGATTGATGACGTCGCGGCCGCAGCACATTCCGAGCTTGGGATGATCAGCTTCGCGGATGCACCTTGGTGGTCAGTCGCATCACGAACCAGGCTCACCTCCGATATCAACATTTCGCACAACCGAAGCCACTCGATACGCCGATACCAGAGGGTCTCAGACATGTGGGGTACCGCCCGACTTCAGTTGATGCCTTCGCCTTTGCGGGGATGAGGCCCGACGCCCACTCGTGACCGGCAATGTCGGGCGGTACCTGACCTGCGATAACGACGCTTCTCAGTGGCGTGTAGCCCGGAGGTTGGTCCTCGCGGCCACACATGTGGACGCGTTTCACGGCCTTTGACCGTTTGACACAGCCCCAACAAAAGGCCGTGAATCGCAGGTACCCACTGGCCTCTCCGCTCGAACCGCACCTAATTGGATCCCCACACGTCCCGTTTCCCTATAGATCCTTGCGACACGCTGGTAGCCCTGGTGCCCTCGGACCAATTGCCCGCGCCTGGCTGGACGCCAACTGACGGCTAGTACCCTCGCTCGATCCCTTCCTAGGAGTCGGTTTTGTTCGCGAGACTTGGACGTTGGTGTTTCCGCAACCGAGGCAAGGTCGCCCTGGGTTGGCTCGCCGCCCTGATACTCGGTGGCGTCCTGGCCAATGCCGTGATCGGCACCGCCTACAGCACCGAGTTCGCCCTGCCCGACGTCGAGAGCCGACAGGGCTTCGACATCCTCGAGGAGCACTTCGCTGGGTCGGCGGCGGGTGGCGAAGGGGGAACCATCGTCTTCCGCGCCGAGCAGGGGGTGACCGACCCCGAGGTCCAAGCGGCCATGACCGATTTCTTCGATCAGGCCAGCCAGATCGAGGGGATCACCCTGGTCAGCCCGTATACCCCCGAAGGGGCGCAGCAGATAGCGGCGCAGGGCCCGGAAGCCGGCCTGATCGCATACGCCCAGATCGGGATCTCCCGTGACACCACGCTCGAGGAGGCCGGGGAGATAAGCGATCAGCTCGAGGAGCTGATGCCGGAGATCGAAGGGCTCCAGATCGAGCTCGGTGGCCAGATCTTCGCCGAATTCGAGGTGCCCAGTTCTGAGCTCCTCGGCATCGCCTTCGCCATCATCGTCCTCATCCTGGCCTTCGGGTCGGTGCTCGCCATGGGCCTGCCCATCGGGATCGCCCTCGCCGGCATCGGGCTCGGCACCGCCTTGGCCGGGCTCCTCAGCAACGTCCTCTCCATCCCCGACTTCTCCTCCACGGTTGCCATCATGCTCGGTCTCGGTGTCGGGATCGACTACGCCCTGTTCATCGTCACTCGCTATCGGGAGAACATGCACGCCGGGGCCTCCATCGAGGAGGCCGCAGTGGTCGCCATGGACACCGCTGGGCGCGCCGTCGCCTTCGCGGCGTCGACGGTCGTCATCTCACTGCTCGGCATGTTGCTGATGAATCTGTCGTTCATCACCGGAATCGCCGTTGTCTGCGCCGTCGTAGTGGCGGTCACGGCCATCGCGTCACTCACCCTCCTACCGGCGATGCTCGGCTTCGCCGGAGAGCGGGTCGAGGTGACCCGCTGGCGTGGGCTGATCGCCGCACTGCTCTTGGCCGTCGGGCTGGTCGGAATCGCCATCGCCTTCCAACCGCTCGCCATCGTCGGACTGTCCTTGGCTGCGGTGGTCGTGGTGGCCAGCCTCGCCTTCGCCCCTCTGCGTCGGGAAGTGCCCCGCCGCACGCCCAAGCCGATCAACGAGACGGTGCCCTACCGGTGGAGCCGATTCATCCAGCACCGGCCCTGGCCGTCCGCCATCGCTGGTGTCGTGATTCTGCTGACTCTTGCCTACCCATACCTCGACCAGCGACTTGCCTTCTCCGACGAGGGCAATTACCCGGAGGAGACGACGACCCGGCGTGCCTACGATCTGTTGGCGGCTGGCTTCGGCCCAGGATTCAACGGTCCCTTGTTGCTTGCGGTCGAGGTTCCCGAAGGCACCGACCCGGCTGCACTCGAGGCGGTCACCCAGGCTCTAGGCGCCGACTCCGGAGTGGCATTCGTCACACCCGCCATCCCCAATGATCCCGCGGCACCCACGGCGGTGCTGTGGAGATTGTTCCCCACCACGGCTCCCCAGGACGAGGAGACGACCGACCTGGTCATCAGGCTTCGGGACGAGGTGATCCCCGAAGCCACTGCAGGCACCGACCTGGACATCGTGGTGTCCGGAGGCGTGGCCGCCGCGGTCGACTTCTCCGAGTACCTGAGCGAGCGGCTGCCCATGTTCATCGGGGTCGTGCTGGCGCTGTCGTTCCTCTTGCTGATGCTGGTGTTCCGATCCTTGCTGGTGCCGCTGAAGGCGGTGATCATGAACTTGCTCTCACTTGCAGCGGCGTTCGGAATCGTGACTGCCATCTTCCAATGGGGTTGGGGTGGCGAGCTGCTCGGCATCGAGCCGGCGCCGATCGAGCCCTTCGTCCCCATGATGATGTTCGCCATCATCTTCGGCCTGTCGATGGACTACGAGGTCTTCCTCCTCTCCAGGATCCGTGAGGAGTTCATCCGAACCGGCGACAGCAGGGGCTCGGTGGCGGACGGGCTGGCTTTGACCGCAAGGGTCATCACCGCGGCCGCCGCGATCATGGTCGTGGTCTTCGGCAGTTTCATCGGCGAATCCGACCGGATCGTCAAGCTGTTCGGCGTTGGGCTGGCCAGTGCGGTATTGGTCGACGCCACCATCGTCCGCATGCTGCTGGTCCCGGCGACTATGGAACTACTCGGCGATGCGAACTGGTGGTTGCCGAAGTGGCTCGACCGGTTGTTGCCAAAGATCTCGGTCGAAGGTCACGCCCTCGAGCCGGTCGAGGTCGAGACGGTCTAGCGGCTCGACTTCTCTGCCTCGGGCCCTCATTCCGTTTCCCAAGGGTGAGTGAGAATAGGCACGCCGGGTCAGCGGTCGATCATGCGTTGGGTTCTCTCGTTGTAGCGGTCCCCCTGGATGCTGATCCTGTCGAGAGCCTGCTCGATGTCGTCCAAGTCGTCGGCCGTGAGGACCACGTCGACCGCTCCGAGGTTCTCCTCCAGGCGTTCGAGGTTGGTGGTGCCGGGGATGGGAACGATCCAGGGCTTGCGACCCAGCAGCCAGGAGAGGGCGATTTGAGCGGGGGTCACCTGCTTCTGTTCGGCGATCCGTTTTATCAGGTCGACCAGGCCCTGGTTCGCCTTTCGGTTCTCTGCGTCGAAGCGGGGGAGGGTGTGGCGGAAGTCGGAGTCCACGAAGGTCGTGTTCTCGTCGATCTTGCCGGTGAGAAAGCCTCTCCCGAGTGGGCTGAAGGGGACGAAGCCGATCCCCAACTCCTCGAGCACTGGGAGGATCTCCTCCTCGGGCTCCCGCCACCACAGTGAATACTCGCTCTGGAGGGCCGTGACGGGCTGCACGGCGTGGGCCCGGCGAATCGTCTTTACGCCCGCCTCGGAGAGGCCGAAGTGCTTCACCTTCCCTTCGGCGATGAGGTCTTTCACCGTGCCGGCGACATCCTCGATCGGGACATCGGGATCGACCCGGTGCTGGTAATAGAGGTCGATGCGATCGGTCTGGAGTCGGCGGAGCGAGTCCTCTGTCATCTTCCGGATGTGATCAGGGCGACTGTTCAACTCGTTGGACTCTTCGTCGATCAAGTCGAAGCCGAATTTTGTGGCGATCACGACCTCGTCTCGGAACGGGGCGAGAGCCTCACCTACGACTTGTTCGTTGGTGAACGGACCGTAGACCTGGGCCGTGTCGAACAAGGTGACGCCGCGCTCGACTGCGGCCCGGATGATCTCGATTGCGTAATCCCGGTCCGAGGGCGTCCCATAGCTGGTACTGAGCCCCATGCACCCGTAGCCGAGAGCAGAGACTTCGAGGCCGCTTCTCCCTAGCTGTCGTGGTTTCACGTGACCTCCTCGAGGGCCGCTTCCCTATTCTCAGCGTCGTCGCAGGTCCTAGCGTCGCTTCGTGGCGGAGATCTCGGCGAATTCGATGGGCGGGTCGAGATCCTTCTGAGCGAACGACTCCCCCAGCGCGGTGGGGACCAGACCCCCTGTTGGCTGCAGCGTGAACATGGATCCGGCGAGAAGCGCCGTCCCGATGTCGTCCATGACCCGGGACCAACTCACGACCATGCCTGCCGCCTCAATCGAGGCAACCGACTCATCCACAGCCTTCGTCCTGACGCACCCCCACATCTTGTCGAACGACTCCAGTTGTGCACTCTCCTCGACGCCGAGCGCGCCGGAACGGCAGAAGACGTCCTTCGCGTAAAGACGCCCTCCCGGCTTGAGGACCCTCCCGGCCTCGCGATACATCTGATCGATATCGGTGGCGTAGCCGGTGCTCTCGAAGAGGACCACGACGTCGAACACCTCGGACAGAAACGGCAGTCTCTGATAATCCGCCACGTGGACGACCACACGCTCGGACAGTCCGGCCCTTGCCAGCTGGTCCCGGGCAATGCCGGCCTGAATCACCGAGTTCGTGACCCCATCGATGCGAGCATTCGGGTATCGGTGGGCGAGGATCGCTGCGGGACCGCCGATGCCACAACCGGCGTCGAGGATTCGGTCGCCGTCGGCGATCCCGGCCCGCTGGGCGAGAGCGATCACCGATCTCTCCGGATCCTCCCGTGGAGGGTCGCCCGTTTTGAGAATGCCGGCCTGGAACACTGGGCCGAATCCGCGCTGAAAGAGCTCCGTCCAGCGATCGTAGAAAGTGGCCGTCTCGTGGTCCGCCGAGGTCAACCCCACTTCGACGTGGCGAGATCTCCCAGCATCGCGTCGATCGCCTGGTCCACGGCCGCGGCGTCCAGGTTGCGGAGCGCCTCGATCTGCGCATCTGTGAGGTCATAGCCTTCGGCAACGACTACTGCCCCCGGATCCGCCAGCAACCTGCGTCGGAACTCGCTGTCCTGGATTGCTCTTCCCACCAATTCGGGCGGCAGTTGCTCCAATTCTCCTCCTCCATTCGCTCCTTCTTGGAACACTAGACGTCGCCGGATGTGCCGGAGGCTTCAAATGAGCCCACCTTGTCGAACAGAGCCTGATAAAAACGCTGTGACGCCCGGTTCATCGCTGCCTTACGGTCGCTCACCCAAATCGGGAGTTCGGTGAGACCCAAGTCGGCTCCAACCAGGACCGCCCGGTCCAACTCGTCCGCGGCCTCGGCGAACACCTGATCACAGCACTCGACCATCCTCCGGCGCAGGGGCCCATCGCCGTCTCTGCCCGCCAACCGTCGCACCATCCAGGTGTAGTTGCCCGATGCCAGGTCGTTGGGGGCGTCGACGAAGTCGTCGAACAGTTGGGTCGCCTTGGTGAGGTGCCTCACCAATTCCGAGCCCAGAGAAGCGAGCTCCCATCGACCCTTCAGCGACAGCACCGCGTTGACGGGGAGCTCCAGTGGTTGGGAGCGGAGCAGCACACGCTCGAAGTCATCAAGCCCGTATTCGAAAGACGCATCGTTCAGTTCGCTCTCCCGGAGCATGGCGTCGGCATATCCACGCCAGACCTCCTCGAAACGATCCCAAAAGCGGTCGTCGGAGACGTGACGCGCCAGCAGGGAGTGGTGCCGGGCCCGGAACACCGCCGAGAGCATCATCGCCCCCTTCGGCTCGTCCCAATCACCGTCGAAGTAGTCGTCCTCGGCCCGCACGGAGAGATATCCACAGAGACTCGACTCGAGAATGTCCGACATGGTGCCTTCGTCGAGCCTTTCGTCAACGGCCGCGTCGACCCAGATCGGCAGTTGCAGCAGCGGATGGCCGAGGACGTTCAAATGCGGGCCCGGGCTGTCGTCGCCGGCGCCGTACCGGTGGCGGGACATCAGATCCTCGGCGTGAAACTTGACGAGATCCGGTAGACCAGCGATGAGGGCGTTCACCCTCTCGATCGTCAGCTCATCGGCAACAGGTTGATATCCATCGATGCTCTCTCGCAACAGGGCACGGTACCAATCGGGACCTCGCCAGGGTCGTAGAAACGGCGGTGGATCGGGAGCCCACCGCTAGATTTCAAGGCTCGCACGGCACCCTTCCAAGGCAGCCCTCGACCAATGGCTACAAACCAATCCGTACTCCGGAGTTTCGTCCCGGCTCAGCTCGTGGAGTGGCTCATCGGTCGGCTGTCGGACACAGGCGACTCGCCCAGCGATCAGGTCGAGTTGGTCTCCTGGTTCGCCGACTTGTCCGATTTCTCTCGCACAACGGGTGAGATCACACAGCGAGACAGGGCCGGCCCCGAGGCGGTTGGAGATCTGCTCAACCGCACATTCGGAGCGATCATCGGCGCCATCGCAGGGTACGGCGGCGAGGTATACGACTTCGCCGGTGACGCCGTATTGGCGACATGGAGAGTCGGCCAAAACGGCGACCGGGCTTTGCCCCTCACCCGCGCTTCGCGGTGTGCCCTCGACGTGCTTCAGCTCGAACTGCCGAAGATCCGTGAGGAGCTGCCCGGCCTGAACTTGAGGATCGGGATCGGCGTCGGAACTGCGACCTACCTGGAAGTCGGAGGTGTGGACGGCCAGTGGATGTTCGTGGCCGGAGGGGCGCCGTTCAACCAGATCGGGCTTGCATCGTCCGCCGCCCGCCCCGGTGAAGTGGTCCTCTCCCCTGAAGCCACACGATCGATCGATGAGAGGGTCAGTGGTCATGTCGACCAGAAGGGCTTTTTGCGACTGGCAGACGTGGTGCCCATCGATCGGGAACCCCCGGAGGCACCGGCCGAGCTGACGCCAGAGTTGGAATCGGAAGTGCGACGATTCGTCGCGCCGGTGGTTCTGCGGAGAATCGACGCGGGCCAGAGTGAGTGGCTGGCGGAGTTCCGCCAGGTCACTTCGGTGTTCGTCAACCTGCCGGGTATGGACCTCCAATCGGCAGCATCCCGTTATGCGCTTCAAGACGTGGTCGTGGAGACACAGAGAGCCCTGGGCAAGTTCGAGGGAAGCCTCAAACAGGTCATCGATGACGACAAGGGAGTCACGATCGTCTCGGCCTTCGGACTGCCCCCGTTCTCCCACGAGGAGGACCCATACCTCGCAATACAGGCGGCAGAGATGATTCAGGATTCGCTACGTCAGATGAAGCTCGCTTACGGAATCGGCGTGGCCACCGGTCGGGCCTTCTGCGGTGCCACCGGGAGCGCCCTCCGGCGGAACTACACGACCATCGGAAGTGACGTCAATCTGGCGGCGCGGCTTATGAAGGCGGCTCAGTTCGAGATCCTGTGCGACGAGGCCACGGCGAGGGCGGCCCGCAGAGTCGAGTTCCACGATCTTGGCGAGCGAACCTTCCGCGGCTGGGCCCAGCCGCTCAAGATCTTCAAGCCACTCTGGGAGAAGCGGGCCGGAGCAGCCGAGATCGACATCCCGGAGCGCCTGGTGGGCCGTGACAGCGAGTTGAACCAGCTGACCTCCTGGCTGGGAGCCCTGGCGCGGGCTCGAAGTTCCAGTGTCGTGGTGATCGAGGGTGACGCCGGAATCGGAAAGTCGGCGCTGGCCGGCAAACTCATCGAGACGGCGCGCGAGCTCAACGTCCGGGTGCTGCAAGGAGCTGCCCTCCCCGTCGCCCAGGCGCCCTATCAAGCCTGGCGGCAGGTGATGTCGGATTCTCTGGACATCACCGAGATCCGCTCGCAGGAGCGCCGACGAGAGCTGGTCAGGGAACGACTCAGTCCTTGGCCGCAATTCCTGGAATGGGAAGCTCTCCTCAACTCGGTCCTCGACTCGGATTTCGCGGAGAACGCGACCACCAGGGGCATGTCGGGTGACAACAGGCGGGAATCGACCGTGGAACTGCTGGTAGCCCTGCTGAGCGACGCCGCGGAATCCGCGCCCTTGATGATCGTCCTCGACGACGTGCAGTGGTTCGACTCCGCCTCATGGGCCGTCACGCTCGGGGCGGCCCGCAAGGTGAGTCCACTTCTGCTCGTGCTGGTCACCCGGCCCAATCCGGAGCAGGAAATGCTCGACGACTTGACGTCCATCGGGACCTCAGCCCATCTCGTATTAGGGCATCTGGAACGGGAAGACACACTCGAGCTGGCCCGAAGGACCCTCATGGTCGATCGGCTCGCCCCAGAGGTGGCCGAGCTCATCGACGAAACATCCGAAGGTGTGCCGTTCTTTGTCGAGGAGCTGGCCTTCTCACTTCGAGACGGGGACTCGCTTCGGATCGAGGGGGGGACGGCCCATCTGGCAAGGCCGGCCAACGAGCTCGGCGTGCCCCACTCGCTGAGCAGTGTGGTGCTCAGCCGGATCGACCGGCTCGGCCCTGATCTACAGCTGACATTGAAGGTGGCGAGTGTGATCGGTCGCAGCTTCGACGCTGCCGCCCTCGCCGCGGCCCATCCGAGCCACCCGGAAGCGCAGGAGATCGAGTCACACCTCGATGCCCTCGCGCGGTTGGACCTCGTCGTCGAGTCGGAGCCCGGGTCGTTTGACTTCAGGCATGCGGTCACCAGGGAGACGGCCTATGACCTCCTGCCCTTCGATCTGAGAAGACGCATACATCGGAGCGTGGCCGGGTTCCTCGAGTCGAGCGGTGAGCAAGAGCGAGAGCTGAACTACCCACTCCTGGCCTATCACTGGGACCGCGGCGACAGCCATCGAAATGCACTGGGCTATTACGAGCGAACGGGCGCCAACTCGCTCCGCAAAGGAGCCAACCTCGAAGCCATCGAAGCCCACTCGCGGTCGCTCGAGCTCTTCGCCCGACACCGAGACGATCTCGCAGACATCGGCGTCCTCCGTCGCAGCCAGTGGCATGTGGAGATAGCACAGGCCGAGGAAGCCCTCAGCAATTTCGACGAGGCCGAAAGCCGCCTCTACCAGGCCCTGGACCTCCTGGATGTGAAGGTCGGCTCGGGGCCGGTCGTCCGTATGACCGCCCTGGCATGGGAGGCGGCGAAACAGGTTGTACATATTGTCTTGCCGGCACTGGTCAGGGCTCCACAGGGCGACGAAGAGAAGGCAAGACTCGCCCAGGCTTCGCGGGCGGCGGCGCTCATAGGCGAGATCTACTACTTTCAGGGAAACCTCTCCGGATTCCCATTGCTGAACCTCAAGGCGATAAACCTCGGGGAGAAGTCCGGTGAACCGCTTATCGCCGGCCTGGCATACAGCAACCTCGGTTATCTGGTGGGAACCCTCCGTCTCCGTCGGCTCGCAAACCGGTACTTTGACCGGGCGAGGACGGCTGAGGATCTGGAGGCACACCCGCAGCTGGTGGCGCCCCCCTATGTTCTCGAGCTGCATGAGATGGGTCCCGGTCATCTCATCGCGGTTGCCCTGGCTGAGAGCGTCCTGGCGTTGACGTTCGGCGAGTTGGAGAAGGCGCGTGAGATCGTCAGCAACGGCCTGGCGCGCTGTGTCAAATTGGGCGACAAATACTCAGCGGGGATCGCCCTGGCCGTGAGGGGCTTCGTGCACTACTCGTCGGGTCAGATCGAAGACGCCCGGATCGACTACAACCAACTCCTCGCCTCGAGCCATCAGCGGGCCAACCGGGAGCACGAGGGCTGGGCTACCTCGTTTTCGATACCGGTGCTCCTGGCCCAAGGGAAAGTCGATGAGGCGAAGAAGGTGGCGGCTGCGGCGATCGCCATCATCGACGACGTCGACAAACTCACTGTGCCGATCATCCACGGGACGCGCTCCCAGGTGCTTCTCGAGACAGGCCTAACGCGCGAGGCACGGGCAAGTGCCGAGCTTGCTTCGAAGGGATTCGACAGCTCTCCGTTCTTTATCTACCTGGTCGGTTTCGCCGGCACGCTCGACACCATGCTGCGACTCATACAGGCCGATGGGGAGATCTCGTCCGCGGAAACCTCAACGCTGGTCGCTGAGACTCGAGACGTCTTGAGGAAGCTTCGACGCTTCGCTCGGCTCCTTCCCTTCGCCCGACCCAAGTATTGGCTGTTCAAAGGCAGGCTGGAGAGCCTGGAGGGCCACCAGTCCAGGGCGTTGCGTTCGTTCCGCAAGGGTTTGACACGGGCCCAATCGAGCGGCTTCATCTGGGACGAGGGCCTTCTCCACCTCGAGATGGCGCGGATCAGTGAACCGGGAAGCGCCGAGCGTGACGCTGCAGTGGCCAAAGCGACCCGGCTCTTCGAAGAGGTGGGCAGTGCTCACGACCTGGAGCGGGTCGCCGCCCTCGAGGTCTGACTAGCGATGGATCGAGAAGTGCGAGTGGACGATCTTCCATTCGTCTTCTGTGTCCACGGTGCGATGCAGGACCACAGTCCAGGACGCCGTTCGGTGGTAGAAGCCGTCGATCTCCAGATCGCCAGTTGTCGACCAGACGGCGACGTCACCCATCTCGTTCACGCCTTCGCACTCGAGAACTTGGTCGATCAAAGAGCCGGTCACGGTCCCGACCGCGGCTTGGCGCCTCATGAGCTCGGTTCCCAGGCCCTCCATCGCGCCCTCACGATTGGACCAGTAGTCAAGCTGCTCGCTTCCGAGGACGAGGGCATTCTCGTCTAGCTGCTCGGAGAATGACTCCGCGTCACCGGCGATGTAGGCCTCTGCCGCTGCCCTGATGGTCTGCTCAACTGAACCCACCCTTGTTTCCCTTCCTTCGTGGAGGCGAGCCTAATCCCACCTGGTCGCGACACCATCGAAGGACTCCATCTTCACGACTTGCAGTCAACGCCCGACATCCAGCCATTCGAGCCGTTGCAGGGAGGCCGGGTTAACCAACCCATGACGCGGTCTCTCGGACTCCCGATTCCCAGTCAACGCCAGCCCTCTCCCCACGACCGACCTAATTCCCATCGCGCTTGCGGCCTGGTCACTTGTCAGGGTGTGTCGGGCTACCTCGGAAGCGTTTCAACAAGGCATGACTGCCGCGGTGCGCCAGTATTGCGGCTCGGCTGGCCGACGGTCACCCAACGCTTGGCTGATGCTTCGCTGCTTCGTACGCGGTCACCTGGCCTCCCACCAGGTACCAGGTTTCCATCTCGCCCATGCCCTTGACCGCGATCGTGCCGCGCCGCTCTAGCTCGAACTCGTCCTTCAATAGCTCGTAGGTCTGCTGAGTGACCTGGATCCGACCTGGCGTGCCGCCGGACTCCATCCGTGAAGCGATGTTCACCGCATCGCCCCAGAGGTCGTAGAGAAACTTCCGCCGCCCGATGACGCCGGCCACCACCGGGCCCGAGTTGATCCCGACCCGCAGCTCGAGTTCGAGGTCGTCGCAAGCGCCGCCGGGAGCTGCCGACTCGACCATGTCGAGCGCCAGCAGGGCGATCGCCCGCGCGTGATCCGGCCTCCGGAGCGGGACGCCCGCGGCCACCATGTAGGCATCGCCGATGGTCTTGATCTTCTCAAGGCCGTACCGCTCGGTGAGGGTGTCGAAGTGGCTAAACAATCGATCGAGCAGCCCGACGACCTCGGCAGCGGGGAGGTCCTTTGTCCGCTCTGAGAAACCTACGACATCCGCGAACAGCACCGAGGCGGCCGTGAACTGGTCGGCGATGGTGCGGGTCTCGCCCATGAGGCGCTCGGCGATAGAGGCCGGAAGGATGTTCAGGAGCAGGCCCTCGGAACGCTGCTGCTCAGAGCGGAGGGCCGTCAACGCTTCCTCGCGCTGCTTCGCAAACAATGCGAGCAGCGTGAAGAAGATCGTGCCGCCGACGACGACATTGAGGGCAAGCAACATGCCGGAGAACCACTCGGGCAGGGGGGATGGAATGTCGAGCGCGATTCCGATCAGCCCCGACGCAAGGAAGACGACGACGAAGGCGATGAACCACCGAACACCGGCGCGCACACCATCGAAGACCAGCGCGCCGAGTGGGGCGAGGATGCCCCAGATGCCAGGCGAACCGCCGGGGAGGAATCCGCCGAGGGCGATCATCGACAGCGTCGGCGCCAGCAAGATGTCCCAGAGCTGGATTTGCAGGAACAGGCGGTAGTTGCGGTTCCTGGCGAAGAGGACGATGGACACGATGGAAATCGCTGCATAGAGCAGCGCCACGGAGCCTGACCAGGCGCCGAACGCGAGATATAGGCCGGCCCACAGGAACGAGATCGGCAGGATCAGGACCGCGATTCGGACGAGCAGCGCCTTCCGGAGGCGAGTCTCGTTGTCATCGGCCGGGTCGGCACCGACCTTCCCGAGCCGGTCCGCTACCCGGCCGAGCATGCCCCGAAGGGACGTCACCGGTCGATCATCTGCTGGGTACTCTCGTTGTAGCGGTCCCCCTGGATGCTGATCCCTTCGAGAGCCTGCTCGATGTCGCCCAAGTCGTCGGCCGTGAGGACCACGTCGACCGCTCCGAGGTTCTCCTCCAGGCGTTCGAGGTTGGTGGTGCCGGGGATGGGAACGATCCAGGGCTTGCGACCCAGCAGCCAGGAGAGGGCGATTTGAGCGGGGGTCACCTGCTTCTGTTCGGCGATCCGTTTTATCAGGTCGACCAGGCCCTGGTTCGCCTTTCGGTTCTCTGCGTCGAAGCGGGGGAGGGTGTGGCGGAAGTCGGAGTCCACGAAGGTCGTGTTCTCGTCGATCTTGCCGGTGAGAAAGCCTCTCCCGAGTGGGCTGAAGGGGACGAAGCCGATCCCCAACTCCTCGAGCACTGGGAGGATCTCCTCCTCGGGCTCCCGCCACCACAGTGAATACTCGCTCTGGAGGGCCGTGACGGGCTGCACGGCGTGGGCCCGGCGAATCGTCTTTACGCCCGCCTCGGAGAGGCCGAAATGCTTCACCTTTCCTTCGGCGATGAGGTCTTTCACCGTGCCGGCGACATCCTCGATGGGGACATCGGGATCGACCCGGTGCTGGTAATACAGGTCGATGCGATCGGTCTGGAGTCGGCGGAGCGAGTCCTCTGTCATCTTCCGGATGTGATCAGGGCGACTGTTCAACTCGTTGGACTCTTCGTCCATCAAGTCGAAGCCGAATTTTGTGGCGATCACGACCTCGTCTCGGAACGGGGCGAGAGCCTCACCTACGACTTGTTCGTTGGTGAACGGACCGTAGACCTGGGCCGTGTCGAACAAGGTGACGCCGCGCTCGACTGCGGCCCGGAGGATCTCGATTGCGTAATCCCGGTCCGAGGGCGTCCCATAGCTGGTACTGAGCCCCATGCACCCGTAGCCGAGAGCAGAGACTTCGAGGCCGCTTCTCCCCAGCAATCGTGTTTTCACGTGACCTCCTGAAGTCGGATCTGAACCGAGCGCCCGGGTCAGCCCTCCTCTGGCATGATCACCCAGAGGACGACATAGATCAGGATCTGGGGGCCGGGGAGAATCAACGAGAGCACGAACAAGAGCCTCATCACCCCATGGCTCATTCCGAAGCGGTCGGCCAAGCCCGCGGCGACCCCGGCGATCATGCGGTCGTCCTTGGGCCTCACCAGTCGGGGCGTCTGAGGAGCAGTCATCGTTACCACCCTAAGTGCGTCGGTCCGGAACCGCTACGTACAGTCTGACTAGATGAGCAACAACGCAGGCACTGTTGGCGGTGGAGCGATCTACGGCTTGGGGATCTTCGGGGCTCTCGTTTACTACTGGCAGCAAGCCGATGTCTTCTGGGAGTACCTCCTGTCGATCGTGCAGGGGTTCTTCTGGCCGGCCTGGATGGTGTACGAGATCTTTGCGACTCTCGGGGGCTGACCCCGCAAGACCGGCCGCCCATTCTGAGTGAACCGCGTTCTGAGCTGATCGTCGTCGGGGTGTTTGTCCCCATGCCAGCGAACGCATGAGATCGGAAAACAGTGCGACTGGCCTAGGCCGGCCGTTTCTCGTACTGAATCAATGTGATGTCGGGGAACACCGTCTCACCGACCCTCACAAACCCGAGCCCCTCGTAGAAATGTTGATTGCGCGTGGCAAAGGTCGGTGTGTCCAGTGTCCAGACGGCGGCAGGAAACGTCCGCTCGATGAACCCCATCGCCTGGGTCCCGAAACCTTGGTTGTGGTGGGCGGGATCGATGGCGAGGACGCCGAGATGAAAATGCCCTGCACCTTGATCGATGACAGTCATCCCTCCGATGATCTCGCCATCCAATGAGACCTTGTAGCACTCCCCGCGGGCAATTGTGGCCAGAGTCTCCTCCACCGAGTCGTAGCCGGGAGGGCCACCGATCTCGACTCCTGGATAGAGGCGAGCATCATCGTGGAAAGCCGCGATCTGTACCTTGACCAGGTCCTCGGCGTCGACGGGAGTCGCCAGAGCGAAGTCGATGTTCATCCTCGGCGAGAATGTAGGCATGAGTTCGGTGGCGTGAGTTCGGCTTTACGAGAACTCGAGGCGTCCGCGTAGCCTCGCCGCCGATGAGCTACGGATGGTGGAAGTTCATCCATCTCGCCGGAGTCGTGGGCTTCGTTGCCGCTCACGGCACCTCGATGGCGGCCACCGTCTTGATGAGGCGGATTCGTGAGCCGCAGCAGGTGGCCGGAGTTCTCCAGCTCAGCGCGGCGACGGTCAGTGCTTTCTATGTCTCGACCTTGATTCTGCTGGTAGGAGGGATCGGCGCCGGGGTGGTCGGGCAATGGTTCGATCAGGGTTGGATCTGGTTGTCGCTTGGTCTGCTGGTCGGTGTCGGGGTGCTCATGTTCCCCATGGCCCGTGGACACTTTCGCCGGATCCGGATGATTCTCGAGCTGATGGAGACCGGCACTGCCGTCTCCCAAGACGATTTCGCTCGGGTGGTCAACTCGGGCAACCCGGTCCTCACCGCAGGCACTGGGGTCGTTGCCCTCCTGTTCATCCTCTACCTGATGGTCCTGAAACCGTTTTGAGCGCCTACAGCAGGATCGTCGTCGGAGCCCATGGCTCGCCCACCTCGGTGGTGGCCGAGGAGGCAGCGGCCCGGCTCGCCAAACAACTCGGAGCAGAACTGGTCCTCATCAATGTCGATGACTCGGGCGGCGGCGAGGAGGTTCTCCGGGCGGCGGCGGACCGAGCCCGCACCCTCGGCGTCGAGGCGCAGACCCTGCATCGCGAAGGTGAGGTTGCCGAGTCGATAGTCGCCGCCGCTGCCGAGCTTCGTGCCGATCTGTTGGTCATCGGGGACCACGGGATGGGACCGGACAGCCGGTTCAGTCTCGGTGGGCTCCCCAGCCAGGTGGCACATCATTCACCAGTCGACATCCTGGTGGTGAGAACCTCCGACCCCACCGGTGAGCACACCTACCGCAAAATCCTGCTCGCCACAGACGGTTCCCTCACCGCCCACCAGGCGACGCGCCATGGTGATGCCCTGGCTCAGGCGCTCAACGCCGAGGTCGCCTTGATCTACGTCGGTGACGAGTTGATCGGCGACATCGTGCTTCGAGATACCGCCGCCCGACTCGATCGTGACGGGATCGAGCGGATCGTCACCAAGGGCAACCCGGCGGTGCAGATTTCGAAACACGCCGGCGACTACGACCTGGTGGTGGTGGGGAACAAGGGGATGACCGGCTCCCGGCGATACATTCAGCGGGCGGTGCCGAGCAGGGTGGCACACGAAGCCGAGTCAGATGTCCTTATCGTCCGGACCGTGAGTCGTTCGTTCTTCGATCTCCGCCCAGGGGAGGGCGCCGTGGTCGAGGTCGATGGGGAGAAGGTCGCCGCATACCTCCACGATGACGGGACCACCTTTGCCCTCTCCGCCCGGTGCCAGCACATGGGGTGCATCGTCGACTGGAACAGTCGGGCCAAGACCTGGGATTGTCCGTGCCACGGCTCCCGCTACGAGTACAGCGGGGCGATCATCAACGGGCCCACCACCAAACCGCTGCCCCCAGTCCAGGCCTGAGCGGAAGCAGCCCGCGGCGTCGGAGACGATTGCTCCTACGCTTCGGACAGGCCGCCTCGATGGAGCGACGAGATGGATCACCCGACGACCTTGGGACTGAGCAGTCTGGGGGTTCCGCGTCTGGGAGTCGGCGCTATGACCTGGGGCGAGCCTCGGGGGCTGGCACGGTTCCACCCGGCAAAGTTGGCCTACGGGGGCGCCGACGGGTTCGAGGAGGAAAAACGCGCCGTCGAGGCGAGTGTGGAAGCGGGAGTCGACTTGTTCGATACCGCGGCCTTCTACAGCGGGGGTGCCTCGGAACTGCGCGTGGGCGAGCTGGCGCAGGGCAAAGACGTCCTGATCGCCAGCAAGTTCCCGTCCGGGATCCGGTTTGGGGCCGACGATTTCCCGGGCGAGTTGGAGGCGAGCCTGAACAGGCTGGGACGCTCCACCCTCGACCTCTACCAGCACCATTTCCCGGGACGAGTGTCGATACCGGACTTGATGAACCACTTGGCGGACGCCGTCGAAGCTGGAAAGGTGAAGGCGATAGGGGTCAGCAACTACTCGGCGGAGCAGATGCGCCAAGCCCACGCCGCGCTCGCCGCCCGCGGCGTACCGCTTGCATCCAATCAGGTCGAATACTCACTTCTGCACCGACAACCCGAGACCAACGGTGTCCTGGACGCCTGTCGTGAGCTCGGGGTCACTCTCATCGCATACACCCCGCTGGCCGGGGGAATGCTGACCGGGAAGTATTCGGCCGAGAACCGTCCCACCGGGTTCTACAGACGCGTACTGCCCCGGTATCGCCGCAAGGCCCTGGACGCCATCCAACCCGTGGTCGGGCTGCTCCACGAGATCGGTGATCGACATTCGAGGACACCGAGTCAGGTGGCCATTCGCTGGCTCATCGAGGACCCGATCGTGCTGCCAATCCCTGGCGCCAAGAACGGCAAGCAAGCAACTAGCAACGCAGGCGCCCTCAGCTTCTCGTTGACAGCCGAAGAAGTCGCCGCCTTGAGCGATGCGACTCGAGCATGGAGGACTTAGCCCGGGCGTGAATCCTGTTCGATCGATTCATCTGCGCCAGGTCGAGCCTCGATGGCCGCAGGATCACGAGACGACTTCGTAGCGTTGCTCCTATGAGCAACAATGCAGGCGCTGTTGGCGGTGGAGCGATCTATGGCCTGGGAATCTTCGGGGCTTTGGTCTACTACTGGCAGCAAGCCGATGTCTTCTGGGAGTACCTCCTGTCATTCGTGCAGGGTTTCTTCTGGCCGGCCTGGATGGTGTACGAGATCTTTGCGACTCTCGGGGGCTGAGCCCGCGCAAACCCGGTCGTACATTCCGACTGAACCACGCACCGCGTCTTCGCAAAGGTTTGGCGACGCTCCGGTTTCCTATGGATTCTGACGCCGATACTGTGCGGCAGCCATGGAGGAGGATGATGGATCTTTCGGTAGGAGAGCAGGCAACAAGTGGAGCCGGTGATGGTCGGCTAGGGCCGCTGGTGGAGCAGGTGCGTGCGGCGGTGCTGGTCGGTCCCGGTGTCACGCAGCCGGTCTTGCGCCAGGCAATAGAGGAGCGAGCTGCAGCCATGGGCGGGCGGATGTCGGGCCCGGTCGGCCCGATTCCGGCGGATCTCTCCGAGTTCGTCGACCGGGTGGCTGTCGCAGCCTGGCGGGTGACGGGCGAGGAGGTGGCTGCCTTGCTCGACGCCGGGTACACCGAGGACGAGGTGTTCGAGGTCACGGTGAGCGCGGCGATGGGGGCGGCCTGCGGTCGGTTGGAGCGGGGCCTGGCGGCACTGCGGGGAGAGGCCTGATGCGCCTCGGCGTGGTCGAACGGGGCCATCGGATCCCGCAGAAGTTGCAGTTGGCGATGATCCGGGTGGTCACCCGGCGCCGGGCGGTGGACATCATCAGAACGGTCATGTACCGGCCGGAGTTCTTTGGGCGGCCCATGAACGAGTGGACTCAGAGGGTGATGCGGGGCCCGTCAGACTGGGCGGTGTGGGAGCGGGAGTTGTTCGCGGCGTTCACGTCGCGGCTCAACCAGTGTGTCTTCTGAACCAAAGCGCACGGCGCGGTCGCGTCGAAAGCGTCGGGAGACGAAGCACTTGTCGCCTCAGTGCTGGAGGACTGGCGGACCGCGCCTGTCGAACCTCCTGTTCGGGCAATGCTCGGCTTCCTGGAGAAGTTGACCCGGGACCCTGCTTCGGTGACGTCGGCGGATGTGGATCCTTTGCGGGAGGTGGGGTTGACCGACAATGCCATAGAGGATGCGATCCACGTCTCAGCTCTGTTTCATGTGTACACGCGGCTGGCAGACACGTTCGAGTTCGATATCCCGCCGGCCGAGGGATTTGCCCAAGGGGCGGTGATGCTGCTCAAGCGGGGCTACACCTAGGCACGACTCCCAACCCCAGGCCCTGGGGTCCCGAGCAACGTTCATCGAAGGCGTGTGACGCCGGTCAGCTCTTCTTTCTCCGCGCGATCGAGCGAATCACCAGCGCGGCAACGATGCCGAGGATCTGGCCCATGACGATGATCCGGCTCACGTCGACAGCGGGGACCCAGGTGACTTGATCACCCTTGATCTGATAGGCACCGACCGGGCGCGCGGAGACGGTCATCCCTCCACCGCGACCGGCGGGAGTGTCCTCTGATCCTTCACCTTCGCCACCGCCGAACCCTCCCCGCACCGAAGCTGCCGGGATCATGGTGACCCCTTCTGACTGGTACGGCTCGCCGTAGACCCTCTCAACGGTGAGGGTGTCTTTGGCGTCGGCGACCAGTTCGGCGAGATTGGTCATTGAGGCTCCTTCCTGTTGGCCTGGGAACCAGGTTGTCCGAATTCCGCCCTCTCCGATAGAGGCAAGATGCCCTTCCTCATCACCACGGAACCTCACCTCGAGGCGCCGGTGGTTGTGGTCTCACCCCGTCCGGTGACCAGATCCGTCGACCCCGCGACGTCAGATCACAAGTGACCTTGGCCTCTACCCCCGCAGCCTCGGGCGATCCAATCTGGGCTGAGGAGGTGTGCTGTGTCTCTCGCGAACGGATGGAACGAGTTGGACTTGAACGGTGCGAGGCAATGGATTTCGGTTCGAGGGGAACGTGCCGCACCCCTCCTTCTCTTTCTCCACGGTGGCCCGGGGGGTGCCGAGTACGGACCTCGTCGCCACTACCTGAGGAGACTCGAGTCCGACTGGTGCGTCGTCGATTGGGATCAGAGGGGCGCCGGGCGCTCGTACAGCGGCATGGAGAGCCCGGTGAACCTTTCGATCGACATCATCGTCGGCGATGGGATTTCTCTGATCGAGCGTTTGAGGGCGGAGTTTCCCGACAACCAAATCGTGCTGGTCGGCCACTCATTCGGCACCGTCCTCGGTCTGCTGATGGCGTCGAAAGCGGCGCCCAAAATCGACGCGTATGTAGGTGCATCGCAGGTCGTCAACTGGGCCCGGCAGGAGCTCACGTCGTACCAATGGGCCCTCGCCGAGGCGACCCGCATGGGGAATAAAAAGGCGATAACGGCTCTTTCGGCCATCGGCTCACCGGAGTGGGGTTGCTATCCCGGTGGGACGCCATCTGTGGAAGTCCAACGGCGATGGCTCGGCACGCTGGGCGGCGTATCGGGTGATCCTCATTTCTTGACCCGCTGGGCACTCACCATCTTGCTCGCGCCCGACTATCCACTCCTGACAAAGCTCCGATTCACCAAGGGCATGACCCGTTCGATGGACATCATCTGGCCCGAACTGGGAGAGAGGATCGACTTCCTGCGCGATATCACCAGTGTTGATGTCCCCGTGCACATATTCGCCGGCGAGCTCGACCGCATCACCGATCTCGCGCAGATACAGGGCTGGTTCCGGGCACTGAAAGCGCCGCACAAGCGATTAGAGGTGGTCGAGGGAGCGGGACACCTGAGCCTATTCGAGGAGCCCGAGCGCTTCTCGGCGTTCCTGTCGGTGATCAAGGATGAGCTGACGGCCACCAGGAGTCGAGGCAACATGGTCGATCTCGGGTGAACGTTCCGTCACCCAACCATGAGTCGAATCTCTTTTCGAGGACGGATGGGCCTTTCTCCAGGGCGATCGGCCCGCGGCTGAACGATCACATTCGATCCCTTCGGTACGAGTATCGGGCCCACCTGGCCTGACGGCCAGGGCCAGAGGTCACCTCCGAGTTTCGCAATGCACCCGAATTCGAATTCCGGTCAGTCGGCGAAGAACCGCATCAGCTCGCGATTCGTCGCCTCAGGATGAGCAAGGGCCGCGATATGGTGTGCCTCTGGGATCACGGCCACCTTGGCATGGGGGATGAGGGCTTTCCCGGCCTGGATCGCTGAATCGAGATCGCCGTAGATGACCTCCCGGTCACCGAACACCAGCATCACCGAAGCGCTGATGTCCGCGAACTCGTCCCGGTCGTAGACCCGTGGGAAGACCCTGTTGAGCAACTTGCCGTGCTTCATGGTTTCGTAGAACAGCGGCCCCCACAGCTTGTCGCGGGGCAGACCCGCATGCATCCAGTCGACACTGGAGCGCATCAGCCGTTCCGAACCTGGCAGCCAGGGCAGCGCCAAATACAGCCCCTTCGGCAGGAACATGTGGAACATGAACGGAGTCATCGAGTGGATGGTCGATGCCGGGCCGATCAGCACCAGTTTTTTCACCCGGTCAGGGAGCTTCATGGCGAAGTAGGACGCTGTGAAACCTCCGTAGGAGTTTCCCACCAAGTAGAGGGCGTCGATTCCCAGGGCGTCGATGAGCTCGGTGAACCACTCGAGAAAATCGTCCAACGACGAGATGGGTCGGCTGGGACGGCTCTTGTTTCCCTCTCCGATGACATCGACGCAATACGTGCGGTAGGTCTGGCTAAGCGCCTCGACGTTCCGATACCAGGAGGCGGAAGTCGCGAACAACGCATGAAGCAGCACCACAGGTGGGCCATTTACAGGTCCGCCTGCGATGACGTGGGTGACTCCATAGCCAGTCTCGACGTCGAACTCCTCGTAGGGGATAGGCCAAGCATCCATTACGGCTTGGTAGGCGCGCATGGTGTCGACCTCTCCTGTCGATGAGGTGTACACGGAGATGGTGGCTGGAGCGGGCTCCGACTGCCGACGTATGGTGGTCATGACTCAATCTGAACCCGGCAGCGAAACGGCCGCCAGAGTCCAATGTCACACATGGCTGAGGTCGTTCGGCCAGGCTCCCAAGGTTCGGGCATGAGTGCTTGCGCTCCGCTATGTTCTCGCAGGCACCCGGAGCGAGGAGGAGAGGAACAGTGCCCACATTCATGGATGTCCACAGCATGGACGGGGGAGTATCGGCGACGGATGTCGCCGGGGCCCACCAGGCGGATCTGGCAACCCAGGACCAGTACGGCGTGAATTACAAGAGCTATTGGGTGGACGAGTCGAACGGCAAGATCTTCTGCCTGGTCGATGCCCCCGACGCCGAGACCGCGGTACATGTGCACCGGGAGGCGCACGGTCTGGTCGCCGACGAGATCTACGAGGTCATCGAGGGTTCCTGATCACGCGCCTGACAGAGCGCAGGCCTGTCTGACAGAACTTCCCACGTAGGGTCTTGGGATGGCGGATGGCGCTATCCCAAACACGAGCGGGATTCGCACCGCAGAGATCATCGCTGCGATCTCGATGGCGACTGACCTGGCTATGGGGTTTCCGCTGGAGCATGGTCTCCGAAGCGGTGTGATCGCAGCCCGTCTTTGCGATCGTCTAGATGTCGATCCGGAGACAGCTTCCCAGGCTTACTTCCTGAGCCTTCTCTTCTACGTCGGCTGCAATGCCCCCGCCGACGTGGGCTGGGACGTGTTCGGCGACGACGACTCGCTCAGGACCTATGCCACACCCTTCCGGTTTGGCACGCGGGCCGAGATGGCCAAGGGAATGATGCGGGCGGTGGCACCGCCAACCGCACCGCCTCATCTCCGTGCCTGGCGTCTCACCCGGCACCTGCCAGAGCTGGCGATCGGGTTTGCGGGAGTGGTCGATGCCACCTGCGAGGTGGCCCGCATGCTGACCGACCAGCTGGGTCTGGGCCCCCCTGTCTCCAACCTCGTTGCTTATGAGTCGGCACGTTGGGATGGCAAGGGGTTTCCGGGAGGGGTTGCCGGAGAAGAGATCCCATTCGCGGTACGGATAGCCCATGTCGCCCGAGACGCCGCATTTCAGCTCATGCTGAGTGACTCAGAGTTCGTTGGTGACGTGATCGGACACCGAGCATCCCACGCGTTCGACCCGATAGTGGCCGGGATTTTCAGCCGGGACGCGGCCGCGATCCTCGACCTCGATTCGGAACTCCCACTCTGGGACCTGGCGCTTGGGTGCGAACCCAAGCCCTGGTCGACGCTCGATGGAGATGACATCGATCGGGCGCTGGCCGCCATGGGTCACTTCACCGACATGGCGATTCCCGAATTCGTGGGGCACTCCTCCGGGGTGGCGACGACGTGTCTCGCTGCGGCCAACGCACTGTCCTTCGACTCATCGGACACTCAGAACGTCCATCGGGCGGCACTGGTGCACGATCTTGGACGGGCCGCAGTTCCAGTCCGCATCTGGAGCAAGAGAAAATCGTTGACCCTGGACGACTGGGAGCGAATACGGCTGCATGCATACCACACCGAGCGGATCCTGACCCAGTCCGCTTTCCTATCAGAACTGGTCCCCGCCGCCGGCTTTCACCACGAGCGTGTCGACGGGACGGGTTATCACCGCGGGGTAGGCGCGTCGTCCATGGAGCGACCGGCCCGTGTCCTTGCCGCCGCCGACGCCTATCACGCCATGACCGAGCCACGACCGCATCGGCCCGCCCTGTCTCATGGAGCGGCGGCCGAGGTACTCGCTGGAGAGGCCAAAGGGGGTCGCCTCGATCCGGAAGCGGTCGCTGCGGTGCTGGAGGGCGGCGGGCATCGCCCTCCTTCAGTTCCCTGGCCTGCAGGCTTGACCGAGCGCGAGATCCAGGTGGTGAGGCACCTCGCCCGTGGTATGCAGACCAAGCAGATCGCTCGGGCCCTCGAGATCTCACCCAAGACCGTCGACTTTCACATTCAAAGCGCCTATCGCAAGATGGGCGTATCGACCCGGGCGGGCGCGACCCTTTTCGCAATGCAGCACGGACTCACCACCTGGGAGAACTCCCGATAGGCGACGATCGCCGATTCTCGTACGTTGGCCTCGAGACCGAGATGAGCGAGCACATCGAAACAATCGTCATCGGTGGCGGGCAGGCGGGTCTCGCCGCCGGTTATCACCTTCACCGCAACGACCTGCCGTTCCTGATCCTGGATGAGAACCCCCGAATAGGTGACGTCTGGCGGAACAGGTGGGACTCCCTCCGACTGTTCACCCCCGCCGCATATAGCGGGTTGCCGGGCATGCCCTTCCCAGGCCCCCGATCTGCCTACCCCACCAAGGACGAGACCGCCGCGTATTTCGAGGCGTATGCCGAGAGATTCAAGCTCCCGGTTCGAACCGGCGTCAAGGTTGACCGGTTGTCTGACACTGGGGATGGCTTTGTGGTGACCGCCGGCGATGACCTTCTCTTTGCAGACAACGTCGTGGTGGCTACCGGTGGCTATCGGCACCCGCGCATCCCTTCCTTCTCGACCCGGCTCGACAACTCCATCATCCAGATCCATTCGTCCGAGTACCGCAACCGCGAACAGCTGCGTGAGGGTGGAGTCCTTGTCGTCGGCGCCGGCAACTCGGGTGCCGAGATCGCCCTCGATATTGCCGGTCACCACCGGGTTTGGCTCTCCGGCCCGGACACCGGACAGGAGCCCACCCGGGCCGGGAGCATCCCCGACCGGTTGTTGACACCGATCATGTGGCTTGCAGCGACCCGGCTGACGGTGAATACCCCGCCCGGGCGCAAGCTACGTGACCGCTTCCTCGATCCTCCCCGTGGCATTCCTCTGGGACGGGTGCGACGAAAGGAAATCGTTGCTGCCGGAATCGAGCGGGTGCCCCGGACCACTGGAGTGAACAGTGGGCATCCATTGCTCGAGGATGGAAGGGTCCTCGAGGTGTCGAACATCATCTGGTGTACCGGATTCACAAATGACTACGACTGGATCGATCCCCCGATTGCGACTGATAAGGGTTTCCCGGTCCACGATCGCGGAGTCGTCGAGTCTCGTCCCGGTCTGTACTTCATCGGGCTCCTCTTCCTCTACTCGCTGAGCTCGGCTCTCGTTGGTGGTGTAGGCCGAGACGCCGAATACATCGTCGATCACATCGTCTCCACGCGCCAGTCGCTCGGAAAGGAGGAGCGTGGCGAGAAAGCGCAGTGGTGAATAACCGAGCGCAAGCGTCGCGCCCACGCGAAGGGCTGCGGCGCTGATCCCACGCGATCATGTCGTCGTTTTGGCTCGGCACCTCACGCCTGGAGGGCAGGCCCGCTGCAGACGTTCATGGGTTGATCGCCTCGACGATCAGGTCGACGGTCTGTGCGCCTGCGGGATCATCCGGTGTCAGGACGAACTCGCCGTCGACGAATTCATGGAAAACAGGGGCAGGGTGGTCAGCCCCGTCGAGCACCACGAGGTCGACGTCGTAACCGGCGGCGCGCAATTCGGCGCCGGCGTCCTCGGACTGCCACGCGGCACAGGTGGGGTCTTCCTCCCCGGCGATCATGAGCACCTCTGCATCCCTGTTTCCCCAGGCAGAGGGGTCGAAGTCGAACTGAGATTCCTCGAACTGGTAGTGACACCCGGAGATCGCGACCACGATGTCGGGCAGTGGTACCTCGGCTCCGCAGGCGATAGGCCGCTCCTCGTTGGTCAGGCCACCTTCCAGGGCGAAGGTGGCGCCAAGAGACCAGCCGGCGAAAGTGAGCGGCTGATCGAGGTCGCCATTGTATTGGTCGGCATTGGCGATCGCGAACCTGTAGGCACATGTAATGTCCGATTCGAGATCGGCCATCCCCTGTACGGTGCTCATCTCGGTGCGGTAGGTGGGTGCGAAAACCACGAGACCCTGTGCGGCGAGCCGGGAGCCGATTTCAGCCATGGCCTCACCGACGCCATCCAAGCCGTGCAAGAACATGACGACGGGCCATGATCCCTCGGAATCGGGCGTGAACACCACGATGTCCTGCGTCGTTTCATCCGACACCGTCTCTGACCTCACCTCGTAGCCTCCAACTTCCGCATCGCCACAAGCCGTGATCACCAGGACCACAAAAATGAGGGCTGTTGACAGCCGCACAGAATGAGTCATGCGACGAGTGTCACCCATAGCGATCAGCACCGAAAGGGCATTTAGCCCTCAATCCACCGTCATCCTCGATTGCGGCAGCGTGAATTTCATCGACTCACAGGGAGCGGAGATGGAGGTCTTGGCCGCTGACGGCGTACTGGACCTCTTCGGAGCCGGGCGAGTGCATGCCAAGACCTACCTTGCTGTACAGGCCAACCAGGAAGAAGGGGCTCCTGCGCATCCGCACCCGGATGCCTAGGCGCCGAATCGTTCCGTGGCAGTAGGTGCTTTCATCGGATCGAGCCGTGGATTTCGAACTTGACGCCCGGAAGGTCGTCGAAGGCCGATCCATCAGCGGTGATCACCACTCGGTTGCTGGCTCGAGCGGTCGCCGCGATAAGGAGATCATGGGCTCCTCTGGGCCGACCCGCTCGCCTGACTGAGGCCAGGAGCTGGGCATGCACTACCGCGACATCCACGTCGTAGGGGATGACCGGGATCGAGGCGACGACGGCATCGACGTACTCCTCCCTCTTCCTCCTGCTGGATCGTGACGCAAGCTCTACGCCAACCATGAGCTCGGCGACGGTGATGGCGGCCATTGCGACGTCGTCGTCATCTCCGATGAGGGCGTCGAGATGCCCGGTTTCGCGTTCGGCATCAATGAGAAATGTGGTGTCGAGGAGCACGACCCTCAAGATCGGGTGTCGATCTCGACGAGCTCTCTCAGCCGAGAGAGCTCCTTCGACCACATTGCATCGGGCTTGTGGCGCCTGAGGACTTCTTTGATCTCAGCTCCTCGACCGTTGGCGATCGGCTCGAGATGTGCCACCGCCTTGCCGCGTCGAATGATCGTATAGCTCTCCTTGCCGTGTTCGACGGCGTCGAGCACGTCGGAAAAGCGCCTGGCCGCCTCGGTGGCAGAGATGTCTGGCATGAGATCAGATTATCAGATTCTGGAGCCTGATAAAGGGGCCTGACTAGGCGCCGAATCGTTCTCGAAGCAGACCGTGGCGCAGCCCCCGATCGCTCACCATGAGATTCTCCTGACCGAGCTTTTCCATCACTGTGCGGACGATGCAGCATCCGGCCAGGATCACGTCGGCGCGTTTGGGTTGGAGACCGACGATCGAACGGCGGGAATCAGAGTCCTGTGTCCGGTACATCTCGATCTGGCGGTCGATCTCGTCCCGCTCCAGGATGGTTCCCTGGACCACGTCGGGGTCATAAGTCGCCAACCGGTGGTAAACCGCTGTGATATTGGTCACCGCTCCGCCCATGGCCACCAGGGCGTCGGGCGGGGAACGGCCGTCGAGAGCGGTGAGATCCTTGGCGATCGCCTCGAGCGCCGAGGCGAGCACATCCGCCTCCACCGCATGGTCCAGCCCGAAAGTCTCGGTGTATCGCACCGCGCCGACAGGGACGCTGAAGCGCTCAACCACCTCGTCACCATCGCCGAAGGTGAACTGGGAGCTTCCCCCTCCCGTGTCGAACACCACCAACGAGCCAGGATCCAGTCCGAGCTCGGCTTTGACCGCCAGATAGGCGAGTCGAGCCTCCTCCTCACCGGAGATGGCCTCGACGGTGAACCCGGTTCGTTTCCGGATGAGGTCGATCACTTGGTCACGATTGGAGGCGGTGCGCAATGCCGCAGTCCCGACCATGACGATGGCCCTGGCCCGGTTCTGCCTCGCATCGTCGACCATCTCTGCGATCGCCTTTGCGGTGCGCTCCATCGCCTCGTCGGATATCGGGCCGTTCGGCACCTGGCCCTCGCCGAGGCGGGTCAGTTCGGCCCGGTCGACGACGGCTCTCCATCCATCGGCGGTCTGCTGGGCCACGTGGAACTTGACCGAGTTCGTGCCGACGTCGACGACCGCGTACCTCACTCCTCGGTCGACGAGGATGATGGTCATGCCTCGGACGAAGTTGTGGTTCAGCAGCGTCTGCATACCGGTTGCGTTGACAGCATCGATCACTTTGTCGGGGTCTTCGGACTCGATGGCGATCGTCCTCATCGGGACGCTGTCGACCACCAAATCGGTCAACTCCGCCATGCAGCCGTCCAACGTGTAACGCACGCGTCTCTTGTGGATCGGCACCGCGCTCACCTGTGGATGGGACGCCAACACCTCGGAGTGGAATTGGTCGAGCGTGTATGAGTCACGGTTCAGTGGCGGTGGGTCGATCTCCAGCATCGCAAAGACCTTTGCCACATCCGTCGCCGCCAGCGGGAAGCCCTCCTTCATGACGGGGACCCACTGTTCGAGACCTTCTGGGCTCACCTCCTGGAGGACCTTCACGTCCATCAGTTCGTCACGGATCTTGACGATCGGCCCCGCTCCCGTGCGCAGGTAGACCTCGTCGGACTCCTGGATCCCCGTTGGTTCGAGGGCGGCGAACACCGCCTCGGCGGCATCGAAATCGGTGCCGAAGGTGCGCCACTCCCAGCGAGGGACGATTGTCGTCATGCGCAGGTCAGTCCGATCTGGTTGGATTCGGGAACTGTGCGACCCTAGACGACCCGAAGGAGACCATGACCACTCAAGTGACTGAGCGCGCCGATTGGTACGCAATGGAAGCGGCCGATGCGGCTCTCACGCTCGACGTGGACCCGAATCTCGGGCTGAAAGCTCCCGAGGTCGAAGAGCGCGTGGCGAAGTACGGGACGAATCGGCTTGCCGAGGGGGAGAAGGAGTCTGGGTTCCGGGCCTTCATCCGCCAGTACGAGGACTTCATGCAGATCGTGCTGCTGGCGGCGGCGCTGGTCAACCAGTTGGTGACCGGTGATACCCCGACAACCGTGCTTCTTGCCGGTCTGACCGTCTTCAACGCGGTGATCGGTCTCCGGCAGGAGGCGAAGGCGGAGGAGAGCGTCGCCGCGCTGGCTTCGATGATGAAGACCATCGCCCGTGTCCGCCGGGATGGCCAGGTGCTCGAGGTGGACGCGGTCGAGCTGGTGCCGGGGGACGTAGTGCTGGTGGAGGCGGGGAACCTGGTGCCTGCGGATGGCCGGATCACGGTGGCGGCGACGCTGGAGATCGAGGAGGCAGCGCTTACCGGGGAGAGTCTTCCGGTCAGCAAAGACATTGCCCCGGTCACGGGTGCGGACGTGCCCCTGGGAGACCGCACCTGCATGGCCTACATGAACACCTCCGTGACCCGAGGGCGCGGGGAGATGGTGATCACCGCCACCGGGATGGAGACCGAGATCGGGCATATCGCAGGGATGCTTGCCAGCACCGAGTCGGAGAAGACCCCGCTGCAAAAGCAACTGGACGCCCTCTCCAAGATCATCGCCTCCATTGCCGCCGTAGCCCTGGTCGTGGTGGTCTTGCTGGGGCTGTCCCAAGGCCAGACCTTCGACACCCTGTTCATCACCGGGGTGGCGTTGGCCGTAGCCGCCATCCCGACCGGGCTTCCGGCGGTCGTGACCGCGCTGCTGTCGATCGGCACCCGTGAGATCGCCCGGCGGAATGCGATAGTGAAACGTCTCCCGGCGGTGGAAACCCTGGGCTCCACTTCGGCGATCTGCTCCGACAAGACCGGGACCTTGACCCTCAACAAGATGACTGCTCGGGAGATGGTCATTCCCGGCCAGAACGTCTTCAAGGTCTCCGGCGAGGGGTATTCGACGGTCGGAGACATCACACACGTTGGCGGGGCCAACATCGATCTCGACGCATGTCTCCTACCGATGGTCCTCTGCGCCGACGCGGTACTCGACGGAGAAAGCCTCATCGGTGACCCCACCGAAGGCGCCCTGATCGTTCTCGGTGCCAAAGGCGGGCTGGATATCGAACGCACCCGATCGACCTATCCCAGAGTCGCCGAGGTCCCGTTCGACTCGGAATACAAGTTCATGGCCACCTTCCACGAGATGAAGGCCCGTGACGGCGCGCAGGTCATCCGCTGTTTTGTGAAGGGCGCGCCCGACGTGCTCATCGGCAGGGGTGGCTCATACCTCAGCCCCGATGGGGAGGAGGTGCCGGTCACCGAAGAGAACAAGCATCTCGCCCTCGAGGCAAACGACCGCATGGCGGCCTCGGGGGAGCGAGTGATGGTCGTCGCCCGGAGGGACTTCAACCCGGATTCCTTCGATCCGAAAGGGAACTTGCTCGATCTCGTTGAGGACCTGACTTTGCTCGCGATGGTAGGAATCGTCGATCCGCCCCGGTCTGAAGCCAAAGCTGCCATCGCCAAGTGTCACGACGCAGGGATCCGGGTGCGGATGATCACCGGGGACCATGCCACTACCGCCGCTGCCATCGCCGGAGAGCTCGGGATCGAAGGCAGGGCGATCACCGGCGCCCAGTTCGCGGCGATGAGCGACGACCAGCTCATCGAAGAGCTACCGGAGATCGGGGTGATAGCCCGGGTCGCTCCCGAAGACAAGGTGCGTCTGGTCCGGATGCTGCAGCAGTCCGAAAACGTCGTGGCGATGACCGGGGACGGGGTCAACGATGCCCCGGCGCTGAAGGCCGCCGACATCGGGGTGGCCATGGGGATAACCGGCACCGAGGTCTCCAAGGAGGCGGCGGTCATGATCCTCACCGACGACAATTTCGCCACCATCGTCGGCGCGGTCGAGTACGGGCGTGCCCTCTACGACAACCTGCTCAAGTACCTGCGTTTCCAGATGTCGACCCTTGTGGCCTATATCGCGGTGTTCATCGGTGCCGGCATCTTCGGCATCGCCGGCGGTGTCCCGCTCAACCCGCTCCAGATCCTGTGGCTGAACATGGTGATCGACATTCCCATCGCCATCGCCCTCGGCTTCGACGAGCCCACCCCCGGCCTCATGCAACGTGCACCACGGCCGGTGGGCGACCCGGTCCTCTCCGCTCGGGATTGGGTCCGGTTGTGTGTGCAGGGCTTTGTAATGACCGTTGGCACGCTTGCCGTCTATCTGCTGGCAGAACCCGAATACGGACCCGCCGTCGCCTCGACCATGCTGTTGACCACGCTGTCGCTGTTCCATCTGATCGCCGGTTACATGGCCCGAGACCCGGAGAGCACCGTGTTCGACCGGGCCGCACTGCCCGGATCCACTCAGCTGAAGCGCTATGGGCTCGCTCTCCTGGCCATGATCCTGGTGACCACATTGGGGATTCTCCAGCGCATCTTCTCAACGGTCGAGCTCGGCTTCAACCAGTGGGCGATTTGCGCCGGGATCGCGTTGAGTCTTCTCGTGGTCGAAGAACTGATCAAATTGGTCCTGCGTCGAAGGAAGTCCGTGTCCGAGAAGACTCCCGCCCAGCCGGCGATGGCGGCGTGAACGGACGGCTACTCGCTGCCGGATGACAGGTCTCTCGGCAGCCGCCTGCTTACGCTGGGGTGGTGGCGGTCGACCGAAGTCGCAAGGCGAGGAGCGCCCGGAGACGCAAGCGCCGGATGGGCCGCGTCGAACATGACCTCAGCGCCGAGCAGTGGACGACGCTCAAGGCGGCCTGGGGTGGCTGCGCATACTGCGGGGCCGTCGACAAGCCGCTTCAGCGTGATTGCGTGCTCGCCATCTCTCGCGGCGGGCGTTACACGCTCGACAACATCGCTCCGGCCTGCCAGTCCTGCAATGCCAGCAAGGGCAATCACGAGGTCACCGGCTGGCTGCGGCGCAAACGGCTCGACGAAGGCGGCTTCTTGTTGCGTCATCACGAGATCAACGCCGAGATGGCACTGCGGTTCCCAGGCGACTTAGCCGCCGAGCTCGATCCCTCGGAAACAACCGGCTCCTGACGGGGAGAGGTGCGACCTCTCTGCAGGTCATCCATTCGTCCGCTCCCACAATCGGGCACCACCGACGCCACCGGCAATGGCGGCGATGAAGGGCAGGGACAGGACCAGTCCATTCAGACCCTGGTCGTCGACCACTCCCGCGGCGGCGACGAAACCAAGACCGATGCAGAACAGCATCACAGCCAACAACGGTCTCCAGGCGCGGGGCGCAGGGCGGCGGTCTTCTGTTGGGCGTTCGAATCGGCCCAGACCTGCCATGAAAGGCAAGGTGACCGCAGCCAGCGCTGCCAGCCAAAGGGGCCGGGTCAGCCACCACATCGATGTATCCACCTCGACGCCGAGACCAAACCCGCCGGTGAGCATCAGGCCGCCGATCATGAGCACCATGGCGGTCATGTGCCACAGATAGATGGTCATGATCTGAGCGTTGATCATCACAACCGGTGCCCACACCCGGTCCCGGGCCAGCCAACGCCGGACCGGTCCCTCCAAGGCCAGGGCCAGACCGGTCTGGAACAGGGCCAGTGCGATCAAGGTCACCTTCGGCGGCTGGCTGTTGGTCACGGCCTCCGTGTCGAGACCGACCATGGCCACCGGGTAGGGGCCGAGGACCACCAGGGCGGCAGCTGTGAGCAGGCCGGCCGCAGAAAGGATCAGACGGTGGGTGACGCCACCCAACCGGGAGTCGGCCCACGCGTAGCCAACGCCGTGCACCGTCCCCCACACGAATAGATAGTTGAGATAGCCGGCGGCGGCGAAGCCGAAGCCGAGCGAGAGCAGGTCCATGAGCGCGGCGAGTGCGGCCGTCACGATCAGGGACTTGTACCCGAATCGATCCCAGGCGCCGAGGGTCACCGGAGTCAGCGCCACTACCGCGAGATAGGTGGCGAGGAACCAGAGCGGGACCAGGGCCGCTTGCGAGCCCAATCTGATCAGATCGGGGTCGAGACCGGACTGGAACAGGGCGTAGGCCCCGACGCCCCATACGGCGAGGAGGGGGAGGACGGGCAGGACGAGACGACGCAATCTGGCCCGCAGCCAGGCCCCGTACGGCTCACCCCGAAGCCGGGCCGATCGCCAGCTGGCCGCATTGGCAAACCCGCCGACCAGGAAGAAGAGGGGCATGACCTGCAGGATCCAGGTCAGGTAGTGGGTCCAGTTGGTGGTCGACAGCAGGTGATTGAAGGCGACGTCATCACCGACGACCTGCGGGGCCGCCATCAGCCAATGCCCGACGACCACGACGAGGATGGAGACCGCACGCAAGAAGTCGACGTAGCGGTTCCGGGTGTCCGGGGTTTTCCGTGCCATTTCCAATGCGTTTGCGTATGCATTCATGGGGACAGGATCGGTCCGGGAGCGAGATCGGGGTATCGGGATATACCCCGATGCCGATCAGTCGAAGTCCCCGGGCCGGAGGAACCCGGTCTCGAACGCCATCCTCGTCATCTCGTGACGGCTGGCCACGCCCAGCTTGTCGAAGACGTGTCTCATGTGGGTCTCCAGTGTCTTCTGGCTGATCCCCAGCTCGTCGGCTGCCTCCCTATAGCGAAAGCCCCGGGCGATCAGGGTGACCACCTCCCGCTCTTTCGGCGTGAGCCTTTCGATCTCGCTCTGCGTGGACACCACCTCGTCGATGCTGAGCAGATGGCCGGCCACATATCGGGACACGGGTCGTCCCCCGCTCAGCGCCAAATCGATCTGCTCCTCCAGGGCGACTCCGTCGGTGGTCTTCACCACATAGCCGTCGACTCCCGCCTTGAACAGCCGGACGACGTCTTCGGCCGAGGTGGAGACGGTGAAGGCGAGGAACTTGATCTCGTTGTCCGTCTTCTTCACCGCTTCGATCACCGCCGGCCCGCCTCCACCAGGGAAATGGACATCGAGCAGGACCAGCTCGGGGCGGCGTTCCAGGATCATTTCGATGGCCGCTGACGCCTCCGTGGCCGAGCCGACCACCTCGTAACGGTCCTCCAGGTAACGCTGCAAGCCAAACAGAGTCAGTGGGTGGTCCTCCACCAGGAAAACCCGAGGCTTCAGTGACTCCTTCATGACAGCGGGACCCGGATCTCCACCTCGGTGCCTTTCCCCAGCGCCGATCTGAGCTGGGCTGTCCCCCCGGCCGCTTCCACGCGGTTGACGATGGAATCGACCATCCCTCCCCGTGCCACTCTCTCCAGATCGAAGCCGACGCCCCGATCGCGCACATTCACCTGGGCCACGCCTTCCCGGATCTCGGAAAAGAGGTCGATCTGACGCGTTCCTGAGTGTCGGGCTGCGTTGTTCAATGCCTCCGAGGTGGCCGCCACCACGGCCCGCAGCGCATCGTTCATCTCGGCGTCGTCCCGGATCACCTCGTCGATCTCGACCCGGAACCGGTCTTCGACGCTGGCCCGGGCATCGAGGAGTCGGGCCCGGAAGCTGTCCTCGTGAGGCGACTGGTACTCATTGATCGTCTGCCTCAGATCTCTTGCCTGAACCCGGGCCAGGTAGCGAACCTCGGCGGAGTCCTCCGATGTGTCGCCGATCAGCTTCAATGTCTGCAGCACCGAGTCGTGGAGCCGACGGGCGATCTGGGACCTCTCCTCCAGACGCATTGTCCGTTCCTTCTCTTTTGCCAGGGCCGCCTCGGCTTGCGCCCGCTCCTCCTCGGCTTGGATGCGGAGCCGTTCCCTATCCCGCAGCGCGTCGAAGGCCCAACCGACCACCACAGCCACCACCAGGAACTGGACACTGCCGAACAGCCTGGTCTGGTCGAGGTCCATCACCATGTGGAGGAGGGCGAAGACAGCGGCGGCGATGGCGCCGATGACGATCGTGGCCCGGAAGTTGGTGGCGAAGGCGACGATGAACAACCACGAGGCGGGATAGCCACCGGAGATGAAATCGGTGCCGGCGAGCCAGCCCGCCGAGACCAGGAGCAGGGCAATGGCACCGTCGACGACGACGTACCAGATCTCACCGAGGAATCCCCGGGAGGCGGCGAGGAGGGTCAAGCCGGTCCCGGCAGTTCCGAGCAGCATGGCGCCGACCAGGATGGGGATATCGGGCTGCGGCTCGTTGGTGAACATCGCCACCATGATCAGGATCAACATCCAGACCCAACCGAGCAGCCTCATCAGGACGACCACCCTGGTCAGGGTGCGGTCGACGGGTAGGAGGTGAGGGCTCCCCTCGCTGGCTACGGCCACAGAGAGAGGCTATCGGGCACACCTTCTCGATCCGCTGCTCTCAGATCGCGGCCAGCGTGCGTTCCAGGGCAGGGCAGATTCCGTCGTCTCCGACAGCGCCGAGCCCGGTCGCCAAGCCGGGCGTGGATGTACTCGTGGATCACGGCGTGGGCGAACAGATCGCGGGGCACGTCCCGGTTGGTGCGGACGACGGGTATGTACCCGGCCGGCTTCCAGCTGCGGAACACCTCGTCACCGGTGAGCTCGGCGAGGATGGCCAGCACCGACTCGTCGAGCTGAAGGGAGTGCACTGCCCTCCGGTACTCGTCACTCGTGGTGAGCAGGGAGAACATGATGTTCATCAGGCACATCCCGGTCTCCAGGTCGAGACGAAGCCACCTGCGGGCGGTCGAAGGCTGGATCGGTCCGAGCTCGAGCATCGAGTAGTCGAGAGGCGTCGTTCGCATTTCGGGTCGGGGCAGGGGTCGGCCGCCGAGCCCGGCCAGTACCTCATAGAGGTTGAGGTCGTGGACGATGACCGCGTTGTCATCGAGCTGGTCGAGGCGTACCGGCCGCAATGTCGGTTCCTCGAGACCGCTGTTGCGGGCGATGAACGCCAGCACGTTGGTCTCGATCACGAAGTGGCGGAGAAGCAGCTCCCCACCCTCCTCGGACACGAAACGGCTCATGAACCAGATCCCGAGACGATCGAGGAGCGAGTGGGAGGAGAACTCGAAGGGGAGAACCCGCTTCACCAGCACGATCACCGCCACCATGATCCGGCTCAGCACACGGGCCGGCGGCCGAACCCAGCGGTGCGACCACCGGGTTTGGTCCCTGCGGAGCAGCTCCAGGGCGTGACGGTCGAAATGGAAGGTGGGATCACCGGCCAGCGCCTCCCAGATCCCGGGCCCCCCGGAATCGAGCATCTGGCTGGGTCGAAGCTCAACCATTGTCGACCTCCTCCAGCTGCAGGGCGTAGAGACGGGCCACGACCCAGGCGGTGTGCACGATGGAACGGGCGATCTCCGGCGTGATCAGGTCGGAACGAAGGATCGAGAACATCTTCTCGGTGTGCTCCTCGTCGGCACCGCCGTGATAGGTGAGGAACCTGACCTGGTCCGGGGACAGATCCAGCTGATCCCGGAGCAGCTCCATCCAGCGGGTGGCTTTGTTCGCCCCCAACCCTTCGATGATGTACATCGCTCCCAACAGGTCGAAGGCGTTCTCCCGACTCGCCTGGTTGAACATGAAAGCCGAGAGTGCCTCCGATCCCGCGTTCTTCACCCCGGCTTCGATGACCGATCTGTCCCCGCCCACGTTGACGAAGTCGTCCTCGAGCATGCGGAAGTCGCGCTGTTCCTCGGCGGCGTGCTCGATGAACTCGGCGCGCAGTTCGGTGTACTCCGACGTGAGGCTGGAGGCGGCCCGGGTGATCCAGCGGGCTCCCTCCTTGACCTGCTGTCGCAGGTTGAAGAGCAGGTTGCGGTAATCGTCGGGACTGGCCTGGCCGGTCTCGATCCGGGCCACGAGGGGAACCCGGGACAGTTGTATCTCGAATCGGGCCCAGACCAGAGCCAGCTCCTCGAGCAGCCATGCGGAGGCTGTTTCCTCCCCCGTAGGGGGAGGTGGCCCGTAGGGCCGGAGGGGGATTCCTCCCTCCCCGGCTACGCCGGTACTCCCCGAGCCCCCCTCCCCGGCTGCGCCGGTACTCCCCCCAACGCTCACTCCGTTCGCTGGGGGGAGAAACCGCTCACTCCGTTCGCTGGGGGAAGAAACCGGGCCGACACAGGTGAGGTGGACGAACGACACCGAGAACCTCCCCGATTCAGGGACCATCAACAGGATCCGATCGCCGGGGGAGAAGCGACCACCGTTGAAGGCCTCCTCCAGCATGATGAAGATGCTTGCTGCCCCGGTGTTGCCCTTGGTCCGGAGATTGGTGAACCAACGCTCTTCGGGGATCATCAGCCCCGCTTCGCTCATCAGCCTGACGATGTCGGAGCGGAAGTACTCGGAGCTGTAGTGGACGAGGAGATGGTCGATCTCCTCGGGGACGATCTGGCCGTCTCGCACCAGGCCGATGTACTCCTCGACCCCCAGGGCAACGATGTTGCCCAGGATCGCGGTGTCCTGTCTCAGGTTGAGCATCCCGGCGGAATGAGCATCGGCTGGAGTGGGCTGGTCCTGCCAGGTCGCCCCTGCCTCGACGGTGTCGGGGGTTGCCGAGCCGGCGTACATGCAAACAGGGAAGCGATGGGCATGTGACACGAGATGGGACCAGTCGATCCGAAGCGATAGCCCATCGCTGCGGGGCCGGTCCTCGATGATGACGGCACCGGCTCCGTCGGAGAGCATGAAACGGAGGAACTCGGCGTCGAAAGAGCCTTCGTCCGGGAAGCGACTGGCGCGCAGAGTGCGACTGACCATTTCCGAGCCCACCGCCACCGCCACCCGATGTCGACCGAGCAGGACCGCGGCTTCTGCGGCTCGCATTGCAGCGATACCGGAACAGCAGACGCCCCCGGCGGAGAGCACCTCCATGGGCCCGCCGCCGAGTCGCCCGTGCACCATCGACGCAAATCCAGGGACAGGCAGGTCCCCCTGAGTGGTGCCGGTGGCCAGCATCCCGACATCGCCGGGAGCCATCCCTCTCGTCTGCAGGGCGTCCCGGATTGCAGCCTCGGCCAGTTCCTCGTTGAGCATCCTGGTCCGCCCGTCACGATCGATGGCGTAGTGGCGCTTCTCGATCCCGTTGGATTCGAGCATCCGACGTCGCAGGCGGTCCGATCCGCTGCTCGCTCCCAGATAGGACTCGATCTCGTCGTTGCCGATCGGCTCGCCCGGCAAATAGGCACCGACACCGGTGATGTATGCGCTCATGACCCTCCATTGCTCTTGGTGAGCTCAGGATCGGTCAGCGGGGAGCGAGCCGGTATCGGGATTCACCCCGATGGCTTGCGATTCCACAGGCCAGAAGATGTCGCCCCGCTCGATGGAGCGGGGCGACACGCTTTGGGGCCGGGGCCTCTGTGTTCAGCGCTCGGTGCTGAATGCGTAAATGGTTGTTGTCTCGTACACCTCGCCTGGAGCGAGCACTGTTGACGGGAAGGCGGGTTGATTCGGGGAGTCCGGGAAATGCCGGGTCTCCAGGGCGAGCCCGTAGCTCTGCCGGTAGGTCTTCCCGCTGGTCCCGATGAGGGTCCCCTCGAGGAAGTTGCCGGCATAGAACTGGATCCCGGGCTCGGTGGTCAACACCTTCAGCGTGCGACCACTCTCCGGATCCCGAGCCTTGGCCGCCAGCTCGAGCTGATCGTCGGTCTCACGGTCGATCACCCAGTTGTGGTCGTAACCAAGACCGAACACGAGCTGTTCGAAGCTGCCGTCATTGATCCGATCGCCGATCGCCGTGGACCTGTTGAAGTCCATCGGCGTTCCCGCGACCGGGTCGATCGCCCCGTTGGGGATCAGGGTGGCATTGACCGGCGTGTATGCATCGGCGTTGATGTGGAGCTTGTGGTCGTAGATGTCGCCATTGCCCTCACCGGCCAGGTTGAAGTAGGCATGGTTGGTGAGGTTGACGACGGTCGACAGGCTCTCGGCCGGATCCAGCTCCGCCCGATAGTCCATCCTGATCTCGTTCTTGGGTGTGAGCAGATAGGTGACGGTGACGTGAAGGGTCCCCGGATAACCCTCTTCGCCATCGGGGCTCGTGTAGGTGAGCCGGAGACCGACGTTGGTCCCGTCGTCGATCTCCTCGGCAGCCCAGATCCGCTTGTCGAATCCGAAGTTGCCACCATGCAGGTGGTTGGGGTCGTTGTTGGTGGCCAGCTGATAGATCTCCCCGTTCAGCTCGAACTGTCCCAAGGCGATCCGGTTTGCGTAACGCCCGGTGATGTTGCCGAAGAACGGGTTCTCGTTGACGTACTGGTCGAGGTTGTTGAAACCCAGGGTGACGTTGGTCAGCTGACCCCCGCGCCCGGGGACCTCGATCGTCTGAAGAATGCCCCCATAGGTGAGGATGTTCACCTTCATCCCCCTCCGGTTGGTGAGGGTGTGTTTGAGGACCTCGTTGCCCTGCTCCGGGCGAGCCGGGTCGGCTGAGTTGACTAATCCGAATGACTCGGACTGAGCATGGCCCCAACGTCTTCGCCAAATCCCTACGTTGGGCCCTACCCGTTCACAGCCACGGATGCGCTCTTCGGGCGTGACACCGAGACGCGCCAACTTCTCAGCCGGTTGATCGCCGACCGCGTCGTGATGATGTACTCGCCTTCGGGGGCTGGGAAGACCTCCCTGATCCAGGCGTCCTTGCTACCGCGCTTACGGGAGATGGGATTCCTCGTCCGGCCACTGATTCGGATCAATCTCGATCTCTCTCCCGGCAAGAACAATCACAACCGATACCTCCTGAGCGCGATGACGTCGGTGCGGGGCGTCACAGGGCCCGGTCATATGGCGATTGATGGGATCGGGAGCAGCTTCGCCGACTACTTGGAGCAGATCTCGGACAGGGGTGCAGATCACAAGGTGGAGGTGTTGGTCTTCGATCAGTTCGAGGAGATCCTCACCCTCGATCCAACCGACGATGACTCCAAGCGGCAATTCTTCGAACAGGTTGGTGTGGCGCTGGCGGACCCTTCGCGATGGGCTCTGTTCGCCATGAGAGAAGAGTACGTGGCAGCACTCGATCCTTATCGATTGCCAGTGCCAGGTCGTTTTGCCTCCACTTTTCGCCTCGGCTTGCTTCACCGCGAGGCTGCGGTGGAGGCCATGGTCGGCCCGGCCCGCGAAGCAGGAGTCGAGTTCGAACGTGATGCGGCCTTGGTCCTGGCCGACCAACTGCGGGTCATGAAGGTGCAACATCCCGATGGCAGGGTGACGGAGAAGAAGGGTCCGGCCATTGAGCCGGTTCAGCTCCAGGTCGTCTGCCGGCGTCTATGGGACCAGCCCCGAGCCGATTCGACCCGGATAACCGTCAGTGACGTCGACGCGCTGGGTGACGACGCTCGAGCGCTGGTAGACGATTCCCTGGGAGACTTCTACTCGGCCCAAGTGGGGCAGGTCGCCGTAGAAAGCCCTACCCCGGAGCGTCTGATCCGCAGATGGTTCGGTGCGACGCTGATCAGCCAGAGTGGCGTGCGGCTCACGGTTCTCAGAGAGCCGGAGTCGACGGGAGGTCTCGACAACGCGACGGTTGATGCCCTCATCGATGCCCGACTGCTGCGCCAAGATTGGGCCGGAGGCCGAGCCTGGATCGAGCTCAGCCACGATCGACTCGTCAGCCCGGTCTTGTCGCAGAACGAGGCGTGGTTCGCCGCACATCTTCATCCGGTGCAGCGGGGCGCTGTTGCATGGGAGCCGACACGCTCGGACAGCCTTCTCCTACGAGGTCCGGATTATGCGGACGCGGTGGCGTGGTTGGAGGAGAGCGAGCCTCAGCTGCTTCCCATCGAGGAGGAGTACCTGAATGCGAGCAAGGAACTCGCCGACCAGGAGCGCCGGGATCGGCGGATACGTCAGGTCATCGCCGGTTTGCTCGCGATTGCGATCGTCGCTGCGATATTTGCATGGCGGAGTGCCGAGCGGGCCCGAGACCAGGAAGTACTCGCCACGTCGAGGCAACTCTCGGCTGAGGCTACTGCCGAGAGCACACGTGGGGACATTGGTCTTCTCCTGGCTCTCGAAGCTGCTGAGGCTCTCGAAGCTGCTGACCTCGATCCGACACTCGAGGTGAAAGGCGCGGTGATGACGACTCTCGAGAAGAATCCAGCAGCTGCGAAGTATCTCCATGGCCACACGGCCCCTGTCGTGAGTGTGGAGTTCTCGCCCGATGGGAGTCTCGTTGCGACCGGGGGCGAGGACAGAACGATTTGGTTGTTCAACGTAGAGAGCGGAGCACCCCTTCCAGGCATGCCGTTGCGCGGCCACGAAGCCCCTGTGTTCGGCCTCGCGTTCAATCCCGATGGGTCGATCCTCGCTACCAGCGATGACTCCGGGAGCGTGTTGCTATGGGACGTTCAATCGCAGGCGCGGATTGCCGATCCCTGGCTTGCGGGTGATGGTCGGGTGCGAGCGCTGGCGTTTCATCCATCAGAGGGACATCTACTCGCCGCTGGCGGCGCCGACGGTTCGATCTCGATCTGGGACACACGCGACCTCGAACCGACGGAGGTTGTCCCAATTCGAGGGCATGAAAAGGACGGGCAGGCTCGGGAGGTGCGGAGCATCGATTTCAGCCCGGACGGGAGCCTATTGGTATCCGGGGGAGACGACGGCCAGGTCCGTCTGTGGGACGCGGTTACTGGCAGGCCGATCGGCTCCCCGGCGGGAGATCACAATGCCTTCGTCCGCGCAGTCGATTTCAACCCCCTTCCCGATCGGCGCACTATCGCCTCCGCAGGCAACGACGAAACAGTCATCCTCTGGTCCTGGGACGCCGAAAGCGGGCTCAGCCGCACTCTGGGCCTCGGTGGTGAAGAGCTGCCCGAGATGATGGGGCACACCGAGAGGATTTACGGGCTCGCCTTTGCGCCGGATGGGAACCTGCTGGCGTCGGCCAGCCGGGACGGAACAGTTCTGCTCTGGGACACGCGAACCGGGGAGCGCTACACGTACGCCAACGAGCAGATGAGTAGCCCGCTCTCCGCCCATCGCGGTGCGGTGAGGGATCTGGCCTTTTCCCAGTCTGCCGGGATCTCCGAGCCTGTGCTGGCCACTGCGAGCAATGATCGGACGGTGATCCTCTGGGAGACATTGCGACGCCAACGGCTGGGAGCCCGTCTCGAGACCGGGACCTTCACGTTGATCGCGCTGGCCCAACATCCTGAGCTGGCGCAATTTGCTTCCGCTGTCGACGAGACCAGTGTTCAGACGTGGGATGCGGGGACCCTGCAGCGCGTGGGAGATCCGATGCCTGGCCATACGGGAACCATTCGAACCCTTACATTCGATTGGGCCGGCGACCTCCTCGCCTCGGGTGGTGACGACTGTCAGATACGCGTCTGGACCCTTGAGACCAGCGATCTGATGGCCATCCTCGATGGTCATACCGCAAGAGTGACCTCAGTGGCCTTCGCTCCAGATGGCGAGAATCTGATCTCGGCTGGGAAAGATGGCAACGTCCTTCGCTGGGATCTAGAGACCACACAGGCACAACTCATGGTCGGCCCGGGCAGCCCTGATCAATCGACTCGCGACTGTGAGTCGGGCCTGACGACGGCGGAAACCTCCAGTGACGACGAGTTGAGTGTCGAAGACCCGTTCCCAGCAGCGGTCTGGTTTACACCCGACGGCGAATGGCTGGTCGCGGGTTGGAACGACGGATCGTTTCGGGTATGGCCGTGGCGCGACGGTGAGGTCGGTGACATGAGCGCCATCGCCCCTCATGATCTCATCGCGATGCCCCGTCATCTCGGCACCGACGGCACCGCCGTCGCGGTGGAGGGTGATGAGATCCTGGTCTGGTCGTTGTCAGCCAACTGGACCCCCCTCGATGAACCGGGGGAACCTCGCCTGCGGATTGTCAGTCCTGACACCACCGGCATTGCTATGGGGCCGTCGGGCACGATTGTCAGTGCTGGTCTGGACGGTGGGTTTCACCTGTGGGACCTGGCGTCCGGAAGCCCGGTTGGAGAACCGGTGCCAACAGGTGCACGGGTCAATGGCATCGTGAGTTTTGAAAACCCTCCAGCGCTGGTCACCGCCGGGGAGGCGGGCACCCTTATTCGATGGAACCTCGACTTCGAACACTGGCTCAGCCTGATATGTCCGATCGCGAACGGAAATCTCGAAGAGGATCAGTGGGAGTATTACTTCCCGTCGCAGCCCTACCGGGACAGCTGTCCGACGCCGGGACCTTGAGAGAGCAAGCGATCCGCTCGTCAGGGATGGGTTGGAAGGTGGGCCGATCGGTGCTGTTGGGGCTGCTCGGAGTCGGATCGGTCGTTGTTCTCGTGGTCTGGCTCGGGGCGCAAGCTCAAGCCCCGGAGGCTCCTCCGGAGTCTGCTGTCTTGGTGACACACGACCTCAAGTACCACCCCTCGGCGCTGGTCGACGTCTACCATCCAGACGGCTCCGCGGGACACCCGGTGATCGTCCTGCTGCATGGTTGCTGTGGAGGTAGAGAGGATCTCTTCCAGCTCGCCCACGGGCTCGCCTCACGGGGAGTCGTGGTGTTCAATGCTGAGTGGACCGCGATTCCGGACGGTGGTCGATATCCCGAGGTTTACGAGCAGGCCGCGTGTGCGGTTCGGTATGCCCGATTCTCCGCAGCGCTTTTTGGGGGCGACGGGTCCGATGTTGCCCTGCTCGGATTCTCTGACGGAGCACTCCTCGGCGCCGTGGTCACTCTGACCGCTTCCGAAGCCCAAGGAGAGTGTGCCTACTCCGATTCGAGCAAACCGGATCTGTTCATCGGGGTGTCCGGCTTCTATGGGTGGGAGTTGGACGGCCCCGGATCGATCGAGACCACCCCCGAGATGGAGGGTTTCTTCGGAGGTTCACCGCTCGAGGCGCCTACAGCCTGGGCCGAGGGCAATCCCTACGACCATCTCGATTCGACATCCACCTCTTCGTTCTTGTTGATCGCAGGCGAGGACGATCCTCTCGCATCCAATGCTGCCTGTTTCCAGCTAGCCCTGGTCGACGCCGGCCATGACAGTGGGTTGACGATTGTGCCCCGAACCGGCCACCTCGAGCTGATATCGCCCCGGACTCCGGCGGGGCGCATCGTTGTCGACGAGACGATCTCGGAGCTGAACGGACCGGGCCTTCCAAGCGATCCGGAGGCCACCAACCACTGCTCGAACCCACCAACCGGATCAGATCTCGAAGACTAGGTTTGTCGTTGGTGGAACCGCAGTTGACTGCCGGCGCGGCGGTCAGCGGGCGGAGCGTGACCTGTATTGCTCTGGTGCTGACCGTTGTTCTCGTTGCCGTGGAGGCGGCCCAGACAGTGGAACCTCGACGACATCGACGACACAACCCGCTTCGACCACGGCCCCCTCGTGTGAGGCAGGTGCGGGCGTAGCTCCATCGGGCGACGAAGATGAGATCTTCATCGAGATCGAAGCACCGCAGGATGGTCATGTCTCCGAGGACCGATTGGTGCGGTTTGAAGGAACCACCCAACCCGGAGCAACGGTCAGGGCCGGCCAGTTCGAAACAACCTCTGTCGATGGAACCTGGTGCTTCGACCTTCTTATCGGCCCCGTATCTGGCCCACTGACTGCGGTATTCACCGCATCGGACGAGGCAGGCAACGATGACAGTGACTCAGTGACGGTGATATTTGACCCTCCCGCGACCACCACCACTAGCGAGCCGTCCTTCTGACCACACGGTCGCTCCGGTCGCGGGAGGACCACGGCTCTCCCTGATTGCCGTGATCGCATCGGTCATCGGTGTCCTAGGCCTCGCTGTTCAAGTCTCCTTCCTTGGGGCGGCGATTGCCTGGGTGGCGCTGGATTCGATCCCCCGAGACGAAGCGCCGATACCATTTCTCGCCGCGCATGAACCTGACCAGCCCCTCAACGTTCTCCTTGTAGGAAACGACACCCGAGAGGCGCTGCCTTCCGACGATCCCTACTGGTTTGGCACGCTCACGGGACAGCGGGCGGATGTTGTGATCCTTGTCGCCGTTGACGCGGCGGGCACCGAGATCCGCCTCATGAGCCTGGACCGCGACCTCCGCGTCGAAACCGGTGATTTCGGTCCCTTGACGATCGCGGAGTCCTTTGGGTTCGGGGGCAGTGCCCTGCTCGTGCGTTCCGTTGGGCAGTTGACTGGCCTTCCGGTTCACCACTATGTCGAGTTTTCGTTCGATGGTTTCGTGCACTCGATAGATGCGTTGGGAGGCGTGACCATTCCGTTCTGTTCGCCGTCTCGGGATCTGGTCACCGGGCTCCGGGTGCCCTCCGGATCGATCGACTTGGATGGGGAAGGGGCTCTGGCGCTGGTCAGATCACGGGCCTTTGAGCGCTATGTAGATGGCGAATGGGTTCCAGCTGAACAGGGAAATGCAGGTCGTGTCGAGCGACAACGGATGCTCATTGGCAAGGTGTTCGAGTCGCTCCGCGAGGGCCCTGGCATTCGCAAGGCGATCTCATGGGGCATAGCGGCCAGAGACGCCGCCTTGATTGACGACGGCGTGGGGATCGAAACAGTCCTCGACGTGTTATCGGTTGCGCGCGCTGGCTCGATAATTTGGCAGGTATTGCCGACGACTCCGGTCCGTTCGCAATCAGAGCGCACGTCACCATTCCCGCCGTCCCACCTTGGGGGCAGGCTCTATCTACAGCCGGCCCCAGAATCAGTAGCCGTCCTGGCCAGGTTCGCGGGGGAAGGCCGGCCGCCGTTGTCCGGCGAGCCGGATGGAGCGCATGATGCAGTGCCGGACCCCGCTCGGCAGACTGACAGGTGTGTCTAGACCCCGGCGGCCTCGAACACCACGAACAGATCGGTAACCGGCTGGATGTCCGCCTTGCCTGAGACCGTAAGCCTGTAGGTCCCGGGAGGCAAAGGATCCAACACCGCCTGGTGCCAGCCATCTTGTTGTGCTTCGAGGTCGGCTCGTACCACCAATCCGCTGCCGGCCGTGTTTTCGACGCTCACTGCGAGCTCAGCCCACTCCACTTCGGGAAGGACCCGCACCGGGACGTGTTCACCTTCCAGGTGGGAATCCTCGATCTCCAGGCTGAGTCCTGGGGCGGGGGAGAAGAACAGTGACTGGTCGATGGATTGGTTGCTGAGAACGCCGGTCAGCTGCGCCAGCGCATGAGACGCATTCTGCAGTGAGCTGTGCCTCTCTTTTATGTAGACCTCGCGATCCTGGTTGCTGAGCTCGAGCGGGGTAGCCGAGACGCGTGGAACTGTTCCATCTCCGCCGTGATCCTGACCTTGGTAAGAACGGAGAAAGGAGATATCTCCCCGGACTATGCGGGCCGACTGGACCGTTGGTTGGAATATGCCGGCCAGAGGCTGGACCTTGTATCCCTGTTCGACGTAGTCGGCATCGTCTAGATGGCTGTCCACTGCTTCAGAGATCTCTCGGTGAAACTCGAGGGCGGCATTCGCCCGTTCTGCGTCAACGCCGGGGATGCTCGAAACCTCGGCGACGCGAAGAAGGTCCTTGGCACCGGTGTCGATACACGGGTAGATCGGCAGCAGCTGATATACCGATGTAAAGGACCCCAGCAGGTCAGAAAGGTCGATGAGAGTGATTGGCCCAAGCTTTTTCCTCATTCCTTGGGCCAGGAATTGCAGCGAGTTGAGAGAGCCGCGGAATGGAGTGCCGAAGGTCAACAGGAGACGGGTGTCACTCCATCCCTCCAACATCTCAAGGAAGTAGCGCGAGATCAAGCCACCCATCGAATGGGCCACCAGGATCAGCTTCGCTTGATCGTTTCCCGAGTGCTCACGCCATGCCTTTAGCCAACCGTGGGTCGATCTGGCCAGTTTGCGGGCCGACACGCGATTGTCTCGCCTCCAGTCATATGGAAACTCGAAGTAGTTGAGACCGGGAGTGACATCGAAGCTGTCCTGGATGGTCTTCGTCACACGCCCATAGCCATCGATCTTCCAGAACCCGGGGATCAGGCTCAAATCGGGAAGGATCTGAGGGGCGGTGACGCCGTCGCCCAGGTCGTCGACGTCGGCCGGATCGTCGCCCAATCTGAGGTCCTTGATGCTGCCACCAAGGCTGAGCAAAGCCTTCAGGCCGGCCCCGCCAGAAACAGCCCAAACATCCTTGCCGTTCTTTTGGAGGACGCTTCCGATGATGCCGGGCAGCACCACGACGACGTCTCTCATCGGGATCTTGGACATATCGCTCGTCGCTCACCCGATACTATCCGGAGGCGCCAGAATCGGTCGTAGCCATGAGCGGAGGTGCCGTGACCGGCCAGATGATGTTCGCAAATGGCGTGAACGGTCACACCGGCGAGTACCTCCTTCCTCAAATGGAGCTGGCAGATCTGGCCACGTGGATCAGGGGTGAGACGCATGACCCCGATGTTGGCGGGCCACTTCAAGTTATCTTGGAGAATCTGAAGGGCCGTCATCTAGGTCTGCCGATTGACGTCGATGCGGACGATCCCTCCCAAGCCGGCTGGGGGGTGGTCTTCGATTCAGATGAGGCGTCCGACGTGCGGACCGCAATTCAGCTCCTGATCGATCATCGGATCGGACAGTTCGGACACGACGCGGTGAAAGTGCTCGAGTACCGAGCTCAGGAGACGTGGGCGGAGTGGCTGGCGCGCCACGAGACCGGACCCGGGAACATCATCCCAAGGAGAGTTCCGTATTACCTCCTGTTGGTGGGCAGCCCGGCCCAGATCCCGTACGAGCTCCAATACCTCCTCGATGTCGAATACGCCGTTGGGCGGGTTCATTTCGACACAGCAGCCGATTACGTCCGGTATTGCCAGAGCGTCATCGCGCTCGAGGAAGGGCATGCGCCACCCCGGCGGCGCACGGTCGCGTTCTTTGGCACCAAACACCCAAACGACCCGGCCACCAAACTCAGTGCCGAGCAGCTCTTGGCGCCGTTGGCAAAGGGCGATCCCATGTCTGATCGGCCCGCTGTCGCTAGAGCCCTCGGCTATGCCTCGACGCTGGCCGCGGGCACAGCCGCGACAAAGGATGCACTGAGTGATCTCTTCGCCGGGCAGGGTGAATCTGGTCGACAAGCTCTCCTGTTCACTGCCACACATGGCATTGGAGGTTGGCCCGCAGGGCATCGCGAGCAGCAGGCGAAGCATGGTGCTCTGTTATGTCAGGACTGGCCAGGCATCGGACGCATGGATTCGTCGAATTACTTCGCAGCGTCGGACCTTCCGACGAATGCCGACGTGCTCGGAATGGTGGCCTTCTTCTTCGCTTGTTATGGCGCAGGTACTCCTCGATCCGATGACTTCGTCCTCGGATCGGGGAGGAGCGCTCCGATAGTCGCTGACGTGCCCTTCGTTGCCAGACTGCCTAAGACGATGTTGGCACACCCGAGAGGAGGGGCTCTTGCGGTGATCGGCCACGTCGAGCGGGCTTGGGGTCATTCGTTCATGGATGGAAAGACATCTTTGCGTGTGCCCTTTGAGAATGCGCTGGGGAGGATCCTCAGGGGGGATCGCGTCGGTCAGGCGCTGACCGATTTCAATCAGCGGTATGCGGCCTTGTCCACATCACTGACCACCGCGCTGCGAGATGCCAGTTTCGGGAAGCAGGTCACGGACGCCGACCTGGTCGGGCTTTGGACCGAGCGAAACGACGCCCAAAACTTCGTTCTGATCGGAGATCCTGCCGTTCGATTGACCGTTGATGCCCAGGTCGGGTGACGTCACCCCCTATCCGTCCACCCTCGATGTCAGGATCTCCCGCGCCGTCACCAGGTCGTGCTCCTCAAGCCCTTCGGTAAAGGTGGCGTAGAGCGACTCCAGTTCCTCGCTGCCGTCGGGCAACTTCCCGGTCTCTCGATGGAGACCGACCAGCCGGGTCAGTGCCTGCAACTCGATGAGGTGGAACCCTCCCGCCCCTGCTCCTAGAGCCGCGATCAGATAGGCCTGTTCGGCGGCCTCCAGATCGGGATCGGGGAAGGTCCTCAGAATGTCACCTCTGACGATGAGGAACTCAGGGTTGGTCAAGACGTCGGGCCCGCCGATCGTGAGTGCCTCATCGATCAGCTCCAGGGCTCGCTCGGAAAGACCCGCGATGTTGTGCACCAAAGCGCGCAGACGGAGCAGATCGGGCCAGAACACTGGGGGCGTGGTCAGTCCGTGGTACAGCTCGATCCCCTTCTCGGTCATAGTGAGACCGGTGTCGGGGTCCCCGAGATGCGCCAGGGCGGCTCCGTCGAATACTGTGGCCAAGGTTCGCCACACCTGGTAGTCGTTCTCCTCGGACACAGCAGTCAGCTCGCTGGCCCGATGCCGGGCGTCCGCATACCGTCCTCGATAAAGGTCGAGGAGACCGTTGTGATGGAGTGCATAGGCGATGCTGTAGGGGTGGCCGATCTGTCGTGCCACCTCGAGGGCTTCCTCGACGCGGCCGATGGCTTGCTCCAGCTTCCCGCACTGCCAGAGAAGGATTCCCGAGGCGGTCCGGGCCACGACACCAGTGTTGGGACCGAGGCGAAATCGGCCTGAGTCATGGACCTGAGGGTCATGGAGCTCGATCGCACGGTCGATGTGGGGGAGCCCAGCCTCCAGGTCGCCGGTGAAGGCGGTGGCGGTCCCATACACATAGTGGCCCTCGATCAGCATCGAGTCGTCGCCAGCTTGCTCACCGAGTTCGAGCAGTTGCCGCCCGAGATCGATGACCGCGGGGAATTGGGAGATACCCATGTAGTAGGTCGCCAGAGCACGGAGTACCGGGAAGCGCTGCGTCGGAGTCCCCACTGTCTCCGAGGCCTCCATGGCTTTCCTGTACGCCGCTTCGGTTTCTGGCACGTAGCCCCGGACGGCCATCATCGCCCGGGCCAGGCTCATCCGGAGTGCCAGCTGCTCGGCGGCGACCTTCGGTGACGGCTCGACCCCATCCAGCATTTCGATCCCGTCGTTGGCCAGTTCGATTGCGGCCCGGTACCAGCCTCTCGACTCGTGGAGGGCCCACATCCCCTCGATCATCATGAAGATCTGCTCGACCCCATCCTGGGCGATCCAGTAGTCCCAGGCGGTCCTCAGGTTGCCCAGCTCCCGTTCCAGATCATCCAGCGCGGCCTGCCGGTCGGCACTGTGCAGCCTCTCCCCCACCCCGTCGACCAATCTGCAGAAGTAGTCGGCGTGGGAGCGCCGGGCCGCCGCCTCCCGGTCAGGTGATTCGGCCAGTTTCGACTCAGCGAACTCCCTGATCATGAGCAGCATCGAAAAGCGCTGGGTGGCTCCGGTATCCACCGAGCGCATCAGGCTTTTGTCGACCAGGGAGCCAAGAGCGTCCAGTGCGTTCAGCTCGCCGAGAACCTCGGTGGCGACTGTCTCCAAGGCACGAAGATCCGTGCCGGAGAAGACCGAGAGCAGCTCGAACACTTCGCGTTCTGTCTGGTCGAGCAGCTCGTAGCTCCATCCGATCGCTCCCCACAGAGTGCGTTGGCGATCGGGGAGGTCGCGGCCGCCGGCGCCGAGGACGTCGAGCCGCTCCCGGAGCCGTTCCAACAGGTCCGACGGGGTAAACACGTTGAGCCGGGCCGCCGCCAGCTCGATGGCGAGCGGGAGCCCATCGAGTCGGAGACAGATCTCGGCGATCGTGGAGGCGTTGTCATCGGCCACCGCGAAGTCGGGGCGCACTGCCCGGGCACGGTCGGTGAACAGTGCTACAGCCTCCGATTCGGCGATGACCGAGGATGGGTCGTCCGGACGAGGCAATGAGAGTGCGGGCACCGGGAATACCCTCTCTGCCCGTACTCGAAGAGTTTCCCGGCTGGTGACCAGAGCCTTGATCCCCGGGGCGTGCTGGAGCAGCTCGGACAGACCGACGGCGGCAGCCGTCACCTGCTCGAAATTGTCGAGGACCAGCAGCATCCGGGAATCGCGCAGCCGGGTATTCAGCACTTCGAGAGCATCGTTACCGCCCGAGACTGGGATGCCCAGCGTCCCCGCGATGGCATCGAATACGGAGTCCGGGTCTCGCTCTGAGGCGAGGTCGACGAAGAAGACGCCGTCAGGGAAGCGGTCCAGCTCATCGGCGGCGGCCTGCAGACCGATGCGGGTCTTGCCCGCACCGCCTGGGCCGGTGATGGTGAGCAGCCTGGTGGTAGGGGATTCCAGCATCAAGTGGATCGCCTCGAGCTCGTCTTCGCGGCCCAGGAACTCGGTGGCTTGCTGGGGGAGGTTGTTCGTTCTCCCGTCGAGGGTCCGTGGAGCCGGGAAGTCGGAGCGGAGGCCCTCGTGGATCACCTGATAGAGATGCTCGGGTTCGGTGAGGTCCTTCAACCGGTGCATCCCCAGGTCTCGCAGCTGTACACCTGGCGGGAGATATCCGGACGCCGAAGCGGTGCCAGAAACCAACACCTGGCCCCCATGACCGGCGGCCATGATCCGGGCGGCGCGGTTCATCGCCGGCCCGAAGTAGTCGCCTTCACGGTTCTCGGTGTCTCCGCTGTGGATCCCCATCCGGACGAGGAGTGGCCCGGTCGGTCCCCACTGCTCCCGCTCGAGTCCACCCTGGCTGTCTATTGCTGCCGAGAGGCTGTCGGAGACCGAGTCGAAGACAGCGATCATCCCATCGCCCGTGGTCTTCAGCACCGAGCCCCCGGCCTGGGCCACTGCCTGGTTGAGTATCTCGTCGTGACGGGCCAGGGCGGCAGCCATCGCGTCGCCGTGCTCCTCCCACAGACGGGTGCTTCCCTCGATATCGGTGAAGAGGAACGTCTGCATCGACGGGGAATATACGAAGTGGCGGGTTCACCGCCCTGTCTAAACCTCGTCGAGCACTTTGTGGAGCGCGGCGGCGAACGCCTCGGGGTCGCCGGTTTGGCCGTATTCGCCGCCCAGGAAGCCGCCGTGGTCGCTGGGGAAGGTAACGGCCTTGGTCCCGAGCCGTTCCGCCACCGCTTCGGCGCCTCGATGGGCCATTTCGCCTTCCGATTCGGCTCCGGCGGCAACGACGATGCGAGTCGATGCGGAAGCCAGCGCATCGATATCGGGCTGGTAGTGGGTGTTGGTAATCAGGTTCTGCCCGAGCAACACGTCGTCACGGGAGCCATCATCCTCCGTTGGCAATCCGAACATCGCCGGATCCGGAGCGGGCTGGCTGGTGTAATCGGCGGTTATGGGCCCATTGTTCATCACGATGGCGATGAACTTCGCCATCCCCGGCCCGAACCCATCACGCTGGTAGGTCTCGTCGATGTCCCGGATTGCGGCGAGCGCCTCCTCACGATCTGGTAGAAGCTGGGCGAGTGGCGGCTCGTGTGCAACCAACGTTCGGACCTGTTCTGGATGCTTGGCCACCAGAGCCAACGCGTTGATGGCGCCACCGCTGCTGGCGAAGATGTCGACCGGCCCGGCGTCGAGCTTGGTGATCAGCCGGTGCAGGTCGTCGGCGTGTATGTCGGGTGTTGACTGCGGGGCATCGTCGGAACGGGTGCTGCGCTCTGCCCCGCGGGGGTCATAGGTGACGACGGTGCGATCGGTGAAGTATCCCGAGAGAGTGCCGAATCCGGCGGCACCCATCGGTGATGCAAACATCAGCAGGACCGGCTTGGTGCTGTAGTCGTTGCTACGGACGTCGTACGTCAAGACGGCACCCGGCACGTCCAGCGTGTCTGTCTTTGGCTCGGTCATGACACTCTCCTTCGGAATTTGGCACTATCGACTTACCGACTCTGAAGGAGGACCAAACTCATCGGTCGGCTCGAGTTCGAGGCGTAGCCTCCGATGATGGACGTTGCACACAAAGTCGTTGTCGTCACCGGTGGTGGGAACGGCATCGGGCAGCAGGTAGTCCTCGAGCTTCTACGTCGCGGGGCCCGTGTAGCCGCCGTCGATATCCGTGAGGAAAGCCTCAACGAGACGACGAAGCTGGCCGGGGCCGGTGACCGTCTGGCCACGTTCGTGGTGGACATCACCGACCGTGACGCAACCGAGGCTCTCCCAGAAAAGGTCATCGCTGCCCACGGGGCAGTGGACGGGCTGATCAATGTTGCCGGGATCATCCAGCCGTTCGTGAAGCTCAATGAACTCGAATACGAGGTCATTCAGCGGGTGATCAACGTCAACCTGTACGGGACGATCCACATGGTCAAAGCGTTCCTGCCTCATCTCCTCGAGCGGCCGGTGGCCCACGTCGCCAACGTGTCGAGCATGGGTGGATTTCTCCCGGTCCCGGGACAGACGATCTACGGGGCATCCAAGGCTGCGGTCAAGCTGATGACCGAGGGGCTATACGCCGAGCTACTCGACACCAACGTCGGAGTGTCAGTGATCTTCCCCGGGGCCGTCGCCACTGAGATCACGTCCAACTCGGGGGTCGAGATTCCCGGGGGGATCCCCAACGAGGAAGAGATGCGAGCTCGGACCACCTCGCCCGAGGACGCGGCCAAGATCATCGTGGATGGCATCGCGGACGACGAGCTCCAGATCTTCGTCGGCCGCGACTCCCGGATGATGAATCTGTTCAACCGGGTCTCGCCTAAGCGGTCGACCCATCTCATCTACAAACAAATGAAGAGTTTGCTCTCCTCCTGAGTGCCATGGACATCGTCGATTTGACCGTCCCGATCGGGCGGGACACCTACAGCCCGCCGTCTGTGAACCAGCCGATCCGGATCGAGGAGTACCACAAGGAGCCAGGGTTCTGGATGGTCTCCGAGATCACGATGATGCTCCACGCCGGCTCGCATGTGGACTTCACCAAGCACTACAACGCCGACGGGGAGACGGCGGAACACGTGCTCCTCGACCGCACCTGTGGCGAGGCTGTGCTGATCGATCTCACCCCGGTCGAGCCGGACCATGACATCACCCCCAAGGATCTGGAGGCCGCCGCCCCGGAGATCCGGACCGGGGACATCGTCCTCGTCAGGACCGCATGGTCGGACGGGGCCTGGGGCGATTTTCCCCGCTACTACGTGGGATCACCGGCCTGCAGTCCGGAAGCTGCCCGCTGGCTGGTGAGTACCGGCGCCAAGGCGATCGGGTTCGACTGTTTCCCGGAGCGGGCGGCGAAGAAGCAGAGCTATCTGCCCAGCGAATTCGTCGTGCACGAGATCATCGGCGACTCGGGCGCTGTCCTCATGCAGACACTTACCAACCTCGGCTCATTGCCCACCGATCGTCGGTTCATGTTCTATGCCGCTTTCCTCAAAGTCGGAGGCGGGGAAGGCGCCCCGGCCCGCTTCTTCGCCCTGCTCGACTGAAGACATTGGAACCCTAAGGCGCGGCGACGGCACCTACGCCGAAAGGCCTGCCGTCTCCGCCGACCTCGGTTAAAAGTTCGCGGGCGCCGGCTCGGGCATCAGCTCGAGCAGGTGGGTGTTCAACTGATAGAACAGGGAGGTCGGCAGCGCGCCCTCACCGAGACGCCGGTTGATCTCCTTGAGCAGCCTCAGCCACCGGGCGAATACGTCCGCCGGCGGCACCGCATCCGCGGCGAGGTCCCGGGCGAAGTCGGATATCCGACGTCGAAGATCCTCCAGCTCTGGGTCCTTCGGTTGAGCGAACGCGGTCGGACGGAGGGAAGTGTTGGACTGACCAATGCCTGCAGCCACAGGGCGGACCGGCGAGGCTTGGATGCCCAGCGCGGCGGCGAAAGCGGTCGAGTCGGTGACGTTGAGGACCATCTCCTCGCCGTCGACCCTGATGTGAAATCCATCTGCACGGACAACGACGTCCAATTGCTCGAGCGGCCAGTTCGCAACGGTTCGTTCACCGGCGGTCAAGGTCATCCGCTCGTTGAGTATGTCGACCTCCACACCGAGAGGAAGACGCGTATGGCCCGGCAGGCGAAGCCTGGCGTTGAACGACGACAAATTATCCCTCCACATCGTCTCGGAGGGGCGGAGGCCCCTGATCAGCTTGCCTCAAGTAATCGCCGCGAGCGGTTAGGTGGATACTCCCTCAAAGCGATCTGTTCAGTATTTCGACCCCGGCCGTGATCAGGCCGTTGAATACACTCGTCGAGTGATGCCACCCACTCGATCGCCGGAGATCGAGTCCGTGACGCGGAGAGTGCTGCTTGCCTTCGAGACGGGCGACATGGCCGCCATGGCCAACCTCGTTTCACCGGACCCCAGTTTGCGTGTCCTCGGCTTTGCCCTCGACGAATGGTGGGCCGGTCCCGAGGAGTTCCTCACCATCCGGGAGACTCAGATCTCCGAGATCCCCGCCCTGCACATCCAGGTTGAGAAGGTGGATGCCTTCGAGGACGGTGCATTCGGGTGGGCGGCGATTGCCACCACCGTGGTCACATCCGAGATCAAGACTCCGATGAAGCACGCCGCCGTGCTCAGACTGGAGGCCGGGGCATGGAAGGTGATTCTCTGGACCAACTCGGTTCCGGTGCCAAACAGTCAGATCTTTGGCGTCGAATTGACCACCACTCTCGACGACCTGGTGACCTCTGTCCTAAATGAGCACAGCCCGTCCTCCACCGCGCTGGAGGGCACCATGACCTTGGTGTTCACCGACATCGTCGACTCGACCGGTCTCGCCGAGGCTCTCGGAGATACCACCTGGGCCGAGATGATCAGCCGCCACGAATCCACGATCCGGCAGGTGACGGCATCACAGGGAGGGACGGTGGTCAAGCTGCTCGGTGACGGATCGATGCTGGCCTTCGAGTCGGCTCGCGCTGCGGTCCGGGCGGCGGTCGACATCCAGCGGGCCTCGGATCACGGCTCGTTCGGGATTCGAATCGGCGTCCACACCGGAGAGGTGATCCGCACCGCGGACGATCTGCTCGGTCTGACCGTCAACAAGGCGGCGCGGGTTGCTGCTGCCGCCGATTCAGGGATGATCATGATCTCCTCGACCACCAGGGACCTGGTCGGCTCGCTCGAGGGGATTCGGATGGGGGAGCCGAGGATCGTCGCCCTGAAGGGCCTATCGGATACCCATCAAATCATCCCCATCGAGTGGGAATGACGGCCGGAGACTTCCTCGAACCGGACGTCGACCCGCTGACCGCATCGGTCGGCAACCAATTCGTAATCCAGCAGCATCACGCAACTCGACTCCATCACGACGTCCGGCTGGAGATGATGAGTGGGGACACCCCGGTGCTGGTCTCGTGGGCGGTGCCCAAGGGTCTGCCCCGGCGTCGGGGCGATCGTCATCTCGCCATTCGCACCCCGGATCACGAGATGGAGTGGGGCAGCTTCTCCGGGTCGATCGGAGAAGGAGAATACGGGGGCGGGGAGGTGCGCATCTTCGACCATGGCGAGTACGAGCTTGGCGGCAGAAGCGAGGACCGTCTGACTTTCCAACTGAAAGGCGAGCGTTTAGCCGGCATCTGGCATCTGGTACACACCGGTCTCAAGGATGGAAAGGATCAGTGGTTGGCCATGATGTCGAAGGACCTTCGCCCGCCAGACGAGGAGCGACCCCCGGCAAAACCGATGCTGGCCACACTGACCGGCAATGCTTTCGATGACCCGGAATGGGGCTATGAGCCGAAATGGGACGGGATCCGGGCCATCGCCCTTTGCGACGAGGAGACCCACCTAGTCACTCGCAACGACAAGGACGTCACCGTGGCCTATCCGGAACTGCGTCGGTTGCACGAGCAGACGGTCGCCCTGGAGGCGATGCTCGACGGTGAGATCGTCGCTTTCGAGAACGGGGTGCCCTCGTTTCAGCGTCTGCAGCAGCGGATGCATCTCCGCGACGAGCGGAAGATCGAGGAGATGGCCCGTCAGATGCCTGTGGTCTACATCGTCTTCGATCTCCTCTACGTGGATGGCGAGGACCTGACCGCCCGTCCCCTGGAGGAGCGTCGCCGGATCCTGGATGAGGCGATCGTCCCCTCCGACCAGGTCCAGGTCTCACCGATTACCGAAGGCCAGGGAACGGCGCTCTTCGAGGCCGCCAAGGAGCAGCGGTTGGAGGGAATCATGGCCAAACGCCTCTCCTCGGTCTACCAGCCGGGGGAGCGTTCCAAAGATTGGCTCAAGGTGAAGGTCACCTTCGATGCCGACGTGGTGGTCGTCGGATGGACCGAGGGGGAGGGGAGCCGGGCGGGAAGTCTTGGCTCGCTGATGATGGCCGTCTACGACGGCGACGTATTGCGGTACGTGGGCAATGTGGGCACCGGCTTCAACACTCGTTCACTCCCGGAGATCTTCGATCAGCTGAAAGCTCTCCCCGAGACGGAGCCGCCGTTTTCCCAAGAGGTGCTGCGCTCCCGTCCCGAGCTTACGCAGAGCCCACTGGGTCCCACCGTCGCTAGTGGCCGTGGTCGAACATCGCGGGCTTACCTCCGCGGGTCGTCTCCGGTCGCCTTCGTTTCAGACATTCCGGGACGACAAGAAGCCAGACGAGTGCACCTTCGACCAGCTGTCGCCCGGTTGATGCCACCTTTCGCTGCCGGCTAACCGCTACTGGCATACTCGGGCGATGTCGGGCGATCACCACGACGCCGGCGACCGCTGGACGAGCCTTGTAGACGATTTCACCCTCGGTCGGCTTCCGGCGACAGTCGGCACGGGACTGGTGCTGGCGATGGTGAACTCTCTGCTGAGCATCGCCCTGATGTCGCTGATCTTCGACGGACAGCTCGAGGATGCCCTTCCGATCGGGATCGGGTTGGGATTGACTGCGTCGGCGGTGGTGGCGGTCATAGCTGCCCTCGGCAGCAGCTTCCCCGGCATGTATGCAGGCGTTCAGGACGCCAGCGCGGCGATCCTCGGGCTCAGCGCAGCATCGATCGCAGCCACCGTGGTGGGGCCCGATGCGGTCGACACAGTGCTCGTAATGATGGCGGTGACGTCCCTGGCCACAGGGCTTGTGTTCCTGCTCATGGGCTATTTCGCCCTCGGTGACATCGCCAGGTTCGTGCCCTTTCCGGTAATCGGGGGCTTGCTCGCCGGCACCGGCTACCTGATCCTGGTCGGGGGGATCGAGATCCTGGGAGTGGAGTCTGTGGCCGACCTCATGGCGGGAAGCGCTCTCGGTCTGTTCTGGCCCGGCTTAGTGCTCGCTGTCTTGTTCTTCATCGCCTCCCGTCGCCGGTGGCCATCATGGGCCTATCTGGCGTTCCTGGCCGTTGGTGCCATCGGCTTTCACGTCATCACCCGGGTCTCGGGGATCGACAAGGCTGAATCCCTGGAGCGGGGCTGGTTGCTAGGCCCATTCCCGGAAGGCGGCATGTGGCCAGGACTTGCCTTCGACGCCCTCGGCGGCGCCGACTGGGGGGCGCTCGCCGGCGAGGCAGCCGGTCTCGTCACCATCCTGCTCATCGTTCCTATAACCCTTCTCCTCTACATAGGAGCGCTCGAGATCGAGACCAAGTCCGACGTCGACATGAACGCCGAGCTGCGGTCGACCGGCTGGGCCAATGTCGCCGCCGGCGCGGTGGGAGGTCCGCCCGGCTACATGTACCTGGCCGACACGCTGATCACCCAGCGGCTGCTGGGCGGACGACGCGGGCCTGCCGTCGTCGCCGGCATTGGCATCCTGAGCGTGCTGGCGGTCGGTGGCGTCGTCCTGGAATTCGTGCCCGAGTTCATCATCGGCGGCCTGCTCTTGTTCGTAGGAGCCGACTTCATGGTGGAGTGGCTGTGGGCTTCCCGGCGACGTATGACGCGCCTCGACTACGCACTCATGTGGGGAATCGTCCTGGTCATCGCCACCGTCGGGTTTCTTCCCGGCGTCGCCGCCGGCCTGGTGGCGGCAACCGCCTTGTTCGTCGTTCGTTACAGCCGGATCGATGTCGTGAAGCATTCCCTGACCGCCAGAGAGCACCGGAGCAACATGGAGCGTTCCGAGACTGACGCCGAGTATCTCCAGGAAGCGGGGGATTCGGTGCTGATCCTCCAACTACAAGGATTCATCTTCTTTGGCACGGCGAGCCGTATCACCCGGCATGTCCGGTCCCGCCGGGATACCACGGACGCGCTGCGATTCGTCATCTTCGACTTTCGACAGGTGACCGGGATCGACTCTTCGGCGGTGGTGCTGTTCGAGAGAATCGCGCTTCTCGCTCGGGAACACGGGTTGGTCCTGGTGTTCACCGGGCTGAGCTCGACCCACCGAGCCCAGTTCTCCGATCTCATGGCCGATTATGAAGACGTAATCAGGGACGAGCCCGACCTCGATCACGGCATGGCCTGGGCCGAAGACCGTCTCCTTGCAGCCGCCGGGGTGGGCGAGGGGCCGCAACGGACGCTGCCCGGTCGGCTCGCCGATGAGCTCGCCCCGTACCTGGCCCGGCGCATCATCCCTGCCGGTAGTCAGCTCATGCGGCAAGGCGAGCCCACATCAGGCATCTTTCTCATTGTGTCGGGGCGGGTGACTGTGCTCATCGAAGGACGCGATGAAGAGCAGGTCCGGCTCCGGACCCTTCTCGAGGGGACCGTGCTGGGGGAGATCAGCCTGTATCGAGACGAGCCGCACACCGCCACGGCGGTGACCGACACCGAGTGTGAGGTGCTGCATCTCACACCCGAGAGGTTTGAGGATCTGTGCCGTGAATCTCCGGCGGTAGCTGCTGATTTCCATGTCTTCGTGGCACGCACACTGGCCGGCCGGGTGAGCCATGCCAACCGAGCCATCAGGGCACTTCAGGGGTGAGGCCGTTGGATCACTCGAGTCGCCGATCGAGAATCCGCCTCCCTTGACCACGATCCGCGGGACCGAGGAGCAGGGAGCGACCTTCGTCGAGCTCTTCTTCGATCTCGTCTTCGTCTTCGCTGTCACTCAGGTGACAGCGGTCCTCGCCCACGACCTCACCGTGGCGGGTGTGATGCACGCCCTGATCCTCTTCTGGCTGGTGTGGTGGGCCTGGACCCAATACACCTGGTCGCTCAACGAGGCCGACACGGAGCATGTCTCGATCCGGCTCATCACCCTGATGGCGACGGCAGTCGCCTTTCTCATGGCGGTGACGATCCCCTTGATCACCAGCCCGTTTGGCTGGCTTTTTCCCCTTGCCTATCTGGTGCTCCGCATGGTCGGCATCTCCTTGCAATGGAGGCTGGCCGCAGGCGACCCGGTGTGGGTTCGATCAGTGAAGACGTGGACCCTCCTGTCGAGTCTTGGCCTGCTGGCGATCGTCGCCGCCGTCTTCCTCCAGCCGGATCGTCGGTATCTCGCGCTTGGTGTCGCCGCTCTCCTCGATGTAGTCGCCGCTGTGGGCGCCGGTCGTGGCGAGTGGAGACTGTTCTCAGGTCATTTCTCCGAACGGCACGGCCTGTTCGTCATCATCGTGCTCGGCGAATCACTGATTGCTGCCGGCGTGACGGTCAGCGATCAGCCGCTGAGCACCGGACTGCTGTTGGTGGCGGTCACCGCCGTTGCCGCGACCTGCGCCCTTTGGTGGACCTACTTCGGATGGGCGAAGGACGCGCTCGAAACCAGAATGCAGACCCAGGTTCCGGCGACGGTGGGGAGGTTTGCACGTGACGTGTACTCCTTCTCTCATTTCCCGCTCATCTTCGGAGTCATTGGTTTCGCAGTCGGCATCGAAGAAGCCATTGCCCACCCCAAGGACCCGTATTCGCTTCCCGGTGCCCTGGCGTTGGGCATCGGAGTCGCCTTGATCCTGGGTGGGACGGCATTGGCTCTGACACGCGCTCGGGTTCGCGTGCCTCTGGCTCGCTGGTGGGCGATCGTCGCGCTCTTCATCACTATCCCCTTCCTCCGAGTCTTGCCGGCCTGGGGTGCATTGAGCTTGGTGGCGGTCCTGGTGGCGGGACTGGCCGTAGTAGAGAAGCCTTCGCAGGCGTAGACGCCCGGCCGGACGGTCAGGTTGGAGAGGCTCCATCTAAAGAATGGGGTGGATCTCTGCCGATCATCTCTGGGTGAACTGAGGGAGATCCTGTGGACACGGCACCAGCAGTCAGGACCAGGCGAGTGCGCCTCCCCGAGATCGTCGGGCGGTGGTCGACGCGAGAGACTGCGTTGATCCGGGTCGACTCCGGAGGGGACGGCGCCGGAGACGGGTTCATCGCAGTCCGGGTGACGAGCGCACCCACCGGACAAGGGCTGGTTGGGGCCCTGCACAGGCTCTTGTATCCCAGATAGATGGGGAGAGCGCGGCCAGCTCGGCCGATCAGCGTGTCGAGAGAGCGGTCCGGAACACGGGGAGACCCCTCTCGATCATCTCCATGGTGCCGGTGAGCGAGATCCGAAAGTGTCCCGGTGAGGCGCAGGTGGTGCCCGGCAGTACCAGGACTCCCTGCGACGCCAGCATTTGCACGAAGGCTAAGTCGTCCGGGTCAGGGGAGCGAACCCAGAGGTAGAAAGTCCCTTCCGGCGCCTGGAGCTCATACCCGACTCGTTGGAGCTCGGTGACGAAGAGGTCGCGCTTGCGCTCCAGTTCGACGAGGTCGATGGAGAGCTTGTCAAGCTCGGCCAGGGCGTACTGCATGATGGCGCTCGGGAACAACCACCCGCCGGCGATCTGCGCCATGAAGACGGCGGATCGGAGCGACTCCCGTTCGGGCATCTGTGGAGTCCAGGCGAGCCAGCCGACCCGTTGCCCGGGTGTCAGCAGGATCTTGCCGTAGCTGTAGGAGATCAGGGTGTGCGGGTAGTACTCCGCCGGGCTGGTGAACTTGGCATCGCTGAACACCAGCTTGGAGTAGGGCTCATCGGAGAGCAGGTAGATCGGCTTGCCGAACCGTTCCGATGCGTCGGTCAGGACAGTGGCGAGGCCCTCCAGAGTGGAAGGCGGGTAGATGCGACCGGTGGGGTTGTGTGGCGTGTTCACGATCAGCAGACGCGTCTTCTCGGTGATGGCCTCGGCCAGGCGGTCCAGGTCGAGGTCGTAGTCATCGCTCCGGACCGGGACGTTGACCGGGATCGCTCCAGACGACAGGATCATCGACCGGTAGAAGAACCACGGTGGATCGAAATAGACGACCTCATCGCCAACATCGACGAGCGCACCGAGGGCGATGGCGATGGCACCGAAGGCGCCGGGTGTCATCGCGATGTCCTCCGGGTCGAAGTGCTGACCCCGCCATTCGAGAAGGTGGCCCGCCACGGTCTGCTGGGACACTTCCTCGGAGAACTTGTAGGCGTAGTGGTTCTTGTCCCGTGGGGTAGTTGCCGAAGAGAGCGCGGCGGCGAAACCGTCTACCGCCATTTCCTGGGGGTTCCCGAAGGCAAAATCGGCGATCCCGGGCAGGTGTCGGGCTTCCTCCCAGATGGAAAGGAAGGAGAGGAACGCTTCATTGGCTGCCGTGATTCGTTGGATTCGTTCGGTGATCATGACCGCTAGATGACGATAACTGCCACAACGCGGGAGGCCATGGGGGGTATTCCCCACTCTCGCAAGGGGAGCGGTCTATTGGGCCGAGACGTCTCCCGCATTCTTGTCGTTAGAGATGTCGTGTCGGCTCCGTCGAAATCCTGGCCAGACCTTGGCGGCTAGCGCCGCTCCCACAGCGGCGGCGAAAGCCCCAACCGCCACGCCGAGGTTGTCGAAGATGGGGCCGAAAATTTGCGAGAAGAGGCCAACCTCGATCTCGATGTCGCGGGAGTAGACGCGAATGGTCACTGGGGGGTTGTCATCGATCAGTGCGCTGATGGTCAGTGTGAGGCTATGAATCCCGGGCTCCAAAGCTGTCACGTCCCATTGCCATCTTCCGAGCGACCCTGCACAGACGAACTGGGTCGGCGCCGTTAGGTCGAGGACATCGAAGTTCTGCCCGAGTAGCTGTGCTGTCGTCTCGCATGTCGTGTTGATCTCATCTGTATTCACATCTCCCGGGCCGGTGACCGAGGACTGGACATCCGTTCCGGACTGACCAAGCCCAAGCACGAGTTCGACCCTCGTTGTCTGATCCAGCCCGAGCCGGGGCGGAGTGTTGAAGGCGATGCCGGCTGCCTCGAAGTCATCCTGGGGATTCTCGGGGTCGGGAGACAGAGTGGTTGGGACACTTTCGCCTGGAATCGTGGTGATCGGGTCCGGGGTCGTGGCCGATGGTGGGGGAGGTGATATCAGGCCCTCTGTCGAAGTCGCACTGGCGCTGGTGCTGGTGCTTGGTTCCGCAGCCGTGCTCGATGGGCCGGGGCCGGGGATCGTGGTCACAATCTGGATCTCCCATGTTCTCTGGTCGACCACCGACTCATTTGCATCGACCTCGCTTATCACTACAAGGCCGGTCGGCACGGGCCCGCCGTTGTGGGTGACCACCATGACCGAGTTCCATGTCCCTTCCCCGCACCTCGGGCTGAAGGTGACATCGAGACCGGCATCTGTCTCGGCATCGAGGCAACTGGATACGGACGTCAGAGACAGCGTTGCCTCGGTCGAACCCTCGACGACGAGCTGCCCCGACTCCGGGAAGACGGCATCGATGGTGTTGTGGATGGGCGGGTCCGAGCTGACGACACCCACGCCGATGACGAGGGCGGCTATTGAAACCCAGCCAAGGACGAGTCTGGACCTCAAAGCGGTGCGATCTCTGGGTGAAGAGCTCACCCCGGCAAAGGGAGCCTGATCGTCTTCCTGATACGCGAGACTTCACGGGAGCAATGCACCAGGCTGCTCGTAAAATCCCGCGGCGATGCTGATCCGGCCGGTCGAATCAGGGGATCTCGATGCCCTCTTTGGGGTCTGTCTGCGCACCGGTGATGCCGGCGAGGACGCAACCTCTCGGTTCGCAGACCCCCTGCTCCTCGGCGAGGTCTATGTCGGGCCCTACTTGATGATGCCGAGCGGGATCGGGTTCACCGCAGTGGAGAATGGCATCCCGTCCGGGTACGTCCTGGCCGCGGTCGACACTCGCCGATTCGAGGCCGAATGCGAGGCGGAATGGTGGCCGGCACTGCGGGCGCGCCATCCCCAGCCAGTCGTCGACGATCCTGCGACTGACGACGCTGAGGTAATCGCCCTGATCCACGAGCCGGAGAGCCCGCCCGACGAGATCGTGGCTCGATATCCCGCCCATCTCCACATCGACTTGCTCCCTGTCATGCAGGGAAGAGGAATGGGGAGGGAGATGATGAGCCGCCTCCTCGACGAGCTTCGAGCCAGGAAAGTGCCCGGGGTCCATCTAGGAGTGGACGCCCGGAACCAGCGCGCCGTCGGCTTCTACGAGCACCTCGGTTTCGACCACCTGGATGACACCGATGATGTGGTGATGGGCATGCGCCTCGACGAGAACTGATCTATCTGCCTGTGGACTCGTTGTCGGGAGGGTCGCGTTCGCGATTGTCAGCCGACCACCTCCTGGCCTTCGTTTGGCGGGATGGAGAGCAGGGTTGGCGGGCCAGTCGGGGTATACGAGGCGATGATCACTCCTGCCTCGGTGACAACGCTCGAGCCGTACTTCATCGACATCGGGATCGTGCCCGACCCGAAGAGCCGTTTGCCGTCGCCCAAAACGACTGGGTAGGTGAACAGGTTGAACTCGTCGACGAGCCCTGCTCCGATCAGGGTCTGGAGGAGGCCATGACTTCCATGGACCTGAAGCTCTCCTCCCGGACGCTCCTTCAGGTGGAGAACCGTCTCGATGACGTCCCCGGTGATGGGGTGGGAGTTCTTCCATTCGAGGCTGTCTGGCCGGCTGGTTGCGACATGCTTGGGCAAGTTGTTCAGTCCGACGGCCACGACATCGTCCTGGTCCGGGAACGTAGACCAGTAGGGAAACATCATGTCGTACGTGTTGCGACCGAGCAGGATCTCCTCGGCCCTTGAGAAGATATCGGTGATGGCATGACCCATGCCCTCGTCGGCGAAGGGAACCAGCCAGCCGCCCAGCTCGAAGCTGTTGCTGCGGTCCTCATCGGGACCACCAGGGCCTTGCATCACCCCGTCCAGGGTGATGAATGTGGTGACGGTCAATTTCATGGCGCTTCTCCTTCCGGGCCGGTTTCGGCCTCCATGACTACTACGAAACAGGTCGGCCCGGATCGACGAGATCCGAGAAAATCAATCCCAGGAGGCGGACCATGCCGTGGTTAACGTTTTTGGCATGGGAGCGAAGGTGGCGGGTCGAAACAGGTCTGAGTCCGCGTCGAAACAGTGGAGTATTCCCTCCAAGCTGACTCTGGCCACGGTGCCGATCGCGGTGGTTGCTCTGCTTCTCGGGGTGTTCCTCGTGTGGTGGCTGGCGACCTCGGGAGATGTCTGGCTCGCGGTGACAGTCGGGGTCGTGGTCGGACTGGTGGCCCTGGGATCGCTTCTCGTGGCATACCAGATGGGCCGCACCATCGGCACCAGGATCGCTGATGTGACCAGGGCGGCTCGCCGCGTGGCCCACAAGGACCTCGTTGATCTGTTCGATGGGCTGCGCACCGCCGAGCCTGGCACGAACGCAATCCCACCGTTGGGCCTCGATGTCGAATCCGGCGACGAGATCGGCGACCTGTCCCGATCATTCGAGAACATGCATCGGGCTCTGATCGATACATCGGCTCGGCAGATGGAGACGTTGCGGGTCGGCGTCTCGAGCATCCTGGTCACTCTGGCCCGACGTAACAGCTCGCTGGTCGATAGACAGCTGGCGCTGCTCGACGAGCTGGAATCTCGTGAGGAGGATCCGGCCACCCTCGGTGGTTACTACCAGGTCGACCATCTGGCGGCACGTATGCGGCGGAATGCGGAGAGCCTCCTCGTGCTGGCCGGGTCCGAGTCGCCGCGCCTGTGGGCCAAAGCCACCGACATCTCCGATGTGGTCCGGGCCGCCCTGAGCGAGGTCGACGAGTATCAGCGGGTCGAGCTGCTCGCCCTGGAGCCGGCCAGGCTCTCCGCCGGAGCCGTCACCGATGTCGCCCACCTTCTTGCCGAGATCTTCGAGAACTCAGTGCAATTCTCACCCCCCGACGAGCCGGTGCGGGTGACCGGGCTCTTCGAGGTCGATGGCTATGAGCTCTCCATCTCGGACCACGGTGTCGGGATGTCAGACCCGAGACTCGCCGAGTTGAACCGGATCTTGGAGCGTCCTCCCGCCCTCGGCCTCTCGGTCGAGCCCACCATGGGGATATATGTCGTCGCCCAGCTGGCCCATCGTCACGGGCTCACCGTGCAGCTGATCCCCAGTGTTCCCGGCATCACGGTCAAGGTGACCATCCCCCGCGATCGTCTGGAAATGGCGAAGGCATTCGAGCCGGATTACGACGTCATCGACCTGACCCGGCCCGAGATGATCGAGTCCACTGACCCTGAGCCGGTCCCGGTGGAGGCCGCGCCTGTCGCCGAGCCCGAAGCCGGAGACCTGCCCGTGCGTATTCCGGGCCGGGCCTTCCGCGAAGAGGAGCCGGCCACAAGCATCGCGGCCGGAGACGGCGGAGGGACTCTGAGGTCGGCGCTCGTCGACTACAACCGGGGGAGGGCCGAGGCCGAGGCACAGGGAGAGAGCGATGGCTGACGCCGCCACCAATCTCAACTGGCTCCTCGAACGTCTGTGCTCCACGGTGCCCGCGATCAAGCAGGCGGTCGTGGTCTCCTCCGATGGGCTGGCCATGGCCAAGTCCCTGGACGTCGATCGGGAGACTGCGGAGCGACTCGCCGCGGTGTCGTCGGGAATGATCGGGCTGGCCTACGGGTCCGCGGGCCGGTTCGGCGCCGGAGCAGTCTCGAACATCATCGTCGAGATGCAACAGGGTTGGCTCTTCATCACCGGCATCCGTCACGGTTCTCTTCTCTGCTGTCTCACCAGCAAGGAGATCGACCTCGGGGCAGTGGCTTTCGAGATGTCCATCTTCGTGCAACGAGTCGGCGACAGTCTCACCCCCGACGTTCGGGAAGAGCTCAAAGCGCGGCTGGTCGAACCCGAGCCGGCATGACAACCGAGCCCGGAACCCGTATCGGCGGTCGGATCGTCCGTCCGTACACCATGACCGGCGGTCGGAGCGGGGTTGGGCTCCCCAACATCGCCCTGGAAGCCCTCGTTGCCGTGACTCCTGCCGGGATGCGAATGCGGGGCCGTTTCCGTTGGGAAGCCGCCGAGATCGTCGCCCAGAGCCGTAGGGAGATCGCCATCGTCGAACTGGCGGCGAACCTCGAGGTCCCGGTGGGCGTAATCCGGGTCCTCGCCGCCGACCTACGGGACCAGGGCGCGATCACCATCACCGAGCCGCCGTCCGAGACTGTCTCCGAATCGGGCGACACCGACTACGCCGAACTCCTCCACAAGGTTCTCGATGGGATCCGGGCCCTCTGAACGAACCGGGTTGACCCCGGTCAAGATCGTCGTGGCCGGTGGCTTCGGTGTCGGCAAGACGACCTTCGTCGGTGCCATATCCGAGATCGAGCCCCTGCGAAGCGAGGCGATCATCACCGACGCCAGCGCCGGGATCGACGAGCTGTACCCCGACGGCACCAAGACTGAGACCACTGTGGCCATGGACTTCGGCCGGATCAGTCTCAAGCATCGCCTCGTGCTCTACCTGTTCGGCACCCCCGGCCAGGACCGGTTCCATTTCATGTGGGACGAGCTATCGAGAGGCGCCATCGGAGCGGTGGTCCTGGTCGACACCCGCCGCATCGAGGCATGCTTCGCCGCCATCGACTTCTTCGAGAAGCGTGGGACGCCTTTCGTCGTCGCGGTCAACACGTTTCACGGTCGTCGCATCCATGAGCCGGAGCTGGTGCGGGAGGCACTCCGGATCGGCCCCGATATCCCGATCGTGCACTGCGATGCCCGGGTCCGGGTCGATGTGCAGCGGGCGCTGATGGCAGTGGTCGAGCACACTCTGGAGCGTGTGTTGAGCGAGGCCGCGGCGAGCTGACTCAGGCCGGGATACTGACCGGACCTTCCTCCCAGACATCCTGACCGACCCTGAGCGATTCCGAGGGAAGACGCAATTCGAATACGTTGTGCCCGTCCCCGGTGCGTCGGTAGGTGATGTCGCCGTCCATCTGCCGTGCGAGGTTTCGGGCCACGGTGAGGCCGAGACCAACCGCAGCCGGTCGGGTCACCGGCCCACCGGCGCGCAGGTCGCCGTTGAAGATCTTCTCCCGGTCGGGCATCGGTATGGCAGGTCCGTCATCGATCACGGAGATTACGGTGTCGGGCCCAGAGCCGGCCGTCTCCAGGCTCACGACCGATCCGCCATAGCGAACGGCATTGGTGATGAGACTGTCGAGGATTCTGATGGTGATCCCGGGGTCGGCCCACAACGACGTGGCCACGACCTCGACTGCGATGTTCTCGGCGCCGGGAACATCGGACAGGGCCTCCCGGCAGAGGACCTCGGCGTCGACCGAGCGCGCCAGGGGCTGCGACGGCGCCTTGCCTGCAGAGATGATCAGATCATCGACGATCGCGGCCATCTCCCTCGAGTGGGAGTCGATACGGCGCACGGTTCGGTGCAGGTCGATCGGATCACCCTCGGCCTGGGCGGTCAAGTCGAGTATCGCGCCGATCGGCACCCGGAGATCCTCGGCGATGGCGGCGACGAACTCGTCTCTGCCCTGGATCAGGCGCTCCAGACGCAGCTCGTCATGATGGGCACGAGTCGAATCCTCCAGCTGTAGGAGGATGGTCGCCGGTCGTTGCTTGGTGGCGCGCAGGAATGAGAGCGAGAGCCGGCCCCAGATGGCCCGGCCGTCGGATGCCCGCCAGCGCATCCACGTCGTGGCACTCTGATCGGCGCCATTACCCATGTCTTCCCAGACCTGGCCCAACTCGGCGAGGTCGTCGGCGTGGACGACGCTCCTGACGTTTGCCCCGGCCACGGGCCCGAGCATCCCGGTCAGGGACTCGTTGGCATCGATGAATTCACCCGACGGGGTGAGCACGGCCATGCCGATGCTCGCGTGTTCGAAGCCAAACCTGAACACATCCTCGCCACTCGCTCGGTTGGCTTCTCCTCGGGCCTCAAGCCGCCAGCCGGCGATGAGGAGCGCGCTAAGGACGAGGGTCAAGGTCAAGAACACAACAGGCAAGGCGACATGGTCCACGCCGTAGCGCTGGACATATGCCTCTCGATACATCACCACAAAATTGAAGATCTGGAAACCGATCACATAGACGAACCCGGCCAGGACCAGCCTCCACTCCTGATAGAAGGAGACCGCCACGAGGGCGAGGAGGAAGGCGAACTGGGATTCGGCCGAGCCGTCGAGATAGCGGACCACGATCCCCGCCGCGGTGACCAGGCCGAGCGACACCGCGCCGGAAGCCATGCTCTGTGTCCTCGCCGTCATGCCGACCACGGCCATCACGACGAGGATCAGCGATGCGATCACGATCTCGTTGTAAGGCACCTCCCTGATCAGGCCCACCACCGCCAACAGGGGCACCTGGACGAGGAGCAGAACGAGCAGGAAACGATGCCGGGTGGCGAAGACCTTCGGGTCCGTCTGCTCGCGGACTCGAAGCGGCCTTCTCTTCCCCGGAAAGAGACGCCTGGACATCCATACACGATATCGCCGTCAGGTTCCGGGGCCTGGCACCTTGCAAAACTGTCGAGGTCCTTGGTTGGGCGGGTGACGCGGAATACCGTTTGTGGCCATGGACATCGCCCAATTGATCGATATCGCCCTGGCCAAGGTCGACGAGCGACAGGTAGAGGTGATGGTGCTGGAGCCGGCCGAGGTGAATCCGGAGGCAGTTGGTGGCCTGGCCGGTGTGCTGGCTGAGATGGCAGGCATCTTGGCCTCCCCCAGGTCGGTCGCGAGAATTCGGGCCGGCGGGTCCTGGGACAACGACGGGTATCTGATATCGATGTCAGCCGCCATGGGCATCCCCGAAGATGGGGTCACTGTCGTCAATCGCTTGCTGGAGGATCCGGTGCTGGCGATGGGCGTCGCCTCGGTCGCTCGCTTGGCCTCCGTTAACGGCCTTGTCGTTCGCCTGGCTCCGGACCGGGGAGGCACGACGGTCGAGGTAACGGTGCCGGCCAGTGTGGTGAAGAGGGCCATGCCGCCCGAACAACCCGTGATCGGTCATGAGCCTGTGACCGAATTCATCCCTCACGAGATGGAGCGTCGGGTTCTCGTGCCCGCCGATTCGGCCCGGGACGAGTCTGAGGCATTCCTCGAAGGTGTTTTCGGTGTGCTGAGGAACCCGTGGCACGAGCCCCTTCGCCCCGAGCCGGCCGTACTCCAGGTGCGGATTCCCGGGGAGAGTTTCTCGGTGACCGATGACGATTCTCCGAGCACATCTGCCGCCGAGGCGGCGGTGGACATCCGATCAGCGTTGTCCACCTTCGACCGCGGTCGTCGAGCGGCCGAGATCGCATCTGACGCGGTAGAAGCCACTGCGTGACGCTCTACAACCTCCGAATACGCCGTGTAAGTTGCTGGCTGGAGAAATCGTGGCCCCGGTGAAAGGACTCTGATATGTGCTGTGTCGCGACGGTCATGGTCCTGCTTGGCCCTCGTTTGGGGATAATCGTCTGGGGTCTGGCACAACCCGCCCGCTGGGACCTTGCCTTCTCCACCTTCGTGTGGCCCCTCCTCGGGTTCGTTTTCCTCCCGTGGACCACTCTGATGTATGTGGCCGTCGCCCCAGGCGGGGTGACCGGTTTCGATTGGTTCGGGATCGTTCTCGCGGTTGTGGCCGACATTGCCTCCTACTCCGGTGGTGCCTACGGGAACCGTGAGCGGTTCAGGGGCTACACAACGACAACGCCACCACCGATGCCCCGGTAGCCAGGGTCACACCTCGACCGCATAGTTGAGGGAGCTACTGCTTCCTACACTCGCCCGATGGAACAAGACACCAGGTACGCCCGCCTCGGCGAGGACCGCATCGCGTACCAGGTGATCGGGGAGGGCCCGGTGGATCTGGTGATGAGCCGGGGGTCGTTCTCGACTCTCGACGCGACCTGGTCCATGCCCGACACCTCTGCTCCGTATCAGAGACTCGCTTCGGTATGCAGGTTGATCTTGTTCGACCGTTTGGGGACCGGATGGTCTGACGCAGTGCCCATCGACGCGCTTCCGCCGCTGGAGAGCAGATGGGCCGAGGTCCGGGCTGTCATGGACGGTGCAGGGAGCAAGCGGGCCGTGATCATGGGGGTCCAGGACGGCGGCCCTCCAGCCATGTTCGGCGCAGCGACCGCTCCCGACTGTGTGTCCGGGCTGATCCTGTTCCACTCGCCGGCCCGTGCACGCCGGGATGTCGACTACCCGATCGGTCTCGACGACACCACCCTGTCGCAATGGCAGAAGATGATGTCCGAATGGGATCTCGACAGCATCGTCACCCAGGCGTTCCCGAGTCGGGGAACCGACGAGAGGTTCATCCAATGGGGTAGGAGATACATGAGGTCGATGGCCTCTCCGACCGCCATGCTCGCCTACTCCCAAGAGATGAGCGAGACCGACGTGCGAGACCTGCTCCCATCGATTCGGGTGCCGACGCTGGTCATCCACCGTCGTGACTACCGGTGGGGATCGGCAGAGCTGGACCAATTCGTCGCCGAGCACATCGCGGGCGCCCGTTACGTCGAGGTGCCCGGCTCCGACTCCGATCTGTTCTTCGACGAGACCGGTCCTCTGATCGACGCCATCACCGGGTTTCTCGCCGAGATCGAGCCCTTGACGTTGGAGCGCCGGATGGCGGAGAGGATGATGGCCACGATCCTGTTCACCGACATCGTCGCCTCGACTGAGCGCGTCCAGGCGAGCGGCGACGCCAAATGGGTGACCCAGCTTCAACTCCATGATGACGTGTCACGTGACGTGATCACGAGACAGGGCGGCCGCCTCGTCAAGAGCACCGGAGACGGGGTGCTGGCCTTGTTCGACGGTCCCGGTCGTGGCCTCGTGACCGCCGGCGACCTATCGGCATCCCTCGATCGCGTTGGCCTTCCGGTGCGCGCCGGACTCCACGCAGGAGAGATCGAGATGAGGGGCCAGGACGTGGCTGGGGTCGGCGTCCACATCGCAGCGCGGGTCATGGCCGAGGCCGGCCCGGGTGAAGTGATGGTGTCCAGGACGGTGCGCGACCTAGTCGTGGGCTCGGAATTCAAGTTCGTGGACCGGGGGTCACATCACCTGAAGGGAGTTGACGGTGAGTGGCAGTTGTTCGCCCTCGCCGGAGACTGAGGCCCGCCCTATACGGCCATATCGGCAGTCAGCACGGCCGCCAGGACCCCAGTCGCTCCAAGGAGAACCCAAAGCGGATCGGCCTGGACCAACAGACCGATTAGCGCCAGGAATGGGACTCCGGCGAGCCGGTTGATGGCTATCGCCCGGTTCACCGCCTGTGGCGACTGCCCGATGGAGGCGATCTGGATCACGGCCATGCACACCAGGGCAAGGGCGACACCTCCCACGAGAAGCCAGCGCTGGGCGGTGAGCATCGGTTCCTCGCCCGCACTGAGAATGGCCTGGTCGAGTGCGACCCCGACAATCGCCAGCGCAGCCGCCAACGGAAGATGGGTGTAGATCCAACCCGTTGGTCGCCAGGTCCTCTGTTCGACACTCCGGCGCCTCACCACGCTGCCTTCGGCATTGTCGAAGTAGAGCCACCAGAGAAGGGTCGCCAACAGCACGCCAAGGATCGCTGCGATCAGCGACGAGGTCGACCACCCGATGTGGCTGAGCCCTGACACGACTGCGGCGAGCGATTCGCCGAGCACCAGGATCACGAACAACCCGAAGCGCTCGGGAAGATGTGACTGGTCGAGAGGCACCGTCGCCTGCTGGCGTCTCACCACCCACGGTGTGGCGAGATCGATCGCCAGAGCCACTCCCCAGACGTAGAACCGGGCCGGATCAGGTACGAGAACCGATGCGGTCCACACCACGGCCGCCGCTCCGAAACCAATCAAGTACCCGGAGACAAGGTTGCGGGTCTCGGTGACGTGCCGGTACACCCTGTAGTAGAGGGCGAGAAGGACCAATCGAGCACTTGCGTATCCAGCGGCGAATACGGTGGTGGAGGAGGAGGGGCCTTCGGCCAATGACGCCGCCATGACGAGAACGGCCACCATTTGGGCCGCCGACCACAACCGGTAGACGAGATCGTCGGTGTCATAGCGATCGGCGTAGAAAGTGTTGCTCGCCCATAGCCACCAGAGCAGGGCGAAGTAGCCGAAGAAGGACCACAAACCTGTCCACGACGTGTCGGCGAGGAGACGTGCTCCGAGGACTGCGATGGCCACCACAAAGGCGAGGTCGTAGAACAGCTCGAGCCAGGTCGCCGTCCGGTGCCCGCCATCTCCTGTCGTCTGAAGACGGGGGGGAGCAATCCTGGCCATCCTCGCCACCCGTGGCTCGCTCACATCAATTTGCCTCCCTCGGCTTCGTCTCCACACTCCAACCCTGGACAATATCCGTAGCGCGTCGACCCGGCCTCAGCGGGGGCGGCATCAACGCGGCTCTAGTCTCCTTGCCATGAACGCGTCTCCTCAGCCCTACTTGCCGCGCATGGTGCGGGACTGGGACGAGGACGCTCCTGGCCAATTGCACCAGTGTCTCGAAGGGTCCATGGTCTTTGTTGACATCTCGGGGTTCACCGCGATGTCCGAGCGTCTGGCCAAGCACGGAAAGCTGGGAGCGGAAGAGCTCACGGCGGTGATCGCGGCCACCTTCCATGAGCTACTGGCTGCCGCCTACTCCTTCGGAGCCAGCCTCCTCAAGTTCGGTGGGGACTCGTTGTTGCTCTTCTTCGCCGGTGACCAACACACGCTTCGTAGCTGCGCAGCGGCCCAAGCGATGCAGCAGAGGTTGGACGAGGTCGGCGTGTGTGTCACCAGTGCCGGCAAGGTAACGCTGCGGATGTCGGTCGGCATACACAGCGGGATGTTCGATTTCTTCCTGGTGGGAGGATCCCATCGAGAGTTGATCGTCTCCGGCCCCGCAGCCACTGTCACGGTCGAGATGGAGGGTGCAGCGCGAGCTGGCCAGGTCCTGCTCAGCCCTGGGACGGCTTTGGCGATTCCGGCGGCGAACAGGGGAAGGCCCTCAGGCCCCGGTGTCCTGCTCAGAGGGACGATGGGAGTTGAGAGCGCGGCGCGACGACACGTCGAATCTTCGCCCGATGTGCTCGCGCAGTTCGTCCCGATCGGCCTCTGCCAGCTGCTGCTGAGCGGTGAGGTGGAGCCTGAACACCGACCGGCCGCGGTGGCCTTCCTTCACTACCACGGTGTCGACGACGTCATCGTGCGCGACGGCGCCGAGGTGGCCGCCGAACAACTGGATTCCTTGATCCGGTCTGTCCAGGTGGCCGTCGATGAACGTGCCATCACGTTCCTGGCCACCGACATCGCGACCAACGGAGGCAAGGTCATCGTCACCGCCGGTGTCCCCACGACCACCGGTCGGGATGAAGAGGAGATGCTGCTCGCTCTTCGTCAGGTGATCTCGGGCGGACCTGCCCTTCCCGTCTCGATTGGCGTGTCCTGGGGCCGGATATTCGCCGGCGAGGTCGGAACTCCGTATCGCCGCACGTACACGGTGATGGGGGATACGGTGAACCTGGCCGCCCGACTCATGGCGAGAGCACCTGCAGGTGAGATCTATGCCACAACCGAGGTTGTCGCCGGGTCACGAACCACCTTCGCGGTGGATCACATCGAGCCGTTCTTGGTCAAGGGCAAGAAACTTCCGGTCAATGCAGTGTCGGTTGCCGATCCGCAGGGGAGCAAGAGCCAGCGGACAGCCGGTGGGCTCCCACTCATCGGGCGTGACCCGGAGCTGGCACTGCTCACCGCCGCCTGGGAGCGAGCCCGAGTCGGCAACGGGCAGATGGTCGAGCTCGCGGCCGATGCCGGCATGGGAAAGAGTCGCCTCGTCGAAGAATTTCTGACGATCAACCAACCAGTTCGGGTTATCAGCGCCGAATGTCGTCTTTACCAGTCGGCAACCCCGTACTTCCCATTCCGGGAGCTCCTGGGTGAGGTCTGGGGACTCACGGACCTGGATCCCGATGCCTCGGAGAAGGCTCTGTTCGAGCTAGTCGACAGGCTGGCACCGGAGTTAGGTCCGTGGTTGTCTCTGATCGGGCTCGCGTTGGGACTGGAGATCGCCGACTCTGTCGAGGTGTCGCAGCTCGAGGACCAGTTCCGTCCGGTGCGTGCCATGACCGCTATTGGTTCTTTGCTCGAGGCAACGATCAAGGACCCCGTCGTGTTCGTTGTCGACGACACCCATTGGATGGACGAGCCATCGAGGGATCTGCTGGCAAGCCTGGTCTCCGGGCTGGACCGCTACCCATGGATGTTCGTCCTTACGCGGTCGCTCGGTGCCGAAGGGTTCCTGGCCCCTGAGTCTCCGTGGGTGGCCAGGGTCGAGCTCCATCCGTTGGGGCTCGATGAAGCAAGAAATCTCATCTTTAGCGCCACAGAGGAAGCACCGCTGCCACCGCAGCAAGTGGAGCTGCTGGCCCGGCAGGCGGATGGGAACCCACTTTTCTTGGTCGAGTTGCTCCAGGCCCTACGTCACAGCGGGTCACTCGAGGAGATCCCGCAGTCCGTGGAGGCGATGATCGCCGCCCGAATCGACACCTTGCCTCTGTCTGACCGGAATCTTCTCCGCCGTCTCTCGGTCCTCGGCAACGGGTTCCAAGTTGAGCAGATGTCGGCTGTGCTCGGACTGGACGGGGAGATCCCGCAGGATCAAACCCGTTCGTTGAGGAGGCTCTCCAGCTTTCTGACCGTGGACAAGTCGAGGGTCGATTTCCAGCATTCTTTGATCCGTGACGTGGCCTACGACGGGCTTCCCTACAAGACCCGCGAACGGCTCCATGCCCAGGTGGGCGACGCGACCTTCGCCGCTTGCAGGGGTCGGCCCGAGGAGTTTGCCGAGATTCTCTCGCTGCACTACTTCTACGCCAAGCGTTGGAGCCGCACCTGGCGTTTCTCCCGGATGGCGGGGGACCGCGCCCGGGAGATCTACGCCAATCACGAGGCGGCTGCCTTCTACGAGCGGGCGCTGATCTCGGCCCGGCGTCTCGACTGGGTCACCCTTGCCGACCGCGCCGAGGTGCTCACCGCCCTGGCTGGTGTTCTGTACGAGGCCGGATCCTTCGACGAGACCATCACCTCTCTGCGGGAGGCGTCTCGGCTCATCGAGGACGATCCGGTTGCCCAGGCCGACCTCCGTCTCTGGTTGGCCCGGTGCTATCACAGGAAGGGCGCCCTGTCGCGGGCTTTGCGAGAAACCGCCCTTGGATTGAGGTTGGTCGAGCAAAGCGATCTTCCCGAGGCAAGGAAGGCGACTGCCCGACTCCGCGCCGTTCGTTCCGGTCTGTTTTCTGATCAGTTCCGGCCCAGGATGGCGCTCAAGGTGGGTCTGCAGGCGGTGGAGGAGGCGGAGGAGAGCGGGGAGTTGAACGCATTGGCCCGGGCCTACACCAAGATCGATGAGGCATACCAGATCCTGGGTCTGCGAGACGAGGCCGTTCACGAGGAGAAGGCCCTGGAGATCTACGAGCAGCTCGATGATCTCTCCGGCATCTCCCTCCTAGCCATCAACCTCGGGGTCCAGGCATACTCCGACGGGCGCTGGGACGATGCCATCTCGATGTACTCGAAGGCCCAGGAGGTGAGCCGACGCAGCGGAGACATCTCCGCCGAAGGTGCGGCAGCGGCCAATCTCGGGGAGGTCTTGATCAGCCGTGGACAGTTTGACGAGGCGGAGACTGTCCTCCAGGAGGCGAGACGGGTGCTGCGAGGACAGAAAGTGATCGGGTTTGCCCTGTTCGCCGAAACCCAACTGGCACGTTTGATCTCGGAGCGGGGCGAGCACCTGGCGGCGGTGAATTCGCTGGAGCAGGTGATCGATGAGGCGAACCGGATAGGACAGCCCTTCTTCGCCGTGGATGCCGCGGTACATCTCGCGGATGCCTGGACACGTTCAGGCGACCCAATGCGGGCTCTCGAGGTCATCGAGGCAGGGAAGGGCGTGGCCGGGGAGGATGCCGCGCTCTACGAGGTGCCGTTGCAGCGATTGCGTGCCGGGGCCTTGGTCGCCTTGGGCCGACCGGACGAGGCCCTGGGTCACGTGGAGCGAGCGTTGGCCAGCGCCCGTGAACAACGGCTCGTCTACGAGGAGGCCCTACTCCTACTGATCAAGGCGCAGACAGGCATCGATGACGGAGAGGCCTTGGAGGAGGCGAGCCGCCTCCTCCAAGATCTTGGAGCCTCCCCGATCTAATTCCACCGCTTCCCATCACCGATGTTGTAGATCGTGTGGACAGTGGTGAACGTCCCGTCAAGGTTTACTTGGCTGTTGACCACGATGAGACACGAGGTGTGGGCCCCGGGTAGGTAGTCGGAAGAAACGACCGGGCCGCTCGGAAGCCCACCATTGACCTCTGGGTTACCGACACGTGGGTCCTTCTTACACCAGGGCATCGGCTGCTTGCCCACGGTGTCCGGCCCATCGCCGAGGGGCGGATCGTCATAACTCAGAATTCGGTGTTGTAACGGGGCAGCAGGAGGGCTGACGAATTCCCACGTGATCACTTCGACGAACTGAGCCACCGAGCCAGTCGACGGGAACGAGGACTCGGTGTCGAAGTCGACGAGCAACTCCAGCCCGTCAGGACCTGAGTCGAAGGTGTACAAGAGCTGTCCATCGATGCCCTTGCACCCGCCGTCGGTATCGAAGCCCCGAGTGACGTTGAACGTCGCGTTTCCACCACCGAGGGGGGGCTCTGATTCGCCACAAGCGATCTCGCCGTCGAAGGCCTCCACCAGCCGGAACAGGGTGTCGCCCTCGAGGGAAATCGCACCGTTCGGGGAGTCATCGCCAGGCTTGATCACGATTGTGTCGAAAACGCCGGTGATCGAGGGCACGTTGGGGTCAGCACTGGTGAATGTGAGAATCACCAGCTTGTTGTCGTTGCCACCGGAGTCAGGGCCACAGTCGGAAGCGTCGTTGCAATCCACCGGGATCGTGTCGACCGGGTCGCCGGCCAGCGACGTTTCGAGGATCACGTCACCGTCGAATTTGAATTCGAGATTGAGCTCCGCGTAGCCGATGCTCTGACCTTCGAGGTCCCCGGTGAGACTGAGGGTTAGAGACTGGCTCTTGTCCCTGTTGATCTGGCCACATTTCTCTCCGGTGCCTTCACCGGTCTGACCGACGCCGAGACGATCGTCCTTCAGGCCCTCAAAGGGATTTTTGCTCCCTGATCCGTCCAAGATAACCAGCGGGCCAGTTACAGCTGCAGTATTCAGCTTGCAACTGGACGCAGTGAGAAGCTGCTCGTTTTGCTCCACGCCTGCGGAGTCGACCAGCACGAATCGGTCAGGGTTGGAGTCCATCTCGAGACGAAGTTCTCCGGTCTCGGCGACAATGGGATTCTGTCCCAGAGCGGGGAGAACCAGCAGCGTGACCGCTGCCGCAACTCCCGCCGCACCAGCCAGCCACCAGCGTCGACGCCTTTTCATCATGCCTCCCATTTGCTCATGCGTGCAACGAGGCCGAGTTCGTCTATGGACAACCCTGCCCCAGGTCCTCCGCCCGTTTCGGAACCCTAACCGGAGCCATCGCTCCAGCGTGCAGGTTCTGAGGCGAGGCGCGATGATGGGTCATGCCAGGAGCCGAGAGCCCCGCCGAGGTTGCCGACCTGTACACCCTCCCTCTCGACCAGTTCACTTCCGCTCGAGACGAGCTGGCTCAACGACTGCGGTCAGAGGGCGATCGCGACGAGGCGAAGATGGTGGCCAAGCTGCGGAAGCCCTCGGTGGCAGCCTGGGCGCTCAACCGGGCCGCCCGAGGCAACCCCGAGCTGGTGGGTCGGCTGGTCGACAGCCACAAAATGCTCCGACAGGCAGGGTCGAGACAGGCGGTCGAGGAGGCATCGGCAACGCGGCGGCAGGCTGTCGCGGCTCTCACCGATGCCGCCATGACCGAGTTGGACAAAGGATCTCTCCAGACGCGCGACCGGATCAATAGGACCTTGTTGGCTGTAGCTACCGATTCTCAAGGAGAGGCCGAACTCGCCGCAGGGACCCTGGTCCGTGAGCTGGAGCCGTCCGGAGGCGGGTGGGGGGAGATGGAGCTACCTCCAGTGCCGGAGCCAGATCCCGCCGAGCAGGCGGCGGTGGCTGTGGAGCAGGCCCGAGAGAGAGCAAGCAAGCTGGAGATCGAAGCCACCGACGCCGAGTTCCAGGTGGAGACCGCCAAGCAGGCCCTGGCCGAGGCGCGACGCCAAGCAAAACAGGCCAGATCGGCCGCAAACAAGGCCGCCGAGGAGGCTCGGCAGGCAGAGAAAGGAACCGGCAGCTGAGGGCTAGGGGAGTTCCCCGGTTGACAATCACCTCTTCGGTCGATACTTCACATCCGGGTGGGACGAGCCAGCAAGGAGAAGGACCTCGAGTTTGCGCTCGAGGTGGTCACCGAGGGCCGCAAAGGACTCCGACGCATCGGCGAAGAATTCTCGTTGGAAGCTGCCGATGCCGGTGTGGCGGATGGGGCCGAATCGGTGCGCACGCGGTCGCGCGACTGGGTACACGGCGCCGGTGTCCAGGGCTTGGGGATCGGGGACAAGCTCACCCACGGCGAGCCCACCGGCGAGCTGGCGCTGAGGGTCTATGTCGAGAAGAAAAAGCCAAGAGCGAAGGTCGACAATCCGGTGCCGAAGGTCGTGGTCATCCCCGGGGTCGGGGAGGGGATCACCGATGTCATCGAACTGGGGCGGGTCGTGCCCGAGTTGTTCACCGAGCGTGTCCGGCCGGCGATGCCGGGATCCGGTCTGGGTCACACCGCGGTCACGGTTGGCACTTTCGGCTGCGTGGTCCGGAAGAAGGGGGATGCGAACGGGCTCTACGTGCTGAGCAACTCTCACGTCCTCGCCAACGAAGGTATCGCGTCGCCAGGCGACGGGATACTCCAGCCGGGCCCTGTCGACGGTGGCGCTCCCAACGGAGACTCATTCGCCAGGCTCAGCGACTTCGTCCCATTCGAGTTCACCGAAACGAGCTTTCCGAATCTGGTCGATGCCGCCATCGCCAAAGTCCGTCGCCGCAGTTGGGTCGGCTCCAAGCTGCGCATCCTCGACATCACACCGGCAGGGGTGAGCAGCACCGTTCGGAGGGGCATGCATATCAAGAAGGTGGGTCGCACCACGGACTACACGACAGGGGTCATCGCCGACGTCCATCTCCGGTTGGCGCTCAAGTATCACCGGCCGTCGGGCTCGGGCCGTGGCCGGGTGGGGTTCAGGGACCAGGTCCTATGCACCCGGTACAGCGCGGCCGGCGACAGCGGGTCAGTGATCCTGAACAACAACGACAAGCTCGTCGGACTCCATTTCGCGGGCGCAACGTCAGGAAGCGTCTTCAATCGAATCACCCATGTGCTCCAGTTGCTCGACATCGAGCTGGTGTGATGGCGAGCCGCAATCACGTCCAGCGCGCCATCGAGCTGTACGAAGAGGAGCTGGCCCGGTACCCGAATGTGACCGGCATCGGAGTCGTCCCGGTAACCGATGACTCCGAAGGCCCGGCTGATCTCGCCGTGGCGGTCTACGTCACGAGGAAGGTACCGCGTGATCAGTTGAAGGCCGGCGAGCGCATACCGCCCACGCTCGAGATCCCGAGCCGGGACGGGTCCCAGAATGTCCCGACACGGGTCATCGCCACAGGGGAGTTCGCGCTCGAGGAGCAATTCGACATCGAGCCGGCATAGGCCATCGAGGAAGGAGGGCTGTCATGCCCAACGGGAATGAGGCGCTGGACAAGGACACACCGGTATCCAGCTTCGACGCGGGCGAGGAGTCGGTTTCGGACGAGATCTCGACCGGTGAGGACGATCAGGTCGAGAAGACTCCGCGGAGCGGGTTCGAGAAGATCGAGGGTTACAAGCCTCCCACACCCCAAACCCACAGTGAGTTCTCAGCGGAGTCGGTTGGAGAGGTGTTGTCGATCCCGGACGAGACCACCCAGTTACCCGACATTGGCGAGGCGTCGTTTGGGCCGCCGGACGCCCGGCCAGAGACGGTGCACGGCGCCGACGATCGGTTTCAGATCACGAACACTGCCGCCTACCCGTGGCGTGTCCATGCTTCTCTGCGGATCACCGCGGCTGACAACTCGTTGTGGATCGGCACCGGATGGTTCGTGGGGCCGAGGCTGTTGGTGACCGCCGGTCACGTCGTCTACATCAAGAACAGCGGTGTCGCCGGTCGTGACGGCTGGGTGCAGAAGATCGTCGTCATGCCCGGCCGGAATGGAGGGACCCTCCCCTTCGGGTCGGCGACGACCTCAAACTTCTGGTCCGTGGTCGGCTGGGCCACCGATGGCGATGGGGAGTACGACTACGGCGCCATCGTCCTGGGCGAGTCGCTGGGCGACAAGACTGGCTGGCTCGGGTTTGGCAACTGGCCAAGTCTCGATGGCGTCCACGCCAACATCTCCGGGTATCCAGGTGACAAGCCCGCCGGTACCCAGTGGTACGCAGCCCGGACTATCGACTCTGCGAGCACCCGCAAGGTGTTCTACGACATCGACACCGCCGGCGGCCAGAGCGGATCCGCCGTTTACCGGTTCGCCAATGGGTCCAGATACGGGATCGCCATCCATGCCTACGGCGGCGCCACGGTGAATTCGGGGACCCGTATCAGCCAACCGGTCTTCAACAACATCAAGGCCTGGAAGGAGGCGTCCCAGGCGTGAACGGTAGAGGCGCCCTGATCGACGGACGGTCCCATCTTGCCGACGACAGCCCGGTGATCGAGGCACGTGTGTTCTTCGGCACGGGGCCGGTGCCACTGCCCGACATCGCAACTCTCACCGATGACGACGGCCGATTCTCGTTGTACGCACCGGCACCGGGCAGATACGAAGTCGTATGTCACGCCGATGGTCTCGAGCCGGCCACCGTTCCTATCGACGTCGATGGAATGTCCAACAGCATCGAGGTGGACATCGAGATGGGTTGAACGCCGCTTGAAACCCGGTGCTGTGACTCAGGCCAGCCGTTCCGCCAGCCTGGTGGCGCCACGATGGGCGATGGCGCCGATGGAGATCATCGGGTTCACCCCGGAGGCGGTCGGGAAGCAGGACCCGTCCATCACATAGAGCCCTGCCGTGTCGTGGGCCTGGTTCTCGGCGTCGACCACCGAGGTGGCCGGGTCGGACCCCATGCGAGCGCTGCCCATCTGATGGAACGAGAAATAGGAAGTTCGATTCGGGCCGTATCCGACAGCGTCGGTCCGGGCCATCAGGTCCTCGATAGTGCCCTGGCCCGGGACCCATCTCACTGGTCGGATCGTCGAGGTGAACACCTCGACCGCTCCAGCCTCGGCGAGCCATTCGGCAGCTCTTCGCACCCCTTCCCTGATGTGGGAACGGTCGTAGTCGGAGATCCGGTATTTCCATAGCGGGCTGCCGTCTCGCCGAATGGTGACGCGGCCATGATCGCGGTCGCGGAGCAGGATCCCGGCCACCGCGAGGTGGCCGAGCCCGAGGATGTCGCGTTTGAAGGACTGCCCGTCCTCCCATCCCACGAATGCGGCGGGGAACAGCGGATGGACCGGGGCGGTCTCGAAACGGAACCCGTATCCCTTGCCGTCCAGGTCGGCGAACTCGTCGCTGTACCGGGTCTGCAGCCTCCCGGCCCAGGGGTCGACCCGTTCCTCGAATCGTCCCCAGAGGGCGGTCACCGGATGGATCCTGAGAAATTGGCCGGCGGCGCGGCCACCGAGCCCGCTTCGCAAGAGCAGAGCCGGGGTGTTGAGCGCCCCCGCTGCCAGCACCACTGCTTTGGACCGAACGATGAGAACGTGGTCCCCGACCTGGGCGACGACACCCGTGACGCGGCCAATATCCGTGTCGATCCGGCGAACGTCGGCGTCGACCACGATTCGGGCCCCTCCCTCGGCCGCATCCCGGAGATAGGTGGCGAGCGTCGATCGCTTGGCGCCGATCCGGCATCCCATGGTGCAATAGCCGCAGTCCTGCTCGGTGCAACCGTCGACATTGCGGGGCATCTCGTCGACGTGCCATCCGAGGTTGCGCAGACCCTTCTCCATGATCTGGTCGCGGGACGACGGTTCGCCATGGTCTTGGTTGACTCCCATTCTCTCCTGCACGGATGCGAGGGAGCTCTCGAAGGCATCGCCGGTGAAGACATCGGGGAACCCGGCGACGCGATCCCACTCCTCCCGGACCGAATCGGGGGTGGCGAAAGACGTTGTGTAGTTGATCACCGTGCCCCCTCCCAGCGTGGACCCGGCCAGCATGAGAACGCCGCCATCCGCGGTGGACTTGAGGCCTCCGTCTAGATACATCGAGCCATAGGCATCGGACTCCAGGTGGGTGAAGTCCGACTCGTTGTGATAGCCGCCGCGCTCGAGCACGGTCACAGAGAGGCCGGCGGCGGCGAGGACAGCGGCGGCGATACCACCGCCGGCACCAGAGCCAATGACCACGACGTCGCAGTCGATGGTCCTGTCACTGTCCACCACTTCGGTGGTGATCTGCTTGGGTGTTGCCGGGGGAGGGCCATCCGGGCCCGGGTATCCCATCGCAGCCCAGGCCGTGGGCGGGCTGGCGGGGTCGTCGGTGGTGACCCACAGGAAGGCTGCCAGGGTCTTCAGCGCCCGGATCCCCTTGCGGACGATCTCCACCCGGTTGCCCTCCATGGCGAGCAGGGCAGCGGCTCGCTGGTCGGGCGCCATGTCGGTGAACTTCTTCGGCCGGCCGAAGAGCACCAGTCCACCCGCCGCCGAGTCGAGGAGACCGAGGAACAGTGCGAGATCCTTTCGATCGCGCTCGTGGGGGAGTGCTTCGTAGACGTCGGGGAGCCCCGCGGAGAGCCGGAGATCTGCACCAGGAGTGGTCCAGGCGGCGCCTTCGCCGGGAACAGCAGGGAGGATGGTGTCGACCAACAGGTCGAAGGTGCGCCTGTTGGCCGGGCTGAGGCTCACGTCTCCAAAGATACCTTCATGGTCACCGGGTAGCTTTCCCTCGAGGTGGATCGGGACGCACTCAGGGACCGTGTGTTCATTCCCGTGGTCATCGACGCCGAGCGGGTTGCTGACGGGGAGGAGATGGTTCGGGTCACCTATTTCGCAGTCACCACCGACGCCCCGGCAGCGGTGTGGGAGGTCGAGCTTCCTGCTGTTGCGGAACTCCACGGGATCGGAGCGCTCGGGCTCGCCGGAGTCGTCTACGGCGCCCTACGGGAGGCGGGCGGTCCGGGGACCGACACCGTGGATTTCGACCTGTTCACGGATGCAGACGACGTCGCAGCCATCTTCGCCCTCGAGGAGTCGGGTACGCCGCTCACCGTGCAGGTCGAGGATGTGTGGATGCCACGCGCTTGGTTCGACGATGAGCCGGTCCGGGGCGATGTCTACCGGGTGGCGCTGGAAGTCTTCCAGTCCGCCTACCGGTACACGGCGGGAACGATCGGGCCGGATCTCCTGCACGAGATCGACGTGAGCGGGCAGGTGATCAGCTCGCCGGTGGAGACCGAGGCCATGACCCAGTGGTCACAGGACCAGATCGAGGCCACCAGGAGGGCATTCCCCGACAAAGAGGTCAAGCTGAGGTGGAGAGACGATGGCTGACCTGGCCGTGACGATCATCGATGTCGGATGGGGCGATTCGATCCTCGTCGAGTCGCGAGACGATGCCGGCGATCGTCGCTTCGGTCTCATCGACTGCAATGACTATGAGCGCCAGCGCACTGCCCTCCCGTTCGCCAAGCGCTACTTCGAACGGATCGGCCGTGACTGGCAGGGGACCGAGCACAACTTCGAATGGGTCCTGCTCACCCATGGCCACGCCGACCATGCCCGTGGCCTGAAGGAGATGATGAGCACTTTCGGGACCACCCATTTCTGGTACCCGAAGTCGGTCGCCTCGACCACCTACGGTGTCCTCCTCGACTTCGCCAATCGGTCGAATCGGGTGCTCCATCACCAGGCTGTGGACGAGACCAAGATCCTCGAGGCGCCGGAGGTCACGTTTCACTGCGAGATGCGCATCCTGTGGCCCAACTTCGACCAGATCGACACCAATAACGAGAACAACAACTCGGTGGTCCTCGCGCTGACTCTCGGTGAGATCACCATCGTGCTCACCGGCGACGCTGAAGCCGAGAACTGGCCGCAGATCGTGGGTCGGCTACCGAGCCAGACCACCTATCTCCAGGTGCCGCATCACGGTGGGCGCAACGGGCTCTTCGACCCCAATGACGCGACACCGTGGCTCGATCACCTCAATCCTCGTCATACGCGGTTGGTGATGAGCAGCCACGTCGTTCCCCACGGCCATCCCCATCCCGATGTGGTCACCGAGCTCTCGAACCGCCGCTTCGTCTCCTACCGGACCGACCGCAACTATCACCTCACACTGAGCACAGCAGGCGAGAAGGTCACGGTGGGGTATACCCACGTCAGCGGGCGCCTGCCTCGGGGATGAGAAGATGACAGCTAGCCGGCCGGCTCCAGATTGCGGTTGATGCGGAACAGATTGTCGGGGTCGTACTCCGCTTTGATCCTGCGCAATCGCTCGTAGTTGCCTCGATATGCGCTCTCGATGCGGGTGACGTCATCGTCAGTCGTCTGGAAGTTGATGTAGTTGCCTCCGGTCGAGAACGGTTTGATGCGATCCCACGAGGAGCGTGCCCACTGTTGATGGGTGTCACCGTTGGGATCGGTCGAGGGCCATGCCGCTGCGGCTCCGACCACGAACGCGGCGTCCCGGTTCCCCACCGCCCCGTCGTCTTCGGCGTGGTCGTTCACCCCGCCCGCGATGTGAAAGGTGATGACTTGTGACATGGGGGACTCGATCTCGGCAGCATTGGCTCGAACGGACTCGAGGTAACCCTCACTCAGTTCCGGGATGAACTCGGTCTTCCAGTAGTAGTTGGCTCCCTTCGGCTGGGTCGCGTTGAGCATCGACTGTTGCTCGACATAGGTCTTGGGCATGATGAGATCAGCGATTGGCCGGCCGAAACCCTTGATCGGGGCCAGGTCCTGCTCTGCTGCATCCGGATCACCGCTGTGACAGGCGATCATCGCCACCATCGGCTTGCCGTGCCAGATCTCAGGGATGAACGGGGCCGGAGGGGCGAGACGCATCGTGGCGACGAGGGTCATCTCTCGCGGTGCGGAGGCAGTCAGGTCGCGATACAAGCCGAGCACGTCTTCGGCGTGATCCTCGGCCGGCCATGCGATCAGACCGGCCATGATCCCGGGTCCTACTTCGTGCAGTCGGTAGGTGAACTCGGTGACCACTCCGAAGTTCCCGCCGCCGCCGCGGATAGCCCAGAACAAATCAGGGTCCGATTCCCGGCTCGTCGTCCGCACCTGGCCATCGGCGGTGACGATCTCGGCCTCGACCAGATCGTCGACGGTGAGTCCAAAACGGCGGGACAGATACCCGAACCCGCCACCGAGCGTCAGGCCGGCCACCCCGGTCTCCGACACGAAACCCAGAGTGGTGGCCAGCCCAAGCTCCTGAGTTGCCCGGTCCACATCGCCGAGAAGACAGCCGGCGCCGACATGGACCAGCCGCTGGTCGGGATCGAGCCGGACCTGGCGCATCCGTGACATGTCCAGCGTCAAACCTCCGTCGGCCAGCGCCAGACCCGAGATGTTGTGCCCGCCCCCCTTGATCGAGATCAGCAGTCTCTGCTCCCGGGCCAGATTGACGGCGAAGATCACCTCTGCGGCGTTCTCCGGCTGGATGACCAGTGCAGGCTCTTTGTCGATCAGCCCGTTCCAGATCAACGTGGCGTCGTCGAAGCCCGGATCACCGGGTCGGAGCCGCCCCGTGGCGGGGATCATCTCGAGGAGGGATGGATCCAGCTCGACCTCGCCGCCATCGAGAGTTCGAAGGTTCAATTTCTCAGAAGACATGGGCATGGGCCTTTCCGCTGGCAACGGTACCGATGGCCGTTTGTGGCCGCATCGACAGTGGTCAGCCTGATCCCCACGTTTTGGCGCGCCGATGTCGCCCTATAGACCGACATTGCCGCGCCAGAATGATCTGGTGACAACCGCGCCCAACTTCGCAACGACTCCATATGAGGAGCGGAGAATCGAGGAGCTGAGGCGCTGGAAGCGGCGAGCAAACCTCTTCCTGCTCGGGGCATTTGTCGTTTTCCTCATCAGTCATTTCTTCGGCAGCGAGGGTGGGGTCAATGGCTTCATCCGCGCCGCATCCGAGGCGGCGCTGATAGGTGGCATCGCCGATTGGTTCGCAGTCACGGCGCTTTTCCGGCACCCACTCGGCATCCCGATCCCGCACACCGCGCTCATACCGAAGAGCAAGGACGAGATCGGACGTGGTCTGGCCGAGTTCGTCCAGCAGAACTTCCTCGATCCGGCCAATCTCGGAGAATGGCTGACGAACGCAGACATCGCCGGCCGATTGGCTCAATGGCTGGACTCACCCGACCACGCGACTCTCGCCGCGCGTCGGACCATCGAGACCGGATCCACGATCGCCCAGTCCCTGGACGATGAGCGTGTCGCTACCGTCATCACCCAGACCTCTCTCGACTGGCTGCGACAGACTCCGGTCACCCCCATCATCTCCCTTGTGGCGGACGCCTGGCTAAAGGGTGGTCGCACCCGTCAATCGGTGGAGGCCACGCTCCGAGGGCTCGACGTGGTCATCGTCGACAACCTCCCATACTTCAGGGAGAGCTTCGCCGAGGCCTCCCCGTGGTGGATGCCGGCATGGGCCGGCGAGCTCGTCTTCGAGCGGATCATCGCATCCTTCCGAATCCTGGTGGACGACGTGGCGTCCGACCCATCGCACCCGATCCGCGCCGACATCGAGATGATGATGTCGAAGATCGCCGACGATCTCCGCAACTCAGCGGATCTGGCGGATCGCATCGAGGAATCGAAGCTGCACATCCTCGACTCGCCGGAATTAGCCACCGCCCTCCAGACGCAGTGGCAGGTCGTGCAGGAGAGTCTGGGCCGTGCCGCCTCCCGGCCCGGCTCGGATCTGGAGAAGCGCCTTGCGGAGTTGATCCAGTGGTGGGCGCACCGCGTGCTCGAGGACGAAGCACTCCGGACGCGTATCAACACGTGGATAGCCGATGCCGCCGAGCGTCTCGCACATCAGTGGGATGAAGAGGTCATCGGGATGATCGAGACAACTGTGGCTGGCTGGGACGCCACCGAGATCTCCCACCGTCTCGAGCTTCAACTGGGCCGAGATCTCCAATTCGTGCGGATCAACGGGACCGTGGTCGGGGCCCTGGTCGGGGTCGCCATCCATGCGTTGCTGGTGCTGACCGGCAAGGTGTGAGGGCTATCGGGGCTCGAGACGGAGGGTGGTGCCCAGTGTCTCCGGGAGGAGCATGTTCTCGAGGGAGCGGCCCCGGTACTTCATGCGCAATGCCTCCGACGCCGATTCGATCGAGTTCGGGTCGTTCGCCGGCAGCGCGGTGAACTCGAACCGCTTGGCACCAACTCGAAGGGCGACATCGGGGTCGGCCACGGCCCTTTGGTACCAGCGTCCAGACTCGCCCCGAACCGAGCGCACATAGACGTCATCGCCCCCGACGACGACCCAGATCACCGTGCCGGTGACCCGGTCTCCGCGCCTTGTTTCGATGACGACCTCCCGAGCCTCCCCTATCTCCTGAAGCTGCTCTGCGGTCAACGACATCGTCCGAGACTACGTGCCCGACCGCACGTCAAGCCCGGTGCGCAACGTCCGGACCAGCTCGAACCAGTCTGCCGCTCCGAGCTGTGCAGCCGAGAACCGGGTCGCGATCGGGGAGGAGGGCTTCGGCGCCAGCCGCCACGGCCACTGTCGATCTGGTGCGGGGCCCGCCATGTGCGCCGCGAAAGTCGGGAAAGTCCGGATCGGCAAACCACCACGCAGGCAGGGAGAAAACAAATGCGACGTCAGAGGCAACCTTGACCCAGCTCTCTACTCCTTGGACTCTTTCGACCCAGCTCGGCTGGATACCGTCCGGGCCAGTCAGCATGGCGGCCGTCCCCTCATCCACGACGGTGACGTCTAGGCCGTGTTCCCTGGCAACGGTGCGGAGATCGATCTTCTTGGTTGGGTCGATGGTTTCCTGATCGTGATCCGATGTGACCAGCACCAGATCCTGGTCCCAGCGAATTGCCGAACCGATCATTCCGAGCGTCGAGTCCAACTCCCGGTATGACTCCACTGCCTCCTCCGAGTCAGGGCCATGCACGTGGGCGAAGGTGTCGGGGCTGTTCAGCTGAGCGAAGATCATCCCTGGTCTCCGATCGAGCGCCTCGATCACTCTGTTGGCAACTTCCCGATCGGCCACGTATCCGAACAGGTCCAGCTCGGTGCCGTCGGGAACACCCCCGTCTGGCGGCCAGTGTCGGCCGGCCGTCTGCGCCGACATCACCCCGATCAGATGCTGGTCGCCCACCACCACCTCGCAGTTCTCGTCGAGGAAGGTGGCGGTTCGGGGACCCACCTCGGACGCCGGTCTGGCCACACGCTCGACCATCACCTGATTGGTCATGATCCCGTGTTCGAGTGGCACCCTGCCGGTGACGATGCTTGCGAAATTCGGGTAGGTGCTGGAGCACAACACGCTCGTGGCGCCCTCGGGCCGCACGAGACCGCCGGCTGCCCAGCCGGTCAGGGTCGGCATGACCTCGTGTGTCACCGAGCGGGTCCCCAGCCCGTCGAGGACCAGGACGACGACCGTCACCAGCTCATACTTCGAAAATCGCTCCGTGCGTCCCGGGGACGATCTCGTAGTCCTGACCAGTGGCCTGTAGCCGCTCGTGCGCCTCGTCGAGCTTCTGATCGCTGTGATCCGGATCGTGGTGGAACGTCATGAGGGCCCCGACATCGGTCATGGCGGCGAAGGCGAGCACATGGCTGTACGAGCTGTGGCCCCACCCAATGCGCTGGGAATACTCCTCGTCCGTGTATTGGGAATCATGGATCAGCAGGTCCGCGCCGGCGGCCAGGTCGTAACCGGAGGTCCACTCCGCGTTCTTGGGGAAGTTGTGCATGCCCAGTGCAGGCTCATGGTCGGGGAGATAGGTGAGCACCTTGCCTGCCTCCTCGAGGCGGTAGCCGAGGGTTGGGCCGGGGTGGGAGACCAGGTCGGCAGTGACCCGGATCCCATCGATGTCAAAACTGCCCGGTGGGACGTCGTGGAAGTCCACGTTGGACAGGTCCCGCACGCGCAGCGGGAAGAGTGGTGGGGACAGATATCGGTTCAGCCGTTCCTTGAGGGTCTGTGTCGTCGAGATCGGTCCCCACACATCGACCCGGATGTCGGGGTCGTGCAATGGGGCGAAGAAGGGCAGTCCCTGGATGTGATCCATGTGGAGGTGCGTGATGAGCACATCGACCCGTTCCACCGATTCGACGTTCGCCCCGAGCGCCCGCATCCCGCTGCCGGCGTCGAGGACGAGGAGCCTCCCGTCCTTCCCTGCAACCTCGACGGCCGAGGTGTCGCCGCCGTATTTGGCCGTGTCCATCCCGGCGCTGGCGATCGACCCCCTCGTCCCCCAAAGTCGCGCCCTCAGCCTTCGACCTCCCAGAACGTGGCGAGGACGCCGAGGAATCTCCCGCCCTGACCTTCGATCGGGAGCGCAGTCACCTCGACCGCCCGCCACTCTCCGTCCATTCCCTGGAAGCGGACGGCTCGATGGGCCGGCTTCCTCTTGCTCAGCGCCACGACGACCGGGAAGTCGTAGTCGGGGACTGGCGACCCGTCGAGCTGAGTCACGTTCCACGCCCCGACCAGTTGCTCGGCTGCCATCGGGCCTACATCATCGAACTGCACCCCGAGCAGGCCTTCGGCGGACTCGTTGTAATAGATGAGGTTTCCCGCTTCATCCATCATCCACATCGGGATGGCCAAATAGCTCGCGAGCTGCCTGAGGAGGATCATCTCCACAGGCTGTTGCTGATGCGGCATGGGGAGAACCTACCGCCGCCCGCGCTCGAATGTCACCTCGGTAGCAGCCGGTATGTCAGGCCGTCGTTGTCCACGGCCGCCGCCCGGATCGAGCCACCGGGGAGGTAGATGGCGGTGTCGACAGCCACGAGTGGATTGCCATGCAGCCCGTGGGGGAGCGGCTCGATGGTGGCCCATTCGTCGCTATCCAGCTCCAGTATCTCCACCGAGGTCAGAGCTTGGTCAGGCGAGAACACCTCGCCGCCGGCCACCACGATGGCCCCGTCGACCACGGCCGCGCCAAACCCGGAACGGGCCTCGCCGAGAGAGGGTCCTGCCCGCCAGGCTTGTGTTTCCGGGTCGAAGACCTCGGTGGTGTCGAATACCTCGTCCCAGCGCCCGGCGATCGCCCAGATCTCCCCTTCGAGAACGACTGCGGCGACATGCTCCCGCTTGGTGCCCGATGGAGGCAGGGTCGTCCAGGCGTCACCCTCGACGTCGTAGCGGTAGAGGTTCCCATCGGGGACGCCACCCACCAGGAAGATGCTCTGCCCCATAGTGACTGCTGCTCCCGCCGCCACCGGTGCCGGGAGAGGTGCCACATCTCTCCATGCCTCATCGACGAGTTCCCAGACGGCTGTCGAAGGGTTGCCACTGGGGGTGTAGCCCCCGATGAAGAACACCCGGCCTCCAACCACTGCCGCCATCCCGTGATGACGGGCCTCAGGGAGATCGGAAAGGTCGCGCCAAGTGTCGCTATCGGGCGAGTAGGCCTCGACCGTAGGGGTAACCCCGGTCCGGCCGACACCCACTTCGATGAAGCCTCCGGCGACCACGACTTCTTCCTCGAGGAGAACGGCGGGATGCTCGCTGCGTGCCAGGTTCATGGGGGCCAGCTCCACCCAACCGGCCGGAGGCGCCGTGGTCGGGCTCGTGTCAGGTGCCGGCGTGGTCGAGGGGTTGTCGACGACGGACGGGGTGCACGCCGTAGACGTGATGAGGAGTAATGCGGCGAGACGTCGCACCCACTGCAGCCTACGGGAGGGGTCGGTGATAGCTTCGGCCGGATGACCATCGAGGATCGTGCTCTCGACCCGTCACGGCCTCATGCTGCCAAACATGTCCATCAGTACCTCGAGAGCGACGGTGCGGCTGTCGACCATCCGGCGGCGGGTCATCTGATTCTCCTCTACACCACCGGCCGAGCCTCGGGTGAGGTCCGTCGCACGCCCCTCCGTTTCTTCGAGGGCGACCGAGATCTCGTCGTCGCCGCCTCGTACGGAGGGTCACCACGACATCCCGACTGGTACCTCAACCTCGTTGAAGACCCCACGGTTTGGGTGCGGCGTGACGCCGACCTCTACGAAGCCGATGCGATTCCCATCGATAGAGCGGAGCGGGACCTGTTGTGGGAAACCCTGGTGGTGAGCACTGCACCACAATTTGCCGACTATCAGGAGAAGACAGAGCGAATCATCCCGCTCGTTCGGTTGGTCGCTCGCACCTGACTCAGCCGAGGACCCGGTTCGCCTCAGCCAGCAGGTCGTCTATGTCGGTGCCCGATTCCTCTGCCAGTAGCCGCCGGATCCCGGGGGAGACCTTGTCGAGGACGGTCGTCATCTTGTTCAACACCGAGCGTTGCGCCTTCATGCGTGCCGCCTCGTCGGCGGGTGTGACCAGATCGTCGACGATAGAACCCTCCGCCCGTGAAGCGACCAGGGGATCTGCTACGCCACGGACCCACACCAGGGATCGTTTCCCGGGGCCGCGTCCTTCGGTGATCGGCTCGACGGCGGTCACGTCGTCTGAGCGCACGTACGAACCGTATCCCAGGGCGACCAACTGACCGGTCTGTATGCGCATGGTGTCCTCCTGTGCGTCCCGGAAGCTACCGGGCCCATTCGAACCGGGTCAGGCGCCGGCGTCTGTGGCTCAGGCGCGGGCGTCTTCAGCCAGCGTGTAGGCAACGAGGGCATTGGCGTGGCCATGCCCCATCTCGTATTCGGTCTTGAGCCAGTTGACCAATTCCATGTGCTTGGTCAGGTCACTGGCGCGGATCAAGTCCTGCCATTCCTCGATGGGCCGGCCGTACTTCTTCTCGATCGAGGGGAAGTAGGACGCCGGCCCTTGCACACGCCCGGTCTTGTCATCGGTCATGCCTCGAAGCGTATCCGGTGGAGGTCGCTGGTTGAATCGGCACGGTGTTCACCCCGATCCGCACCGAGCGGCTGCTCATCCGCCCCTTCGAGCTAGACGACCTCGCCGAATACCAGGCCCGACGCAGCGATCCGGACGTGGCCCGCTATCAGGACTGGGAGCTCCCGTATCCCATGGAACGCGCAGAGAAGGTCGTTTCCGCGCAGGCGGCAATGGACGGGCCCGAGAACGACAAGTGGTGGATGGCTGTGGTGTGCGATCCCGATACCGGCGAGGTCTTCGGAGACGTTGGGGCGGAGCTTTCATGGAAGGGTCGTTCCGCCGAAGTTGGCTACACCTTTGCCAAGGAGCATTGGGGGAAGGGGTATGCGGCAGAGGCATTGCATGCGTTGGTCCGATACCTGTTCGAGGAGCTCGCCGTGACCAGGGCGTTCGGCATGCTCCATCCGGAAAACCCGGCCTCGGCCATGGTCCTGGAGCGGACGGGATTCCTCTTCGAGGGCGAGACCAAGTCGTCGTTCTGGGTGGGCGACGAGCTGTCGGACGACTGGATCTACGGGATGACGAGGCCGGATTGGGAGACCTGGCGTGACCGTCCCCGGCATCCGCCTGACTCGGTGCACCTGATCGAGGTGACCGCCGAGAACGAAGCGACCGTTGCGGGTCTCCGCACCCACCGGACGCAGGAGGACTTCGTGGCCCCGATCCTGCGATCGTTCGCCGACGCCCTGTTCCCCGAGATGGTCGACGGGGCGCCGGTCGAGCCGTGGATGCGGGCCGTGATCGCCGACGACGTGATTGTTGGGTTCGTGATGCTGGCCCTGAGCACCGAGCACCATCCGGAGCCGTTTCTCTGGCGTCTCTTGATCGACCGTCTCCACCAGCGGCGTGGGATCGGGGGCAGGATCCTGGAGCTCGTCGAGGCCGAGTGCCTGGCGATGGGCGACGAGAGCCTTCTCACCAGTTGGGGCGAGGGCAAGGGCTCACCCCGGCCCTTCTACCTGGCTCACGGCTTCGTCCCCACCGGCAGGGTGGTCGACGAAGAAACCGAAGGTCGCAAGCGGCTGTCGTGAAGGGTCGGGTACAGCGAACCTCAGGTTCCACGGCCCGTATATGAAACGAACTGCCTCAGGCTCGACGCAGAGCGTCGGACCCTCGGGAGGCTGAGGCAGTTCGGCCCGCATATGAAACGCAGAACCTGAGGTTCGACCTAGGTTTGGTGTGAATGGAGGTCAGCAATCCCGACCGTGTGGTCTTCCCCGATGATGGGATCACCAAGGGCGAAGTCGTCGACTATTACGTACGCGTCGCCGATCGCATGCTCCCCTTCGTCGAGGGCCGACTCCTCTCGGTCGAGCGATTCCCCCGCGGCATCGGGGGTCAGGGCTTCATGCAGAAGAACGTCCCCGACCATGCCCCGGCGGAGCTGATCGGGCGTCACGAGGTGCCCAAAGAGGGCGGAGGGACCACTGTCTACCCGATGGTCGACTCTGCGGAGGGGATCGCCTTCTTCGCCAATCTGGGGGTGATCACCTTTCACGTGCCACCGGTACGAGCGAACGACGAGGAGCACCCGGACTGGGTGATCTGGGACCTGGACCCGCCTGCCGACCGAGTGGAGCTGGTACGCGAGGCGGCGCGCGAGATGCGCGATGTCCTCAAGTCATTCGGCATCGAGACGGTCCTGATGACCTCCGGTTCGAAGGGTTACCACCTGCGAGCCACGTTGGAGCCGACCACCGACGTCGACGACGTCGCCCTGGTGGCGAGAGGCACGGCCGCCCTTGGCGCTGCCGCCAACGACGGTCTCCTGACCCTGGCCTTTCGCAAAGCCGACCGCGGTGATCGGGTCTTCGTCGACTGGATGCGGAACACCTCGCGGTCTACGTCGGTGGTTCCCTGGTCGCTTCGACCGAAGACCGGAGCACCGGTCGCCACACCGATCGCGTGGCAGGAGTTGGGCGACATCGAGCCGGACGGGGTCAGGCTCAGCAATGTCCAGGATCGATCGCGGAAGCGACCCTGGTCGAAGCTCGAGTCGATCGACTTGACCCCAACCGTGGAGAAGGTGCGCAGCGCCCTCGACGATGCAGCGATCGAGTTGCCGCCCTTCGACCGATTCCGGTCCTGACCCGTGCTCCTGGCCGATCTCGTCGCTGTCTCCGCCTCGGTCTCCGCGACGAGGGCTCGTTCCGAGAAGATCGCGTTGCTCGCCGCGATGCTTTGCCGGCTCGCCCCAGATGAAGCGGCACCCGCAGTTTCCTTTTTGAGCGGAAAGCCACGACAAGACCGGCTGGGAGTGGGATGGACGACGGTCTACGCCATCGAAGCCGCCGCTGCGAAGGAACCGTCCCTGGAGATAATCGAAGTCGACGCAACTCTGGAGGACCTGGCAGGCGTGTCCGGACCAGGCTCCAAGATGACGCGGGAGATGCTCCTCTCCGGGATGTTCGGCCGGGCAACGGAGGCCGAGCAGCGCTTCCTGCGCGATCTCATAGTGCGCAATCTTCGGCAAGGAGCGTTGGAAGGGGTGATGGCGGACGCCGTCGCAGTTGCCCTGGGAGTGACGCCTGATCGCGTGCGTCGGGCGGCCATGCTGGAGGGCGATCTGGTCACCGTGTCCTCACGGGCCCTTTCGGAGGGTCCCGACGCCTTGGGGACATCGACGCTTGGGTTGTTCACCCCGGTGCAGCCGATGCTGGCCAAGACCGCCGCCACCGCCGGCGAGGCGGTGACCGGGCTGGGTCGCGCCTTCGTTGAGTGGAAGCTCGACGGCGTCCGTATACAGGTGCATCGTGAAGGGACTCGAGTGGCGGTGTTCACCCGGAACCTGCGAGACATCACCAGCGGAGTTCCCGAGGTAGTCGCGTCGGTGCAGAAATACCCGGCCACGTCGTTCATCCTCGACGGAGAGGCCCTGTTGTTTGGTCCCTCAGGCCCGGAGCAGTTTCAGGACTCGATGAGCAGGTTCGGAACCGAGGCGTCAGATCAGGCCCCGCCCCTGCGCGCGTTCTATTTCGACTGCCTCCATCTCGACGGTGTAGATCTGATCGACTTATCGCTTGCCGAGCGCCGGGCCGCGCTGGTGGGCGCGGTACCCGGAGAATCTCTCGTCGGAGCGGTCCTCACCGATGACCCGGAAGAGGCCGACCGCTTCTTCGAGGATGCGGTAGCCGCCGGGTATGAGGGCGTCGTGGTCAAGGATCCGGACCAGCCTTATGAGGCCGGTCGACGCGGATCGGGCTGGCTCAAAGTCAAACCGACTCATACCCTCGACCTTCTGGTCCTGGCCGCCGAGTGGGGATCCGGGCGCCGGGAGGGCTGGCTATCCAACCTGCATCTCGGTGCCCGTGACCAAGAGGGCGGGTACGTCATGCTGGGCAAGACGTTCAAGGGGCTTACCGACGAGATGCTGGGGTGGCAGACCGAGCGATTTCTCGAAATCGAAGATCACCGCAGCCGGAACACCGTGTTTCTGAAGCCCAGGATCGTCTATGAGATCGCCTTTGACGGCGTGCAGCGGAGCACGCGTTATCCGGGCGGTGTGGCCCTCCGTTTTGCCCGGGTCAAGCGATATCGCGAAGACAAAGGGCCAGAGGACGCCGACACCATCGAGACGGTGCGCAGTTTCGCTCGCAGCTAGGCCGGGGTCTTCCAGTCGATGGTGTGGAGCTTCACCGCGCCGTCGATCCCTTTGAGCTCGACGTCCCTTCCCTCGGAGACGCCGTATGAGATCGAATCGACTGTCTGTAGCGCGGCCTCGGAGATGACGATCTCGTCGGCATCCGCCGCAGCGCTCACCCGGGCGGCGCGATGCACACCGAGTCCCCGGTAGTCGCTGCCATCCGTCGTGGCCTCGTCGGTGTGAAGCCCGATTCGGACCGAAGGGGCGAACCCCTGGTCGCGCGAGTGTTCGGCGAGACGACGCTGGATGGCCACAGCAGCCTCCACGGCATCGGTGCCCCGGTCGAAGCTCACGAAGAAGCCGTCGCCGGTGTGGCTCACCTCGGTCCCGTGATGCTCGACGAAGGCAGCCCGCAAGATGCGATCGTGGGACGCGAGAAGCGATTCCCATTTCGCATCCCCGATCAAGCTCACCAGGTCGGTCGAGGTGACGATGTCGGTGAACATGAAGGTCTTGGTGACCCGAGAGCGTTCCGCTTCCGCCCCGCCGAGGCCGGAGATGATCGAGTCCAGCCGGCGCAGGTCGAGGGCTGCGCCGAGCTTCTCGAACACGGATCGGGCAGCGCCGAGCTCCATCCGGGCCTGGCTCTCGTCCCCGGCGCCGAGATAGGCCTCGCCGAGGAGGACCCGGGCCTTTGCGCCCTCGTAGGGGAACCCGACCTCCCGCCATAGGCGCCCTGCCTTGGTCAACTCGCGAATCGCCCCTGCATGATCGGCTTCGCCCAGCAGCACGGCTCCTCGGGCGGTCAGTGCCACTGCCTCGAACGCCGGTCGCTGGTATTCCTCCGCGATCCGCTCCAAGTCCTCTGTTGCTACCCGAGCGGTATCGAGGTCGCCGCGGGTCAGCGCCACCTCCACCTGGGCGGGCAGGGTCCTGGATCTCATGATCAGGTCGGCTCCGAGCCCGTCTTCCCCGCCGGCGAGACTTCGCTCCAGTGACTTCGCCGCCTCATCGGCCTGGCCCCGGGCCAGCATCAACAAGGCGAGCCCGGGTTGGGGGTCCACACCATGCTCGTAGGCCATGGCGAACGCGGCCTCGGCGCCGGCGAGATCACCCATGTGGAGTCGGATCTCGCCCACCTCGTACTGCCCGTGCCCGACCCCGTCGAGCATGTGATATCGCTCCAGCTCCTGACAAGCGCTGAGAGCTTCCTGCTCGGCCTCGGTCCAGTTCCCTTTGAGACGCTTCAGCTCGGCGCGGTGGACCCGGCACACCCCTGAATACCCGCCCACCGAGTGCCGGTTCATCCATCGGTCCGCCTCTTCGGTCCACTCTCCGGCACGTCCAAAGTCGCCGACGTCCCGACAGGCCGAGATGGTCACGCAGTAGACGTCGCTGGCCGATCGGAGGCTGGCGTCCCCGGACAGGGCCACCGAGGTCGCCTCGTCGATCAGGGCAAGCCCTTCTGTCCAATCACCCTTGGCCAGCAAGGCGTATCCCTTTAACACCTGCGCCTGGGACTCGGCATCGCGGTTTCCGGTGCGGCGGGCGAGCTCTAGGACCTCCTCGGCCACCGCGATGCCCTCGTCCAGGTCTCTTCGTATCCCGATGGCCTCGAAGACATCCATGACCTTCAACGACGCATGTACGGTCGATTCGGGTTGGCCTTCCAACAACCTCACTGCCCTTGCCCGCCAACCGTTGGCCACCGAACCCGCCAGCCTCCGCAACGCCAGATAGGCGAGGAGGACGGCGACCCTGGCCGCATCAATCGGCATGTCGGCACCGTCGTACCCGTTGAAGGCCCGTTCTAAGGCGTCGACGGACTCGTCGGGGTGGGCGGTCCACCATGCGGCGTCTGCGAGTAGCTCGAGATCCGCCGCTGACAACGCCTCTTCGCCGTCGGCCTCGGTCAGCGTTTTCCACGCTTCCTCCCAGGCCTCGCGGCCTGCCGCGGCCCTTCCCGACTCCAGTGTTAGCACCACGTCGAGAGACTACCGAGGAACTTGGGCCACATACCGGCCGGTTGAGATAGGCCGTGCTACACCGTTAGGGTGCCGCACGGTCGCGGGAGGGCGATCTGAAGTCCATTTCGAGGTCCACCATGCATCGACGAATCTCTGTTCTGCTCGTCCTGGCAGTCGTTGCCACCGCCTGCGCACCGGAAGAAGCGGTCGAATCGACCACATCGTCCTCACGAGGGACAACGACGAGCACCGTCGGTCAAACAACTACCACCGCACCGGCGTTCACCATCGAGAACGCTCCGCCTGAGCTGACCGCGATGATCCAGGGGTTCTATGCCTACGCTGCGGGCGCTGCAACCCAGGCGCCCCCGGCTCCGGAGGCGGTCCTGGCGGGTATCACGCCGACACCGAGAGCGACACCGATTGCCGGTGTGGCGTCTGTCGGGACCTTCAAGGGCCAGGGTGTCGCCACCGTAGAGATGAGCGGTGACCTTTTTCTCACGATCAATGACGGCTCCGGTTGGAGAGTGGTTGGGGGCAACTGGCCAAATCTCTCGCTGCCTGCCTATTACGGACCCACCCCCCGACTGGTGGCCGTGGTGGGTTCGGATGCCAGGCCATGGGAAGACATGGTGACCGCCAGAGCCGACAGCATCCATTTCGTCGGGCTCGATGGTGCCGGGCAGGGTGGGATCGTGGGTGTGCCCAGGGACTCCTGGGTCCCACTCGCGGGCGGCGGCCGCAACAAGATCAACGCGGTTCTGTCCGACTACGGGGTCGAGGGGATGATGCAGACGTTCCGGGATCTCAGCGGCCTCCCGCTGGAGGGATACGTCCTCACCGGCTTCCTGGGTTTCCAGGAGATGCTGGGGAATGTGCTCGGAGGCATCGATCTGGTCGTTCCCTATGCCATGAGCGATTCGGCCTCGGGCGCCGATTTCGAGGCGGGCGCGCAGTACGTGAACGGGCCGGAGGCACTCGCCTTCTCCCGGGCCCGAAAGTCGCTTCCCAACGGTGACTTCAGTCGCTCGGCCAATCAAGGCCTGGTGCTGATCGATTCCGCCAAGAACCTTCGGACCAAAGGCTACGGGGCCATCCCGCGTCTCATGGAACTGTCAGAAGGGTGGATGATGACCGATCTCAGCGCGGAACAGTTGCTCACCTTCGCCTCGCTCGTCATCGGGTCGAATCTGGACACGATGCCGAACATGGTGACGCCGGGATCGAGCGGCACGGCAGGCAGTGCGAGCGTGGTCTATATCTCCGATTCGGTTTCCGCGCTTTGGGCGGATCTGGCCGACGGCCGATTGGGCAGCTGAACTCAGCCGTCAGCGAGAGTCGGCGCCCTCCGGCCCGCTCGGCGAATCCTCGAAGAGACGAAGGTCGATCACTTCCTGGTGATCCCGGAAATGCTCCCAGCAAGGGTCGCAGAATCGCACGCGCCACGTGATGGCACGGCCCGAATGACCCACCACGTACTCACCGCGGTCGGCTTCCCCGCCGTGCTCGCAGTTGGCAGTCAGTTCGCCGATCAGGGCGTTGCCCACCACCGAGGCGACGACGCTTCCCGAGCCTCGCACCAATGTGACCTTGGTATCAACAGCAGCCATCACACATATTCAGTCGGCATATAGGTCCAGCGACCCAAGCGACTTCTGCGAAGTTTTTCGACGGTTTGGTTCCGCCTGGCCCTGGTTAGCGTGCGCTACCCATGGACCGACCGATCCGTCTGATGACCGCCAACCTCCTGGCGGGCCGTGCCGATCTCACGCATCTCGCAGGGGTTCTCCACCGGCTCGAGCCCCACATCCTCCTAACCCAGGAATTGGGTCACGACGCAGCGGAGATGATCGGCGCCCGCTTCCCCCATCATGATCTGAGACCGAGCGAGGGTTCCCGCGGGCGAGGCATCGCCAGCAGGCTGACTGCGGACTTCGGTGAGATCCCTCTCCCCTGGCGGCCAGGGCTCTGGGTTCAGGTGCACGATGGATCGAGGCCGTTCCTCGTCGCCAACATCCACATGCGGAACCCGATCGTCTTCCCATGGTGGCGGTCGGTTCGAATCAGGAGCGAGCAGCTCGAGGCGTTGTTCGCCTGGGCGGATGAGTCTGCCAACGGAGGAGCGCCGTTCGTCCTGGCAGGCGACATGAATGCGTCACCCGCCTGGCCGGTTTACAAGGAGTTGGCGGGTCGGTGGGACGACCTGGTGGCGGACCACGCGGCGGAGTCTGGTGAGGAGACGAACCCGACATGGGCCTGGCGCCCGCGGTGGCCGCGTCTGCTCCGCATCGACCACGTTTTTGGGACTGGAGCGAGAGTGGTGTCCACTGAGGTGGAGCCGATGCGCGGATCCGATCATGCCGCCGTAGTCGTCGATCTCGTGTTCGACTGACGGTTTCTGTCCCGCCCTGTGTCGTATCTCGGCCCCAGCGTGACTGGGTCGCCTGACCTATGGCCTGCTGCTCGCCCGACGCCAGCCTGTCCGACGGGTTGGCCCTCGAGGGGAGGCTTGTTCAAATATGCGCGACATGAGTCGCAAGTTGCGGCAGAGTCGCTGTCGTCATCGCACCACCGTTTCCGTCCACACGATGGGCTTCGAACGAGTGGTATGTGAATCGTGCGGGAAGGTCGACGTCCACCTCCCCGATGGCGGCGGACGGATCGGGACCGAAGTCGACCGAGCTGCCTTCGCACGACCCTCCGATATCGAGTCAGACACGTCTCTAGGTCGTCACCGATTGGGCGAGTAGCCCGGCTCAGGCTTGGAGGGCGGCCTCCAGGACGTCACCCGCAGTGTCGGCGATGGTGAAGGTCATCTCGTCCCGGACCTTTTCCGGCACGTCGTCGAGGTCGGCCTCATTGCGACGAGGGACGATGACTTCCTTGAGCCCGGCCCGGTGGGCGGCGAGCACCTTCTGCTTGACCCCCCCGATCGGCAGCACCTTGCCCTGAAGCGTGATCTCGCCCGTCATGCCGACGGTGTCCTTGACCTTTCGCCCGGTGAGCAGCGACACCAGGGCGGTGAGCATCGCCACGCCTGCCGATGGCCCATCCTTGGGGATGGCGCCGGCGGGGACATGGACGTGGTAACGCTTGGTCAGGGCAGTCGGTTCGATGCCCAGCTCGTCGGCGTGCGCCTCGACATAGGAGAGGGCGATTCGGGCGGACTCCTTCATCACGTCGCCGAGCTGACCGGTCAAGGTGAGTCCTGGCTCTCCGTCCATGGCGGTGGCCTCGATGAACAGCACATCTCCTCCGGCGCCGGTGACGGCGAGACCGGTCGCTACACCGGGCACATCGGTACGGTCGGAGGCCTCGTCCTTCCAGACCTTCGGCTTGCCCAGGTAATCCCTGACTGAATGCTCATCGACCACGACGTGGTCTGCTCCAGATGCTTTGGCGACCTCGGTGGCCACCTTGCGGGCGAGCTTGCCCAGCTCTCGCTCCAGGTTCCTGACACCCGCCTCTCGGGTATACCTGTCGACCACGGCAGCCAAGGCACCCTCGGTGACCTCCAGCTCCTCGGGCTCGAGCCCGGTTGCGCGCAGCTGCCGGGGTAGGAGGTGGTCACGGGCGATCTCCACCTTCTCGGCGTCGGTGTACCCGTCGATGCTGATCACCTCGGTCCGGTCCAACAGCGGGCCGGGGATGGTCTCCAACACGTTGGCGGTTCCGATGAAGAGAACCTGGGAGAGGTCGAGATCGACTTCGAGGTAGTGGTCGCGGAAGGTGTGGTTCTGGGCAGGATCAAGGACCTCGAGCAGGGCTGACGACGGATCGCCCCGCCAGTCGGCCCCGACCTTGTCCATCTCGTCGAGCAGGAACACCGGGTTCATGGTCTCCGCCTCGGTGAGAGCACGGGCGATCCGCCCGGGACGTGCCCCGACATAGGTCCGGCGATGCCCGCGGATCTCGGCTTCGTCCCTCACCCCACCGAGGGCGACACGCACGAACTTGCGGCCCAGGGCTCGGGCGACCGATTCACCGAGTGACGTCTTGCCGACGCCGGGAGGGCCAACGAGGAGGAGGATGGTCCCTGTGTTGCGATCGTCGCCGTCGGTCAGGCCGCGCTCGGCGCGGAGCTTTCGCACAGCGAGGTGCTCGATGATCCGCTCTTTCACGTCGACGAGACCGGTGTGATCGGCGTCGAGGACGGTCCAGGCCTCGTCCAGATCGAGCCGATCTTCGGACGAGACGCCCCAGGGCAGGTCGAACATGGTGTCCAACCACGTGCGGATCCAGGAATGCTCCGGGGACTGTTCGCTCATTCGCTCCAGGCGGCCTATTTCCCGCTCGATGGACTCGGCGACCTTTTCGGGGAGCTCTCGTTCGCCCAACTTCGCCCGATACTCGGAAGCGACGTCGGCGTCTTCGCCCAACTCCTTGCGAATGGCTTCCATCTGCTGACGGAGGATGTAGTCCTTCTGCCCTTTCTCGATCTGCTCGGTCGCCTCGTCTCGCACCTTGCGCCGGAGCTCGAGATCGGCCAGGACTTCACGCATCCAGACCAGGAGCTTGCCGAGCCGTTGGCGGATGTCGAGGGCCTCGAGGAGCTCCACTTTCTGCTCGAGGGAGAGGTCGGGCGAGTAGACGGCGAGGTCGGCGAGACGCGACGGGTTGTCCACGTCGAGTAGTCGCTCGGCCACGCCGGCCATGCCCCGGTTCTCCAATACTGCGATTACAACGGCCCGGTATTCGGCGACGAGGGCGTCGAGCTCGTCATCGATGATGTCGACTTCGGGGGAAGACTCGGCGTCGACCCACAGAGCACCGGTCTCGTCGACGGAGCCGGCACCGACTCGCGCCCGGGCAACACCGGACACGACGATGTTGCCCTCACTGTCAGCCTCCTGGATTTCGGCAATGGTCCCGACTGCGGCATAGCGCCCTTCAAGGCGAGGGACCAGGAGTAGTCGTCCGTCAGCTTTGGATGCGGCGGCAATAGCGGTCCGGCCCTCTTCGGTCTCGATCCGGATGGTCACCACCATGTGCGGGAAGACCACACCGTTGGGGAGGGGGAGGACGGGGAGGGTCAGTTGGGCGGTCTCGGGCATTAGCCGGTATTCCTTTGAGTCTCGAGTGGAAACCCCTGCAACACACATCCCCGGCGCGCTATTCCGAGATCTGAGTCGATCTTGCTCAGGTTTGGTCAGCTTCGTCGCGTTAACCGCATTCCGTCAGATCCTTCCCATAGCATGCAGAATGGAAGTGCAGTCAGCGGTGCTGAGAGGGGAAGGACCATGACGAGCCACGCCAGAGAAGCGGAGTTGTATGCTCGGCTCCAGGAAGTTCTCGGATCGCAACCGGCCGAGACGTTGATGACCATGCTGCCAACCACGGATCAATACACCACAAAGGCCGATCTGGCCGATCTGGCCACCAAGGCCGACCTCAGTGATCTTCGGATCGAAATGAAAACCGAGCTCACTGAGCTCAAGCAGGACATGCGGGAGCTGCGTGGCGAATTGAGTCAGTTCGTGCGTACGTTCATCGTGGCTCAGGCCACGGCCATGGTTGGTCTGACCGGCATCTTCATCGGGGTCACCAAGCTGCTCTGATCTCAGAGCCCGGTGGTGTCGGAGTCGACGGCTCCCCGCTCGCCATTGTCCATCGTGGAGAGCGCCAGCATCTCCTCCTCGCCGAGCGAGAAATCGAACACGTCCAGGTTCGGGGCGAGACGCTCGCGTCGGGCGGTCTTCGGGATCGGGATCAGCCCGAGTTGGAGATGCCAGCGAAGCACGACCTGTGCCGGCGTTCGGCCCCGGGCACGTGCCATATCGGCAATGATCGGGTCGCCGAGCAGACCACCGCCTTTCCCGATCGGCGCCCACGACTCGGTAACGATGCCGTGCTTGCCGTGAAACTCCCTCTCGGCTTCCCGCGACACCCAGGGATTGAGCTGGATTTGATTGACGTGGGGGACAACCCCGGTCTCGTCGATGAGTTGATGCAGGTGCGAGGGCTTGAAGTTGGAGACTCCGATCGCCCTGACCTTTTCCTGTTCCAACAACTCGATCATCCCCCGCCAAGCGTCGACAAACCTCCCCAGAGCCGGATTGGGCCAGTGGATCAGGAACAGGTCGAGGTAGTCGAGCCCGAGACGTTTGCGACTGATCGCGAACGCTTCCTGGGATTCCTGGTACCCGTGCCACCGCTGGCTGAGCTTCGTCGTGACGAATACCTCCTCGCGCTCGATTCCACTTGCCCGTATTCCCCGCCCCACTCCCTCCTCGTTCCGATACATCTCGGCGGTGTCGATCAGCCGGTACCCGGCATCAATGGCAGAGGCCACCATCTTCTCGGCATCGCGATCAGGGATGGGCCATGTCCCATATCCGATGACGGGCATGGCCACACCGTTGGAGAGGTCGACCTGCTCTTCGGCGCTCATGAATCGAACCGGACCCTTCTCCACGTCGTATAGGTGTTGCCCCAACTCAGGAGGAGTTTGGTGAAGACAAGGTATCTGATCGCCGTGCTGGCCGTGCTCGCCATGGTCGTCTCGGCATGTGATGGAGCAGACGACACGACGACAACGGCGGCGGCCGAGCCGACGACCACGGGTGGCGCCGAGACCGAAGGCCCGGCCTCCGCCCCGGCATCATTGACTGCTGATGCACAGGAATCGGACGGCACGACGATCGTCATCGCCTCGGTGACCCTGCCTTCCGCCGGGTTCATTGCGATCCATGGCGATGCCGAAGGCGAACCCGGGCCCGTGGTCGGTCACTCCGATCTCCTGCCCGCTGGAGACTCGACGGATGTCACCGTCACGCTCGACGAACCTTTGGCCGAGTCCGGCACGTTGTGGCCGATGGTCCACATCGACATCAACGAAAACGGGGAGTACGAGTTCTTCCCGCCCGACGAGACGATCGACACACCGGGCATGGATGATGCGGGCGGGGTCGCGGTGATACCGGTGGAGATGACAGTCGGCTGATGCATTCTCGGCAGAGCCGGTTGTTTGTGAAGAGGCCCGGCGATGCCGGGCCTCTTCACTTGAAGCTGCTTCTCGTGCCACTGCTCATCCTTGTCCCGGTGTTGGCCGCCGCGGCTCATGGCCTGGAATTCGAGGTGGTGGTCGAGGCGGTGAGTCGATCGGAGAGCCCCGGAGCGATCTCCTACGGGATCGTTCTCACCTTCGCCGATGGGCATGAGGTCACCGATGCGGCGGTGACTGTGACTGCTCTAGGGGAGGGTGGCGGGCCCGCGGTGGAGACGACGGCCCCGATGACCACGCCAGGTGTCTATATCGCCGATCTCACCCTTGCCGAAGGCTCCTGGCAGATGAGCATCGACATCGTGACCGGCGACTCGGAGGGGACCATCGAGTTCACAGAGGTTGTCAGCGGCACTCCAATGGCCCAGCCCGTGGTGCGGGTCGATACCGCAGATCCTGGGCGGGAGGGCGATGTCGTTGCGCAATCCTCCGTGTTCCAGCCTTCGGCCGCTCCGGCGGATGGCCCGGTGACCGATATCGATCTGAGAGTGGAGGCTCTGGTGCGCGATGCGGTTGCGCCCCTGCTCATCGAGTACGGAGTCGCAACCGGGGTCACTGACGCGATCGTGTCGATTTCAGCCCTGTCGGAGGGCTCACAGGTGCTCGGCCCTCTGCCTCTTACCCAGTCGGCCGACGGCATCTTCGAGGGTGTCCTCGAGTATCCCGATGGTGGAGTCTGGGAGGTCAGCGTCGGTGTGGAAGGAACTGGCGGGGGTACTGCCACGTTCGCCGAGAACTTGCCCTGGCCCCACTACACCACCGAGGCCGGGTCGCCCAAGATCAAGGTCGACACTGCCGATCCGTCCCTCGAAGGAACATTGATCGACCTGAGCGAGTCACCGATCTTCGGGGAGGCGGGACCGGCGGCCACCGTTCCGGCCGCGACGACGGTTCCCCATGGCGGCGAGGTGGTGGTGTCCATCCCATCCTCCGACTCCGAGATCGGATTCCAGGTGATGCTTCGCTGGACTCATCTGGTCGGGATTGGCGCCTGGGCGGCAGGGATCGCCGCCATCGGACTCGGTCGCACGCAGGGGATGTGGGCGGTGTTGGCGATTACGGGCATGGTGGCAACCATCGCCACCGGCATCGCCCTCGCCTTGTGGGGAGCGCCAACCGATTTCCCCGGTATCTTCGACTGGTCGGAGTTGGGCGGCAGGCCCTATGGAGCCGCTTATCAGTCGGCGTACCTGATCAAGATGGCATTTGTCCTGACAGCAGTCATCGCCACATCGATGCTCATAGCCAAGAGCGGGCGTGGTCGTCTTGCCGTAGCGGCAGGTGGCATGTTGGGGGCCCTGGCCGCCGTCGTGGTGATGGCCCAGCTTCATGTCTTCGCCCATTTATGAGCCGCGAACCCAACAGCGCCGGGGCACGTAATGCACCGACAAGCGAATAAGGAGCATCCGTGAAACGTGTTCTCGTCCTGGGGTTGGTTCTGGCCTTGTTGCTGACGGCGTGTAGCGGGGAGAGCACCGACTCGACCGAATCCGCGGGAGGCGAGGAGCAGAGGGTCGAGATCGCCGATCAAGCCTTCGACCCGGACACGCTGACCGTGGCCGTGGGCACCACAGTCACCTGGGTCAGCGCCGACCCGAATCTTCCCCACACCTCCAACTCGGAAGACGAGGTTTGGTTTTCGGGAACCCTCAACGAAGGCGACGACTTCTCGTACACCTTCGAGGAGGCAGGCACTTTTGCCTATTTCTGCGAGGTACACCCCTCGATGACTGGAACCATCGTCGTCGAGTGAGCGGGGGAATCCCCCGGCCTATCCTCCGCCAATGGATTGGAAGATAGAGCTCGTTGGGATTCCCGTCTCGGATGTGGAGCGGGCCAAGGCCTTCTACACCGAGCAGGTCGGGTTCGTCCTCGACCACGATCACAAGATCAGCGATGACCTCCGCTTCATCCAACTGACTCCACCGGGATCGGCGTGCTCGATCACCATCGGCGTCGGCGTGATCGATACGCCTCCGGGGTCGGTTCAAGGGGTACAGATGGTCGTTTCCGATGTCCAAGCAGCACACGACGAGCTCGCGGGCAGGGGAGTCGAGGTGAGCGACGTCCAGCACTTCGACTGGGGCGATTTCGTCTTCTTCAGCGACCCCGACGGCAACGGCTGGGCGGTACAGCAGCTGCCCTCGTGGAGGTCGGGCGGCCCGGGGGGTAGCTGAGGAGGACATTTCCCTACGAGGGCAGTATTGGGGGTATGAACGCCGGGTTGGCCCAGGAGCTTTCGACGCTGGCATATCGCAAGGGTGCCGCCGGCTTCGGTGTGACCGGGGCGGAAGTCTTCACCCGGGAGAGGGCGGCACTTCACGCTTCGCATGAGACGGGCCGTTCGGGACCGCTTCGCTTCACCTACGACGACCCCGATCTGGCCACCGACGTCTCACAATCGTTCCCGTGGGCCAAATCGCTGGTCGCGGTGAGCTACGACTATCTGCCGGAGGCCAATACGCCCGCAGGCGAGGGAGCGGTGGTGGGCCGATTCGCCACTGCCGACCAATACGAAGGGGTGCGCCGCATCACCGGAGCGGTCGCCGAATACCTCCGTCGCCGAGGGCACCGAGCCGAGATCCTGAGTGACGACAATCGTCTCGTCGATCGGGCAGCCGCGGTTCGGGCCGGTGTGGGTTGGCTGGGAAAGAGCACGATGGTGCTTGCACCCGGGCATGGCCCCTGGATGCTGCTCGGGACCGTGGTGACCGATGCGTCGATCCCTGCCGACAGCCCCATGCAGCGGGACTGCGGAACCTGTTCGGCGTGCATCCCGGCCTGTCCAACCGGGGCCTTGGGGGAGTGGGGGCTCGACGCACGCCGTTGTCTGTCGACCTGGCTGCAGACCCCCGGCTCGATCCCGCAGTGGATCCGGCCCATCATGGGACGGAGGGTCTACGGATGCGACGACTGCCTCACTGCATGCCCACCGGGTGGCCGCGCTCTGGTCGCGGCAGGAGAGAGACCGAGGCAACTCCCTTTCTCCGATTTGCTCGCGCTGTCTGACCACGACCTGCTCGATCGATTCGGGTGGTGGTACGTGCCGAGGAGACAGGGTCGCTTCATCCGGCGCAACCTCCTTGTGGCCGCCGGCAACTCGAGGGAGCGGGCGGCCAGGGAGGCGGTCGAGGCCCACACCCGCCACCCATCCTCGATGATCAGGGGTCATGCCTATTGGGCGATGGCCCGGGGATTCGAGGGGCAGGGGGTTCTCCGGGACACCCTGGAGACCGAGAGTGTGCCGGAGGCTCGTGACGAGCTCTTGCTCGCCCTGCTCATGACCGAGCACGCCGGGGCGCATGCCGCGGTGCTGGAGGCCGACGAAAGGGCTCGCAGCGATGAATCGATACGGGGCCTGGCCCTGGTTGGCCCCCATGCCTCGGCAGAGGGTCGAAGCGATGAGGATCTGGACCTCGTGTTTGTCGGTCGGGATGGCGCGGGGATCGACCGGATCGAAGTGCCGATGGTCAGGGTCTATGACCCGGACCGGGCTCTCGAAGGGCGACGCCGGGCGGTCTTGTCGCCTGGTTGATTGGCCCGAGATCCCTCAACGGCGGCGAGTTGAGCCCGCAGCGATCAGGTCTTGTCGCTGGTGTCGGTCTCGACCGGGATGACCGTCACGTCTCCCGATGGTGGTGTCGGCTCAGCCTCACTCACGACAGGCTCTTGGGGAGATGCCTCTTCGGCGGCGGGTGTGTCGGTCTCCTCACCATCATCGACGGCCGCCCAACGCTCCTTGGCGGCGGCGATGCCCTGGTCGATCACCTCGCCCAACTCCTGAGCGGCCTGCTTGGCCGACTCGAGGGCGGCCATGCGACTGTCACGGGTGGCGTCCCAGGCGGTGCGAAGGGCATCTCCGGTGCGATCCAGCGCCTCCTGCACGTCGGCAAACCACCTCTGCTGCTTGCTCTCATTTGTGTCGGTCGATTTGTCGGTTTGGTCGCTCATCGCGTCCTCCTTCGTGGTCCCGTTGGCTCATTCTTGTCCCAATTCGGAGTTGATGCGCTCGTGAGGACTGGAGCGTCGATATCGTCGCCCCGTGGACGGCTTCCCCGCCCGACCGGTTTCCGTGTCGGCGCACATCCCGGCTCCTCCGGACGAGGTGTTCGCCTTCGTCTCAGACACACGCAACGATCCGTTGTGGTGTGAGAACGTGGAGAGGGTGGATCTGGTCGAGGGGAGCAAGGTCGAGCCGGGCGCCCGGTTCCGGTTTCACCAGCATCTCGATCGACCCGGCGCGGGACGAGTGCAATTCGACGTCGATGTCGAGGTCATTGAGATGGGGGAGCGTTCGATCAGGTGGCAGGCCAACGATCGGTTTCAGACCAGAGAGATCAATCTCGCCGTCGAGCCCCATGGATCAGGATCGCGAATCACCCAGGTCACAAGGGCCACCTTCCTTCGTTCTCCGGGCATGGCCAAATGGTTCTACCCGTTGTTGGCCCGCCGCATCTTCGGGAAGCAGTTCCGGGACCTTGCCGCCTACTTCGATCAGGCTCAGTCCCGCTGAACGACTTCTCCTGAGCCGCTCACATCGCTGTCGACGCTTGGCGACCCGAGATACTCGATGTCGCCGGATCCGGAGACGTCCACCTCGAGTGAGTCGGTCACGTTGACGACCGCATTGCCCGACCCGGATACCTCGATATGTCCCACCGGGGCGGTGAGAGACTCGCCGTCGAACTCCCCGGACCCGCTGATGGACACCGAGAGCAGACCGGTGATGGTCCCCTCGACCGAGACGTCGCCGGACCCACTGATGTCGGCCCTGAAATCGGTGGTGTCGACACCGGACGCCTCGACCACCCCGCTGCCGCTGATGGAAAGGCCGTCGAGGGTGGCGGCGGTGATGGTGTAGATGATCTCTTCGTTCGGAGCGATGTTCCGGGTGGTGTCGAGCACGAGACGGCCGTTCCTGACCCGGGACTCCAGGACTGGCATGATGTTGTCTTCGGCCTCGATGGTGAGGGACTCGGTCCCGGTCACCTCGACTTCGACCCGGCCGATCCCACCGAGCACGATCTCGTTGAACCCGCTGACATCGCGGTTCTCGGTGATGACGTTGCCAGACCCTTCGACACCCGGCCGGATGCACGACAGAGTGGCAAGTGCGGCGAGGAGCACGACAAGGGAGCGAAGCAGGGCGCGTGACGGAGTCGTCATCGGGCGAACCCTATTCCGGTGGCGCGCCCGGAGGAGGGGATAACGTCAGGCCCATGGAGATGGAGCCGACCGATCGATACGAGTCTCTGCCAGAGCGCTTGATTCGCGAAGCGATCGAGGCAGGTGAATTCGACCGCCTCCCCGGCGTCGGTGAGCCGTTGCCGGGCGCGGGTGTGGCGGACGACGACCTGTGGTGGGTCCGCAAGTGGCTGGAACGAGACACGGTCGAGAAGGAACAGGGTTGATGGAGCTGGGGATCACCACCTTCGCCGAGACCTATCCCGACCCGAGGACCGGGGAGAAGGTCGGCCACGGCGAGCGCCTTCGCAACGTCCTCGAGGAGATCGTGCTCGCGGATCAGGTCGGTCTCGAGGTGTACGGCGTCGGGGAGCACCATCGGCCAGACTTCGCCTCCTCCTCGCCTGCGGTCGTCCTCGCCGCCGCCGCCGGGATGACCAGCAAGATCCGTCTCACCCCGGCGGTGGTCATCCTCTCTTCCGACGATCCGGTTCGTGTGTTCCAGGACTACGCCACGCTCGACCTGGTGTCGGACGGCCGGGCAGAACTGTTGGTGGGGCGGGGATCCTTCATCGAGTCCTTCCCCCTGTTCGGCTACTCCCTATCCGACTACGACGAGCTCTTCTCCGAGAAGTTGGACCTCCTCTTGGCGATCCGGGACCAGGAGCGGGTCACCTGGTCGGGCAGGTTCCGCCCGCCACTCCAGGACCAGGCCATATATCCGAGGCCCCAGCAGGACCCCTTTCCCATCTGGGTCGGGGTCGGAGGCAGCCCGGAGTCGATCGTCCGGGCGGCCACCCGGGGGCTCCCGGTCGCTCTCGCCATCATCGGGGGCAACCCGGACCGTTTCGCTTTCTTCGCCGACCTCCATCGCAAGACCCTGGTCGAATCAGGGCACGATCCCGCCTCGGCTCCGCTGGCCGTTCATGCCCACGGGTATATCGCCGACAGCGACGAACAAGGCGGCCGACGAGTACTACAACGCCTACGCGGTGGCGATGACCCAGCTGGGGAGAGAGCGCGGGTGGGGACCGATGACGCGCCCTCAGTTCGAGATGATGCGCTCCCCAGAAGGATCGTTGGTGCTCGGCGACGTGGAGACAGTGGCGGCGAAGATCAATCGGATGAGGGAGGTCCTCGGCATCGACCGGTTCATGCTCCACATCAGTGTCGGCACCCTGCCCCACGAGCAAGTGCTCCACGCCATCGAGCTGTTGGGGACGAAGGTGGCCCCGCTGTTGAAGACGTCGTAGCTCAGCCCTCCGCGACCGCCAAAGAGTCGAGGATGAGCTCGGCGTAGTAGGCCGGCCAGTGCTGTTCCGGATCGCCTTCCGCCCGGTATTTCTCATCGGCCTCTTGGAGCCACCCGGTGATCTCCTCGACGCTGGGCTCGAAACCGACGAAGGAGCCCATTTCGGGATGGAGCCTCGTGGCGTACCACTCGGCCCATCGAGGGCTCGGGTCGCTCCCGTGGGCCTCGTGGTGTTCTCTCGCCGTTTGGGCGAGGAGGTGCCTCAACTGTGTCACTCGATCCTGGTCTGCCATGACGCCGGAGGTTAGAAGTCGCCCGGTGGTAGTCCTATCCGCGGGGTCGCGAAGAAGAGAGCTAAGTCGCGAAATTTCATCTGCGCTTCGACTTGCTCCCCGGAGATAGGCAGACCTATGGTGGCGGAGCCGACTTGGAGGCAACTCCAGATCGGAGTCGAAGTGACCGAGAGGTGACTTTGAGACCTAGCTGGGAGACCAGTCCTTCGGGGCCGGAGTGTCAGCAAGGTCGAGAACCCCGAGAGGGTGACGGCTTCGGCCAGCACTCCCTCGGGGTTTTTCGCGTCACGGGGCGCGGCTCCGGGTCTCCATTGTCGAAGGCGATCCCGCAAGTGACGGAGCTCATAGCTCCCAGTTCGTAACGGCGGTCAGCTCTCGAGACGCGCCGCCAGCCCGGCGATGATGATCTCGAGCCCGAAGGCGAACTCGGTCCCGAACTCGCAGTTGGCGAGATAGGGAGCAAGCGCTGCCACATTGGGGAAGACCGAAAGGTCGGGGAGTCTCGATTCCCACCCGTGTTTGTCGTCCCCACCCGACGCCTGCTGGAAGGCATAACCCATGGTGTGGCTGGCCAACATCTGCCAGGCGTGATGGGCATCCTCCTCGGTGAAGCCGGCGTCCCGGAACAGGCCGAGGACGCGGTCCATGAATCGGAGCGATGTCGGTCCGTAGGTACCCCGTTGCATGAGCAGGTTGACCATCCAGGGGTGCTCGACGAACTGGTCCAGGGCGGCCAATGCCGCCTCCCGGATCGAGAAGCGCCAGTCGGAGTCTGAGGCGGGCAACGGAATGGCACGAAAGACGTGATCGATCATGCCGTCGAGGATGTCGTCCTTGTTCGCGACGTGGTTGTAGAGCGACATCGCCTCTACGCCGAGCTCGGCGCCGAGCTTGCGCATTGACAACTCGTCGACTCCGCCGGTGTCCGCCAGGACGACAGCGGCATCGATGATCCGATCCCGGGTGAGCGGGGCACGGGTCCCGGTGCTGATCATTTGTCGTCGTCTCCGTCTCGGGTTTCCGTTTCGATTTTGACCGGGCTTACGCCGTATGCATACAGTGTAAACGAGATCTTCCCGGAACGCCACGAGGAGCGGAGCAAATGTCATTCACCCAGGCCCTGGCCCGAGGCAGCGGCAGACGTCCATGGAGGACGGTGATCATCTGGGCGCTGGCCCTGGTGGCGGCGGTGGCCCTCACGTCCCAGCTCTTGGACGACGCCCTCACCAGCTCGATTGGTTTCACCGACGAGCCGGAATCGATAACGGCAGCGAACCTGATCGAGGAGGTCCGGGGGGAGCCGACCGACACCGAATTCGTGGTGGTCACTTCTGAGGGAACTGACGTGTCCGACCCGGCCTATGTGGCCTACGTCACCGAGATCGAATCCACCCTGCTCGGGCTGGGCTCCGACGTGGTGACCAGCGTCGGCACTTACTTGACCGAGACAGGGCCGGTCTCCGAATCCGGCCGGTCGGCCCTTCTCCCAGTGGTGGTCGCCGGTGATGGTGTCGACGAAACAGGTGTCAACGCCGGCCTCGTGCGCGACACGCTCGCCGAGGTTCCGGCACCGGAAGGATTTCAGGCACTGATGGCAGGCCCGGCCACCCTGAACAACGACTTCAACACGATCGCCGAGGAAGATCTGCGTACCGGTGAGACCATCGGCATTGCGGTTGCCCTCGTCGTCCTGGTGTTGGTGTTCGGGTCAGTGGTCTCCGGGGTGATCCCGGTCATTCTGGGTGTGGTAGCGATCGGGATCGCCATGGGTCTGGCTGCTCTGCTCGGCCTGTTCATGGACCTGAGTTTCTTCATCACCAACATGATCACGATGATCGGTCTCGCCGTGGGGATCGACTATTCGCTGTTCATCGTCTCCAGGTACCGGGAGGAACGGCTTCGGGGGTTCGAGAAGCTCGACGCCATCTCACGTGCCGGCGCCACGGCCACCAGGGCTGTCTTTTTCTCGGGCCTGACCGTGGTCCTGGCGCTTGTTGGATTGTTGATTCTTCCCAACACTCTCTTCCGGGCCCTGGGTTTGGGGGCAATCCTGGTGGTGATCGTTGCAGTCCTGGCCTCGATGACCCTCCTCCCCGCAGTGCTTTCGCTGCTCGGCGACCGGATCGAGGCGCTGCGGGTCCGACGCCGTCGCAGCCTCGACGAACAGGGCCGGATGTGGGATCGGATCACCAACATCGTCATGGGCCGGCCGGTCCTCAGCGTCGTCTTCGCCGGCGGAATCCTCCTCCTCGCCGCCAGCAGCCTGTTCTCGATCAACAAAGGCCTGTCGGGTGTCTCGACGCTGCCCGAGGAGATGGAGTCGAAGCAGGCTTTCGAGATCCTGACAACCGAGTTCGCCGGAGGCTTCACGTCACCAATCGAGGTGGTGGTGACGGGGGCCGATGTTTCGGGCACGGTGACCAACCTGGAGGCGAATGTCGCCGCCGACGGGGGATTCGGGCCGAGCTTCGTCGACCCGTTGTCGACCGACGATGTCGCCATCGTGTCGGTGCAGACTCTCGGCGACGTCAATTCGATCGAGTCACAAGAGGCGTTGCGGCACTTGAGAGCAGACATTGTCTCCGGTGCGATCGTTGGCGACACGGAGGCCTACGTGGGCGGCGAGACCGCGATCACCGTGGACTTCCTCGACCAGGTGGACAACTACACGCCGATCGTGTTCGCCGTTGTGCTCGGGCTCAGTTTCATCCTGTTGTTGCTGGCTTTCCGCTCTGTGGTGATCCCCGGCAAGGCGATCGCCATGAACCTGCTTTCGGTCGGCGCCGCCTACGGGCTGGTGGTGGCGACGTTCCAATCCGATATCGGTCCGGCCTGGCTGAAGGACGTCGCAGCCTTCCTCGGTTTCGAACAGGTCGAGACCATCGAGGCCTGGCTGCCCCTGTTTCTCTTCTCCATTCTCTTCGGCCTTTCGATGGACTATCACGTATTCCTGCTGTCGCGGATCAAGGAGCGCTTCGACCAGACCGGAGATAACACCGAGTCGGTGGCGTTCGGGCTGCGCTCGACGGGAGCCCTCATTACCGGTGCTGCCGTGATCATGGTTGCGGTGTTCGCGGGGTTCGCCGCCGGGCGTCTGGTGATGTTCCAACAGTTGGGCTTCGGCCTAGCCATCGCCGTCCTCCTCGATGCCACCATCGTCAGGTCGATCCTTGTCCCGGCGTCGATGAAACTGCTGGGCAAGTGGAACTGGTACTTCCCATCGTGGCTCGAGTGGATTCCGAACATCAGCATCGAAGGCCACATCGACGATGTCGTGCCCCAACCGGGACCCGTCGAGCCAGCGAACGCGTGACCTGTCGTCTGAGCACCGAGCAGGTGCGTCGGCGTTACGACGACATGGCCGGCAACTGGCGGCTGCTCGGGATCAGCGACACCTTGCTCCTGATCAACCGCTTGCGGCGCAAGCAATTCTCGGGGGCACGCGGCGACGTTCTCGATGTGGGCTGCGGGACCGGCGAGAACTTCGAATACTTGGACAGGGCCTCGTCGGTCACGGCCCTCGATCTCTCCTCGGAGATGATCGAAGAGGCACGTCGCCGCCAACGTCAGATGGGGGCGGACATCCGGCTGGTGATCGGCGACGCAGAGAAATTGCCGTTCTCTTCTGGCGGCTTCGACACCGTGATCTCGGCGTTCTCTTCATGCACGTTCCCCGACTACGCCGCCGCCTTTCGGGAAATGGTGCGGGTCACCAGGCCCGGCGGGCGAGTTCTGCTTGTGGAGCATGGGCGATCGTCGGTGGGTTGGATCGCCCGGCGCCAGGACCGGAACATCGAACGGGTCTACGAACGGTCGGCGTGCCGCAACAATCGGGACGTTGCCGCCGATCTGGGCGAAGCGGACCTGGAGCCGGAAGCGCATGTCGTGAGCCATCTCGGCATGATGAACCGGATCACCATCGAGGTGGCGACTTAGCGGGTGTCCAACCGGCGATACCCGCTTCGGAAGTGGACCATCGGGTCGTCGAGATCGGATACCTCGACCTGATCGATCAGGCCAATGACCAGACCCGACCATCCGACCTCATCACGGGATTCGAATCGGCAGTAGGCGCGATCGGGGAAATCGGTCAGAACAGGGCCCCACTGGCTCTCTGTGACCGCCATGCCGGCGAAGAGCCCACCCGGCGAGGGCGACAAACCGGCGAAGACATCCGCGGTCTGGCGGTCTTCGTACCGGCAGATGTGAATCACGAAGTGCTCGCTTTCTGCGGCGATGTCCCACAGGTCCGTGGTGGGGCCGACCACCAGATGGGCCAATGCCGGGTCTCCCTGGACCACGAGCAGGGAGGACACGGTCAGACCGGTGCGATCCGACCCGGAACCCGCAGTGACGATCGTCACGCCGGCGGCGAGACGCCCCCGAAATCGGCGCGCCAGGTCCCGATCCGCCGGTTCGGGCCGGAACGGGTGCTCGGAATGAATCATGGGCGCACCCTAGGGAAATCTGGGCTCATCGCGATTGGCGGTGGTTTAGCCCGGTTGGTGTTGGGTGATTGCTAGCACTTTGTTGCGGTAGCGGTGGTTGTTGCGGTGTCCGTAGCCGCGTCGTTTGAGCACTTTGATCTTGTTGGTGATCCCGTGCGGCAGATGAACTCGGATTTCGAACGACGACTCGTCTAATGACACCACTCTTGGAGCTGTTCCTGCGACTGGGAGCGAGGATCGCCAAGTGTCGAAACTGTCAGCGATCCGCCACCACGACACTCCCTCCCGAGATGCGATATCCGACCAAGGTTGAGAGCAAGCCGCATCAGCAAGAGATGATGCGGAACCGGGCGGTGAGCCGTTTCGAGCCCAGCGTTTCGGGATGACGTTCCCTCGAAGTCCGGCCACAGTCCCGGCATCGGTAGCGGCGTTGCTCCCAGACCAGGGTCGTCGGATAACCATGAGCCCGATCCCGGAGCCGACGCCGGCACCTGCCATGACCGATGACGTCGACCGAACCGCATTGGAAGCAGGCCCGAGGGAAGGTGGACCTCACCGTCACCTCGAGCTGACCGTCGACCAGGTCGGTGCCGACCACCTGGAAATGGGCTAGTTCAAGCGGCACCTGAATACGATCGCCCATCTGGGCCCTCCTTGTTTTCGGCGGTTTGTCACCAACCGAAAGTAGGAGGGCTCAGCCCTCACCCACCGTCTTTCGCGTAGAAGGGAAATCTGTCACACCCACCCGTCATGATCTCTTCCATGAACACCGAGACAATCACACTCGTCATTGCAATCACTTCTGCAGCCGCCGTAATCGGCCTCATGGTCCTGCTCCTGATCTCGGGCAGGCGACAGGCGCGGCTCGATGGTTCCGGTCCGGATCTGGGGACGCGTCTCGACGAGCTCCAGCTTTCGATCGCCAATCGGGAGGGGGCCCTTGGCGCCCAGGTGGCCCAGATCGACTCCAAGCTGGCACTTCTTCAGGAATCGGTCACCGGACGCGAGGCCTCTCTCGACGAGCAGGTGCGGGGGATCGGCACCCAGATGCAGGGCATCACCGCCCTGTTCACCAACGATCGAGCCCGCGGTGGATGGGCCGAGATCGGGATGAAGAGGATCTTGGAGCACGGCGGGTTGGTCGAGGGGCGTGACTACGTCTGTCAGGTGAGCCACGGGGACCTCCGGCCCGATGCGGTGGTCTATCTCCCGGGTGGTCGAAACATCGTCATCGATGCCAAGTTCCCCACCGCCCGGTTCGCAGATGCGCTGGCCGAAGAAGATCCCGAGCGCAGGGCCCGTCTGCTGGCAGAGCAGGGGAAGGACCTGGAGCGCATTGGGAAGGGTCTGGCCGCGAAGGGGTATGGCGACCTTGCTTCGGGCGGTTACGTCGTGATGTACCTGCCATCCCAGGCGGTGTACGAGGCTGCAGCGTCGGCCCATCCCGACCTCATTGACCGGCTGATGGCGAACCGGGTGATAGTCGCCGGCCCCAGTGCCCTGTATGCCTTGTTGCTGAGCGTCGGGTCATTGCTCACCGAGTTCCGGGCGCTGCAGCAAGCCGACCAGATCCTCGATGACGCTCGCGAGTTGCGCCGTCGCATGAGTGGGTTCGTCGACCATCTTCAGCGGGTCGGGACCGGGTTGACGGGGGTGGTTCGGGCGTTCAACGGGGCGGTCGGCTCGTGGGAGAGCCGTCTGTCACCGCAGCTCGATCGGATGAGCGAGCAGAGCGGAGGGGGTGACATCGTCGGCCCAGCCCCGATCGAAGAGGCTGTCCGGGAGATGCAGGAAGCGAGTCTCAGAGTCGCCGGTTAGCTGATTCCGGACGAGGGTCCTTGGAGACCGTCGAAGAATCGGGAACCATATCCTTTGCCGGCGAGTCTGAAGTTTGTCGACGGCGGGGCGTGGGAAACGATTCTGCGATACGGGAGTGCAAGGTGAGCAGCGACATTCATCAGATCTCGACCGAGAGAGAACGGCAGTCCGAACTCGAGTTCGCCAGGCAGGCGGTCGACTATCTCGGGAAAAAGGGTCTCGGCCCCGAGGAAGTCATCGAATACCTGGTCGAGGAATTCAACCTGGATCGCGACACCGCCCGGGCCTTGGCGGCCAGAGCCGCCTGACTCGAAATAGCGGGGAGCTCAGCCTCGGGAGACCCGGGCGGCGAGTCGAGCCGGCGCCACGGTGATATAGGCGTCCACGACGATCTCCTCCAAGGCATCCCAGTCGACCTCGACGTCCAGGTAACACCCCACCCATCCCCGCCCCCCGACGTAGGGCGGGACGAAGTAACGATCACGGTCGGTAGAGGTGAGGACGTGTTGCGCCCCCTCGGGGGCAGCGCCCCAGAAGGCGACTCGGTCGTCATGGTGGTGGTCGGCGAAGGTCACAAACTGTCGCTTACCTCTGATGAACCAGGCGGGTTCGCCATGGCTGATCCGTTCCACGACCTCGGGCAGGGACATGCAGAGACTCCGAAGCCGGGACAAACTATCTGCGGTCGTCTCCATACGCGTTCCCAATGCGACTTCCGATCACATGGTATTTGTCGGGGTCGATCGGACGCTTCTCGTGGGTTCGCTACCTTCTGACTTCGCTCGCCCGGAAGGAGGAGGCATGAGCGAGCATCCCAACGCTGCCTTCGACACCCAGGCCATAATCGATTTCTTCGCCAGTTTCGACTGACGTCATGGGGCGGCGGCCGACAATCGGGGTGATCACTCTGACCCTGGTCACTGCCTGCACCGGGTCTGGCGCAGCCGTGACCGAGACCACGGGGTCGGCAGTTACGACCGCACCTCGAACTGCGACGACGACAACGGCCAACGCGACCACGACCGTGACGACGGCTGTGACGACAACCGCGGTGTCTCCAACCACCACAGCACCCGACGGGCCATCGGGCTCCGGTTGCACCCCGGGTGACGCGGTCTCTCTTCCCGAAGGGGAGTGGTACGGAGTTGTCGTGAGCGCATCGCCGAGCAGCATCGAATTCGATCTGGCCTGTTGGTTCACAGGTGATGCTGCGATCGCGGCTGCCGCAGAGGATGGCGCCGAGCCCCCGCCGAATGTCTCCTACGTACGAAACGACAACTCCCAGGTCCGCTCGCTACCCGTCTCTGCCGAGACCGAGGTCATCTGGTATCCCACCGGTGACCCGGCATCGGAGGCAACCGCAACATTCGCGGAATGGGTCGAGGGAACGACCTCGAGAGGTCTCCTCTTCGGCGTGTGGCTCGACGTGATCGACGGAGAAGTGTTCCGCATCCGGGAGCAATGGGTCCCCTGAGCCCTTACCGCTTTTTGCCGAGATGCCCCCAGCGCTCGAGATCGCTCATGGTGTCGAGGATGGTCTGATCGACATCCCGGAACTCGATCTCCAGCTCTCTTCGGGCCTTGGAGTTGTCGAACCGCATCTCCCCGCCGAGATGGTTTCTCATGTAGTCCCGGGTTCCCGGTGCCTGGAACCTGGCCGCAAACCGTGTCAACGCAACACCAACCGCATTGTCGAGCCTGATCGAGGGCAGCTTGTAGCGGTCCCCATAACCATTGGCTCGGAGCAAGTCGATCACCTGACGCACGGTCCGTGTCTCGGCGGCAATGATGTAGCGACCTGCAGCGGCCGGGTTCTCCATGGCCAGGATGTGTGCCCGGGCCACGTCGCGAACATCCACCAATGGCCATTCGAGACCTATTACGGCGGGGATCTGGCCGTTGGTCAAGCCGATCAACGACGTGTGGGTGGGGTTGATGCCAGGGGCCAGGGAAGGGCCGATGACGAAGAAAGGGTTGATGACGACCAGGTCGAATCCGCGTTCGCCGTCCTCAATGAACTGCCAGGCCGCCTGCTCGGCCAATGTCTTCGAGTAGTAGTAGGGATTTCGAGTCAATGACGAGCGGGTGTTCCAGTCGCTCTCCGTGTTGAGGTGCCCGTCTGCCTGGTCGGTTATCGCTGCCACCGATGAGGTCAGGACCACCCGTCTGATCGAAGGCGTCTCCCGACAAGACTCGAGAACGGAGATCGTCCCTCTCACCGCTGGGTCGACCAGATCCCGCTGTGGATCATCGACATCGATCGCGTATGGCGAGGCGGTGTGAATCACGAACTCGCAATCTCGAACGGCGATATCGAAGGCACCCGGGGCGAGAAGGTCGGCGGCTGTCAACTCGAGCCGCTCGTCTGCTCCCGCCAGGCCGGTCAGGTGCCCTTTTGTACAAGTCTTCGCCGGGTCGCGCACGGTGCCCCGCACCCGGTATCCGCCCTCGAGCAGTTGCTGGACGATCTGGGAGGCGATGAACCCCGAAGCCCCGGTGACGAGGACCGGCGAATCTGTGACCGGGCCGGCGGTCATCCGGTTGTCAGTCGCCGTGGGCGCGGTCGTCCGCCCCCCGGCCCACTACGAACCAGATGGCGTGGACCGGCTCGTCGCCCATGTTGAAAAGACGATGGGGCTCGGTGGAGTCGAACGCGATGGAGTCACCTGGTTCCAACTCGAACAATTCGAATCCGAGTTGGATCCCCATCTTCCCCGAGACGACGTAGCCGTATTCCCGACCGTGATGCCTCATCAGTGACTCGTCGGGTGTCGAGGCTCCACCCACCTCGTAGATGGCATGGAGGAAGTCGACACCTTCCTCGGTGTCCGCCGTGAGCTGCTCCCAACGGACGCCGGAGGCGAGGTCAATCACCTTGCGCTCCTCGGGGTGGACGAGAGGGCTTACGCGGCCGTTCGGGCCAACCGAGCCAGGTTCACCGTCGCTGCGACCGGCGTGCTCATCGCCACGTAGGAGCTTGTCGAGTGATAGATCTAGCTCGGTCACTATGGCATACAGGGTCCCCACCGAGGGCTTGGATAGACCGCTCTCCAACTGGGAGATGAGGCTGGCCGACAGACCGAGACGGCGCGCCAGCTCCCGTTGGCTGATTCCGGCCTTGGTCCTCTCGGCGCGGAGCCGGTCGCCTATCCCGTCCAGTTCCTCGATCATTTACGGAGCACCCTCATCTGGCTACATCATCAACCAGCCGCTGTCGACATAGAGGTTGATCCCGTTCACCGATCGGTTCTCCAGGAGGAAGACGGTGGCCTCGACTACATCCTGCATCGTGGCGAGTCGCTTGGTCGGGGTTCGTTCCAGCACAGTCTCCAGCGGCTTGCCCTCCCAGAATGGGCTGTCGCCAACTATGCCGGGATGGATGGCATTGAACCTGATGGGCGCAAGTTCCAGCGCAAACGTCGTGATCATCGTGGCGACTGCGCCATTGACCGCGGTCACGGTCGTCGAGCCGGGATAAGGCCGGTCTTTCGCCCTTCCCCCGAAGAGCACCACCGAGCTGTCGTCCGAAAGCCTTCCGAGAAGTGTGTGAACGACCTCGGTGTAGCCCACGACCTTCATGATGGCCAGCGTCTGCGCGCTTCCGATGTCGTACTCACGCACCGGGTTGTTATCACGGGCTATGGCACTCAGCACCAGCTTGTCGACTTCACCAACGTCCCGGAGCGCAGCGGAAATGGTCTCCGGGGCGGCAAGGTCGAACCCGATCGCGCTGGTCTTGCCCCCGATGTCGGAGGCGACTTCCTGGGCCCTGGCTTCGTCTCGGCCGGTGATGATGACCTCACGTCCCCGATCGACGTAATGGGCGGCGAGCTCGCGGCCGATACCACCGGTGCCGCCAACGATCAACACTGTCCCATCGGCCATCGATCTGCTCCCTTGGTGGCGAAGTGCGGAGATCCTAACCCTCAGCCAGCTGCCACTGTGCAGTGAGACTGAGCACTATTGAGCCTCGTGGTTAGTCTGCGCCACCAGCACGCGGTGGTGTGAGGAGGATGCCCGCTTGGTCTATGACGTCTGCATCATCGGCGCTGGCCTAGTCGGCCTCGGCGTCGCCCGTGCCCTGGGCGAGAGCCATCCTGGCATTGGCATGGTCATTTTGGACAAGGAAGAGACGGTGGCGGCCCACCAGAGCAGCCATAACAGCGGAGTGGCCCACTCCGGTCTCTACTACCGGCCCGGCTCGCTCAAGGCGCGGCTCTGCGTGGAAGGCAGACGTCGGCTAAAGGACTACTGCGAGATGACGGGCATCGCATTCGAGGAGTGCGGCAAGCTGGTGATCGCCACCAAGCCGTCTGAGCTCGAGCCTCTGGCCGAACTGGAGCGGCGGGGGAGGGCGAATGGCCTTTCTGGAATCACTCGGCACGACGTCGACGGGATTCGAGAGCTGGAGCCTGAAGCGGTCGGACTCGAGGCTCTGCATGTGCCGGAGGCGGGGGTGGTCGACTTCCCGGCGGTGGCCGCGCGTCTAGCCCGCGATCTGGTCGAAGGAGACGCTGACATCCGCACCGATTTCGAGGTGGAAGGTATCCACCATCATGGGGACGGTGCCCGCATTCGCTCGGCGGATCATGAGATTCAGGCCAGAGTCGTGGTGAACTGTGCCGGTCTTCACTCCGACCGGGTCGCTGCCCTGGCCGGGGTGAGAAGCGAGGTGAGAATCGTCCCCTTCCGTGGCGAGTACTACACCCTCCAGCCCGAGGCGGAGCATCTCGTCCGAGCGTTGATCTACCCGGTGCCCGACCCCCGTTTCCCCTTCCTAGGGGTGCACTTCACCCGCAGGATCGATGGCAGGGTCGAGGTCGGTCCGAACGCAGTCCTGGCCCTCGGTCGCGAGCACTATCGCGATGCCGATCCTGATTGGGCCGAGGTCCGGGAGACCATCGGTGACCCGGGCTTTCGCCGACTGGCGATGAGACACTGGCGCACCGGCGCCGTTGAGATGATCAGGTCTCGCTCGAGGTCGCTCTATGCCCGGTCGGCGCAAGCCCTGGTTCCGGCGATTCGCCCCGAGCATCTCGCACCCGGTGGGGCGGGAATCAGGGCGCAGGCCGTCTCTCCCGATGGTGCGTTGGTGGACGATTTCGTCATCGAAGAGGCAGGGTCGACGGTTCATGTGCTCAATGCACCGTCTCCGGGAGCCACTGCCAGCCTGGCCATCGGGTCCCATGTCGCGGCCATCGTCGCTACCCATCTGGGCAAGGGGGGTCGGACGCAAAGTGTGTAGTGTCACTAAGCACGGTGCGTGTTCGACGGCCTCGAGGGTGCGAGTAGGAACGACAAGGAGACATCGATGAACGTTGAGTTCCCCGTGGCCACCAGCCCCGCCCCAGGCGTGATCGGGGTCGATTGGGAAACGAGAGTCGATTTCGAGCGTCTGCGTCAGCACCGCATCGCCCGCACCAGGCAGTTGATGGCGCAAGAGGATCTGGCGGCCCTTCTCCTCTTCGAGACGTCGAACATCCGGTACGCCACTTCGACGCAGATCGGCTACTGGGCCTTCAATAAAGGAGAGCGGTACGCCCTCGTGACCCAGGAGGGACGGCCTCGTATCTGGGACTTTGGCTCGGCTGCGAAAGCTCACCGTCTTCAGCTGCCCCACATGTACGACACCACCAACTCGGTAGGCGGCAACACTGGTTTGCAAGGGGCCATCGGCCCCGAGGCCGGTCTCCACACGCGTGCTGCGGCCGAGCTGCGGCAGGTCCTCGAATCAGAGGGACTCGCCGGGGAGCGGATCGGACTGGACATGGCGGAGACCGGGGTGTTCCTGGCATTGCAGGCCGAAGGTCTCAACGTGGTGGACGGCCAGCAGGCGATGATGAAGGCCCGAGAGATCAAGAGCCCCGATGAGATCATCCTGCTCACTCAGGCCTGCGCCATGGTCGACGGTGTCTATCAGGACATCTTTGAGGCCCTTAAGCCGGGAATCCGCGAGTCCGATGTGGTGGGCCTCGCCCACGCCCGTCTCTTCCAGATGGGCTCGGAGTTCGTCGAGGCGATCAACTCGATCGCCGGCGAGCGATGCAGCCCGCACCCGCACGTCTTCTCCGACCGGCTGATCCGGCCTGGCGACCAGGCTTATTTCGACATCATCCATGTCTTCAACGGCTATCGCACCTGCTACTACCGCACATTTGTGGTGGGCCGGGCCACGCAGGCCCAACGGGACGCCTTCAAGCAGTCGCGGGAGTGGATGGACGCCGCGATCGACCTGGTCAAGCCTGGTGCCAGCACCGACGAGATCGCCAAGGTGTGGCCTAAAGCCGAGGAATTCGGGTTCGAAAACGAGATGGACGCCTTTGGCCTCCAATTCGGCCATGGGGTGGGGGTCGGTCTCCACGAGCGCCCGATCATCAGCCGTCTCAACTCCATCGATGCCCCGATCGAGATCCAGGAGGGCATGGTCTTCGCCCTCGAGACCTACGCACCCGCTGCCGACGGGCGCTCCGCGGCCCGCATCGAAGAGGAGGTCGTCGTGACCGCTGATGGCTGCAAGATCATCACCCTCTTCCCTTGCGAGGAGTTGATGGTCGCCAACGCCTACTGAACCCGTTTCGAGGCTGCTTAGGCTGTCTCGATGAAACTGGCGCCGTCTTTGCATCGCATCGGATCCGACCTGGTCGCCGTGTATCTGGTCGAAGACGCCAACGGCGTGACCATTGTCGACGCCGGGCTCCCGGGTCAGTGGGACGAGCTCGAGCCCGAGCTGGCCGCCATGGGACGCTCCCTCGACGACATTCGAGGCGTGATCCTGACCCATGGCGACACCGACCACATCGGTTTCGCCGAGCGGCTGCGTCGTGAGCGAGGAGTACCTGTCTTCGTCCACGAGCTGGACGCAACGCGGGCCCGGGGTGAAGTGAAGAAGGAGATCTCATGGGGCAAGATCAAGATCGGCCCCTTGATGCGGTTCCTCTCATACAGCGCCCGTCACGGCGGACTGAAGATCACCCCCATCTCAGAGGTGGCCACCTTCACCGATGGTCAGGTCCTCGATCTGCCCGGCGCTCCGGTCGTCATCCACATCCCCGGTCATACCCCGGGAAGTGTCGCCTTCCATTTCTCCTCGGTCGAGGCGCTCTGCGTCGGTGACGCGATGACCACAGGGCATGTCCTCACCGGCGTCCTCGGGCCTCAGCCGGCTCCGTTCACTCTCGACACCGAACAGGCCCTCGCCTCACTCGATCGACTCGAGGCGCTACCGGCGAAATGGGTGCTCCCCGGGCACGGTGCGCCGTGGGGCGATGGGGTGACAGAGGCGGTCCGTCTCATCCGCGAGGCCGCATAGGCTGAGGGTCATGAGGCGTTCGCTGAAGACGCTGATCATGTTGCCGATCGTGGCCTGCACTGTCGGAACCGGCGAGACCACGGTCACTTCCACCACGACACCACCACCGTCGTCGACATCCATCACGGTCGAGGAGACCACAACGGTCCCGAGCACCGCACCGGAAACGACAACCACCACACCCTCCACAACCCAACCAGCTTCGACCGCCCCTGAGGATCTTGTGCTGGAGTCGTTCCCGGTCCCCGCCGGATCCGGCCCCCATGACGTGGCACCGGCCCTCGACGGCGGGGTCTGGTACACCGCCCAGGACACCGGTGAGTTGGGCTGGCTCGATCCAGCTACCGGAGAGACGAGGCACACCGCTCTGGGCGAAGGCTCCGCGCCCCACGGTGTGATCATCGACGACGCAGGCACTGCATGGGTGACCGACGGGGGGCTCAACGCCATCGTCGCTGTCGACCCGGTGAGTCTCGAGGTGACGGTTTACCCCCTTCCCGACGACCGCCCCGACGCCAATCTCAACACGGCCAGTTTCGGCGGCGACGGGATGCTGTGGTTCACCGGGCAGAACGGGATCTACGGCTGCGTCGATCCCGATAGTGGTGAGGTGATCGTGTTCGACGCCCCGGAAGGGCCGGGACCGTATGGAGTCACCACCACCCCTGACGGCGTCGTCTATTACGCATCACTTGCAGGGTCTCATATCGCCCGGATCGAGAGTGACCGGTCCGCCACAGTCATCGAGCCGCCCACACCGGACCAAGGGGCTCGACGCGTGTGGTCGGACTCCCTGGGGGCGATCTGGGTGAGTGAGTGGAACGCGGGCAACCTGAGTCGGTACACCCCCGAAACCGACATATGGGACACCTGGCATCTCCCGGGCGACAGTCCCGAGACGTACGCCGTGTTCGTCGATGACACCGACATCATCTGGGCGAGCGACTTCGGGTCGAATTCCATGGTCCGATTCGACCCGACGACCGAGGAGTTCCACACGTACGTGCTGCCCCACGACCCGGGGAACGTCCGCCAGATCCTGGGACGACCCGGTGAAGTGTGGTTCCCCGAGTCTGCCGCCGACAACCTGATTGTGATCAGAACCAGCACCTGATCCGTCCCCGTGTATCAGAGTCGGTTCGACCGCCTCTCCCCGTCTGCAAGATCACAACGATTTGGGGAGGGAACGGATGAGCTCTTATTTGAACGAGGCGCTGGCTTTCGAAAAGATGCAGCGCTATCAGGCCGAAGCCGCGGAGTACCGGCGGATGAAGGCCGCACGCTCGGATGAGCCCGGGGCCATGGAGCGGATGATCCAGGCCATCGGTCGGGGTCTCATGTCGATCGGCGAGTCGTTCAAGGTCGATCGCCGGCCGCGCATCCCCGCAGTCTGACGTCTGGGATGGCCGTCGGGCATTGACACCGACGGTCTGGGGGCCAGAAACGGACCGACCCTCGGGAGTTTCCCGGGGGTCGCTCCGTGTTCGGACAAGGTCAGGCACCGAACACGACGAAGGACGATCGGAGGGCTCTCTCTGCGTCATCGTCGGAATCCCCATACACCAAGGCCTTGGCCAGGGCCACGGGAGTGGGGTCGCCGGCGGCCAGTCCACGGTGAAGGGTGACCATCAGATCGGTGGCGGCCTCGTCGTCAATCGGTACCACGGGGGCGACGAGGCTGGAGACGCCCATGCCGATCAGGGCCGACGAAAGCCCCAGAAGCTCGTCGCCGGCCACGACTTTGGTCACGGCGGTGTCACATGAGCTGAGGACCATCACCGACGGGGGCGTCTTGATCTGCTCGAAGTCATAGACGGTGAGCGGGCCGTCGTGCATCTGAAGCGATGAGAACGACGGGTTGTCGTGGCGAAAAGTGCCGTGGGCAGCGAGATGAGCGACATCGGACCCCTCGATGTCCCTCAGCACCAGATCGGTCGTGGCATTGCGGCCGGTTCGCCGTCGATGTCTCTCGTAGAGCCGGGCGATCCTCGCGACCTCCTGGACTGCCCCGGGCAGATCGGGCCCGGCAACGAGCGAGGCCATCGGAGTGCCTTTCAGCGTCTTCATCCTGGAAGACGCAACTGTCCAGCTCTCGAGAGAGGGCACGACGGTGAGGATCCTCCCCGGGTCCAGCGCCGGCCACGGCAGCCGATGCAAGGCCGCCGTCGGCACCACAGTGATCTCCTCGCCATCGCTTGTCAGGGGATCCAGGAGCCATTGCCGCAGCAGCTGGAGAGAACTGTCGATGCCGACCGCAGCCGCCTCGAGGGATCGGGGCGAGCCGGCTCCATGGGCGAGTCTGGTCAGCGAGAAGAGAAGCGACGAGACCTCATTGGCTGTGCGATCGGCCTCGACCAATCGCTTCAAGCCGATGGACCCGCGGTGCACCGACACCGCGTGGATGTCTCCTCCGTACTTGAAGTAGGAGATCAATCGTCGATCACCCAACCGATCGACGATGTCCTCGCGGCTGTTCGGGGTGGTGGCCCGAGCTGGACCGTAACCACGGAGATGACGGCTCACCGCCTTGATCTGGGCTTCGATCTTCGACTCCTGCACGATCAGAGAGTGGGTCGAGCCTCCGGTCACCGCCACCTCCCGGATCTCGGCGTTGATCCTCCGCAGCTCCGAGAGGAGACGGGTCAGCTCGGGGTCCGATGGCGGCCGCACCGCGGCCACCTGGCTGCTCTCGGATCGCCATGACTCCACCGCCTTCAAGACGCGCCATGGCGAGCCTGAGGCGACCCCTTGCTCGATGGCGAGGACCGCGAGATCCAGACCGTGGGTGGCGGCATGAGAGCGCAGGTCTGCAGCTCCCAGAGTCAGCCGGTAATCCCTGATCGCCTTGAAACCGGCCTCGATCGCCCTGGTCGATCCAATCGCGTTTCCCTCAGCCTGGCGGAGCAGGGCCTCAGCGTGCCAGGCCTTGGCCCGATCCAGCGAGGTTCCTCTCCTGCGAGCTCCCGAAGCGGCGCCGAGTTGCCGACGAGCCTCATCGATGGCGCCATCGCGCATGGCGATCCGACCGGCCAGCAGCCGACAATGCTGGGACTCGGAGATGAGGCCGATCCCGGCCAGGTCGTCGGCGAGGTGGGCTGCCTTCGACGACGTTCCTCCATTCGATTTCTTGGTCTCGAATCGGGCCCGAAGCGAGGCGTATTCGGCCAGAAGGCGCCATGTATGCCGATCTTGCTCGGTGAATTCCGAGGCCGCGATTGATGCCGCTTCGAGGGCCTCCTCCGGGCGCCGCGCGGCCAGCGCCACTTCGGCAGCGAGGAGACGGGTTTCGGAGAGATCCGTTTTGTTGTCGGTTCTCTCCAATCCGGAGATGGCGGCTCGCACCGCCTCCTCGGCCTCCGTATAGAGACCAGCGGCGAGGAGCATCTCGGCGCGATTGGCCCAGAGCACCTCGACCATTCCCGGTGGACGACCAAGTGCCTCATAGGCTGCCTCGGCACGATCGAACCAGGCGAGTGCTGCTGGCACATCACCCCTTCTCCCTTCCAGAAAGCCGAGATTGTGGGCGCATCCAGCCACGATCAAGTCTTGTCCGAGCCGTTCCCCGATCTGGCGAGCCATCTCAAGGTCGGAAACTCCGAGGTCAAGTTCACCGCGATAGCCGTGGAGCACGCCGCGATTGGAGAGGAGTCGGGCTTCGGCCAGGTGGTCGCCGCTCCTTCGGAGGCCGGCCAAAGCCGATCGGTAACGAACCAGTGCCTCATCCAGCCGGCCGAGGCGTTGCAGGATCAGCCCGATCTGCATTTCGTTGCGAGCCAGGTCAGCTCCAGACAGGCCTCCTATTGCTTGTTCCGCTTCGTCCAGGGCTCCCTGCGTATCACCCACGTACAGGAGGACTAGAGCGAGACTCGAGCGGATCTGACTGACGCGCCGGGCCAAGCCTGAGTCGTCTGCGATGGACAACGCTCTCCGCAGGGCCTCTTCCGCATCTTCGAGGTCGTTGAGCTGTCGCGCGGCGAGACCTGCTGCCCACCAAGCGACCGCCGTAGCTTCGGGATCGAGGTCTTGACGAGTGAGCAGTGAGCGCGCGTCTTCGCGGGCCCGCTTCGGATGGTCCTGAACCGAATCGACCACGCGCAGGGCGGATTCCAGGTTGGGAATCGGAGGCGCATCGATCACGCCTTGGAGACTAGGTTTTGCCGGTTGCGCCTTGGGGCGCAATACGTGGGAGGCCAAGAGAAAGTGGGGCCGCCGTGATCCCGTTCGACGCCGCGGAGTACGCCGAATCCATCAATGCCCGGTTGTCAGATCGGCGTATCCGCATCTCGCCCGGAGGTGGTTTTGCCTTCCGATCGGACCAAGTCAATGTTCGGGTGACACACGGAGCCGGGCAACCGGACTTCCCTGGCTCTCTCGTCCATGATGGCCCGCCGCTTTTTCCTGGGGGGGATTGGGACTACTTCCTATTCCAGGTAGGTGACGACGAAGATCCCATTGACGCCGTTGCATCCTGGAACTCCGATCCCATCAACACTGCCACACCGGCCTTCCTCAACCGTGTGTTCTTCGGCGAGCCGGTCTACTTCGGCAACCCGGTCTACTTCGGCAACCCGGTCTACTTCGGCAACCCGGTCTACTTCGGCAACCCGGTCTACTTCGGCAACCCCTTCGACCGAAACAGCGCTCGGCCGGCGCTACTCCCCCCGCAGTGGGGGCCGGTGACAGATTGCAGTGCACTCGGGAGACAGCCACGAGTCCTGATCGTCGACACCGGGCTCGCCACCGAGCTGATCGATGAAGAGCTCAGGGAGCCGGAACATCCGAGACTGAAGGACTGCGTCAGGGTCCATAGTGAGTGGACGACAGCCGACAATGTCTCTGCACCTACCTTCGATTGGTCGAGAACCGACGAAGACGAGGTGGATTACGACGGGGATGGATTCCTCGACAGGCAGGCTGGGCATGGCACGTTCATTGCCGGGATAATCCGGAGCATCGCTCCCAACGCGGAGATCTGGATCCGTGGCGGTATCTCCAGCTTTGGCGACGGTGACGACTACGACATCTCGGCGGCCCTCGTTGCCGCTAGCGAGTTGGCGAAAACCACGGACGGCATTCCGATCGACGTCGTAAATCTGTCGTTGGGCTGCTTCACCGAGGATGACCAGAGCCCTAGCCCTTCGATCCTCGCCGACACGATCGTCCCGATGCAGGCTCAGGGAACCGTGTTCGTGGCCGCTGCCGGGAACGCGGGTTCCTGCCACAAGTTCTGGCCGGCTGCACTCGACGGTGTGATCGGAGTAGGCGCCACCTACTGCGGAAAGAGAGCATGGTTCTCCAATTTCGGTGAATGGGTCAAAGCTTGTGCTCCGGGGGTGGATGTCGTGAGCACCTTTCTGTTCCATGACGGTCCGGCATCGAGCATCGCCGGCGTCGATCCGGATCAATACGAAGGCTGGGCTGTGTGGTCGGGCACGTCGTTTGCAGCGCCGAAGGTCGCAGCCGAAATCGCCAGACGGATGTGCACCGAGGGGGAGGATGCCCTCGCCGCTGCAGCTGCGGTATGTCCGGATGACCCGGAGCCGCGTCTCGTTGTGGAAGGTCTGGGAATTCACATAGACGTCTGATCCGGAGGCGTGAAAGATTCCCGTATTTGGCGGCGGGACGGAGCGTCTTCCTTCATACCATGACGCCCATGGCATCCTTGGCGCGAGCCACCCATGGCGAACTGTTGACGCTGGCTGCCGCCGGTGATCAACCTGCCTGGAACGAATTGGTCGACCGGTTCAGCCAGATGGTCTGGTCCATCGCCCGCAGTTTCAGACTCGACGACGCCACGGCCAAGGATGTGAGCCAGACGGTCTGGCTTCGTCTCGTCGAGAACATCCAACGCATCGACGACCCGGAGCGGTTGCCGGGATGGCTCGCCACCACCTGTCGCCGTGAGGCCCTTCGAGTGAGGGGGATACGCGAGCGCTCGGTTCCGACCGACTTCCAGTACGACATCCCCGACGAATCTCCGTCGCTGGAAGCGATGCTGGTCGAGGACGAGGAGGCCAGGGAGGTGGTCGCTGCCTTCGCCACCCTCAGCGAAGACTGCCAACAGCTCCTCCGGCTGCTGACGACCGACCCGCCCCTGAGCTACGAAGAGATCTCAGAGATCATCGGTCGGCCGATCGGCAGCTTGGGGCCGACCAGATCCAGGTGTCTCGAGCGGCTCAAGGCTGCTTTTTCGGCGCGTATCAGCGGGGCCGGAAACGACTCTTTCGACTCAGGAGATGATGCCGAATGATGGAGTCGACACCGCAGCACGAAGAGATGTTGGTATCGCTGATCCAGCAAGGACTGGAGGAAGCCGATAGACCGCCGGCGGATGTGACCGCTTTCGCCAAGGCGGTTTTTTCGTGGCGTACCATCGACGCTGAATTGGCTTGGGTCTCCTACGACCTTCCGAACGAGGAGATGAGCCCCGATGAGTGAATCGACCAGCCAGCACGAAGAGAGGCTTCTGTCGATGCTTCGTCAGGGACTCGACGAATCGGACCCGGCGCCGGCCGATGTGACCGATTTCGCCAAGGTCGCCCTGTCTTGGCAGACCATCGACGCCGACCTGGCCCAGCTCACCTACGACTCGATCGAGGAGTCGAATTCGTCCACGGTTCGGGGCGTTGCCATTGCCCGCATGCTCGCCTTCGAGGCTGGGGAATGGACGATCGACCTCGAGCACGATCCGGCCACCGGCTACCTGATGGGCCAGATCGAGCCAGCAGGCGTGATAACCGTCGAACTGCATGTTCTCGACACCGTCCTCGTCGCCGATACGGACGAGCAGGGCCGTTTTTCCTTCGAGGGGATCCAGTCCGGGCCCTTTGCGCTCGTCATCCGTTTCCAAGGGGACGAAACCGTCAAGACTGAGTGGGTCATCCTCTGAACCCTGGACGGGTCTCACTTTCGGTATCAGCGCCGGGGCCATCTCCTCTCCATTGATGAATCGTCGTCAACCGACGACGAGCCGTCAGCGAGGAAAGGCGCGACATGACCAACATGTCCGAATCCCAGGAACCGAGGAACACCCGGCGCTGGGCTTGGACGGTTCGCCCCATCGAGCAGCTCGACAACCCCGTGCAGAGGTGGTTGGGCAACCGCTCGAAGGAGAACCGGCTCCAGGTGAAGCACCGGTCTCAGCTCCTGCCACGCCTCATTGTTCGCCCCGCCGTCTGAGAATGGCTGAGGCACATGCCTCGCTAACGGAGTAGGAAGACCCCCACCCTCGGGTGGGGGTCTTCTCTTGCCGGAGGCTTTGACCGTCGTTCCTGCAATAGAGAAAGGCCGCCATGCGGCGGCCTTTCTCCTGTTGATGACGTTCCCGTCAGGGCATCCGGTTGTCCCATTCCGGCTGATTCAGCTCGGTCGGCTGCGACACGGTGGTCGGTTGGACGATGCTCGGAACGTAGATCTGCTCATCGAGTTTGTCGATCAGCATGCTCGTCCGGGTCTCGGGGTTTGTCCCGGGATACGCATTGTTCTGCCTGGCCAACTCCATCTTGGTCGCCTCGATGTTGAAGGCCGGATGTGACTCCGCCTTGACCTGTGCGGCCAGCTCGTTGAGCCGGACCAGTTCGTCGTAGCGAGCGTCAGCGATCTGAGCCGCTCGGGTCTGGGCATCGGTGGCGGTGACGTCAGGCCCCTGATTGACAGCGAACACGAAGCCGGCGGCGATGACGACGGCCAGACCGGCCGCCGCAAAACCGAGGCCCTTGCCCGAACGCCCCGCTCTGGTGGTGGTACCCGAATGGGTAGCACTTGTGGACATGGTCTCTCCCTTCCCGTACAGGGGGCGATTTGCCCCCGTCGATTGGTAGGAGTCGGAGTGGCACGTCCTGATACATGCTCTCGACGCAAAAGAAAGGGGTCGTCCGGAGACGACCCCTTCTTCCGCCCTCTTGGTCGGGAGCTAATGGCCCGCGACCTCCCCCACCTCTCAGGAGAGAGGGGCAGTCGGCCTCCTTGATACCTGGCCCGCGACTGTCCGCTGGTGACGGCGTGTTTACCAGGAACGAAGACGGCGGATGGTGATGCGGATCAGGGCGGAGTAATCGTCGGAGAATTGCTCTGGCGTCCAGCCGAGCCTCTCGATCTGGCCCTGGTACTTGGCGAAATAGGCATGGTGCGCATGGGGCGGTGTCGGTGAGTCGACCACGCTGGCGGTCCCCTCGAAGGTGGCCATCGAGTCTCCCATCTCGTCGCCGCGCAGATTGAAGGCGACGTTCGGATTGGCGACGATGTTGCCCAATTTGCCGGCGTCGGGCTTGCTGTACACCAACAGGTCGTCGCCGTCACGTAGGAACCAGACCACTGAGCTCTGCGGCTGGCCATCTGGGGAGACGGTGGTCAGCCAGCCAACCAGGTCCTGATCCAACGTCCCAACCAGCTCGGGTCGGTTCTCCAGCATGGCGGCAAACTAGCGATTGGTGGCGAGGACCCCGACCGACCCGATCATCTCCAATGTCTCGGTGCCTTCAGCGGTGGAGAGGAATTCCCCGGTGGCCATCTCGATGGCATGCACCCTCGGACTTTGCACCCAGGTCGAGGCGTAGGCGATCGACCCGGAGTCGCTGAAGGTCATTGGCCCCCACCATTGTTCGGGGGTCTCTGGCGGATAGTGAAATCGAACGCTGAGGTCCGATGGATCGAGCAAAGACAGGCCGGTCGACTCCGACAAAGAAACCGACTCCGATTCCTCGGTTGTGTATCCGGACCCGAGCAGGGTCCCGCTGGGCGAGACCCAGATGTCGGAGATCGGCTCGTCGTTGCGACCCACGAGCTCCCATGTGGTGGTATCGATGGCCTTGACCCCGGCGGGCCTCGTTATCACCATCCAGTCGTCATCGTCTTCGATCAACTCCACGGAGCGGGTGGCGACGTGGAGGAACCGAGCGTCGGGGCTGAGGGCGCTCATTCGTCTGGTTCCGGTTCCAAGGTCAACTGTCCCAGCTACCGCGTGCTCCACGACGGCGCCTGTTATTACGTCGACCTCGGAAACCACATCCTCGTCACCATGTGCCACCAGGAGTCGTGTCCCGGCTGGGTCCCAGGTGAAGGAGGGCGAGGTGTAGAGATACCCGGCCCAGGGGCCCTGGCTGACCGGGTCGACCGTGCCGATCCGGACCTGGGGTACGGGGATCTCGTTGACGACTGCCCCAGCCTCGTTGAGGCCGATGGTGGCTACGAACACCTGCTCTGCTTGCCCCGATCCTTGGTCTGCCGGCTTGGTGCCATAGAACAGGAAAAGAGCCTCTGTCACCGGCTCAGCCCCCCATACCGCGTAATGGGCGGGTAGAGAGGCGATCAGCGTCGATCCGGTTGAGTCGGTTGCGGCAAAACGAAATTCGACACTTGATCGGTAACTGATGTAGAAGACACTCCCGAACTCGTTGACATGGAAGATGAAATCGCCAGACTCGGGCCACGTCATCACCGGCCGCCAAGACTGGAGATCAACGAGACGCATCTCGGGAGCCCCGCTTCCGGCTGCGTCGACCGTTGCCGCAAGATATCTGCCATCGGGCGAAGCAACCCATCCCCAGAGGGCGTCGCCCATCGGGATCGGGGCGAAGGCGGTCATCGGCTCCAACGACACAGGGTCCACTCTTTGCAGCACGACCCGCTCCAGATCCAGTGTCGTGGTGGGCGCCGGCCTAGTGGTGGTCGACGGTCCGATGGTCGGTGTCGGTGCGAATGCGTCGGGTGGCGCAGTCGGTGGTGGGGGTGACGCCGACTCGGTGCAGGCGGCGAGGATCAGCAGGGGGGCGACAAGTAGGGCCAATCCTTGGCGTGACGCCATCTAGTACTCCCGGAGGTCAAGGCTATCAACGCAGGGCTGCCCGGTTCCGGTTCCGAGCGCTTGCTACTTCTTCTTGGCCAGGTCCCCGAGAATCTGTTGTGAGGCGAAACGGCCGGGGGCACCCATGACGCATCCGCCGGGATGGGTTCCCGAGCCGCACTGGTAGTAGCCCTCGATCGGGGTGCGGTATTGGTTCCAGCCGGGTGCAGGGCGGAAGAAGAACATCTGGGGGGCGAGGAACTCTCCAGCGAAGATGTTGCCTTCGGTGAGACCGACCACTCTCTCTATGTCGAGTGGGGTGACCACCTCCCGGTGGAGCACCAGATCGCCGAACCCCGGAAAGAAACCCTCGAGGGTCCTCTGCACCACATCTCCGAAGCGGTCCCGCTCCGTGTCCCAGTCACTCTCCTTCAGGTGATACGGCGCGTACTGGATGAAGCAAGACATCACCGCCTTGCCCGGAGGAGCCATGTCCGGATCGACATTGGACTGGATGCACCCGTCGATGTATGGCTTCTGTGAGTACCACCCGTACTTGGCGTCATCGAAGGCACGCTCCAGATAGTCGAGTGAGGGGCCCATGTTGATGAATCCCCGGTACTGGTCTGACCTGCCTTCGAGACCCGGGTAGGTGGGGTTGGCGTCGAGGGCGAAGTTGACTTTGGCCGATGTCCCCTGGAACTTGAAACGGCGGATGTTCTCGACGAGATCGGTCGGCAACTCCCGGGGATCTACGAGCTGCATGAAGGTGCGCCGGGGGTCGACGGCGCTGACCACGGTCTTCGCCTCCAACTCGGTCCCGTCTTCCAGCATCACCCCGGTGGCCCGTCCGTTCTTGGTGACGACATGGTCGACCGGCGACTCGAGCCTGATCTCTGCGCCGAATGACTCGGCGGCCCGAGCCAGAACCTGGGTGAACCCGCCGTTGCCTCCCTTGTGGAATGCCCAGGCGCCATATGCGCCGTCGTGTTCGCCGAACGAGTGATAGAGGAGGACCAGACCGGAGCCCTGAGAGCGAGGCCCGACCTTGGTGCCGATGATGCCTGAGGAGGCGTGAAGACCCTGCATGAGGTCGGACTCGAAGTAGTCCTCGAGGATGTCGGCGGCGCTTCCTGTCATCAGCCGGATCATGTCGTGCAGGACGCCCGGGGGGAGATCGGCGAGGTATGAGCCGATCGCTGCCATGCGAGCTCGTTCCTCGGGGTCCTTCGAGGTGATGTCGGGTGGAATCGAGTCCATCAACGGCCTGATGGCGTGGACCACTTGTTCCATCATGTGCCCGTAGGCGTCGTAGGCATCCGCGTCGTGAGGCGAGTGCCGGGAGATCTCGTGGTGGTTCTCGTTCTTGTCTTGCCCCAGCAGGATGTAATCGCCGTCCTCGGTGGGGGCGAAGGTCGACGGCATGAGCAGCGGCATGAACCCGTGCTTGGTCAGCTCCAACTCATGGATGATCTCGGGGCGGAGCAGGCTCAAGGCATATGAGAAGGTGGTGAAGCTGAACCCCGGATGCAATTCCTCGGTGATGGCGGCGCCGCCGACCAGATGCCTGCGCTCGAGGATGAGGGTGCTCAGGCCCGCCCTGGCCAGATAGGCCCCATTGACCAGACCGTTGTGACCGCCACCGATGACGATTGCATCGAACTTCTTCTTGGCCGGCATGTCTACCTCAGGCTGTCTTTCTGGGTGGGTTGAAGAAGGGGAGACGGCTCACATTGGCTTTCACCACGTCATATCGATGATCGATGGTGACCTCGAGGCTCACCTCGGTCCCGAGTGCGGCGTGCTCGGGACGGACCCGGGCGATTCCCACGTGACGTTGTGCCATCGGTGAGTAGACGAAGCTCGGCGTGTACCCGATCCGCTCCAGTTTCTCGTCGTAGATCATCATCCCGCCGTGCTCGGGGGTGTGGTCCTTGGGAGGGATGACGCCACGTTCGTTGTAGACCCGGTTCCAGTCCTCGTAGTCGACCATGATCCCGACCGTTTTCCACCTGGACGTGCCGTCGGCCAATTCGCGCTCGATGGCGCGTCGGCCGATGAAGGCTCTGTCATCGGAAGGGAGGTCACGGAGCATCCACCCCAGCCCCAACTCTTGGGGAGTGGTCCGCTGGTCGTCGTTCCAGGCATAGCGAGCGGAGTGGAAGTCGACATCGATCAGGACCAGACCTGCCTCGATCCGGGCGATGAGCAGAGCGGTCTGGCCGGCCGGGATCACCCCGTAAGGAGCCGCCGCGTCGAAGAGGGTGTCCCACACCCCGACAGCGTCGTCCCGATCCACCCAGATCTCATAGCCAAGGTCCCCCGTGTAGCCGGTGCGGGAGATGGTCACAGCGGCACTGCCCACCTTGGCCGGTGTGAGATGGAAATAGCCGATCTGTTCCATCTCCGGGGCAAGCTGCTTGAGGATCTCCCTGGCGTACGGGCCCTGCAAGGCGAGTGCTCCAATATCGTCCGAGACGTCTTCGATCTGGACCGCCATCCGACCGGCCAGGTCCTGCAGATAGGCCATGTTGGGCTCGGCGGCGGTGAGAAGGAACTCGTTATCGCTGTGACGGAGGATCGACCCCGTCTTCGACTACCCAGCCGTCGTCGTCGCACCAGACTGTGTAATGGGCCTGCCCGGGACGGCATTTACGGATGTCGCGGGCCAGCACACCCGCAAGGAAGGTCTCGGCATCAGAACCGATGATCCGATACTTGTAGAGCGGGGAGGTGTCGATGACCGCCGCCGAGTTCCTGATGGCGAAGTACTCGAACTTGTCCGACATCTGATACCGGTCGGTGGCGAGATATCCCGACCAATGACTCCACAACCCGGTCTGATTGGCGGCGCTAGTCCTGGGATGGAACGGTGTCTCGCGGATCAAATCTCGAACCTCGGCTCGGTCGGGTCACTGTAACCGGGGAAGGCTGAATCGTCATTCAGGATTCGACCTCATGCGAAACGACGTCACGTGTCGGCCGACGCCGATACATTCTCCCGTGTCAAAGCTGAATGGAGAGTCAAATACATGAGACGTCTCGTCGTGTCGATCATTGCCGTCCTGGTCGCGGTGTCCCTGGTCCCCATCGCCTCGGCCCAGGAAGAAGGGGACGAGGTGGTTCTGACGGTCGGATACGCCGGAGCAATCGACAACCTCAATCCGACTGCCGGTTTTCTGGTAGGCGAATACGAGATCTGGAACCTCCACTACGCGACGTTGACCGACAAGAGTGCGGAGAATTTCGACACCGTCCGCGGACTTGCCGAGTCCTGGGAGGAGAATGAACCAGGGCTGAGTTACACCTACACGCTCCAGGACGGATTGACCTGGTCCGACGGTGAGCCGCTGACCGCTGACGACGTGGCCTGGAACATCAACACCTCCGTCGAGCAGGGATGGGCGAACCACATATCGACTACCCAGAACCTGACCGCTACGGCCATAGACGAGCGGACGGTCGAGATCGTCTCATCCGTGCCCGACCCGAAACTCCCCACTCTGGACGTCTACTTGATGCCCCGGCACATCTGGGAACCGATCGCCGTGGATGGCGAAGCAGTGGCCACGTACGAGGGTCTCGATGGGGTGGGCAGCGGGCCATTCGTCATCGAGGAATTCGTGGAAGAGCAGTCGGTCAGCATGGTGGCGAACCCGAGTTACTGGGGATGGAATGGCGAGGAACCTCCGATCGACCGCATCGTGTTCCAATTGTTCACCAACCCCGACGCCATGGTCGCTGCCTTCCAGAACGGTGAGCTCGATGTAGTGAACGACGTGCCCCCGGGGACGGTGGAGTCGTTGCAAGCAGACGACGCGGTCGAGGTAGTGGTAGGGGCGCAGGGAGGGTTCTACGAGCTGGCCATCAATGGCGGTGCGGTCGAGGGCCAGCCCCACCCGGCGCTGATGGATATTGAAGTTCGGCGCGCCATCGGCCACGCCATCGATGAGCAGGCATTCATCGACGATGTCTGGTTTGGCATGGTCGAGCCGATCGAGACGATCAGTCCAAGCGCAGAGGCGTTGTGGATCCCTGAGATACCTGAGGATCAGCGGTACGACTTCGATCCGGACCTGGCCAACCAGATTCTCGATGATGGTGGATACCTGGACGTCGACGGGGACGGGATCAGGGAGATGCCGGACGGCTCCAGCCCCATCGTGCTGCGGCATGGTGTTCTCACCACCGACGAGACGGCTCAGCCTTTCGCCGAGCTCTTCACCGGATGGATGGGCGAGATCGGGATCGGTGTGGAATTGCTGGCTCAGGACAGCGACCAGTTGTTCCAGACCATCATCGACGGCACGTATGACACGTTCTTCTGGGATTGGGTGCCCTTCGTCGATCCGGACCCATTGCTCTCGTATTTCACCGCGGCCGAGTTGGGCAACTTCAACGACGCCAACTGGACCGACCCCAGATATGACGAGCTCTATCTGGAGCAGAAAGAGGAGCTCGATCCCGATCGTCGGGTGGAGATCGTGCACGAGATGGTGACACTCTTCCACGATGCGGCGATCTACTTCCCCGTTTTGGGCGAGGCCGAGATACAGGCGTATCGCGTCGACAGATTCGAAGGATGGGTTCGCCAGCCCGCCGACACCGGCCCGATCATCTTCAGCAACACCTCGCCCAGCTATGCCCTATTGACCCCGGTCGGAGGTGAGGCAGGTGCCGAGGGCTCGGGCACCAACTGGCTGCTCTGGGGAGGCATCGCTGCAGGGGTGGTCGTGATTGGGGGGATCTTCCTGGCGATGCGAAATCGGTCCACGGCCGACGACCGGGAGTGAAGGTCTGACGACGGATCGAGCAGAGAGGCGGGGGCGGGGACGGCTCATCGGCCGCAAGGTCCTGGGCTCGCTCCTCACCCTCGTCTTCGTGCTGGTTTTCAACTTCTTCTTGTTCCGGGTGGTGCAGACCGACCCCATCGGCTCGCTCTTCCGGGGCCGCAACGTCCCGCAGGAGACCCTTGACAATCTGAGAGCCTCCTTTGGGCTCGACCAGCCCATCGGCACCCAGTTCTTGTTGTACGTGAGGGAAACCGCCCAACTCAACTTCGGCATCTCGTATCAGAGTCGGCGCGCTGTATGGGATGAGATCGTCACCGCCATCCCGCCGACTGTGGCACTGGTCGGGGTGGCAGCGGCCTTCTCCGCCGTGATCGGGACGATCGGAGGGATCATCGCCGCCTGGAGGCGGAACTCCTGGAAGGACCACACCATCACCTCGGGGACGATGGTGTTCTACTCGATGCCCGACTTCTGGCTGGGGATGCTTCTGTTGGTTGGGTTTGCGGTAGTCCTGGGGTGGTTCCCCGTCGGCGGGATCACCGACCCCGGTTCCAACGAAACCGGTATACCGCTTCTGTTGGACCAACTGCACCATCTATTCCTTCCCGCCCTGACCCTCACCCTGGCCTATCTGGGTGAGTACACGCTGGTGACCAGGAGCTCGCTGCTCGACGTGATGGGCGAGGACTACCTGACCGTTGCCCGGGCCAAAGGGCTTCGTGACGTCCGGGTCCGCAACCGGCATGCCGTCCCCAACGCCCTACTCCCGGTAGTCACCTTGACCGCGATCAACTTCGGCTTCGTCCTCTCAGGCGCCATCGCCGTGGAGGCGGTCTATTCCTGGCCCGGGCTGGGCAAGGCCACCGCCGATGCCATCCGGGGGCCCGACCTCCCGATGTTGCAGGGGTTGTTTCTCCTCTTCAGTGCGGCAGTCATCGTCTTCAACCTGATCGCCGATCTCACCTACAGCTGGCTCGACCCCCGGGTGGCCGACCAGTGACCAGTCTCGCCATGCGGCGAAGGCGGGCCACCGCCGGGCGGGTCTGGAAGCAGTTCCGTAGCTCCAAAGGCGGCATGATCGGCCTCGGCGTCCTCCTCCTGTTCGTCTTGATGGCGCTGGCCGCCCCGCTCCTGGTCGACATTCGGGAGCTGAGCCCGGTCTATGCCCGGGCCCAGGGCAACCCACAATGGGCACCCCCAAGCGAGTTCCCGCCGCTCGGCACCGACTACATACGCCGCTCGGTGTGGGCCCAGTTTGTCTGGGGATCGCGGGTCAGCCTGTTCGTGGGCCTCGCGGCGACGGTGCTAACCATCTTGATCGGCTCGGTCATTGGCATCATCTCCGGGTTTGCCGGCGGCAAGCCCGACGCCGTCCTCATGCGAATCACCGAATGGTTCCTCGTCATCCCGTTCCTACCCCTGGCCATCGTGCTCGCCTCGGTGCTGGGGAGGAACGTGTGGAACATCATCTTCGTGATCGGGATCACATCGTGGCCATCGACAGCCCGGCTGGTGCGGGCCCAGGTGCTCACCGTGAAGCAGCGCCTTTTCGTCGATCGGGCCCGTTCCCTGGGGGCGAGTGGGAGTCACATCGTGGGCCGGCACATCCTGCCAAATGTCAGCGGACTGATACTGGCCAACGCGACGCTGGCCGTGCCGATCTCGATCCTGACCGAGACGACCCTCTCGTTTCTCGGCTTGGGTGACCCTTCGGCTGCCTCCTGGGGAAAGACACTGGAGGAGGCTTTCGTCAACGGGGCAATGACCCGCAACGCATGGTGGTATTTCGTGCCGGCGGGTCTTGGGATCCTTGCCGTGGTCCTCGCCTTCACAATGATCGGGCGCACGCTCGAGGAGATCGCCAACCCACGACTGAGCAGAGGTCGATGAGCGAGACGTTGCTCTCGGTGCGGGATCTGACCGTGACCTACCACGGGCAGGGTGGGGCCGTGCCCGCCGTGCGGGGAGTCAGCTTCGATCTGGAGAAGGGTGACTCGTTGGGTCTTGCCGGCGAGTCCGGTTGCGGGAAGTCGACTATGGCCAACGCGATCCTTCGTCTCCTCCCGGCCGGCACCGAGGTGACCGGTGAAATCATGCTGGACGGCAAGGACGTGCTCGGTCTCTCCCCGGGTGGGTTGAGGGCACTGCGATGGACCTCCGGAGCGATTGTGTTCCAGGGGGCGTTGCACGCCCTGAATCCGGTGCAGACGATCGGCGAGCAGATCGCAGAGCCGATGCTGGTCCACCGGACGGTCGCGGATGAGGCCGCGGCCAGGAACCGGGTCGTGGAGCTGTTGGGCCGGGTGGGACTGCCTGCGGCGCGGACCGACGCCTACCCGCATCAGCTGTCGGGTGGTCAGCGGCAGCGGGTGCTCATCGCGATGGCACTGGCCTGTGACCCGCATCTGCTCATCGCCGACGAACCGACGACCGCCCTGGACCTCATGGTGCAGGCCCAAGTGCTCGCCCTGCTCGACGATCTCAAGCAAGAGCGGGACCTGACGCTGATGTTTATAACCCACGACCTATCGGTGCTCACCTACGCCTGCCGACGGCTGGCTGTGATGTATGCAGGGCGGATAGTGGAGGAGGGGCCGGCGTGGGAGGTCTTCGAAAGCGCCGCCCATCCCTACACGAGGGCACTGGCCGCCGCCTTCCCCACTATTGGCGATCACACCTCGCGGATGACCCCGTCGGGATTGGGTGGTGACCCGCCCACCCCTGGCAGCCTGCCCCAGGGCTGTCCCTTTCACCCCCGATGCCCGCTGGCTCATGAGGCCTGTCTGCCGGCCGAGCCCGGCCTGCGTACTTCAGGGGTGGGGAGGAGTGCGGCGTGCGTACTGGTGTGACCAATCTCGTCGAAGTCGAGGATCTCCACGTCCATTTCGGGGCTGCCCGTGCCGTGGACGGCGCCTCACTCCATGTGGCGCCGGGTGAGGTCCTGGCTCTGGTTGGTGAGTCGGGCTCGGGGAAGACGACGTTGATCCGGGCGATCCAGGGTTTGCAGAAGCCGACCTCGGGGGCGATCCGCGTCGAAGGCGACGAAGCCGGGTCGGCAAGGCCCAAGATCCAGACAATTTTCAACTCGACGGTTCAGATGGTGTTCCAGGACCCGACCGGCGCCCTCAACCCCCGGCAATCCATCTACGAGATCGTGGCGGAGGGCCTTCGCATCCAGCATGATGCCGGAGGCGAGGAGGAGCGGGTCGCACAGGCGCTATCACGAGCTGGTCTTCGTCCGCCGGAACGATTCTTCCCGCTCTATCCCCACGAGGTCTCGGGCGGACAGCGTCAGCGCGTTGTCATCGCCGGGGCGATGGTCATGGAGCCGCGGCTGCTGCTTGCGGACGAGCCGGTCGCCAGTCTTGACGCCTCGATCCGTGGCGAGATCCTGGCCTTGATGCGTCGTCTCGTAGACGAGACCGGGCTGGCCATCCTCGTGGTCACGCACGATCTCGGGCTTGCCTGGAACATCGCCGATCGGGTAGCCGTCATGTATCTGGGCCGGATAGTCGAGACCGGGCCGACCGAGCAGATCCTGGAGAACCCCCGTCACCCCTACACGCGCGCCTTGCTCTCGGTCGTCCCCGAGACGAGGGAGATGGAGCAACAGATCCTCATCGGGGAAATACCGGACCCGGCCCGGATCCCGTCGGGGTGCCGTTTCCATCCCCGCTGCCCTCTGCTCCAGTCCGGGACCCTTCCCCCGGAAATCTCTGCCCGATGCCCCACCGACGACCCCGGCCCCACAGCAGTGGGCGCCCTGTCGGCGGCTGCCTGCTGGGCCGTCTCTCCCCACAGCGAAGCGTTGGGTGGAGTACCGGCGTAGCCGGGAAGGGGGCGCTTTTCGTCACACCATGTAGGACCGCGCCGGCTCCTTTTCCCGGAGGATGGGGCGGTCGGCGGCGAGGGCTGAGATGTCATGGGGAGTGGTGCCGTCGAGGGCGAGATCGACGAGGATCCGGCCAAGCAGCGAGGCGAACTTGAAGGCGTGGCCCGCGCCGATCACGGTGAAGATGTTCTCGGTCCCGGGCACCCTGTCGAGGACGAAATCGCGATCCGGTGTGAGCGTGTAGAGACAGGTCTTGGCCAGCCGAACCGGTCCGACCGCTTGCGGGAGATGGTCGTTGGCGAACCCCTTCACCGCTTTGGTGACGTCCTCTCGGGGCTCGAAGCTGCGGCTCTCCGGGTCGGTCACGATCTCACATCGATCCCAGGCGATCTTGACCGCAGGTTCCCCGAGAATCGGGAACCCGTAGAAAGACGGCTCATCCATCCAGATCCAGATCGGGAACCTGGCGGGATGAAAAGAGATCGGGTCTGCCGGCTCCATGTAGACGACCTGTTCCAGGGTCACCTCGAGTGGAAGCTCCACTCCTATCTGACGCAGGACGACAGGGGTCCAGGCCCCGGCGGCGACGATCAACGAGCCGACCCGATGGGCCCTGCCGCCGACCTCGAGCTCCACCTCGCCGTCGACCTCCCGGATCGCGCCGACTTCGGCACCATCCACCAGCGTCGCACCGTTCTCGCATGGCGAGCCGGCGGTGCGTCGCATTGGCCCTCGAGGCCATGGCGATGCCTGACTGTTCCTGATAGAGCGCGGTCACGTCCTCACTCAGACGCCATTGCGGCCAACGTCTCATGACCTCGGCCGCGTCGAGCTCCTCGAAGGAAACCGAGGCAGCGGTCATCGACGCCCTGTAGTCGTCGAGACCGATCGAGGCGCCGGCCGGGGCGAGATCGAGCCCCCCCGTTCTGAGGACCAGTTGCTCGCCGGAGTCGACCTCTACCTGCTCCCACGCGTCGTAGGCCGCCTTGGCCAGTTCGACGTAGGCGGGAGTGTGATAGGACAGCCGGATGATCCGGCTGTGATCCTCGGACCCTCCACGGGCGTGACCGAGCTCGAATTGTTCGACACCGAGGACGTCGCCGCCGAGTCGGCGGGAGGCCCAGTAGGCGGCGGCGCTGCCGATTCCTCCCAAACCGAGGACCGCCAGCCGGTAGTCGGTCACATCAGCCCGTCGAGATACCGCCGGATGTCCATCGAGTAGTCCTCCATCGGGGCATAGAACCCGGTGGTGAACCGGCGAGACGACATCCCCCTCTGCACCGACTCGCAGATCTTCCAGTCCTGACGGTTGACCATGTCCCAGAACTCGACTGCGTCCGAAGGGTCGAAATCGGGCCTCGCCATCTCGTCGGGGTGAAACAGGAAATCACAGATCACGGTGGTGGACCCGGGCCCGTGCGGCCACAGAGTGAAGGCGGCGACGTGGTCGGCGGAAAGACTGAGCATGAGGTTGGGGTAGACGAGCTGGCCCTTGTGCCGCTCCTGCTCCTCGGGGCTCAACCCGGGGAAGGGCTTGCGGTTTGTCGTCCCACTGGCGGTGAATGTCCACGCCCCGTCCCGGTGCGGTATGCCACTTTCCCAATCCAGCTCCGAGCCGCCACGCTGTCTGAAGGCGGGGACCAGCTCCACCAGCTCGGGATGCACGGGGCCGCAGTGATAGCACTCGTTGTAGTTCTCCACGAGTGCCTTCCAGTTGGACGCGACCGGGTAGACGAGCCGGACTGCGGTCCGCAGCTCAGTCAACGGATAGTTGGCGAGAAAGGTCTCCGACTCCTGGAACTGGCCGGCGATGGGCCCGGCGGCCCCCGGTGCGAGATGGACCCAAACGAATCCCGCCCAGGTCTCGACCCCGATGTGATGCAGGGGCAGGTCCTCCTTGTCGAGGCCGTCCGCTTCGTCGAGAAAGGGTGCTGCCCGGAGCCGGCCGTCGAAGCCATAGGTCCAGGCGTGGTACGGGCATTGGATGGAGCCTTTGAACGTGCCCGTAGGGCCTATCTCCGCTTGGGACGGCTTTCCGGCGGCGTCGGTCAGCTGTGAGCCGCGATGCCGGCAGAGATTGACATAGGCCGCCAGGTCACCGGCTCGTGTCCGGGTGACGATGATCGATTCGCCGACGACGTCGCACACCAAATGGTCGCCTGGTTCGGGGATTTCCTCTTCGCGACCGACGCAAAACCACTGTCGCTCGAAGACGCTGGACACCTCTCTGGCGTACCAATCGGCTTCGACGTACCGATCCCGGTGAAGTGTCGGTTCCACAGAGCGAGGGTAGTTGAACGGCGGTTCAGGCCCATTGCCGGGGCACGCTGTCGTCCCAGGTCCGCGTGAACACCACCTGGTCGTCGTGGAAGGCGGTGAGCTCGATCTTGAGATGGAACGAATCTGCATCACCCGACAGCTCCAGGCTGCCCCGCGTGGTGACATTCCAGCCCGGTCGCTCCATCGTCGACTCCACGTTGGACCGGACACGGGTCGAAGCCGGATCGTCGTCGTCCACGCTCACCGACCAGTTCTCGTCCGAGATGTAGGTCAGATCGGCCCGCTGGGGCTGAAACTCCCTGGAGTAGCGGTGCCGCTGATAGGAGATGGTGGGGCCTTCCCGATGGACCAGGGCATGCCCCCTGTCGTCCTCCTCGAAGCCGGGTGGCTGGGGAAGAGGTGGCGGTGCCGGAACCAGGATTCTGGAATCCTCATTACGCCACGGGACAGTGGGCAGACGCAGTGTGGAGCGGCTCGGTTCAAAGGTCAGGGTGAATCTCTCCCCGGGTGGCCACACCACCGGGAAATCGGCCCCGGAGAGCGCCAGCCGCAAGCGCCAGCCGGCGGGCAGCACCGCCGACGTGGTCAACAGCGGGAAGCGGACGGTGATCGATTTGTCAGGCGCGATCGGCACGGGAGTCGACAGGTCATCGGGGAAGGCCAGATTTCGGTTGCCCCTGGTGATCAGGTGCCCTTCCCCGTTCGGGGAGATGGCAAGGAGCCTGGCGGCAACCACTCCGACGGGCTTGTCGCTGGCCACCACCAGCTCGATCTCGGGGGTCCCCAGGATCTCTAGCTGCTCATCAAAGGGGGAGGTCTCGAACGTCGCCGAGTGAGCATCGTCATCAGCCGAATCGGCGCTGCCCCGTCCCGCCCGATCCCAGGCGGGGGCGTGTACGCCGACCCATTGTGGTCCCGACCAGGTCGTGTTGTCGTGGCGAAGGCCGTCCAAGGAAAGATCGACCACGATGCGGTCGTCTGGTGGCCACGACGGTTCGGCCCGCCAGTATCCGGGTGTCGGCGGATCGTTGAAGGGAGGATGGGTCGGTCCGTCGTATGGCGTGCCGGTGCGGATGTACACGGTGACGGCAGGCATATCCATCACGCCGTTCTCGTCACCTCGGAGATGGTGTCCGAACCACCTGGCTAGCAGATCGAGGTGGTCGAGGCCCGGCCCGGGGGTGCCGTTGGAGGGGCGATAGTGGCCCCAGGGCCCGATGACGGTCCGGGTGGGGCAGGTGAGGTGCTCCGACATGGCCAGCATCCCGTCGACGTACCCGTCGACCCAGCCACCGATGAGAAGCGTGGGGCATTGGATGGCCCCGTAATCGGAGCATGCCGAGCCGTGGAGCCAGTACTCGTCACGCTGCTGATGTCGAAGCCATATCCCGGGCCACTGCGGCGTGTTCTCCAATCGATCCATCCATTGCTCGAACCAACTTTCCCCGACGATGTCCGGGTCGGGGGGCAGGCCGTTGCAAACCACCATCGACGGTGGCCAATCCACCTGTTCCTGCGCATGGAGCGAGCCTCCCGTGTAGTGGACATCGCAGGCGAATCGGTCATGGGTGGCGTGGACCGGGGCGATGGCCTTCAGTTGGGGCGGACGGAGCATGGCGGTCTGAAGTGAGCTGAATCCGCCCCACGACACGCCCCACATGCCGAGATTCCCGCTGCACCACTCCTGCTCGGCGAGCCATCGGAAGATCTCCAGGGTGTCCTCCTGCTCCCTGGGGACGTACTCGTCTTCGATGATCCCGGTCGATGCTCCTGTCCCTCGGATGTCGATGCGCACACCGGCGAATCCTCTCCCGGCCAGATAGGCATAGGTGGCCCAGTCGCTCGAGTAGAAGGCGTCGTCCTTGCGATAGGGGAGGGACTCGACGATGGTCGGGTAGGGACCATCGTTGTCGCTGTCGGGTTGATAGACGGTGAGGGCGATGGTGACACCGTCATCCATCGGGACGAACACGCGGCGGTCGACTCTGACCGGGTACTCCGGTGTTCCCTCGGGCACGGCGGCAATCTAATGGTCCGTCGTACCCTCGCTTCGCTCATGAATGCTGGAACAACTCGTCAGGTGATCGTGGTGGGCGCCGGCGTGGCCGGCCTCGTTGCTGCCCGCCGATTGGCCGACCGGGGGCTCGACGTGCTGGTCCTGGAGGCCAGGGACCGGGTTGGCGGCCGTCTCTGGTCGCACCGCATGCCCAATGGCGAGACCGTCGAGCTGGGCGGCGAGTGGATATCGACCACGCAGACCGCGGTGACGGGACTCGCACGCGAGCTCGGGCTCGGGCTCATCGACACCGGGATGGACTTCATCTCGCGCGATCCGGTGGGCGGGCCGACGATCGCCGTGGAGGAGCACGAGCGTCTCGCACTGCTCCTGGCCGATCGGATGATGGAGATAGGCGCGGCGAGGCTGTCATCGATGAGCGCCCAGGAGGTCCTCAACGACCTCGGCGACACCGGTCCGGCGCTGTCCATCCTCCAATCCCGTCTCCAGGGGACGGCCGGCGGCCCGTTGGAGTCCATAGCCGCCGCCGAGATCGGCGAGGAGTTCGGGATCGGGGATGACGGGTCATACGTTCGAATCGATGGCGGCAACGATCGTCTTGCCCAAGGGCTGACTCCGGGCCTCGATGTGCGCCTCGGTCACGAGGCGATCTCGATTCGCCAGACGGCGCAACACGTGACAGTCGCGACTGCCGATGAGGCCTTCATCGCTTCAGCCGTGGTGGTGGCAGTACCGCTCGGAGTGTTGAAGCACCTGAGGTTCGAACCGCAGCTGCCCGATGAGGTCGCCCACGTCCTCGGGTCCCTGACCATGGGTGTCGGGATCAAGGTTGCCATGGCTACCACCGAGCCGCCGCCGATGTTTCGCAGACAGGACACCGACATCCCCGCCTGGTATTGGACAGGGCTCGGTCCGTCGGGATCGGTGCGTCGTGCTGTCACCGGCTTTGCCGGATCGAAGGCCGGCGTGGCGCCGCTCCGGGCAAGCGTGATCTACCGCCTGGCCCGGGCCGCACCCGAGGCCATGTTCAACGGCGCGCCCGTGGTCGCCGATTGGGGCTCCGATCGATTGGCGGGTGGCTGCTATTCACTCATCGGGCCCGGGCAGCGAGTGATGCTCGAGGTGTTGAGCCGGCCCGCGGGTCGGGTGTACTTCGCCGGGGAACACGTGAACGGGAGCGGGACCATCGATGGGGCGATACGTAGCGGTGACTCCGCCGCCGATCTGGTCTCCTCATCCCTGGTTTTCTGAACGGCGGTTCAGCCGTAGTGTTACCGTCGCACGGAGATCGAATACGCCAACGGAGGCAGGCGTGAAACAGCTCTACATCGATGGGAAATGGGTAGACCCGCGCTCCGGGGAGCACTTCGAGACGTTCAACCCCGCCACCGGCGAGGTGTTGGACGAGGTCTCGTCGGCCGGAGCCGAGGATACAGAAGCCGCTGTGGCCGCTGCCCGTCGCGCCTTCGATGACGGAACCTGGGGCGCGCAGTCGGCGCCACGCGACCGGGCCGCCCTTCTCTTCCGGGTGGCCGAGATCATCCGGCGCGACCGGGACCGGCTCGCCGAGATGGAGACCCTGGACAATGGCAAGCCCCTCGGAGACGCCGTTTGGGACATCGACGAGGCCGCCTACATGTTCGAGTACTACGCGGGCTGGGCAACCAAGGTGATGGGCTCCATCCCACCTGTCGGACCCGACGCTATGAGCTTGGTGATCAAGGAGCCTGTGGGAGTCGCCGCACTGATCACGCCCTGGAACTACCCGATCCTGATGGCGAGTCAGAAGATCGCGCCGGCGCTCGCCGCTGGCTGCACCACGATCCTCAAGCCGGCAGAGCAGACACCGCTCACCGCCATCGAGCTCGCTCGAATCCTCGATGAGGCCGGTGCCCCTCCCGGTGTGTTCAACCTCCTCACCGGTTTCGGCCCGAACGCCGGTGCGCCGCTCGTTGCCCACCCGGGTGTCGACAAGGTCTCCTTCACCGGCTCGGTGGAGGTGGGAAAGATCATCTCAAGGGTGGCGTCCGAGACCCTGAAGCGGGTAACCCTCGAGCTCGGTGGCAAGTCGCCCAACCTGATCTTCGCCGATGCCGATTTCGAGGCCGCCATCGACGGGACCTGCGCCGGGATCTTCGCCAACAGCGGCGAGGTCTGCTCTGCGGGCAGCCGCGTTCTCGTCGAGAAGGCCATCTACGACGACGCCGTCTCTTCGATGATCGACGAGGCATCCCGGATCAGACTGGGCAGTGGTCTCGACCCGGAGACGACCATGGGCCCGCTGATCTCCTCGGAGCACAAGGAAACGGTGCTCTCCTACGTAGGCTCGGGCCGGGAGTCGGCGGCGGTGGCCTATGAAGGGGCCGTGCCCTCGGATCCCGGCCTGGCCGGCGGGTACTTCTTCCCGCCGACGATCTTCACCGATGTCGACAATTCAGCGCGTATTGCCAGGGAGGAGATCTTCGGGCCGGTGATGGCAGTCATTCCGTTCTCCGACGAGGACGACGCCATCAGGATCGCCAACGACACGACCTACGGGTTGGCGGCGGCCGTGTGGACCACGGACGTGAAGCGTGCGATGAAGGTGGCCAGGGGCATCAAGGCCGGGGTCGTCTGGATCAACGACAGCCAGCCGGCGCCCACCGAATCGATCTGGGGTGGGTATAAGACTTCGGGTGTGGGCAGAGAGCTCGGTCCCTGGGGCATCGAGTCCTACCTCGAAGAGAAGCAGATCTACCTCAACCTCGGATGAGCATCTCCCTCACCGCTGCTGAGCGAGCCCTCCAGGAGCGGGCGCGAGCGTTCGTCGACGAGCTGATTCCCTGGGAGGTGGAGGCGGAGATGAATCGGGGAGAGATCCCCGAGAACGTGCTGAAGGAGCACAAGGAACGGGCGCGCGAGCTCGCCCTGACCTCGATCAACATGTCAGAGAGACTCGGCGGCCCCGGATACAGCATGCTGGCCCAAGTATTGATCCAGGAGCAGACCGGCCGTGTGACCAATGCGCTCGGCTGGGTGGTCTCGACCGGGCCGTCGTGGATCGAAGAAGTGGCCACCGACCACCAGATCCAGACCTGGATACGCCCGACCGTCGATGGCAACATCCACGAGTGCTACGCGATCACCGAGGAGGGCGCAGGCTCGGATGTGGACGCCATCGAGGCGACTGCCCGTCGCGATGGCGAGGGGTACGCGCTCAACGGGGTGAAGTGGCACGTCACGTCGGCAAACCTTGCTGCCTATGTCTTCTTCCAGGCAAAGCTGACAGATGGCCCCAACGCCGGCCGCCACGTCCTGTTCTTTATCGACATGGACACACCCGGCGTGGAGTGCGTGAGGGTGCCCGAGTACTCCCACACCTACAGCCACCATCATTGGGAGATGAAGTTCACCGACGTCAGGGTGCCGGCGGCGAACCTGGTGGGGAGCGAAGGTGACGGCATGAGCTTCTCTCACGCCTGGTTCCGCTACGAGCGACTCATGATCGCCGCCCGATGTTGTGGCGCTGCCGAGCGTCTCATCGAGGAAGCCACCGCCTTTGCCGAGGAGCGGCAGGCGTACGGCGCACCGATCGCCGACTACCAGGCGATCCAGTTCATGCTGGCCGACTCGCTCACCGAGTTGTGGGCGGCGCGGCTCATGACCTACGAGACGGCGCGGGCCATCGACGATGGCGCCGATCTAAAGGTGCAGCATGCCCAGTGCTCGATGGCCAAGCTCTATGCGTCGGAGATGGCCAACCGGGTGGCCGACCGTGCGGTGCAGATCTTCGGGGGTCGGGGGTTCATGCGGGAGAACGTCGCCGAGCGCTTCTTCCGGGAGCTCCGCGTCGATCGCATCTGGGAGGGGACCTCCGAAATCCAACGCCTCATCATCGCCGACCAACTCCGGAAGCGCGGGGCCCGCTCGCTACTCGGCTGAGGAGGCAGCCGCGGTCGCGATCAACTCTTCCAGAACCTGCTGGTCCACATCCTCCAGCCGTTTGATGTAGAGGCATGACTTGCCGGTGCTGTGTTTGCCGAGTCGATCGAGCAGCACGTCGTACTCGGAGGCGACGTCACTCAAACTCAGGTAGACGGTCAGGTTCTGTTTGCGAGGCGAAAAACCCACCTTGAACCAGTCACCCTCGCGGCCCGAGGCGGATCGGTAGTGGAAGTCACCGAACCCGACGATGCTCGGTCCCCACATCTTCGGCTTGTCACCTGTGATTCGGCTCATCATCTTCGAGAGCTCCTTGCTGTCCTTGCGCTGGCCCTCTTCGGGGATCGAGGCGAGGAATTCCGCAACACTGGAGCCGGTCTTCTGGGTCTTGAGCTCGGCCATGGAGCCGAAGCTATCAGAGTCTCAGGCCTTCAACTCTCGCTGTGGGACTTTGGGGACCACCAGGCCTTCGCCGAGGTAGGCATGGGACATGATGTTGAGGAACTGGTAGACGGTCCCCTCCCAACCGCTGAGAGGCCCGGGGCGGTACCCCCGGTTCTTGACTCCCCGCATCACGGCCTCGCACGCCGTCCAGTCCTCGCGGTTGGTGATGTCCCAGAAGTCGACTGCATAAGAGGGGTCGAAGCCTTCCACCTCGAACGCTTCTGGTGGGAAGAGCCACGAGCACTCGATGAAGGTCTGCCCCGTCGAGAGAGGGGTGAGCCTGTGGGTCATGACGTAATCGGGGTGTATCGACAGGAGCAGGTTCGGCATCACAGTCAGGTACCACACGTGACGGGCCAGCTCGTCGTCGATGAGCCGGAAGTTGACGCCCTTGGAGGCGCCGTCGAGGGACATCGTCACCGCATGGTCCTTGAGCGTCATGGTCCCCCCACACCACATGCCGCTAGGGATGTGGTCGTAGCCGCTGTCAGGAGGCGTTACCTCACAGAGCTCGGGATGGATCGTGGAGCAGTGGTAGCACTCGTTGTAGTTCTCCACCACGATCTTCCAATTGGCCTCGACCACGTAGGAATGGGTCACCGCGGTGACGAGGCGGTCCAACTCGTATTGGGCGGTGATCTCGCCGAGGTTCCCCAACTGACCGCCGAGCGAGTCTGATTTGCCGGAGAGATCGACCCAGAGCCAGCCACCGAACGTGTCCACCCCGAGCTCGACGAGGGGATAGTCGGCGGTGTCGAAGTCGTCACTCTGGGTGAATCGGGGCGCCTGGCGGAGGGTCCCATCGAACCGGTAGGCCCAGCTGTGATAGGGACACCGGATCTGGCGGGCGTCGAAGGCATCCCCAACCGGGGCCAGTTCGTGGCCGCGGTGTCGGCACACATTGGAGAAGGCGCGCAACGTCCCGTCGGACTCTCTGCTCAGGAGCACACTCTCGCCGCCAACGTCGACCGCTCGGAGCTGGCCCGGAGCCAGCACTTCGTCGAGGCGTCCAACGCAGGTCCACATGGCCTGCCAGAGGTGCTGTCGTTCCCAGGCGAGGACATCCTCGGAGAGATAGACGTCGGCCGGAAAGGTGAGGCTCGAACCGAATGGATCGAGGACCCTGCTGATCTGTTCCGGGTCAACCGGTGCCGGATTCATCCCGATTCTCTCCTGCCGCCGTAGTTGTCTCAGTGTATCCTGAACAGCGAGTCAGGATACCGAAAGGAAGGTGACTCATGTCCTCCGTGGACGCGCAAGTCTCGGCTCTCGATGACTTGATCGCAAGAGAGCGGCGGAGTTTCCTGGATCGAGCGCCGAAGGCGACCGAGTTGGGAGACCGTGCCGGCCGTTCATTGGCCGGGGGCGTCACTTCCAGCTGGCAGATCTCGGATCCCCAGCCGATATGGATCGATCGAGGTCTTGGATCGAGGGTTTGGGACGTGGACGGGAACGAGTATGTCGACCTTCACGGGGGTTACGGCGCGATGCTCGCCGGCCATGCCCACCCGGCCGTGGTCGCAGCCGTTTCGGAGCGCGTGCGCAAAGGAACCCACTTCGCCCAGCCAACCACAGACGCGATCGCCGTCGCCGAGGAGCTCACCCGTAGATACGGGATGTCGATGTGGCGGTTCGGAAACTCGGGCACCGAGTCGACCATGGACGCGGTCCATCTCATGCGCGCCATCACCGGCCGGGATCTGATCATCAAATTCGAGGGCGGCTACCACGGTCATCACGATTCGGTGATGGTCTCGGTTTGGAACGAGGACGGGCTCGGCTCGGCCACGCAGCCGAAGAGCGTTGCCGCCGGCAGCGGGATCCCCCAGGCGATCGTCGATCTCGCGCTGGTGGCGCCGTTCAATGATCTCGACGTGGTGAGCCAGCTGTTCGAGGCAAACGAGGGCAGGATCGCCGGGGTCATCGTCGAGCCGGTCCTGCAGAACTGCGGGATCCTGCTCCCTCAGCCCGGGTTTCTCCAGGGCCTCCGTGAGCTGACCCGGAAACACGATGCGCTGCTGACCTTTGACGAGGTCAAGACAGGTCTCACCGTGGGCAAGGGAGGAGCTACTCGGCGATTCGGGGTGCAGCCCGACATCGTCTGCCTGGCCAAGTCGCTCGGTGGCGGTTTGCCCATCTCTGCAATCGGCGGCACCGATGAGGTGATGGGCCACATTGTCGACGGCACCTATGAGCAGGTCGGGACGTTCAACGGCAACCCCCTTTCGATGGCCGCGGCCAAAGCGATGCTTACCGAGGTCATGGTCGAGGAGACCTACGAGCATCTCGATCAAATCCAGAGCCGGATGGAGAAGGGCGCCAACGAAGTGGTCGGCCGGCACGGCCTGACCGCCCACGTCGCCACGGCCGGGGCCAAGGGAAGCGTCATCTACTGCGCCGAGCCGATGCGCACCTATCGCGATTTCCTTGCCGTCGACGGCCGCTACGCCCAGGCCGCGTGGCTCTATCAATACAACCGCGGCGTGTTCCTGCCCCCGTGGGGCAAGGGTGAGCAATGGCTCCTGTCGGTCCAGCACACCGTCGAGGACATCGACCGGTACCTGGAGACCCTCGACGGCTTTGCGTCCGTCATCAGCTCATGAGCCAGCCGTAGACTCGCCCGACTCATGAGCGGCGTCGTCGAACTGGTCGATCTGGCCAAGTATTTCGGGGAGAACCCGGCGGTCGATCACATCAACCTCCGGATCGAGGACGGCGAGTTCTTCTCCCTTCTCGGGCCGTCGGGATGCGGTAAGACCACCACCTTGCGCCTGATTGCCGGGTTCGAGCGGCCGGACAGCGGCGCCATCCTCATCGACGGGACCGATCAGGCAGGGACCCCTCCCCACAAGCGGCCGGTGAACACTGTGTTCCAGAGCTACGCCCTGTTCCCCCACATGGACGTGGCTTCCAACGTCTCATTCGGTCTTCGCTATCGGGACGTGCCCAAGTCGGAGCAACAGGCGCGGGTGGCCGACGCCTTGGAGAAAGTGCGCCTCACAGGCATGGAATCCCGCAAGCCCACCCAGCTTTCGGGCGGACAGCAGCAACGCGTCGCCCTGGCTCGATCCCTCGTCCTGAACCCCTCTGTCCTCTTGCTGGACGAGCCGCTTGGCGCCCTCGATGCCAAGCTGCGCAAGGCACTCCAGGTCGAGTTGAAGCGTCTCCAGGAGGACCTGGAGATCACCTTCATCTATGTCACCCACGACCAGGAAGAGGCCCTGACGATGTCGGATCGCATCGCCGTCATGACCGAGGGCACGATCGAACAGATGGGGACGCCGTCGGAGATCTACGAGGCCCCGCGGTCCAGCTATATCGCCGACTTCTTGGGTGTCTCCAACCTGATGTACGCCGAGGCCGTCGGCCCAGGTCGAATCCGGCTGGGCGGCAGAGAGTTGGGCTGTGTCGATCGGGACGGGGCGACCGGTGAAGTGACCGTGAGCATCCGCCCGGAGCGAGTCGGGATCCACGCCCCCGACTTCGGCGGTGAGAACATCCTGGTTGGGGAGATCGAGAGGGTCGTGTTCGCCGGGCCCCTCCTCAACGTTCTGGTCACCGTCGAGGAGGTGGGGACGGTCCAGGTGACCATTCCCAATCAGGGCGGGTCTTTCCCCTGGGACTGGCCCGACAAGGTTGCTCTTCAGTTTCCACAGGACGCGCTCAGGATCGTGTCGGAGACAGGCACCGCAACCGAGGAGCTGGACCCCGAGTTCGAGGAAGATCAGGAGGAGTGACGGGCGGCGAGGAGCCGCCGCCCGATCTTTCGCAGCTCCTTGCGCAGCTCCTCAGGTGATTCCACCTCGAACTCCCAGGGCAGGCTGAGCAGGTAACGCGCCAACCAGCTCATGTCATCGGCACCGATGACGAGACGGGTGGTCTCGGCGCCGAGTGCCTCCAGCGCTGCCCACAGTGGCCGGGATCATGTGGGCGACGTGGTCGATCGGGGCCGACAACCTGACCTCGGCGCGCTGGGCGTAAGCCTCGATGGCGACACCCCGCTGGACAAATTCGACCGGGTCCGGTTCGGGTCTACGAGTCGATCGCATCCCGGTCACCCAGGGCTCGGAGAGGCGATCCAATCGGAAGGTGCGCCAGTCGTCGCGATCGAGATCGAAGGCGACCAGGTACCACCGACGTCCGGTGTGGACCAGGCGAAGCGGCTCGGTGTGTCTCTCCGTGACCTGGCCGTGTGAGTCGACGTAGCCGAAGCGCATCCTCTGTTTGGTGCGTGCCGCCGAGGCAGCCACAGCGAGCGACCCGTGATCGACGGAGTACGCGGATGTGCTCACCGTGGACACCGTGGCTTCGGAGATGTCTTCCAGCTGGGTACGGAGTCTCGGGGGAAGGACGTGCTCCAGCTTCGACAGGGCAGATAGAGACGCCACTTCCAGACCGCCTACAGCCGTCGCCGTCGCCACTCTGAGCCCCAAGGCCACTGCCAGTGCCTCCTCGTCATCCAGGAGCAAGGGGGGGAGCTTGCCCCCGGCTCCGAGCCGGTACCCGCCGCCGGGGCCGGCCACGGCCTCCACCGGGTACCCGAGGCTGCGGAGACGGGTGACGTCACGTCGCACGGTCCTCGGGGTCACCGCGAGACGGTTGGCCAGCTCTTCGGCAGTCCAGTCGATACGTCCCTCGAGCAGGGCAAGGAGCTTGAGCAAACGTTCGGCGCTGTCCATGAACCTCGATTCTCTGCGGTTATGCGGACAGATCCTGTCCGCATCAGGTCGTACGGTAGAACGTAGTCATAGGAAGGAAAATCCCATGCTGCCCAGTGCTGGTTTCGAGATGATCCGCCATCTCGACGAGGAGTTGCGTCAGGTGTCGTTGCGGAAGTTCTGGTGGAAGTACGTCCAGCCCGACCCCGAGCCTGTGCCGGTGCAGCACATCACAGAGGCGGAGATAATCGAGCTCGTCTTCGGACCTCACTGTGAGGTGGAGGAGTCGATGGGTGCCTAGAAAGACCTGGTCACATTCGAGCGAGACTGATCTCGGCTCGATGACCAGCCGCCCTCTCACCCTTGACAGATTTCCCGACATGGAGGTGGTCTTCGGCGATCGTGGCGTCGCCAGAAACTGCTTTTGCATGCACTGGCGCAGACCCGACAGCGGTTTCAAAGACAAGCGGGACAACCGTGATCGTTTTGCCGACGTGGCGGCCGAAGGTCGACCGCCCGGCTTGATTGGATACGTCGACGAGGACCCGGTCGGCTGGGTCCAGGTCGGCCCGCGTCACGAGTTCCCGACCCTCGACCGATCCCGTCTGCTCAAGCGGGTCGACGACGTGGAGCCCTGGTCGATCAATTGCTTCGTCGTGCGAACCGGATACCGGAAGCGGGGCGTCGGAGCAGGGCTCCTGACCGCCGCGATCGCTTTCGCCAAGCACGAGGGCGCAGAGGTCATCGAGGCCTACCCGGTCGATGGCCCTCGCAGCTCCTCAGTGGACTACTTCACCGGGACGCTGAGCATGTTCGACGATCACGGATTCGTCGAGCTGCTCCGCCGCAACGAATCGAGACCGATCGTCCGATTGACGGTCTGACCACTACATCTCGAATCCGGCGATCGACTCGATGGTCGACTCATCCCCCCCGCTTCGCTTCTTCCACGCCCTGAAGGCCAATCCGGCCAACACGATGGCGGCGATGGTTATCACCATCAGGATCGTCGCCAAGGCATTGAGCGATGGCGGCGGGGCGAGTCGGGCTCCCGAGTACAGCTGCACCGGGATGGTCACGCTCTCGGCGCCCCCGATCAGGAACTGGCTGATCACGAAGTCGTCGATGGAGATGGCGAACACGATGGCGAAACTGGCCAACAACGCTGGAGCGAGAAGTGGGAGCAACACGCGGCGCATCGCCTCGAACTGTGAAGCTCCAAGGTCCATCGCGGCTTCCTCGTAGTCCCTGCCGATGGCAAACAGACGTCCTCGGACAATGATCACCACGAACGAGATGGAAAAGGTGACGTGACCCAGGAACTGGGTCCATGTCCCGAAGGGGACGAAGTCGTAGACCTGGTCGAAGACGAGGAACAGAGCCACTCCCATGACGATCTCCGGGGTCACCAGCGGGATCAGCATCAAGAGATTGGACGCCCTCACCCCTCGTCCTCGCCATCTGGCAAGTCCGAGGGCAAGAGCCACACCGATCGGGGTCGCCACCAACATGGTCAGCAAGGCGAGTCGGACACTCTGAGCCAATGCGAATCGAAGTGACTGGTCATACAGAACCGACTCGGCTGCAGCCGGGTCACCGACGTACCAACGAGTGGAGAAGCCCTGCCATGTGCTCCTCGACCGACCGGAATTGAAGGAGAACAGAACCGCGATCGCCACCGGGATGATCGACCAGAGGACATACGCCAGGGTCACCAGCGGCAGGAACCTGGACCTGCCCCACGGATTCCTTGCCGCAGACTTGACCGGCGGCGTCGTGAGTTCGGTCATCCTCGAGCCTCTTCGGAGGCGCGATTGATCGATCGCAGGTAATAGATCATGAGCCCGGCGACGAAGATCATGAGGATGATGGTCAAGGCCGCGCCGATTGCTCCGCCACCGGTCGTTTGATTGATGTACTGGTCGATGGTGTTCCCGTACATCCGAGTGCGCGGTGAGCCCGACAGGAGGTTCGGGGTGTAGTAGTCGCCGAACATCGGGAGCATGATGATGACCAGGCCGCCTAGGACCCCGTTTCGGGAAAGGGGCCAGGTCACCCGCCAGAAGGTCTGTGCATTGCTGGCCCCCAGGTCACGGGAGGCCTCCAAGGTGGCTTCGTCGATTCGATCGAGTGCGGCGAAGAGGGGGAGGATGAAGAAGGGGATGTACCCGTAGACAAGCCCGAGGATGACCACCAAATGGTTGCCTGCCAGCCAGTCCGGCGGGACGAAGTCGACGGAGAACCAACCGGCGATCGTCGTCAGCCATCGGTTGATCTGGCCATCCGGGCTGAGCAGGTTGACCCAGGACATCATTCTCATCAGGTAGTTGATCCAGAACGGAGCCAGGATCAGCAGTAGCCACAGCCACCGCCATCGCCCCGCTTTGCGAGACACGAAGTAGGCCACCGGGTATCCGATGGCCACGGAGAGCATGGAGGCGATCAGGACGTAGGCCAGAGTGCGGAGGGCGATTACCCCCAACTGACCGCCGAAGAGGTCGGCGAAAGCCTCGCCCATGACGGTCAGGTCCCAATAGAAGGGGTTCCACTCGGGCGTGGCCCGCTGGAGGATCGGGTCGAGTTGGCCCATCGCGATCGCAAACACGGCATAGAAGGGGACGAGGAAGAGGAGGGTCAGCCAGATGACGCCAGGTAGTGCGAAACCGGGCCACACCCATCTTTTCTGACCGACTGTGTCGTACTCGGCACCGGAGGCGAGGTTGGTGGGCATGCCCCTCTAGGGATTCTGGTCAGCCACCCGAGTTGGCCCTATTCCATTGCTCCACCCACAACGCCTCAGTGGCCGCATCGAGCGGGCCCTGGACCCACGCCGAGTCCGACTCGAAGTCCTCTGGCTCCACCAAGGCCGGCGCGAGGTGGGGCAGCAACCATTCCTCGCTGACCAGATAGTCGGCGCTGAGACCGTTCTGCGGTGGCTGGTAGCCGACGAATTCGAAGTTCTTCAGCGCATTGGCCTCATCGAGCATGAAGTCGATGAACGTGTGGGCCAGCACCGGACGCTCGGAGCCCTTGAGAACCGTCATGGTGTCGTTCGAGATCGCCGCATGGGTGGTCGAGCCTTCACTCTTGGCGGGCCAGAGATAGCGTGTGGTTCCCTCATCGACTCCCCCCGGCCAGTAATACTGCGAGTTGATCAGGTCGCCAGACCAGGCTTGGTGAATGGCATATGTGCCCTCCGGCAGGCCTGAGTAGCTGCCGTCGATCCGGTATCGGATGTCCACCAGATCGATCAAATCAACCAGTGCGTCACCGGCGGCAGTCAGTTCTTCCTCCGTGGCCTGGGACGGGTCGCTCACTCCGTTGTGGAACAGCGCAACAGGTATGACGTCGGTGAAGGAGTCGAGCATCCCAATCACCCCGCTGTACTTCTCGTTCCAGAAGACGTCCCATGGATTGGCCTGGCCCTCGATGTCCGCGCTGTCCGCAAGGTCGATCCTCCACCCGATCCCTGTGGTGTAAGTGACATACGGGACGGTGTATCGAGCGCCTTGGTCGTAATACGGGTCGGCTAATTGTGGCCACACATTGGCCTCGAGATTGGTCAGGTAGTCGTGATTGAGAGGTTGGATGAGAGATGCGGCCACCGCCACCGGGACACGTTGTGAAGTCGGGAACCAGACGTCGAATTGAACCTCGCCGGACGAAAGCCGGGCCAGAGCTTCCTCCTCATTGACGAAGGTGGTTTCCTGGATTTCGACTCCGAGCGCCTCCTCGGCCATGGGGATGATCTCTGGGTTCATGTAGGCCTCCCAGTTGTACAGCAGGAGGGGGCCGGCTTCCGGTGACAACCCGGACTCGATGGCAGGGTTGTCGTCGAAAAGCGGCTGCTGCACCGGGCTGGCGGGGGTACCGATAGAGAGGTCGGCGGCGGCACCATCTTCCCGACGCCCGCAGGCAGCCAGGAGACTGGGCAGGGCGGGAAGCGCTATTCCGAGGAGGGCCGCTCGCTGCAGGAAGTCCCTGCGGGTGTAGACCCTCTTCCTGTTCTGAGGCGTCCAATTCTCCCGGGGGTGATAGGCCATGTTTCCTCCTCGGCGCTGCGCGAGACACTAAACCGCTGTTCAGGTATCGCGTCGGTCAAACACGGGTATTGAGCGCCATCGCCACGAAGTCGAACGCCAGCTTTCGCATCCGTGTCGCGTCCACGGTGGGGTCGCGCAGCATGACCTCGATGGCGAGCCCATCGAGGAGAGCGGCGAGCTGGATCGAGAAGTCTGAGGCATCCACGTCGGTGAACTCGCCGGCCGCGATCCCCTCTTCGACGATCGAGGCAATCTGGGCCCTCCATGACTCGTCGAGTCGGGCGCGAGCAGCGGCCAGTGTCGGATCGTGTCGTGACATCTCCCAAGCAGCCGGCCACAGCACCCATCCATCGAGGTCACCGTTGCCACGAGATGGCTTGGGGCAACTGGCTTCTATGAGGATGGCGAGCTTGGCGGCAGCCGTCGTCGCGTTGTCCAACTCACCCTTGACCGCCTCGTGGAACATCTGGTCCTGATAGACGAGCGCCTCGGTCACCAGGGCTGCCTTGGAAGGGAAGTAATAGAGAATGAGGGCGGGGCTGGCCCCGATGTGGTCTGCGATGTCGGCGATGCGTGTCTCGCACAATCCTCTGGCGGCAATGGTGGCGCTGGTGGCAGCCAGGATCTCGTTGCGTCGGGTCGCGGTCAGGCTGGGTCGAGGGCTCACCCGGCAATCTTGGCACAGCGTCGGCGACCATTGCCGCGGCCGCGTTGTCGCCGGTACGCTGAACAGCCGTTCAGGATGCCTTCACAATGATGTCACTCGACCCGATGCTCAAGGCCCGATCTGTCGCTGTCGTGGGCGCGAGCGAGCGAGCCGGGTCGGTGGGCGACCAGACGATCAGGCAGCTGATCTCGGGAGGCTTCGAGGGGGCAGTGCATGCAGTCAACCCTCGCTACGAGACCGTGCACGGCGTCAACGCTGTCCCTTCGCTGGAGGACATCGGCTCATCGGTGGACCTGGCGGTGCTGGCCGTGGCGAACGGCCAACTCGAGACGGAGATGGAGAAGGCTTTGAGGACTGGCGCCCGATCAGTGGCGATATTCGCCAGCTGTCACGGAGAAGCAGCGGGTGGCGGGACGCTCAAGGATCGGCTCCGCGATCTGTCCAATCGAGGTGGCGTCCCGATCTGTGGCGGCAACGGCATGGGTTTTCTCAATGTTGAGGAGAGAATCCGCGTCTGCGGTTTCTACCAACCGGAAGACCTGCGGCCGGGTGGGGTGACGTTTCTCAGCCACTCCGGGTCTCTGTTCTCGGCCATGCTGCACAACCAGCGCGGGATCAGGTTCAATCTCGTCGTCTCTACCGGCCTCGAGATCAGCACGACCATGGACGCCTACATGCGGTGGGCGCTCGAACTGGAGTCGACACGGGTCCTCGCCCTGTTTCTGGAGACCATTCGCGACCCGGACGGGTTTCGTCAGGCCCTCGCCCGAGCCGATGAGATGGACGTGCCCGTCATCGCTCTGAAGGTGGGCTCGACCAGTAAGGGCCAGGAGGCGGTTGCCACGCATTCCGAGGGGATCGCCGGTGATGACGCCGTCTACGAGGCGCTGTTCGAGGCTCATGGCGTCCACCGTGTGTGGAGTATGAACGAGATGGCCGACACCGTCGAGTTGTTCGCCACTCGGCCGCAGGGCGACGGCATCGGGTCTCGCCGCCGTCCACGACTCCGGCGGCGAGAGGGCGCTCCTCATCGACACCGCGGATCGCGTCGGCGTTGCGCTGCCGCCCCTGGGCGAGGTGGCGACGACGCGGCTGTCAAGGGTCCTCGATCCCGGTCTCCAACCGGTCAATCCGGTCGACGCCTGGGGTACGGGCAGGGACGCCGAGGAAGTGTTCGTCGAATGTCTGCATGCTGTCGCTGACGATCCGGAGATCGGGGCCGTCGCCTTTTGCGTCGACCTCACCGCTGAGGAGAAACCCGACTACGCCTATTCCGACGCCACGTTCACCGTGGCCGAACGCACCGGTAAGCCTTTGATCGTGCTGAGCAATCTGACGACGACAGTCGATCCGGCTCAGGCCGGGCGACTTCGGGAAGGGGGCATTCCCGTCCTGGAAGGAACCGAGACCGGTCTCCGGGCCATACGTCATCTGCTCGATCGCCATGCGCGGTCGATACGACCAGCAACGTCGCCGAGACTCAGCCTCCCGTCCAACGGTGTGCCGATCGTGGTGGGCGAAGCCGCCGCACTCCAGCTCCTGGACTCATACGGCATCCCGGTACCGCGGTTCGAGGTCGTTGGTGATGAGGCTGCGCTATCGGAGGCGGCAAAGCGGATCGGATATCCGGTCGTGTTGAAGACGGCCGAGTCGGTCGATCACAAGACCGAGATGGGCGGAGTCCTGGTCGGCCTTGCAGACGAGGCCGGCCTCCGCGATGCCTACCGAGATCTGGCCTCCAGGCTCGGGCTCCTCGTACTGGTGGCTGAGCAGATCCCGGAAGGGGTGGAGATCGGTCTCGGGATGGTCGACGACGACCAGTTCGGCCCGGTAGTGATGGTCTCCGCAGGTGGCCGGCTCATCGAGACCATGGCGGATCGGGTAGCGGTGCTGCCACCGGTCGACACGGCGGGGGCAATGCGAGCACTTGACCGGCTCCGGATTCGCCCTCTGCTCGACGGGGTCCGGGGGCGGCCACCGGCAGATATCGACGCCCTGGCCGAGGTCATTGCCCGGTTCTCCGAAATGGCGGCCGACGGAGCGGGACAGATCTCGGCGATGGACGTCAATCCCGTGATTGCCGGACTGGCTGGAACAGTCGCGGTCGATGCCTTGATCGTCCCGAAATGAGCGGGCCTGTCCTTCTCGTCGAAGACACTGGCCCAATACGCCGTCTCACGCTGAACCGGCCGGAGAAGTTGAACGCCCTCGACTCCGCCCTGGTCGAAGGGCTTTCAGCCGCACTGGGCCAGGCCGCCGAGGACGACGGCGTCAGGGTGATCGTGATCGCCGGGTCCGGCCGCTCTTTCTGTGCCGGCTATGACCTGTCGGAGGAATCGGGATCGGAGCGTGCCCTCGATGCTCTCACCCACAGTCTCGATCGTCTGCTCGAGGTCTTCGACCACCCCCGGCCGATCATCGCCCAGGTGCATGGCCACTGTCTCGCCGGCGGATGCGATCTGATGATGATGTGCGATCTGGCGGTGGCCTCGGACGATGCCATGTTCGGTCAGCCCGAGATTCGGTTTGGCTCCACGGTGGTTGCCCAAGTGATGCCATGGCTCATCGGGGCTCGTCGGGCCAAGGAGCTCATCATGACCGGGCACGACCGGCTAGATGCCGTAGCCGCGCAGCAGATTGGCCTGGTCAACCGGGTGGTCCCCCGTGAGAATCTGGAAGCTGAGACGATGCGTCTCGCTGGGCAGCTGGCGGTGGTGGACCCGATGGCCATGACCCTCACCAAGCGGGCGCTCAATCGCTCATGGGAGGCGGCCGGCTTTCGTCAAGCTCTGATCGAGGGGGTCGAGCTCGGCGCCGAGATCGAGACGGCACGGGTGCCCGAGCGAGAGGAGTTCGACCGCATCACAGCAGAGGAGGGCCTCAGGGAGGCCCTCCTCTGGCGGGACCGCCGGTTCGGCCGCTAACGGAAGCGACAGCTCAGGGCTGGGGCTCGGTCACGTCGGCGTCGGTAGCAGTGGTGTCGGCTACCGATGTCGAGCCGTATCCCTCTTCTTCGGGGTGACCGTGCTCGCCCTGGGTCATGGCGAACTCCTCTTCCGGTGAGAGGACGAGCTTGTTCCGCCCGGAGAGAGCGAAATAGAGCAGGGCGAGAACGAACCAGATGGCCACGCCGTAGACCCCGGGGCGATAGGTCGCATTGATGAACAACGCAACCAACGAGATGAGGGCGATGAGGCCGGCGACGGCCGCTCCGAAGACCCCGACCGGGCTCCGATACGGGCGTTGGATGTTCGGCATGTTCCTCCGGAGCCGGATGAAGGACAGCATCTGCATGAAGTAGGAGATCACTGCCCCGAAAACCGCCATGCTCAGCAGCGCGGCCCCAGCGGTCCCGCTGTACTGGCTGTCCAGCAAGAACGCCAGCGCCAGGCCGACGACCGCACCAAGGAGCAGCGCCACGTACGGCGTCTTCCGCTTGCCATGCGTGAGCGACATCCAGTGGGGGAAGTAGCCCGCTCTCGACAGCGAGTAGATGTTCCGCCCGTAGGCATAGATGATGGTGTGGAAGCTGGCGATCAACCCGGTGAGGGCGAACAGCCCGAGGATTGCCGCACTGGTGTCGCTCCCCAAGACCTGCCGGAACCCATCCAGCAGGGGCTCACCCGAGGTCCGGATCCCTTCGGCCCCATCACCGACCCCGGTGTTGAGGAACAGGACTCCCATTCCAGTGATGACCAGGGTCCACAATCCCCACATCGTCCCTCTCGGAACGTCCCGCCTGGGGTCCATCGACTCCTCGGCAGCGAGGGGCAATTCCTCGATGGCCAGGTAGAACCAGATCGCGAAGGGCAAGGCTGCGAATATCCCGGCGACGCCAAACGGGAGGAACGACGTGCCGCCCTCCTCGGCGACGATGTTGGTCAGCAACGAGGCATCAAAATTCGGAATCGCCAACACGAAGAAGACGGCGAGCACGGCTAGCGATATCACGGCGATAACCACCGAGAACCGCATGGTTGCTTCGATCCCGATGATGTTGAGCCCGACGAAGATCGCGTAGAAAATCACCCACCACCAGGGCAGGCCGAGCTCGAAACCGAACAGATCGTTGAACACGCTCTGCGCATAGATCGAGGCGAAATAGACCACCACGACAGGCGTCACCACGTATTCGATGTTCTCGGCGACCCCGGTGATGAATCCGCCCCAAGGCCCCATCGAAGACCGGGCGAAGGAATAGGCCCCTCCGGTGTGGGGCATCGCCGGCGACATCTCCGAGATGGAGTAGCACAGGCCGATGTACATGACGGTGATGACGATCGTGGCGATGAACAGGCCGCCGAATCCGCCGACATCGAGACCGAAGTTCCATCCGGAGAAGTCACCGGAGATGACCGCAGCGACTCCGAGCGCCCAGAGCATCCAAACCCCGGCGTGACGCTTCAAACCCCTTTGGTCGAAGTACCCCTGGTCGACATCCCTATAGGTGACCGAGCCGACCTTGCGTTCGGTCGACATAGACGTACCTCCCTTGGTGAGTGGGCACGCAGAATAGGAATGCATGCTTGGCCGATGCCGTCCGCATCGATAGTTTTTTGATTCGCCATTCAGCGACAGCCGGGGTTGTCGGCGGCCTACCCTCCTGGCACCGAGAACGAGGGCAAGGAGGACGTCGAATGGGCGAATTGCGGGGCTTGATCAGCATCGACGAGTTGGAGGCGCTGGTCGCCTCCGAGGATATCGACACGGTGGTGACCGCATTCACCGATCACTACGGCAGGGTTCACGGGAAGCGGTTCACCGCACGCCACTTCCTCGACGAGATCTTCGAGCACGGGACCCACGGCTGTGACTACCTGCTCACGGTCGACATGGAGATGGAACCTGTCCCGGGATACACCTACGCCAGTTGGGACCTGGGGTACGGGGACTTTCACATGGTTCCCGATCTGAGCACGCTTCGTGTTGCCACCTGGCTCGACCGCACGGCCTTTGTCCTTTGTGACCTGGAGGACCCGCGAACGGACGATCTGGTCACGGTGGCCCCACGCACCGTGCTCCGCCGACAGCTAGAGACCGCTGCCGAATCGGGGTACACCGCGAAGGGTGCATCGGAGCTCGAGTTCTTCCTCTTCGAGGATTCCTATAGGGAGGCGGCGGAGAAGAAGTATGACGGTATGCGTCCCGCCGGTTGGTACATCGAGGACTACCACCTCCTGCAAGGGAGCCGCGAGGAGTTCTACAACGCCCAGGTGCGGCGCAACCTTTCGGCGTCGGGTATCCCTGTCGAGAACTCCAAAGGGGAGTGGGGCCGGGGTCAGCACGAGATGAATATCCGCTTCACCGAGCTGCTGGACATGGCCGACCGGCACACCATCATGAAGCAGGCGATGAAAGAGATCGCCGACAGCACCGGCGTCTCCATCACCTTCATGGCAAAGCCCGACATGTCTGAGGCCGGATCGTCCTGTCATCTCCATGTGAGTCTCTGGTCGGAAGAGAGCAATGTTTTCCCCGGTGAGCAGGTCTTCGGCCCGGTCCATGGCTCCGACGAGTTCAGATGGTTCCTCGGCGGTTGGATGGCCCATGTCCCAGAGCTGATGGTGTTCTACGCCCCGACCATCAACTCCTACAAGCGATATCAGGATGGCTCCTGGGCGCCGACCCGTCTCGGCTGGAGTTATGACAATCGCACCGCCGGATTCAGGGTCGTCGGGCACGGCGAGAGTCTGCGCATCGAATGCCGGATCCCCGGTGCTGATGCCAATCCATACCTGGCTTACGCCGCGGTGCTCGCCTCGGGTTTGGACGGGATCGCCAACAAGATCGAGGCGCCGGAGATATTCCTCGGCGACGTCTACCAGGCCCAGGAGCTTCCGCGGGTCCCTTACACGCTGCGTGACGCCACCGAGTTGTTCGCATCGTCCGAGTTCGTCAAGCAGGCCTTCGGGTCGGAGGTGCAGGAGCACTACACCCATTTCTTCCAGACGGAGCAGAAGGCCTTCGACAACTCGGTTACCGACTGGGAGCGCTGGCGCTACTTCGAGCGGATATGAGCGGTCGTCTCGAAGGGAAGGTCGCCCTGATCACGGGTGCCGGGTCCGGCATCGGCCGGGAGACCTCGCTGCTCTTCGCCGCCGAGGGGGCCTCGGTACTGGCCGTCGACGTCAACCGGGTGGCCGCCGAGGAAACGGTCGAGATGCTGCGATCCGGTGGCGGTGAGGCGACGTCTCACGAGGCGGATGTGGCCTTGGCCGGCGACAACGAGGCGATGGTGTCTGCGGCGGAGAAGGCATATGGCCGCCTCGACGTCATGTTCAACAATGCCGGAATCATGCATTCCGCCGACGACGACGCCGTGTCCACCGCAGAAGACATCTGGGACCTCACCATGGACATCAACGCCAAGGGGGTATTCCTCGGGTGCAAGTACGGGATCCCCGCCCTGCGCCGCGCCGGTGGAGGCTCGATCATCAACACCGCCTCATTTGTCGCTCTGCTCGGGGCGGCGACGCCCCAGGTTGCCTACACGGCATCAAAAGGCGCGGTGCTCGCCATGACCCGCGAGCTGGCAGTGGTCCACGCCCGGGAGAACATCAGGGTCAACGCCCTTTGCCCCGGGCCGCTGCGGACAGAGCTACTGATGAAGTTCCTCGACACCGACGAGAAGAAGCAGCGCCGTCTTGTCCACATCCCGATGGGGCGCTTCGGCGAGGCGGCGGAGATGGCCAAGGCGGCGCTGTGGCTGGCCAGCGATGAGTCGTCCTATGTGACCGGCACCGAGTTCGTGGTCGACGGTGGGATCACCGCCGCATACGTCACTCCCGAGTGAGCGAGCACCATCCTTTCGTCGACGGCGAGACTCGCGCCGGGTCCGGTGGTGAGGCCCCGATCCACAACCCGGCGACGGGTGAGCAGATCGGGACGGTCACCCGGGCTTCTCCTGACGACGTCGCCTCGGCAGTCGAGGTCGCCCGACGACGGTTCGATGAGGGTGTGTGGCGCAATACGCCCGTGCGACGCCGACGCGATGTGCTCCGCGCCATCGCCGACCTCGTGCGCCGCGACCAAGAGAGGCTCGCCTCGCTCGAATCCGCCAATGCGGGGAAGCCGATTGTGGCCGCCCGAGGCGAGATCGCCGCCGTCGCCACCACCTTCGACTTCTACGCCGGGGCGGTGGACAAGTTCCACGGTCAGACGATCCCGGGCAACGCCGATGGGACCTTGATGACCTTCAGGGAGCCGATCGGCGTCTGTGCCGCCATCACGCCCTGGAACTTCCCGATGCTCATCCTCAGTTGGAAGACGGCCCCTGCCCTCGCGATGGGCAACTCGGTCGTCGTCAAGCCCGCCGAACTGACCCCGCTCACCACCCTCGCGCTGGCCGAGTTGGCCATCGAGGCCGGGCTGCCCTCGGGCGTCTTCAACGTCGTCACGGGGAAGGGCTCCGAGACCGGAGAGGCGCTGGTGAGGCACGAGGCGGTGGGCAAGATCTCCTTTACCGGATCGACCGAGGTGGGGGCGGGAGTGATGGCGGCCGCCGCTCCGGATATCAAACGGGTCTCGCTCGAGCTGGGTGGGAAGTCGGCCTCAATCGTGTTCGCCGACGCCGACGTTGACACCTGTGTCGAATCCTCGATCTTCGCCGTCTACGACAACGCCGGCCAGGACTGCTGCGCCCGCAGCCGCGTCCTCGTGGAACAACCGATATACGAGGAGTTCGCCGCTCGATTTGTGGAAAGGGCGCGCACCCTGGTGGTCGGCGACACCACCGACGAGGCGACCGAGATGGGCCCGCTCATTACCCCGGCGCAACGGGAGTCCGTGGAGGGATACCTAGAAATCGGCGTCGACCAGGGGGCGCAACTGGTCTGTGGTGGGGACAGGGTCGGGTCTGTTGGGAACTTCCTCTCGCCGGCAGTGTTCATCGGGGCCAGGGTGGGGATGCGGATCATCCAGGAGGAGATCTTCGGCCCGGTGGTCGCCTTGAGCGAGTTCGATGGCGAGGAGGAGGCGATCGCCCTGGCAAACAGCACCCCCTACGGGTTGTCCGGCTCCATATGGACCCGAGACATCGGTCGCGCCCTCCGTGTCGCCCGCGCCGTAGAAACCGGAATGCTCTCCATCAACTCCTCATCCAGCGTCCACATCGAGGCGCCGTTCGGCGGGGTCAAGGCATCCGGCATCGGCCGCGAACAGGGCATGGCCGCCCTCGAGCACTACTCCGAGTACAAGTCGGTCTTCATCGCCAACGACTGACCAGGACCCGTTTTCGCGCGCCGATCTCGGCCGCTGGGCCGAGATCGGCGCGCCAGAAAGGCAAGGGGGTGGTGTCCATGGTCAGGATGAGACACGCTGACCTGGTGAGAGACAGAGAGGCGATCTGGCGGTTGGCAGAGTTTCAGCACGGAGTCCTGAGCCGCAATCAACTGTGGGAACGGGGAATCGGTGGCGACGAGCTCTATGACCTGATCGAGGATGGCTTATTGATTCGCATTTCTCCGAAAGTCATGAGGATCGCCGGCGCGCCGACCACCGAGGAATCTCGAGTGATGGCGTCTGTCCTTGATGCGCCTGGTCTGGGATATCTCTCCCACCAGTCGGCGGCGGCATGGTGGAGAATTCCCGGATACACGCTTCGCCATCCGATTCACACTGTCATCCCGCGGCAAGGCGCCAGGAAGCGACGCCGCTTGTCGGTAATCCATTACCACTGCGATCTGCCGGCAGATCAGCTGCGAACACTCAACGGGGTGCGCGTCGTGGCGCCGGCTCTCACGATCTTCCTCCTTGCCGGGAGCCAACATCCGGCGAGGACTGAGCGGGCCCTTGACAATGCCTGGTCCATGAACCTGGTGACGTATCGGAGCCTGCATGATCTGCTCATCAGACTTGCTGCCCGCGGCCGGAACGGGATTCGGGTCATGCGAAGGCTCCTGGCCGAGAGACCACCGGACTATGTCGCTCCCCAGACGGGCCTCGAGGCAAGAGTTCAACGACTCGCCGGCGATGTCGGCGTCGCCGTACGCCGCCAGGTCGATGCAGGTGGTGATGATTGGATCGGCCGGGTCGACTTCATGATCGAGGACACCAACAAGATCATCGAGGTCTTGTCGCAGCGTTATCACGGCTCTCTGCTCGATCGGCGGTCAGATGAAGCCCGCTTCGACCGGCTCAGGGAAGCGGGATTCCGGGTCCTCACTTTGTGGGACTCCGACGTTTGGGAGAACCCAACGAAGGTCATGGACATCATTGACCAGTTCTCGCGCGCCCGCATCGGCTCATAGCCCGACAATGGCGCGCCAAAATGGATGGCATGCGCCTAGGCCTTCTCGTCTGCGATCACGTTCGTCCTGAGTTCGAGCACATCTCCGGTGATTACCCGGACATGTTTCGGCGGCTGTTTGCCGGTCACACCGAGGTGGAGATCGTCGTCTACGACGTCATCGGTGGTCAGCTGCCATCAGATCCGGGGGAGTGCGACGCATGGATCACCACAGGGTCACGCCATTCAGTCAATGACGACGAGCCGTGGATCCGGGATCTCGAAGGCTTCGTTCGTGATGTGGCGAAGGAGCAGGTCCCCTTCGTCGGGGTCTGCTTTGGTCATCAGCTCATCGCCAAGGCGCTCGGTGGCACCGTGGTCAAGTCCGAACGGGGGTGGGGAGTAGGTGCCAAAGAGGTGGAGGTGAGGGGAGACCTGGGTCTGGGCTCTTCGTACACCGTTCTGACCTCTCATCAGGATCAGATCGAAGACTTGCCTCCGGGAGCGGAGGTCCTCGGTTGGAATGAGCATTGCCCGGTTTCGATGCTGGGAGTAGGCGAGAACATGATCGGCATTCAGGGGCACCCCGAGTTCGACGCGGCCTATTCGGAAGCGCTCTTGGAGTCTCGACGGGGCGGCCTGATCCCCGAGACAACCGTGGACGATGGCCTGGCCTCACTCGAGGGCAGCACCGACGGTGATCTCCTCGTCGATTGGATCCTGCGTCGATTCAGCTGAGATGTGAATGGTTAGCTGGAGGAACCGACTCCAGTGACGGCCGGGCGCGCTTGGCCGGCGCCGGATATCATCTTGCCCCCATCCATCGAGTGGAGGAGACGCCTTGGCCACCAAGCAGGAGAGTTTGCAGTTGCTGGGTGGGGTGCCCTTTCTCAGCGACCTGAGCAAGAGGGATCTGGACAAGGTCCTGGCCATCGCCAAACCCACCATTCACACCGGGGGCGCCGAGGTCATGACCGAGGGTCGTGGGGGAGTCGGCTTCCATTTGATCACCGACGGCAAAGCGAAGGTCCAGCGTGGGGGCAGAACTGTGGCGACTCTCGGGCCGGGCGAATTCTTCGGCGAGATGGCGTTGGTGGACGACGGCCCGCGGTCGGCCTCGGTGTTGGCTGATACCGACCTGACGACCCTCGTGATATCCAAATGGGAGTTCCGTCCCCTGGTGAAGTCCCATCCCGAGCTGGCGTGGAAGCTGATCGAGCACCTGGTGGTACGGCTGCGGGAGGAGCAGACGGGCCGCGACACCCTCGTCTGCTAGTCGACGTCGGACTCGGTCTCGACCGCGAGGCCGCCGTCCGCCCACCTTGCCCTCACTCGATACTTCGCCGATTCGCTCTCGAATTCGACGTCCACATCGGGCGGGCCCTGCTTGTTGATATCCGCTGAGAATCCTGCGGCGGGCGAGGCGGAGCTCAGCACCACCTCCTCGGGTCGATATCTGACCACCACGACTCCGCCTCCTGTTTCGATCGTTCGGGAGGACCAGGCCGCCGCCGTAGTGGGCGGAGCAGAAGTCGACGAAGAGCCTGAGGAGGTCGATGACGAGGACGACGGGACCGTGCTCGTCGAGGACGTGGTGCTGCTTGTGCTCGACGTGGAACCGGGTGCCGTGGAGGTAGTCGAGTCCGGGGTGCTCGGGGCTGGGGCCACCTGGATCGGTGGCTGATCGCTCACCTGGGCGTCGGCGGCGCTGACGATCTGCCACGTCAGCGTCGTCGCTACCGCGGCGACGAGCACCCATGCACCGGCGATGGCCCATTTGCTCACAGCCACATTGTCCCAGGAAGCCCGAGTCATCTCGTCAACGGAAGGTCAAGGTTTCCTCAAGGCGCGTGGGCAGAAATCGACTCCCGGATAACCTGCCGACATGGCACAGATCGTGCTGATCGAGGACGACGTCGACATCAGACGTCTGGTCGCCGATGCGCTGGCTGCCCAGGGTCATGACGTCGAGAGCGCCGCAGCCGCCCTCGAGGGATTGCAATTGACGGTGAAGGGAAAACCCGACCTGGTGGTCATGGACCTCGGCCTGCCCGACCTCGATGGGACCGAGCTTTTGCGAATGATCCGAGCGGTTAGCCAGGTCCCGATCATCGTGATCACCGCCCGTGGCGCCGACGAAGTCGTCGTCAGAACCCTCGACGCGGGCGCCGACGACTACCTGGTCAAGCCGTTCTCCGTGGCCCAACTCGAGGCCCGGGTGAGGGCCCTGCTGCGACGTGGGGTGGCCGCCGATGCCGGAGACGCGATTCGGATCGGCGACCTCATGATCGACCCAGCGGCGCGTGAGGCGACGCTGGCCGGTGAATCCATCGATCTGAGCCCGAAGGAATTCGACCTGCTTCGTGTTCTCGCCGAGCGGACCGGAGAGGTGGTAAGCAAGCGAGCCTTGATGGCAGAAGTGTGGCGTGAGCCTTACGGAGGGGCCGAGCGGACTGTCGACGTCCATCTCTCCTGGCTGCGCAGCAAGCTCGGCGAAACGGCGCAGGAGCCACGCTATCTGCGCACTGTCCATGGGGTAGGGGTCAAACTGGTCGATCCCACCGGGTGAGACGAAGACTCGCCCTCCTCAGCCTGGCCACGACGGCCCTCGTCGTCATCTCCCTTCTCATCCCACTGGGTCTTCTGGTCCGGCGACAAGCCGGCGATCGGGCCCGGCTCGAGGCGGAGCGGACCGCCCAGTCGACGGCTGCACTCCTCGCCCTGACCGTGAGCCTGAACGAGGACGCCGGCGCCATCGAATCGGCCCTGGGGCCACTCGACCCAGGGACCATCGTCGTGCTTCCGGACGGGTCTGTGCTCGGTGAGCCGATGACCGGTCAGGGCACGCTCGTGCCGACCGCGGTCGAGCGACAGGCCACTATCTCCGGAGTTGTCGAAGGTGGATGGGAATATGCCCTTCCCGTCATCGGAGTGGCGGGCACGGCGGTCGTCGATGTCTTTGTCACCGACGCGGCCCTCAGCGACGGTGTGGCCGAGGCCTGGCTCCTTCTGGCGCTTCTTGGCGTGTTGCTCGTCGCCATCGCGGTCTGGGTGGCCGATCGGCTGGGTCAACGCCTGGTCCGGCCGATCAGCGATCTGGCCTCGACCGCGAGGCGGCTTGGTGAGGGTGACCTGGACGCCCGGGTGGAAGTCAGCGAGCCCGAAGAGATAAGGGAGGTAGGCGAGTCGTTCAACTGGCTGGCAGGACGGCTCGAGGAGCTCATTGCCGAAGAACGCGAGGCGGCAGCTGATCTCTCCCATCGCTTACGGACGCCGCTGACATCACTGAGACTCCAGGCGGAGAAGCTGACCGACGATGACGAACGGGGGGAGGTCCTGGGTCAGGTGGACCGACTCGAGCAGGCCATCGATGAGCTCATCGTGGCCACGAGGTCAGCGCCCATGGGCCAGGGCGGCGTCTCCGACCTCTCCTCGGTTGTGTCGGCGCGCTGCTCGTTCTGGGCGGTGCTGGCCGAGGAACAGAGGAGGATGATGACGCTGAATGTGGATGATCACGGGCCGGTCGCTCTGTCGCGAGAAGCAGTTGAGGCCGTGGTCGATGCTCTGATCGGGAACGTCTTTTCCCACACCGATCCTGCCACCCCGTTTGACGTGACCGTGGGGTCCGAGCATGGCCGGCGCTGGCTCGAAGTGAGCGACCACGGGCCGGGATTCGCCTCGAGGAGGCTCGCGGAGCGAGGTGTCAGTGGTGCGGGCTCGACCGGACTCGGGCTCGACATCGTCCGACGGACTGCCGAATCGGTAGGTGGCGAGATGGAAATGAACGACCGCCCCGGTGGTGGAGCGGTCGTTCGGGTCTGGCTGGGGCCTTCCGTCTAGCCCTGGTTCCCGTCGTCATCGCCACCGTTGCCGTGGCCGCTGTTGTCGTCCCCGTCGTCATGGCTGTTGCCATGGCCGCTGTTGTCATCGTCGTCATCGCCACCGTTGCCGTGGCCGCTGTTGTCGTCGCCGCCCTGATCATCGATGCTGGTGCTCGTCGAATTGTCGTCCACGCTCGTGCTGGTCGTCGGGTCGATGGTGGTGCTGGTCGATGACGTGTCCACCAAGCTGATGCTCGTCGTGGAATTGTCGTCGACGCTCGTACTCGTCGGGTCGTCGAGGCTGGTGGCTGTCGAGCCGTTCACTGAGGACGACACATTCGAACTCGGCGTGGTGCCGAGCGAGCTGGAGCTGGAGTCGTCACTGGAATCGTCACCCGATGCGAACGCCACTCCTACCAGGAGGAGGGCGGCGGCCACCGCCGTGAACACACCGATCATCTTTCTGAACATCAAGGACCTCCTTGTCGATTGCTTGGTCCCAGTGTCAGAGATGGCGGATCATCACCGCATCAGCGGTCCGTCAAGAAGACCTCAAGGCAGTCCACTCGTCGCGGAGGATTCCGTAGATGTGGGCGTCGACCCACTCCCCACGTTTGAGGTGGGAAGATCGGATGGTCCCCTCCAACTGCATCCCGAGGCTTTCGACGAGTCGTTTGCTCCTGGCATTTGTGGTGAAGACCTCGGCCTCGACCTTGACCTGGTCGAGCTCCCCGAAACAGAGGTCGAGCACCGTGGTGAGCGCCTCACGCATCAACCCTTGCCCCCAATACGGCTTCCCCAGCCAATAACCAACATCACCCCGCCCAGGCTGGTCGCTCGGTCTGGCGCTGATCATGCCGATGGCGATTCCGGGCGATCCCGTTGCGGACCCGGTGCGATCGCGAATCGCCCAGTGAAAACCACTGTCGCCGTAGCGCTCAGTTTGTGCCTGGCGGATGAATCCAAGGGTCTCGGATGTCTCGTCGGGCCCGTCCCAGAGGAGACCGGCCGTGACTTCGAGGCGATCGTCACCACCGACGAGGGAGAACAGGGCGGGAGCATCTGACTCGGAGGGAACCTCGAGGACGAGCCTCTCGGTCTCGATGCGGTAGGTGTTCAGTGCGGCCCGATCTGGGCCCCTTCCCGTCATCCGCCTCAGTATGCCCTTGCACCGATGGTGCCCGATCGCCATTTTCTCGCAATCGGCTGTCACCCAATCCCGGGTCCGGCTCCGTCTCACGGGCATGATCACCGCCACAGGTGTGATGGACAACGAGCAGGTATATCGGTCATACGCCGTCGAGCTCACCAGGTATGCGACTGGCCTGGTGGGGCCGTTCGACGCCGCTGATGTAGTGACCGACGCCTGTCTCAAGGCCTTTTCCGCCAGGAAATGGCCTGAGGTCACCAATAGAAGGGCATATCTCTATCGAGCCGTGCTCAGTGTGGCGAATGATCACCACCGGAGCACATTGTCTCGGCGGTTGAGGGAGATGAAGGCAGCAACGCCTGAGTCGGCACCATCACAGGACATCGATTTCGACGTCCTGGGCGTGGTGGAGCGTCTCTCGGTTCAACAGCGCGCTGCCGTGCTGCTCACCTATTGGGCCGACCTCTCAGTGGATTCCGTTGCTGAGCGAATGGGCATCTCGCCCGGTGCCGTGAAGCGTCATTTGGCCCGCGCCCGAAAGCACCTCGAGGAGTGGCTGTCATGAGCGGAAAAGACGATCGAAAGATGAAAGAGCTTGCGGATCGGCTGGTGGCGATGTCACCGGAGCCCCCGCCCTTTCCTGAGGAGGTTTCGGTGACCCAGCGTGAAGATTCCAAGCCCCGTCCGGTTCTCGTGTTTGCCGGAGCCGCTCTAGTGGTGCTGTTCCTGGCTGCAATCCCACTGTGGCTGGCCCGGGGAGGGGGCGAGGTGGACCCGGTGGCGTCATCCACGACTTCGACGGTGCCGACGACGGTCACCACCCAACCGCAGGCCACGACGACAGTCACCACGGAGCAGCCGGCGACGACCACGACCGTGCCGGCACCGACAACGACCGCCGGGGTGGTGACCGAACCGAGGAACGTGATCGTCTTCCTCACCCAGTCACCTGAGAACTCGAATCTGGGTAACCCTGCCCTCGTGCCCTTCCTGGCCACGGCCTATCCGACGCCCGAAACCGAAGACACCCTCGCTGCGCTCCAGTTGCTCACTACGGATGAGCTCTTCCTGCCCGAAGGGTTTGAGAACTTCATCCCGGCCCCGGTCGAAGTAGTGAGCGTCACCCGTGGAGCCAGTGATCAACTCGTCACCGTTGACATGAACGACGCCTTCCTCGATGGCGCCGGTGGTCTCCTGGCCGACATGACGATGCTCAACCAGTTGATCTTCACCGCCGGCGACGGCGAGGAGATCTCCGAGGTCCTGTTCACGGTCGGCGATCAGCCGGTAACCGCCTTCGGGAGCGAAGGCCTCGATCTGAGCCAGCCGGTCGGCAGGGATGCGTTCCTCGACCAGCTCAACTCGGTGAACCTGGACTCTGCATTGAGCGGCTCGGGAGACTCACCGCTCGCCGTGACCGGCTTTGCCAACGTTTTCGAGGCCACGGTGAGCTTGGAGGTCTTGGATGCCGAGGGGAATGTCGTCCATGAAGAGTTCACCACAGCCACCTGCGGCACCGGGTGTTGGGGCGCATTCTCGTTCTCGGTCGATTACACGTTCGTTGGTGGAGAAACGATCCGTGTCTTCTGGCACTCGGCTGAGGACGGATCACCGACGGACGTGGTCTCGGTGCCCGTCGCCTGGGGCGATGCCCAGGCTTGGGACTTCACCTCCCACCCCGGGACTCCTTGAACGTCTACCTCCCCGGTGGCGGCTCCCAGAGCTCGACCTTGTTGCCTTCCGAGTCCCAACACCAGCCGAAGTTCCCGTTCTCGTCCTCCATGGTTTCGTCGTCGACTCGAACCCCTTCGTCTCGGAGCTTGGCCAGGAGTCCGGCGAGGTCATCGACCCGGTAATTGACCATCCAATTGGTTGGCTGACTCGAAGTAGTCGGTGTCCGTGGGGAATGGTGCCCAAATCGTCGTGCCGCCCGCATCACCCCAGCTCATGACCACGAAACCGGCGTTCTCGGAGCTGAGACCGAGATGCTCGACGTACCACTCCTGGAGGGCCTGGGGGTCCTTCGATCTGAAAGACACGCCGCCGATCCCGGTCAGTCGAGCCATATTTCCTCCATGACGGGGACGTTACGTCGCCATACTCAGCCCATGGCACTGGATCACTACCGGGAAACCAATCGGGCTCACTGGGACTCCCGGACTCCAATTCATTACGGGTCGGATGAGTATGGAATCTCCCGATTCATCTCGGATCCGCACCACCTGAGCGGAGTGGTGACGTATGACAAAGAGAAGCTCGGTGATGTGACCGGGAAGACCCTGCTCCACCTGCAGTGCCATATCGGGACCGACACCATCTCCTGGGCCCGTCTCGGGGCCGCGGTCACCGGGACCGATCTGTCGGACAAATCGATCGAGGCGGCAAGGCGCCTCAGCAAGGACTCCGGTACGCCGGCCACGTTCATCGTCTCCGAGCTCTACGACACGCCGGCGGTCGTTCATGAGAAATTCGACATCGTGTACACCGGAGTAGGAGCCATCTGTTGGATTCCCGACATCCATGGCTGGGCCAAAGTCGTGGCAGCCATGCTCGAACCGGAAGGCACGTTCTACATGCGGGAAGGTCATCCCATGATGTGGGCTCTCGACTGGCTGGACACCGACGAACTGCGGGTCACGCTTCCCTACTTCGAGACAGAGGAACCCGATGCCGAGGAGGAACATGAGACCTACGCCGGAGTCGGTGTTGTCGAGAGCCCTCTCAACTACGCCTGGAACCACGGGATGGGACAAACCCTCGACGCACTGATCCGGGCCGGGTTGCGCATCGACCGGGTCGAGGAATACGACGAGTGCGAGTGGCAGGGCTTGCCCATGATGATCCAGGAAGAGGACGGCTTGTGGCGTCTGCCTGAGGGACGGGAGCGGTTGCCCTTGATGTGGTCGGTGCTGGCGACGAAGGTCTGACAATTGGGTCGTTCGACCCCCTTCAGTTGGCAGATCTAAGCGCCGAATCAATGAGGGTAAGTCAATAGCTCCAAACTAGGGACTTGCTTCCTCCTCCAGTGTGAGAGGGGCCACCCTCGGTGGCCCCTCTCTCGCGTTTCAGGCCAGACAGTTGATGCGGGGAAGGCCGGATACGACCTCTGTCCAATATCCGCCGTGATCGTCCGACCTCCATACCGTGCCGCCGTGGCCGGCGTACACCGACCCGTCGAGGACGGCGAGACAATTTGTATCGAGGTTGTCGTCGAACCACTCCGGGAGTCCCTCACTGCATTGCTCGAACGGCCCAGATGTGAGGCTGGCCCGATAGAGCCGGGCCTGGCTCGATCTCGGCCCGGTCGAGGCGGAGATCACAACCGTGTCGCCGATGAGTGCAACCGCCCGGCAATAGGGCGCATGAAGACCGTCGTCGCGAAAGGTGAATGCCCGCCCGTCACTCGACTGAGCCAGGCCTCTGGCGCACGCGGCGAGGACTCTCCCCTCGACGGACTTGTCCGCGATCACCTGATGGACATCGGCATCCTGATCGAGGGTTGGGGTCGGGCCCGTGTCGTCGTAACGAAGAATGCCGCCGACATGGACGTTGATGAACAGAGTGCCTGCCCCGTCGATGGCGATGGACCGCACATCCGGTGGCCCGCCCCACGGGGTGTACCAATCGGCCCGTCCCGGCGTGTTAGCGAAGTCCTGGTCTTCGATCAGGTCCCGGCCGTCGATCCGGTACAGCCGAGCGCTCGAAGCGCCAACCCAGATGGCCTCATCGACGGGTAGGACGCAGTTGAGTGTGGCGTCGTCGGGACCATTGGCAACGATTTGACCGTAGTGGTGAACCCGAGCTTCGTCATCGACAGCCCACCAGCCCTCGCTATCGCGGGCGATGTGGTTGATCGTCGTGTTTGCGATCAAGGGGTTCGCTGGCTCGTCGAGGGCGAACATCCCGGCGATGGTCCCGACGAGCAGATTCATCGGTCCGACACTAGGTCTTGGGGTGCGGTCGGTCTCTAGTCGGTTATGACCGAGACGATCTCGGCGACTGGATATACAACCGAGGTGGTCGTGTCGGGCACATCGAGGAACTCCCAGTCCTCGCCGGCCACCCGCCACCGTGCCATCCAGGCGTAGGAGATGGACAGGTCGTATCCGGCCAGGTCTTTGACCTCGTACACGTGTCGGGCACCACCTTCCGGATAGCCGGCGAGGGTTGCCTGGTCGGCGGGGAAGTTATCGATTCGTTCATCGCCCCAATCGACCACCACGCCGCTGACCTCGATGTGGATGTCGATGGTGGCACCCGTGCCGCTGGACAGCTGGGTGTCGTGGACGTCGGGTATGGGCACCCCGACAAATGTCTCCAACCCGGTGACCCCATCTCCAGGTATCGGATTCACTTCGGGGGTCGGAGGCGGATGGACATAAGACGACACGTATTCCCACGCCTCTGCCGACGGGTCGACAGTCTCACCCGGCTCTGAGGTGCATCGGCGAAAGTAGCCGGCGGGGCCAGGCGAACCGTCCACGATCAGAACGAGCTCCGCCCCACCGTCTGGGTTCAGTGGGATGATCTGGTAGTTGGTTACGGCGCTTGTCCGATACCAGCATTCGCCCAGCAGATCCGTCCCTATGTTCGGATAGAGCCGGGAGGGAACGGAGTCGTCGTTGGCGTAGTCGACCACTTCGCCACCGGCGAGGCGGCAACGGGTGACGGTTCGTCGCAACCCGAAAACGGGTCGAGTTCGATCGCGACCCAGCACGCCGAGAACTCCTCGGCTGACCGCTGGCTGTCGGCGCAAAGCAGGATCAGCGGCGAGCTAGAAGGCTCCAAGCGAACGTCGCAATCCTCCTCCCATAGGTCATTCCGTTTGTTCCAAAGGACGACGAGCACCCAATGGTCGTCGCGACCGATCGCAGCACGTGGACGCCCGTCGACCGTGGCTCCGCTGAACCCAGAGATAGGAGCATGTCTGTCCAGATCACCAGGCAGCTCGTCATCCGACTCAAGAATCTCTGATTGTCCGCGAAAGCGAGGTCAGCGGGTAGCGGCTCACGTCGAACTCCATCGACGCCAAACTGAGCCACGCGCCGCATCAAGCATCGCCTGCGTCCCCACCACCTCCCGGATCCGGTCCTCGTCCTGGTTGTAGATCCCTTCGAACCACCCGAACCAGAGACCCGTCAGGATTTCCTCCGCTTCTTCGACGGTGGCGACGACGTGGGTTGTCTCGGTCGTGGACGTAGTGGGAACGGCGGTTGTGGTCGTTATGAGAACCGTCGTGGTCGTCTCGACGGCGATAGGCACAGTGGTAGGTGAGGGATCTGCGCTCTCCCGAGGCCACAGGGCCCAGATCCCGACTGCCAAACCCACCACGATCAGGCCGACGACCAGCCGTCGAGTCACTTCACGGTCGAACCTACGCAACCCCGGTCCCCAGGTGAAGGGTCTTGTTGTCAGGCCGCGAAAAGTCCCGGTGCCGGTTCTGTATGGTTGGAGTTGGAGGTGAAAGAGATGACAGACACCACAGTCATCGCAGACACAACCGACGAGAGCCATGCATTCAGGACGTTGTTCAAAGTCCTGTTGGTCGTCGGGATCGTCGCCGCGATCACCAAGTTCATGTCGGATCGGAGAAGGGACTTCTACGGTCTCACCGAGTCCGAAGCTCGCGCCAAGTTCGAGTCGAAACTCGGGCCGATCATCGGCGATGACCGGGCTTCCGACGTGGCGGACCAGGTGATCCCCCGGCTCAAGGAAACCGGAGTCCTCGTCGAGGAAGCGATGGATGACGCCAAGAAGGCCGCTTCCGACGTGGCGGACAAGGTCGGCGACACTGCAGAGAAGGTTGCGGGCAACGCCAAGAAGACCGCTTCCAACGCGGCTGACGAGGCTGGCGACGCCGCCAAGAAGGCCGGCAGCACTGTGAAGGACGCCGCCGAGAAAATCGGTAAGAAGATCGACTGACTTGACTCTGTCTCGCTGACGGGCAAGGCCCTCTAGAAGGGCTCTTGCGTACTCTGACGCCATGGAGACCGGGCCTACGATCCGCACCGAACGCCTGGTGCTCCGAAGGTGGAGCGAGGACGACCGGGCCGCGTTTGCAGCGCTAAACGCCGACCCAGAGGTGATGGAGCACTTTCCCCGAGTACTCACCAGCGAGGAGTCGGATCAAATGATGCAGACGATCGAGCTTCATTTCGAGGAGTTCGGCTTCGGGCTGTGGGCGGTCGATACGACCTGGGTGCCCAGACTCGTCGGGTTCTGCGGTCTCGCCGTCCCGACGTTCCGCACCCATTTCACCCCCGCCGTGGAAGTCGGGTGGCGCTTCGCTCGGGACGAGTGGGGGAACGGATTCGCCACAGAGGCGGCCAAGGCAGCACTCGACTTCGGTTTCGAAGAGGCCGACCTCGAAGAGATCCTCAGTTGGACGGTCCCGGCCAACCAGCGTTCGCAAGGAGTGATGTCGAGACTGGGGATGGAGAGGGCGCCCGAATTGGACTTCGACCATCCCCGACTCCTCGACGATGACCGTCTTAGGCGTCATGTCGTCTATCGGATCACCCGCCAGGAATGGGCAGAGAGCACACAGCCCGACCTGGTCGACTAATTCACCCACACTCGAAATGTGCGATTCCTAGCCTCGACGGGTCATGCCTTTCCACATCGAGTACGTCGACACGCGTGTTGCGCCTGCGGAGACCCTCGAGGCGATGCACGAGTTGCTCCTCGTCTTCGACGAGGAGGTGTTGCCTGGAGATCCGCCGGTCCCCCTCGCTCAGCATCTCCTCGACTGGCGTAATCCAATCGACACCGAGCGCGTGTCCCATTGGGTCCTCTGGAAGGGCCCCGAGATCGTTGCCACTTCCGGTCTCCACGTCGACCTCGTGCAAAACCTGGATAACGCATTCGGGTGGGTCTACGTGCACCCCCAGCATCGTGGATCCGGTTACGGACGTGCGATCGCGACCCCGATGCTCGAGGCCGCCAAGGCCGATGGCCGGAACCGGTTGGCCGTCGGCATCCCCGACGGACGGCCCGAGGAAGCGCTGGCAAGGCGCGCCGGCATGAAGTCGGCATATCGGGAGAAGGTGAGCCGTCTCGTCTTCGATGAGATCGACTGGACGCTCATGGAGTCGTGGATCGAGCGAGCGGCTGAGCGCGCTTCCGACTACGAGTTGCTCTTTCTGCCCAGCCCGATCGACGACCAGTATCTCCAGGCCTACTGCGACGTGATGTTCGTGATGAACTCGGCGCCCCGAGAGGACTACGTCGAGGATGAAGACGAGATAATGACGCCTGAGATCTGGCGTGACCTCGAATCGAAGTACGGCGTGCGAGGGGAACGGGAGATCCTCACCTACGTCGCCCGTCACAAGCCATCGGGCAAGTTCGCCGGATTCACCACGGTCGCCTTCAAGCGTCTGCAACCGGACCTGGTCGACCAGTGGGACACCGGAGTCGACCCGGCGCACCGCAACAAAGGCATCGGGCGGTGGGTCAAGGCAGCCATGGCGTTCGAGATTCGGAACAGATATCCGACAGTGCGGCGGATCGACACCGAAAACGCCGGTTCAAACGCGCCGATGCTCAGCATCAACGTCGAGATGGGCTTCAAGCCGATCCTGATTCAGAACGTCTGGCAGGGGGACCTTGCCACCATTCGCCGGACCATCTCGGTCTAGAAGTCCGCCGTCAACCCTCGTCCCAGCCCTGCGGTGCCTCCGCAGTCTCGTGCTCGCCCTCGACTCTGGCCACGTAGGCCGCTGCCTCGCTGCGCCGGCTCATGCCCATCTTGGCCAGCAGGTTGGACACGTAGTTCTTGACGGTCTTCTCGGCCAGGAACATCTCGTCGGCGATCTGCTTGTTCGTCAGTCCATCTGCGATGTATCCGACGATGGTCCTCTCTTGCTTGCTCAGCTTCGCGAGCAACGGATCGTCTTGGGGACCACTGCGAAGCCGCTCGAAGAGACGCTCTGTCATGTCGGCGTCGAGCAGCGATTCTCCTGCCCCAACCCGGCGGATGTCATCGACCAGATCCGTCATCTTCACCCGTTTGAGGACATAGCCCGATGCTCCGGCGAGGATCGCCGACATCATTGCCTCCTCGTCGGCGAACGACGTCAGCATCAAGACTTTCACGTCGGGAAACCGGGAACGGATGTCTCGGCACGCCTCAACGCCACTCCCATCGGGGAGTCGGACATCGAGCACGACCACGTCGGGCTCGTCATAGCCGACCCGACGCACCCCCTCCGCGACGGTCCCGGCCTCTCCGACGACAACGATGTCGTCTTCGGCGTCCAGCAGGGCCTTGATCCCGGCGCGAACTACCTCGTGATCGTCCACGAGCAAGACCTTCAGCTTCGACATCGGAAAAAACGGTAGCGGTATGGTCTGGCGCCGATGTCGCAAACAACGGCGGTGCAGCGTCTTCCCGAGCTCATCGAAGCTGCGGCCGCTGTCGTAGGTGCGGGAGACCTCGAGCATGTGCTGCGACGCCTCGTGGCGGAGGCCAAGACCGCGACGGGAGCCACATACGCCGCGCTCGGTGTCATCGGTGAGCATGGCGTGCTGACGAAGTTCCTCCACGACGGCCTCACCAATGAGCAGGTGGCCCGCATCGGATCGCTACCAACTGGCAAGGGCGTCCTCGGGACACTGGTGCGGGAGAACCGGACGATTCGTCTCGACTCGATCGCGGAGCATCCGGATTCCTTTGGATTTCCTCCCAACCACCCGCCGATGGGCACCTTCCTCGGCGTACCGGTCGCGGCCGGGGGGAGGGCGTTCGGCAATCTCTACCTGACGGAGAAGGACGGCGGATTCACCGATGACGACGTGATGCTGGTCGAAGCGTTGAGCCGAATTGCCGGCTCAGCCGTGAATACCGCCCGTCTCCAGGAGCGTCTCCGCACGATTGCCGTGGGTGAGGACCGGGAGAGGATCGCCCGCGACCTCCACGACTCGGTGATACAGGATCTGTTCGCAGTTGGGCTCGCGCTGCAGGGAATCGCCGACCGGGTCACGGACGGTACGGCCGCGTCGACTATCGAGGAATCGGTTGATCGTCTGGACCGCGTGGTGGAGGCCCTGCGTGCCTACATCTTCCAGCTGCGAACGACAGAGGCCCGCAGACAGTTGGACGATCGTCTCCAGGAGCTCGTCTCCCGACTGGGTTCTGCCTATCCGGCGGTGGTGACGCTCGAGATCGGGATGGTCGGGCTCCCCGCCGAGGAGCTCGAGGACGAGGTGGTCAAGTTCGTCACTGAGGCCCTCAGCAACGCTCTCCGTCATTCCGGGGGAGGCGACGTCGAGGTGATCGTCGATGGCGACGCCGACTGGTGCCGCGTCTCGGTGAGTGACAACGGTATCGGATTCGACCCTGCGTCCCCGACGACCGGGCTGGGCTTGGCCAATCTCAGTGCGAGGGCCGCCAGCTTGGGAGGCCGCGCCGACGTGATCAGCACCGCGGGCAAGGGCACGATGGTTGAGGTGCGACTCCCTCTCAGTTGACCGGCTGACCGACGCCGAGTGATTCGGCGAGCCGATCGACCCAGGATTTCACGGTCGACTCGGCGACGCGTCTCAGGATGACCCTGTCGACGACTCTGCCGAATTGCCCGAGAGGGGGCTGATAGGTGCCGTCCATGACGATCCTCGTTCTGTTCTGGCCGAGGTGGGAAATGATCAACTCGGCGTTCAGCCGGGGAAACAGCATTTCCGCTCCGACGGCCGACCAGCTCACGGCATAGATGAGACCGCGCCGATGGATCTCTGGGGCCCCGATCTCGAGGCGCACCTCCTTGGCGAGGTTCCCCGACCCGGGCCCGACCCGTGACCGCAACTCCTCGCCCTCCCGGTAGGCGAGATCGGCCAAGGCGCCCAATCGGGTACCGAAGCCGTCCAGGCCACGTTCCACTGCGGGCATGGAAAGAGGCACTTCCGTCTCGTAGTGGACGAACATCAGAGGCGGCCGGGCCGCGTCCGGTAAGAAAAGCCCCTTCCCGAGGTCATTCCGGTGATCTCGTCGATGGACACTTCGAGGACGTGGGGAAAGCTCGCCATCGGCTGCAAGCCACCATGGCCCAGCGGGGAGCCCAACACCGAGGCGTATTTTTGTAGGAGCAGTTCGACCACGCGGGCCGTGGTCTCGTCGTCGGTTTGCTCGGTGGCCGTGCCCTTGATTACGACGCTCGTCCATTCACCGGTTGTCTCGTCGAATTGGGACACCTCGACACTTACCCTCGGGTTGGACTCGATCGCCTCGAATCGCCTACCGGGCTTGGTGCGGAACAGCAGTCGTCTCCCGTCCAAAACGAACGACATCGGCGTGACATAGGGCTCCCCGTCGTCGATGACTCCGAGGTGGGCGACCATCTCGTGTTCGAGGAAGTCGAGGGCCTCGGCGTCGCTGATGGGTTCCATGACTCAAACCGTTTCGTCGGCGATCGCCCAAAGCACGTCCTTGATGGAGACAACACCCAGAACCTCGCCGTTCTCGACGACCGGAAGATGACGAAACCCGGTGGCGAGCATCCAATCGGCCGCCTCTCTTGCCTCCATCTCTGGCGAGAAGGATTCCGGAGAATCCGTCATCCAACTGCTCGTCGGATCCAAATCCAGCTCAGCGTCAGCCGCTACTGCTCTGAGAACATCCCGCTCGGTCAGGATCCCCTCCAACGCGCCGTCGACTTCGACAGCCACTGATCCGACCTCCTTCGACATCATCAGCTCTGCAGCTTGTCGAATCGTGGCCTCGGGGCCGACCCATACGACTTCCCCACTTACCAATTCCCGTAGTTGCACCAGCTACCTCCTTGGCGTCTGAGTAGATCATCGCGACGGAAGTCCATGCGGTTTAGGGCCGATCTGCCCTATTGACGCTCGGAATGACTCCATACCTTTCGGTCCATGACTCCACATCGTGATGACGCGCGGGATCTGTCGCCTGCCCGCGCTTTCGATCGCTTCTTGATCATCCTCGCGTTGATCGGCCTGGCGGTGGCCGTGCTCGCCGCGATCGTCGCCTTCCGTGGTGAGCCGGCCGGCGCCGCCGGCGAAGAAGGCGAGCCGGCCGAGCAGCAGGTCATCGACTACTCGCTGTCGGAGTTCTCCATCGAGGGCCCGGCCGAGGTCAACCCCGGGCCGACGGTCCTTCAGGCAACCAACAACGGGTCCACCGCCCACAACCTCGGCGTGGAGGGCGGACCCACCACCCCGGATCTGGCTGCAGGGGATTCGGCGAGCTTGGACGTCGGCGATCTGGAACCCGGCTCATACGTGATCTTCTGCTCGATCGCCGGGCACCGGGAGGCCGGAATGGAGGCCAGCCTGAACGTTGTCGAGGGCGCTGTCGGCCCCGGTGAGGGCGACCATGGCGATCACGAAGGCACCGAAGCCGATTGGGCCGAGCTCGATCGGCTGATGGAGGAGTCGATGCTGGCCTTCCCCGCCGAGACGGAGGGTCTGGGCAATCAGGCGCTCGAGCCGACTGTTCTGGCCGACGGCACCAAGGAATTCCATCTGACGGCGGCGATCACCGACTGGGAGGTCGAGCCGGGCAAGATGGTTGAGGCCTGGACCTACAACGGGATGGTGCCGGCGCCGAAGATCCAGGTCGAGGTGGGGGACAAGGTGCGGGTGGTCGTGGAGAACCAGCTACCGATGGGCACGGATGTCCACTGGCACGGCGTGAAGGTGCCGAACAGCATGGATGGGGTTGCCCCTCTCACCCAACCACTCATCAAATCGGGTGAGAGCTTCGTCTACGAGTTCACCACGCGAGAGCCGATGGTGGCGATGTACCACGCCCATCACCACGGGCAGATGCAGGTTCCCAACGGGATGTTCGGGACATTCATGGTTGGTGAGGTCGCTATGCCCGTGGGCCAGACGATCTCTGGCGTCGAGATCCCAACTGACCTCGTGGTTTCCCAGGAGATTCCGATGGTGCTCAACGACGCCGGGGTCATCGGCCTCAGCCTCAACGGCAAGTCGTTCCCGGCTACCCAGCCGTACATTGGCAAGGTTGGGGATTGGGTGGTGGTCCATTACTTCAACGAGGGTCTGCAGATCCACCCGATGCACCAGCATCAGTTCCGACAGCTGGTCTACGCGAAGGACGGTGTCCCATTGGACAGCCCGTATTGGATCGACACCCTCAACGTCGCCCCGGGTGAGCGCTACTCGGTCCTGATGCAGCTGGAAGACCCTGGTGTCTGGGTTTGGCACTGCCACATCCTCACCCACGTGGAGCGGGACGAGGGCATGTTCGGGATGGTGACCGCTTTCATCGTCGAGGAGTAGGGCTAACTTCCCGCCGATGCTTCGACAGACCGAAACCGGCGAACCGATCGAGGATCTCGTCGGGCTCTACATGCATGATGAGCGGAAGGCGGACGGGCCGGCCCTGGGTGTTGGTCAATTTCATAAGCTCCGCCGATGGGGGTACTGCGATCGCCGGCAAGTCCTCGAGTCTGGGCGATCCGGACGACAAAGCGGTGTTTCAAGCACTGAGGGCGGTGCCGGACGTGATCCTGGTCGGCTCGGGGACCGTTGAGGCCGAGAACTACCAACCAGTCGCCCTGGACGAGCAGCGTCGGGAGCAAAGAGTGGCAGCCGGCCTCACCGAGGTTCCGGTTCTGGCCATCGTCTCGGGTCGGCTGAGCTTCGACGCCGAGGCCCGTGTGTTCTCCGACCCCGAACACCGGCCCATGGTCATAACCGGGCCCAACGCCGACCCGGCCAAGTTGGCCCTGCTGGGGGATGCCGCCGACGTGGTGATCCTCGAGGATGTGACACCTCGTGCGATTCTGGCCCGGCTGAGTGCGGCCAAGGTGATCCTCTGCGAGGGAGGGCCAACATTGGTCGGCCAGTTCGTCGCCGAGCACCTGGTCGACGAGCTCGATCTGACCATTGCCCCCCTCATGATCGGCGGTCGCTCGGCCCGGATTGCCCACGGTGATCTCGCCGATCCTCCGCTCGAGATGAGGCTGGACCGGCAGCTGATCGGCGACCGATCGGTGTTTATGCGATATTTGAGGGTCTGACGCCAAGGGAGAAGCAATGGGACTGCATGCAGAGCTCTTCGAAAGACACAAGGCGGTCCTGCCCGGGTGGGCTCCGCTCTATTACGAGCAGCCGATCGCCATCGTCGATGGCGACGGCCGCTATGTCACCGACGCAGAGGGCAACCAGTACCTCGATTTCTTCGGCGGGATCCTGGTCACGATGTCCGGGTACAAGGTCCCGGAGGTGGTGGCGGCGATCAAGGCCCAGGCCGACCGGATGCTCCACACATCGACTCTCTATCTGATCGAGTCGCAGATCGAGTTGGCCGAGAGGGTCGCCGAGTTGTCGGGCATCCCCGATGCCAAGGTTTTCTTCACCAATTCGGGGACCGAGGCCAACGACACCGCCTTGATGCTGGCCACCACCCACAAGAAGTCGAACCAGGTGCTGGCAATCAGGGGGAGCTATCACGGGAAGTCGCATTCGGCGATCGCGGTCACCGGCCAGAAGGCCTGGTCGGGGACCAGCTTCTCGCCTTTCCAGGTGACCTATGTCCACGGTGGGTACAAGTTGCGCAGCCCGTTCGGTCATCTCCCTGACGAGGAGTTCATCGCTGCCTGCGTCGCCGACCTCGAAGACCTCCTTGGCGTTGCCTCCGCCGGCAGCCCGGCGGTGATGATCGCCGAGCCGATACAGGGGGTGGGCGGCTTCGTGACGCCACCCGATGGGTTCTTCAAAGCGATGAAGGACGTGCTCGACGAGAACGGCATCCTGTTCATCTCCGATGAGGTTCAGACCGGTTGGGGGCGGACCGGCGAACATTTCTGGGGATATCAGGCCCACGGCATCGTCCCCGACCTCCTCACGTTCGCCAAGGGAATCGGAAACGGGTTGAGCATCGGGGGAGTAGTGGCGCCGGCGGAGATCATGGATTCCTATCCGGCGCTCGGGATCTCCACCTTCGGTGGCAATCCTCTCGCCACGGCCGGCGCTCTGGCCAATCTCGATTATCTGCTCGAGAACGACCTGCAGACCAACTCGTTGAAGGTGGGTAACCGCCTGATGCAAAACCTGGTGCCGCTCTCCGAGCAGCTCGAGATCATCGGCGAAGTGCGGGGGAAGGGCTTGATGATCGGCCTCGAGTTGGTGAAACCCGACGGGTCACCTTCGCCGGAGGCTGCCTCGACTGTCCTCGAGGCGGCCCGGGAGGAGGGCCTTCTCATCGGCAAGGGCGGTCTTTACGGGAACTCTCTCCGGCTGGCACCGCCTCTCTCCATCACCGAAGAGGAGGCCGACGAGGGCTTCGCCCGTCTGGAACGCGCCCTCCGCACCACCCAAAACCCATAACTCACCACCCAAAACCCATCTAGGGGTATTTCCCCAAGGATTGATCCCCCTATCCGGATGGCCTCCCCGCGACGCACCATTCAGATGTGTCGTGAGGGCCACGACCATCTGGAGGGATCGAGAATGAATCTTGCCGTCGGATTCCCCTGCCCCACGTGTGGGCATGAGGAAGCCAATTTGTTGGGAATCGAGAGGAATAGGAACGCTGAAGTGGTGGGCTTCAGTCTCGCTTGCACGAGATGCGAGTCGGTGTTCCGGGAGGGCAGGCTCACAAGTGAGGAGACGCTGGCCTACGTGGCAGCGCAAAGCGAGAGAGGAGCCGAATCATGGGTTGCATGAGCAACGACCCGCTGGTCTCTGGCGACCGGTAAAGCAGGGCTTGGCTAAAGCAGGGCTTGGAGGTCGATGTCGCAGCTGGGGTGGCGTAGTTTTGCCAGCCCTCTGGCTTCTATCTGACGAACCCGCTCCCGGGTGGAGTTGATGACCTTGCCCACATCGGACAAGGTCCAGGGCTCATCTCCATCCAGACCGAAGCGCAGCCACAGGACCTGTTGTTCCTCGGGGTCGAGGATCTGTAGCGCCTTGATGAGCCGGTCCCGGCGCCACGCCGCCGCGGCACGGGCCTCGGGGTCCACAGCGGTCGCATCCTCGACAAAATCCTGCAGAGACGCGTCGCCGTCTTCCCCCACTGGTCGGTCGAGGGAGACGGTTTCGGCAGGTGCCTCCAGGGCGGCGAGGACCCTCTCGGTGTCCAGGCCGGATGCCTCTGAGATCTCCTCGAGGGTCGGGGCACGGTGGTACTTGTCGTGGAGGCTCTGACGGGTGTCCTGGACGGTGCGAACCACGTCGACCATGTGGACCGGAAGGCGGATGGTCTTGCCGTTGTTGCCCAGGCCCCTCGTGATCGCCTGGCGGATCCACCAGGTGGCATATGTGGAGAACTTGAAGCCCTTGCGCCAGTCGAACTTCTCCACCGCCCTGATCAGCCCCAGGTTCCCCTCCTGGATCAGGTCGAGAAGATCGAGACCTCTGCCGGTGTATCGCTTGGCGATCGAGATCACCAGACGGAGGTTGGAGCGGATGAAGGTCATCTTGGCCTCGTCGCCTTCGGCGACGAGACGCATCAGCTTGACCCGGTCGGCCTTCTCGAAATCGCCCGATTCCAGGGTTGCCTTGGCCTTTTTCCCCAGCTCCATCGAACGCGAGAGATGGACTTCGTCCTCGGCGGTGAGGAGCAGATGGGCCGAGACTTCGTCGAGATACAGACCGACGGTGTCGGCGGGACTCGAGCCCCGCTCGGGTCTGGCGTCCTTGGCCCTTATGGCCTTCCCCAAATCTGGCCCTTCCTGTCAAGCCCCTGTGGAAAACTAACGTTCCTGGCTGAATCTGGCAAACGGTTTTCTGTTTAACGCTCGGTGAACAAGTAATCTCGGTCGCTCAGTGGCGCGTCGTTCCCAGTTTCGCTTGCTGGTGGCGCTCACCATCGTTTGGGCTTTGTGGGCAGGCTGGTCGCTGCTCGGACGTGAAACCCCCTATACCCTCAGGATCCTCGACGACGCCGGGGCGCCGATCGCGGCAGCCTCGGTCGACATCAACGAGAGTCAGGTCGGGACCAGCTCCGGGGATGGGACCATCGAAGTCGAATGGAACCGGTCGTCCACCGTCCTCGAGGTGAGCGCTGCCGGGCATGTCCCCAAGACGGTGACGATCGCAGAGCGCCCTGACGAGGTCTTCGAGGTCGTGCTCAAGGCGCGGATTCTCCGTGGCCGGGTTCTCGACCCAGCAGGCACGCCAGTCGAATCGGCCCTCGTGGTGGCGGGCCCGGCTTCGGGGGCCACCGATCACGAGGGGAAGATCAGTCTTCGTGGAGCGGAGCCGGGAACCGTTTCCGTCTCCAGACCCGCCTGGATCCCCACATCCTTCGAATGGGACGGTGGCGCCGGCGAATCCATGGTCGAGATAGCTCCGTTCGTCGCCCGCGCCGTCCACATCACGGGACCGGCGGCCCAGCAGAACATCGATCAGTTCTTCGAGATGACCAAGACCACCGAACTCAACGCCCTCATGCTCGATCTCAAGGATGAGAAAGGGCGGGTCTATTACAACAGTACGGACCCTGTCGCCGCCGAAGTAGGTGCAATCTGGGATAGCTACGACCTTGGCGCAGTAGCGGCGCGAGCCGAAGATGAGGATCTTTATCTCATAGGTCGGGTTGTTGTATTCAACGATCCGATCGCAGCTGTGGCCATGCCGGAGATGTCGGTGTGGGACGCAGCGGCGAACCAGCCGTACGAGTCCAACGGACAGTATTTCCTCGACCCGACCGATCCGGCAGCCCGCGCCTACGGTCTGGCTCTCGGCCAGGAGGCATGCGCATTGGGGGTAGACGAGGTCCAGTTCGACTACATCCGTTTCCCCGACGCACGGACGGAGAGCACCACCTTCGACGGCGGTAGCGCGTTAGAGACGAGAACCGCTGCAGTCATTGGATTTCTCGAGGAAGCGGTGGCCCTGCTGCACCCTATGGGATGCGCAGTCGGGGCCGACGTCTTCGGCTTCATCACCGCTCCCGGCACTGACGATGGCGGGATCGGCCAACGATGGGAGGAAGTCACCAACGTCGTCGATGTAGCGTCGCCGATGGTTTACCCGTCACATTACGGGCCGGGGTGGTACGGGTTCGAAGTGCCCAACGACAATCCAGGGCCGATGGTGACCCGGGCTCTGGAGGACGGGATGACCAGGCTGCCTCGCAATGTTGTGGTCCGTCCCTGGCTGCAGGATTTCGGATACACCCCGGAGCAGGTTCGGGCTCAGATCGAGGTGGCCGAGGGGTATGGCCTGGGATGGATGCTGTGGAACGCAGCCTCCCATGTGAGTGTCGACGCCCTCCAGGCGGAGTGACATTTTCTCCCCCAGGAGCGAAGCGACGTTGGGGGAGGTGGCATCCCCCCTCCCCGCCTTCGGCGGTACTCCCCCCTACGGGGGAGAAACAGGAGAATTCGCACTATGGGCATAGGTGAAATACCATTCTCAGGTCCCTTCCGGAGCACTATCTGACCGCGTTCGACCGAGAAAATCTGGCCAAGAGCACGGCCTCCGCCCCAGTCTGGAGGCGATCCCAGATGGAGGCGGCGTACCAGGTCTTTGCTGCACTCGAGGAGCCCACCGGCGCAGAGGAAGACTGGCGATACGTCGAATTCGACCACAGCTTCTCCGAGCTCATACCAGTCACCGCTCCGGGTACAGAGCTCGAACCCGGACGGTTCGTCGCATCCCTCCCGGAGCGTTCAGGCCGTGTCTTGATCGTCGATGGCCATGTCGTCGAGCATCACTCCGATGTCGCCGTCGTCCAGCGCTTCTCCGATCTCGACGAGGATCCGGGTTTCACCGGGATGGTGCCGACAGACCACAACAAGTTGGCCGCGGCCCACGCCGCCTTCTCCACGAATGGCGCTCGGGTCGATGTGAAACCAGACACCGTCATGGAGGCGCCATTGGTGGTCGAGATTCAGGCCACAACCGATGGGACGGCTTCCTTCCCCCATCTCCAGGTCGTGGTCGGTGAGAACGCCGAAGCCAGTGTCCTTGTTGATTACCGCTCGGCCGACGGCGCCCGACTCCTCCTCGTCCCCAGGGTCGACCTCGAAGTTGGGAACGGGGGTCGTTTGCGATTCCTCTCGGTCCAGGGCCTCGACCACGCCGCGACCAACGTCGTGCACCAACGAGCAGTGCTGAGCCGAGACTCAACCTCCCGGATCGGTGAGATCGGGTTGGGCGCCAAATTGGGCCGGCTCGATCTCGGGGTCAGCCTGGTCGGAGACGGTTCCTCGTCGGAGGTGGTCGGTCTCTACTTCGGAGAAGGCGACCAGACCCTCGACTATCGGATGCTGATCGATCATCAGGGTCGCAGCACGACATCCGACGTTTTCCTCAAAGGGGCTGTCGAGGACGACGCGCAGAGCGTCTTCACCGGACTGCTGCGAATCGAAAAGGACGCAGCCCGGACGTCGACCTTTGAGACCAATCGGAACCTCGTGCTCTCCGAGAATGCCAAGGCGCATTCCGTTCCCAACCTCGAGATCCTGTGCAACGACGTGATTTGTGGCCACGCCTCGTCGGTTGGCCCGCTGGAATCCGAACTCCTGTACTACCTGATGAGCCGGGGGCTGAACCGGGAACGGGCAGAGAGGCTCTTGATCCGCGGGTTCTTCCAGCAGGTGATCGACCGGCTGCCGATCGAAGGTCTCGCGGAGGTCGTGTCCGACGAAGTGTTCCGACGGTTCGTTGCAGCCCAGGAGGAGGGGAGGGTCGCATGAAGGTCCAAATCGGCGCCGTCGACACCCTGCCCCGCGACCGGGGCATCCGCGTGACACTCGGTGACGATCGCATCGCCATGTTCCGTATCGGCGACGAGGTGTTCGCCGTTGGCGACCGTTGCTCGCATGCCGAGGCATCGCTCGCCGAAGGCGAGGTCTTCGACTACGAGGTCGAATGCCCGCGACATGGCTCGGCGTTCGACCTTCGGACCGGCAAGCCCCTGGCGTTGCCTGCCACCAAACCGGTGCCGACCTATGAGGTCGCCATCGAAGACGGCGTCGTCTATCTCCTCTGGGAGGAATCTTGACCACCGCACTCGACGTTCGAGGTCTGTCGGCGGGAGTCGATGGGAAGCAGATCCTGGAAGGTCTCGACCTGGTCGTTCCCCTTGGCCAGATGCACGCGCTGATGGGCCCGAACGGATCGGGAAAGTCCACCCTCTGTCATGTCCTGACCGGGAAGGCCGGTTACGTGGTGTCCGGCGAGGCTTTCCTCGAAGGGAAGGAACTGTTGTCCCTCGAGGTGGATGAGCGGGCTCGACTCGGTCTCTTGCAGAGCTTCCAGTATCCCACCGAGGTCCCCGGGGTGGCCCTCCGAGAGTTCCTTCTCGAGGCGGCGGAGGAGCGGGGCATCTCGGAGGCTGAGGCCAGAGAGCGCATCGACAGGGAGGCTGCACGCTTCGACGTCACCCGATTCCTCGATCGCGCCATCAACAACGACCTTTCGGGGGGCGAGATGAAGCGCTCTGAGATCTTCCAGATGGCGGTGCTCAAGCCGAGGGTCGCCCTCCTCGACGAGATCGACTCGGGTCTCGACATCGATGCGGTGAAGCAGGTGGCGCAGGCGGTGGAGGAGATGCGCTCGCCAGATCTCGGGATTCTGATGATCACCCACTACAACCGGATCCTCCGCTACGTGACACCGGACCGGATCCACGTCATGATCGGGGGGCGAATCGTCGACTCCGGTGGCGCCGAGCTCGCCGAGGAGCTCGAAGCGGGCGGTTACAGGGCGATCCGGGAGCGGCTGGGATTGGTGGAGACCAGCAGCGAACCGTCTCGACGTCCCGCAGATTTCTTCACCGACACCCCCTTCGACGTGTGAATCTCCCCTCCTGATGGCATCGCGGACCGCTGCCGAGAAATGGCTCGGTGCGCTCACCAACCTCCCGACCGCCTCCGGCCGCGAGGACCTGGTTGTGGCTTGGGTCAGGGACTGGGTCGAGCGTCGTCCCGATCTGAGGTTGATCGAGGATTCGGGGGGCAACCTCCTCATCACGAGGAAGGGGAGGAAGCGGCGGGATCCGGTTCTCGCAGTGGCCCATATGGATCATCCCGCATTCGTCATCACCGCCGTTGCGGGTCGGGAGGCCGACTTCCATTTCCGGGGTGGGGTCAGACCGGAGTATTTCACCGAGGCCAGGGTCGACTTCGTCACCGGTTTGGCGAAGGGCGGGCGGGTGGCCTCATACAACCCGCAGAGACGGACTGGTGTGATCGAGGTGAAGGGGACCATGCCCGAGCCGGGGGACATCGCACGCTGGCACATTGCTTCCCCGAGACCGCGAGCCGGCCGGCTGATGGCGCCGGCATGTGACGACCTGGCCGGGTGCGCAGCGGCGCTGGCCGCCCTGGATCGAGCCAGGGGACGGGCCGATCTCACCCACTTCGGCGTCCTCCTCACCCGAGCCGAGGAGATGGGCTTTGTGGGCGCCATTCACGCCGCAGTCACCGGGAGCATCCCGGGCGGGGCCCGTCTGTTATCCATCGAGACCTCGCGGGCATCGGTGGACGCCCCGCTGGGAGGCGGGCCGGTGATCCGGGTCGGAGACGCGGTCACCGTGTTCGATCAGGAGCTGACGAATCGGATCAGCCGCGCCGTTGTCGGCAGTGGGCTCCGCCATCAGCGGAAACTGATGGTTGGAGGGGCTTGTGAGGCCACGGCGTTCGGGGTCTACGGCTACCTCGCCACAGGGCTTTGTCTCCCGCTTGCCAACTATCACAACATGGGAAATCTCGACGAAGTCGAATCCGGCACCGGAGAGGCTCGGCCCATGCTCGAGGAGATCGCGCTGGACGACTTTCACGGTTTGGTCGATCTGCTGCTGATCGCCGCCGAGGCGGTGGACCACGAAGGGGACCTGCGAGAGCGTCTCGATAGGGCACACGCAGACAGCCTCCACCTCCTCGGGTGACGGCGACCGTGGCCCACTACCGTCCATGCCGAAAGGAGAAATGAGTGGAGTACAGGGTCGAGAACGACTCGATGGGCGAGGTGCAGGTCCCGGCCGATGCCTACTACGGCGCCTCCACACAACGGGCGGTTGAGAACTTCCCGATCTCACAGCTCCGTTTCGGCAGGAGGTTCATCTGGTCGCTCGGGCTGATCAAGGGCTCCGCCGCCGAGATCGCAGGCCGGCAGGGCCATCTCGATCAAGACAAGGCCGACGCCATCAGGGTGGCGGCCGACGAGGTGATGGATGGCCGTCACGACCAGCAGTTCGTGCTCGACATCTTCCAGACCGGGTCCGGCACCTCGACCAACACCAACGCCAACGAGGTGATCGGGGGACGGGCGACGGAGATCCTGGGCGGAGAGACCGGATCGCATCTGATTCATCCCAACGACGACGTGAACTTCGGCCAATCATCGAATGACGTCATTCCCACCGCAATCCATGTCGCAGCCGTCGCGGCCATCAGAGAGGACCTGACGCCTGCACTGACCACTCTCGCCGGCTCCCTGGAGGCCAAGGCCGCCAAATTCGGGGATGTCGTGAAATCGGGGCGTACCCATCTCATGGACGCCACCCCTGTCACCCTGGGCCAGGAGTTCGGTGGTTGGGGTGCTCAGGTTCGCAAGGGGATCGAGCGCCTCGAGAAGGTCCTGCCGGAGTTGGAGGAACTGGCGCTGGGCGGGACTGCAGTGGGGACGGGGTTAAATGCACCGTCCGGGTTTGCCGCCGCGGTCATCGAGTTGATGGCCGAACGCACGGGGTTCTCGTTCACCGAGGCCGGAGACCATTTCGAAGCGCAGGGATCGAAGGACGCCGTTGTGATGGCCTCGGGCGTCCTCAAGACGATCGCCGTGTCCGTGTTCAAGATCGCCAACGACATCCGCTTGCTCGGCTCCGGCCCCACCTCGGGGATCGCCGAGATCAGGATCCCCGAGCTTCAGCCTGGATCTTCGATCATGCCGGGCAAGGTCAACCCGGTCATGTCCGAGATGATGATGCAGGTGGTCGCACAGGTCGTGGGCAACGATGCGACGATCACCTGGAGCGGGGCGAACGGCAATTTCGAGCTGAACGTGATGATGCCGGTCATGGCTCACAACCTCCTCGAGTCGATCGGTCTCCTCGCCTCGGCGTCCAGGACCTTTGCAACAAAGTGTGTCGACGGGATCGAGGTGAACACGGAGCGGGTCCGCGAGCTCCTCGAGCGGAACGCCGTGGTGGTCACCGCCCTCAACCCGCATATCGGCTACGACAACGGGGCCCGGATCGTGAAAGAGGCTGCTGCCACGGGTCGATCGATTCGTGAGCTGGTGATCGAGGCCGGGTTGATGACCGCCGATGAGCTCGATGCGGCCCTCGATCTGAAGAAGATGACCGAGGGCGGGATCACCTGACGTGGCCGAGGCCACGCTCACCGTCGCCGGGCTGTTGAACACTCTCGATGCGGCGGTGGGGGCAGCGGTTCCCGGGCCGGTATGGGTGCGAGGGGAGGTGTCGGGGTTTCAGCGCACGAGCCGTGGCGCTGCCTACTTCCGCCTGGTCGATTCCGAGCAGCCGGACAACGCCATCGAAGTCGGCGCCTCGGGGCGCATGATGATGACAGTCACCCATGCGTTGGAATCGGCGGGGGTGGGCGGACTGCGCAGCGGCATCGAGGTTCGGGTGAGGGCGACTGTCGGCATACGCCACAACAGGGGCCACATCCAGCTCAGCCTCCTGGAGGTCGACCCTTCATTCACCGCCGGTCGTCTCGCGCTCGATCGCGACGAGGTTCTTCGACGTCTTGCCGCCGATGGCTCGCTCGCAGCCAATCGCCGACTCGACCTCCCGACCGTGCCACTGCGCATCGGACTGGTGACAAGTCTCGGATCGGCCGCTCATGCCGACTTCCTCGATCAGCTTCGGCGGCCCGGCTATCGATTCTCGGTCCGGACCGTGCAGGCGGCGATGCAGGGAGAGAGAGCCGTGTCGAATCTGGTTCAGGCCCTGAGGCGGCTGGCGACAGAGGAAATCGACGTCGTCGCGGTGGTTCGCGGAGGAGGGTCGAAGCTCGACCTGGCCGCGTTCGACTCGGAGGATGTGGGCCGGGCCATCGCCGCGATGCCGGTACCGCTCATCACCGGGATCGGCCACGAGACGGACAGGTCAGTGGCTGACGAGGCTGCATCGGTCTCGATGAAGACCCCGACGGCCGCTGCCGAGTGGATCGTCGCACGGGTGGCCGATTACGCGGGAAGACTGGACACTGCGAGGCACACGATTCGGGACGCCGCCCGCTCGGCATGGAACGGCGCTGCAGTCCGCCTCGACCACTCGGCATCACAACTCGCCGGTACCCGTGGCGTATTGCGTCGGCAGTTGGATCACGTCGCCAACCTGGAGCAGGGGGTGATGGACGGATCCCGGACCGGTCTACAGCGACACCGGGACCATTTGGATGTGTTCGCCGAGATGTTCGCCGCCATCGGTGTCGAGCCGACGCTGAGGCGAGGATTCGCCCTCGTCACCAGGGCCGATGGATCGGTGGTTCGTAGCGCCGGTGAGCTGGGCGGCGGCGATCGGGTGGCGGTCAGACTGGCCGATGGCACGGTGGGGATGGTGGTGGAGGAGCAATGACCGACTCGGAGCAGACTTATCGCGAGGCGTTGGAGGAACTCAGGGCCATCCATGCCCGGCTTCGTGACGATGAGGTCGACATCGACACCCTCCTCGCCGACGTGCAACGGGCGTCTGACCTGCTTGCCTTCTGCCGCGAACGTCTCAACTCGGTGGGTGAGCGTCTCGAAGAGGTCCTGACAGACTTCGAGTGAGGGTCGGTCTACGCGGTCTCTCCCATCGCCTCCAGGAGGACGTTCCAGCCGAGGCTGGCGCACTTGATGCGGACCGGGTACTTGCGGACGCCTTGGAGTGATTCGAGGTCGCCGAGCACGGCACCGGGGCGCTCAGGGTCGAGCTCGATTTCGGTCTCCCCGTCGAGGGACATCATGTCCCTGAACTGTTGGGTGAGGGTCTCGATCTCGGACCTGGTCTTGCCTTTGATCGCCTCGGTCATCATCGATGCCGACGACTGACTTATCGAGCAACCTTGCCCGTCGATCGCCACTTCGGAGACTTTGTCGTCCTCGAAGTTGAGCTCAATGGTCAGCTCGTCGCCACAGAGCGGGTTGACTCCTTCGGCTCTGGCGTCCGGGTTGTCCAGATGCCCCTTGTTGCGGGGGCTGCGGTAGTGGTCGAGGATCACCTCGCGATAGAGATCCTCGAGGCTCACGATCCGACTCCGAAAAGCTCGCCGGCCCTGCGGAGGCCACCGATCAGAGCGTCGATGTCCTCCTCGGTGTTGTAGACGTAGAAGCTGGCCCGCGCCGTCGCCGCCACTCCGAGACGACGCATCAGGGGCTTGGCACAATGGTGCCCGGAGCGGACCGCCACGCCTCCTTCGTCGAGGATGGTGGCGAGGTCGTGGGCGTGAACTCCGTCCATGGACATCGAGAGCACACCTCCCCTCTCCTCGAGGCTGGTTGGGCCTTGTATCTGCAGGCCGGGGACATCGCTTAGTCGGTCGAGGGCGATCTCGGTGAGCTCTAGGTCGTGGGCCAGCACCTGGTCCATCCCGATCGATTCGAGGTAGTCGACGGCGGCGTGGAGCCCGACGGCCTCGATGATCGGAGGAGTGCCGGCCTCGAAGCGATGGGGGATCTCCGCCCACGTCGCGTCGTGGAGGGTCACGTCCGAGATCATCTCACCGCCGCCCTCGAACGGTTCGGTCTCCTCGAGGGCATCCATCCGGCCCCAGAGGACACCGATCCCGGTCGGTCCCAACATCTTGTGGGAGGAGAACGCGATGAAGTCGGCGCCGAGCGCTTCGACATCGACCGAGGAATGGGGGACGAGTTGAGCGGCGTCGACCACGACGCGGGCACCATGACGATGGGCAAGGTCTGAGATGAACCGGACCGGAGGCATGATCCCGAGCACGTTCGACATCCCGGTCACCGCCACGATCTTCACGTCCGGCCCGAGCTTTTCCTCGTAGGCGGTGAGGTCCAGTCTGAAATCGTCTCCCATGGGGATGTGGTCCAGGGTGGCGCCGGTTCGCTTGGCCACCATCTGCCAGGGCACGAGGTTGGCGTGGTGCTCGATCTCGGTGGAGAGGATTCGATCACCAGGCCCGAGATGCTCCAGCCCCCAGCCGAAGGCAACGGTGTTCAGTGCGGTAGTGGCGCCCCGGGTGAACACGACCTCTCTCGGGTCGGTGGCGCCGATGAAGCCGGCGACACGTTCCCTGGCCGCTTCATAGGCTTCTGTCGAAGCGACCGAGAGCTTGTAGGCGCCGCGGTGGACGTTGGCGTATGAGGTCCTGGCGAAGCGGTCCATCGCCTCCAACACGGGAATCGGCTTCTGCGACGACGCACCTGAATCGAGGAAGTGGACCCCATTGGCGAGGACCGGGAAGTCAGCTTTCAGATGCGAGAGGTCTGTCACGTCTAGGTCAACACCGTCCGGAAAGAATCGTATCCCTCTTGTTCGAGTCGGCCCGCCAGCTCGGGGCCACCGCTCTCCAGGACGCGGCCGTCCATGAAGATGTGGACCCGGTCGGGGGTCACGTAGTCGAGGAGACGCTGGTAGTGGGTGATGATGAGAAACCCACGGTCGGGGCCGGTGAGCTTGTTGACCCCGTCGGCGACGGTGCGAAGGGCGTCGATGTCGAGCCCGGAATCGGTCTCGTCCATGATGGCCAGGTCGGGCTTCAGCACCGCCATCTGGAGGACTTCGTTTCGCTTCCGCTCGCCGCCGGAGAATCCCTCGTTGAGATAGCGATCGGCGAAGGAGCTCTCCATGCCGAGCTCTTTCATTGCATCCATCACCTTGAGCCGCAGCTCGAGGACGGTCAGGTCGACACCGGTGCGGTTGGACAGGGCCTGGCGGAGGAACTGGATCACCGACACGCCCGGGATCGCCTCCGGGTGCTGGAAGGCGAGGAACATCCCGGCGGCGCCCCTCCGACTGGCGCTGACAGCGGTCATGTCCTCACCCTTGTAGAGAATGCGGCCCGCCGTCACCTTGTAGATGGGGTGACCCATCAGGACATTGGCGAGGGTCGATTTCCCCGACCCGTTGGGGCCCATGAGTGCGTGAATCTCGCCCTCATCGACGGTTAGGTCCACCCCTTTGAGGATCTCGATGTCACCTACACCGGCGCGCAGTCCGTCGATCTGAAGGAGTGGAGTGGTCTCGCTCACACTCACAATGGTATTTGCACTATTCCCGTAGGGGAAATGCACAGTTCAAGCATGCTTTTGGCGCGCCGATCCCGGCCCATAGACCGACATCGGCGCGCCAAAACGAGTAGTCACTCGCTCAGATCCTCCCAGACCGGCTTGGCGAGACGGTCGAGATCGAAGAGCGAGATGGGGAAGACGGTGGTCGGGGTGCCGGCGGCGGCCCAGACCGGGTCGTTGCGACGGAGACGGTTGTCGGCGAAGACACGTAGAGACGTGGCGTGGCCGAATGGGGGAGTGCCCCCGGCCGCAAACCCCGTCGCTTCCCGAACCTCGTCGAGTGTGGCCCGCCTCGAGCCCGTGACGCCGGCCGCATCCGCCAGTTTCACGGTGTCGAGACGCAGGTCACCAGGGATCAGGGCTACGACAGGTTCCTCGGAGGCATCGGGGCCGATCAAGACGAACACCAGGGACTTGACGATGGCCGAGACCGGGCACCCGACGGCCCTCGCCGCGTCCTCGGCGGTCTTCGTACCCTCCGGAAACACGCGGGTCTCCATTTCGAAGTCGTCAAAGGATGAGGCGAGGCGGCGGCTTGCCTCAGGAAGGTCGCTCAAGCTCGTACCAACTCGACCATTCTGGCCAGGCCGTCGTAGTCGGTGAGATCCAGCCACTGGAGATACAAACGCTCGACACCGGCCTCCTCGAGCGCTCCGATCTTCTCGGCCAACTGGGTCGGGGTCCCGAACAGCACTCCCGACTTCTCCCAACGGGCGCTCAACTCGTCGCTCGTGATGTGGCGACGCCCCGCCGCTTCTGCAAGGAGATCGGCCAGCTCGGCGTCGGTGCCGGCCACGGTGACCGATCCCATCATGGTGACCTCGACCCTTCGGTCAGTGGCCGCCCCTCGCATGACCCGGATCTTCTCCCTCGCTTCGTCGACCGGGCACATGAATACGTTGTACTCGTCGGCTCTGGATCCGGCCAGGGTCGGGGTGCGTCTGGGACCGCCACCACCGATGATCAAACGGATCCCGGTGGGCTTCGGCCGTACGTCCAGGTCGAGGCTGTAGAACTGGCCGGTGTGGGTGCCGTGCCCCTCACCGAATGCTGCCTCGAGATAACCCAGAGCGTCTTCGAAGCGGGCCCATCTCTCGCCGTCCTCGGGGAAGGGGATTCCCAAGGCGTCGTGCTCGAATTCGTTCCAGCCGGTTCCGATACCGAGATCGAATCGGCCGCCCGACATCTGGTCGATGGTTGCCGCGTTCTTGGCGATGATGGCCGGGTGGCGGAAGGTGATCGGTGTCACCAGGACCGCAAGCCGCACTGTTTCAGTGTCCCGGGCCAGACCCCCCATGGTGGCGAAGGCGTCGGTCGCGTCGTGAACGGGCTCCCGGCCCCAGGCCAGATGGTCGGATCGTGCGAACGAATGAAGACCCTCGGTCTCGGCGAGCCGCGCCGCCCGGAGTATCTCGTCGTATGTTCCCCCGAACTGGGGCTCGGTCATGATCGAATACCGCACGGCTAGCCCTCGACCTCGATGGTGAAACCCTCCTTGACCAGTGCCGCCTTCAGTGTCTCGGCCTCACCGGGCCGGACCGAGAGACTGAGGATTCCACCACCGCCGTGGACGGCATGTCTGAGCTGGAGGTCTCGCACATCCACCTTGCTGGTTTGGAGGGCGTGCCCGACGGCGGCGATCTCACCCGGCCGGTCCTGCAGGATCACCTGGACCATCGCCACCGGGGGAGCCATTGCCCCACGCCTGACCCTGGCGTCTTCGAGTTGCTCGGTCAGACCGTCCATGTCGCCGGATATCACCCTTGATCTGAGGTCCTCGAGGCTCGTCACGAGATCGTCGATTGCAGTCGTCACCGATTCGGAGTTCGAGGTCAGGACTTCCGGCCACCACGACGACTCGGCTGACGCCACCCGGGTCAGGTCGCGAAAACTGCCCGAGACGAGGTCGACCGCATCGGGATTGCGCGAGATGGTGCCGACGAGCGCCACGGCGAGCAGGTAGGGGAGATGTGAGACCGAGGCGACCACCTCGTCGTGACGTCTAGCCGACATCACGATGGGGTTGGCCCCGGTAGATCGGACGATGGTGGTCATCCGCTCGACGTCCTCGACCGAGGCGCCATCGTCACAGATCACCCATGGAGCGCCGCGGAATAGGGCCGCCGACGCTGCTTCCGGCCCGGCATGCTCGCGCCCAGCCATGGGATGACTGCCGATGAATCGGACCCCGTTGCGGGCCGCGCCCAGCAAGGGCACTTTGACACTGGTCACGTCGGTGACCAGGGCATCTGTCTCGAGCCGGGAGAGGGTCTCCAGGTTGGCGTGGAGCGGTCCGGCAAGGACCACCAGGTCGGCTCCATCGACGGCATCGGTGATGGAGCCTGCGCTGTCAGTTGCGTGCCGTTCGGAAGACCGTTCCAGGGCGAGCGGCGAGGGGTCCCAGCCGACCGAGCTCCATCCCTGCTCTCTGAGGGCGAGTCCGACAGATGCACCTATGAGTCCGGTCCCGAGGATGGCGACGCTGGGCACGATCAGGGCCGGTAGGCGTCGAGGATGATGTCGAAATCCTGAGGATTCCGCAGGAACATCTGCGGGTAGAAGCGCTGGCAGCCGGCCTCCTCCAGGGCGGCGAGCATCTCCGCCGGCTTCGAGCCCGAGCCATGGGGGTAGCCCCGTTCCTCGTAGACCTGCTCGATGTGCTCCGGTGTCGACCTCGTCCGATCGGCGAGCATCGCCAACAGACGCCGATAGTCGGATTCCTTCCGGGCGGCCACGGCGGGACATGCCGTCGAGAACAAGATCGAGCCCGGGTCACGCCCAGCCTCGGCCGCCGTCTTCTCCGCAAGCTCCCGTTTGGCGACGTACTCCTCGGGTTTGCAGGCATAGATGTTGAACTCGTCGGCGTAGCGACCGGCCAGCGTCGGCGTCGTCCTTGGTCCCACCTCCTCCGACCAGAAGCCTCAAGTTGTGTGGGACAGGCTGTGGGTCGAACGGAGTGAGCTGGTAGTGCTTGCCTTCGAAGCCGGCCTCGCCCGGTGAGAGTGCAGCGGTGAGATAGGCCAGGCACTCGTCGAGCATCTCGAATCGGGTGCTCCGGTCCGGGTAGGGGAGACCGAACAGAGTGAACTCCTCGTCGAGCCATCCGGTCCCGATGCCCATGGTGAATCGGCCGCCGGAGACCTCATCCAGAGTGACACCCATCTTGTAGTACACGGCGGGGTGGCGGAAGGTCACCGGGGAGAGGAGCGACACCAGCTCGATCTTGCTCGTCTCCCGGGCCAGAGCTGCCAGGTGGACAAGGTGGTCGTAAGCGGGCTTGTCGGTCTCGTCTCCGCGCTCCAGATAGTGATCGGGCAAAGCGATGGCGACCAGATCTCGGTCCTCCGCCCAGCGCGCCGCAGCCAGGATCAGCTCCCAATCGCCACGGGTCTGAACGGCGAGGTCCATGTTCTGAGCCTATCGACGACGCCCGCAGGTCAGGAAACCGCCGCCGCGTCCTCGAGCAGTGCCCTGGCATGCCAGGCGACGTCGAAGTCTGGGTCGATTATCCGATGAAGGGCGATGCCGTTGAGGGCCAGCACCAGGGTCTCGGAGCGTCTCTCGGCCAGAGTCTCCGAGAGCTCCGGGCTCTGGCGTTTCATGGCTGCGGCGAATCGGGCCACCCTGGCCTGGTGATGGCGGACCATTCGGCCGCTCAGCTCGGGGTTCGACCCGGCGCCGGAGACGCCGATTCGGATATAGACGCGGGACAGTTCCGGTGATTCCTCGAGAAACCGGACGTAGGCGCCGACCAGGTCGTCGAGGGTGTCGGTGCCCTGATGTGCCGGATCGGGGTCAACGGCGTCGATCGCCTCTCGTACCACGGTGACGATGGCCTGTTCCTTCGAGGCGAAGAGGTTGTAGAAGGAACCGGGGAGGACGCCGGCCTGCTCACAGATCGCCTTGATGGTCGTTCCGTCCAGCCCGTTCTCCGCCACCAGCGATCGGGTCGCGTCGAGGATCCTCTCCCGCGTCTCCAACCCTGCCTTGTACCGCATCCGGGAACGGTAGACCGCCGCTGCGTGGTGCGACCTTCTTGTTTGTTTGCCGTTGAGCAGGCATGCTCGGGAACATGGCCGTTTCCGAGGCCCGTCGCCGCGATCTCTACAATGGGTTGAACGAACTGCTCGGATCCGAGCGGGCGGACACCCTAATGACCTACCTACCGGCTTACGAGACGATCGAGGTGGCCACCAAGGCCGACATCCGGCGTCTGGAAGACCGTCTGGACCATCTCGAGCAGCGATTCGACCGGCTCGAGGAGCGGCTCGATGGAGGCTTGAATTCGGTGAATCAGAGACTCGACCGCTTCTTCATCACCCAGTCGGCGGGTTTGATCGCCATGGTGGGCACCCTCATCGCGGCCCTTCTCCTCTGACCGGGACCCAAGGCGGAACTTGGCCCTTTATTTGAGCGTTGATTCAAATTAGAGTAAACACTCAAAGATCAGGAAGGGGACATGGCGAGCCACTACAGGTCGAATCTCCGGGACATCGAGTTCAATCTCTTCGAGGTCAATCGGATACAGGACTATCTGGGCAGTGGGCCATGGCCTGACACCGATGAGGCGACGGCTCGTGACATCCTCGTGGAAATCGAGCGGCTGGCCCGTGAGGATTTCGCCGCCTCCTACGTCGACCAGGACCGGATTCCCCTCGTTCTCGAGAACGGCGAGGTGCACCTGCCCGAATCTGTCAAAGCCGGGGTGCGCGCCTACAAGGAGGGCGGCTGGGACCGGTTCGCCGTCCCCGCCGAGATGGGCGGCATGCCGGTGCCGCCGAGTCTTGCCTGGGCCACGCAGGAGATGCAGCTCGCTGCCAACACCACAGTTTCCTGGTACTCGGGCGGCGCCCTCTTCGCCACCGTCCTCTTCGAGGAAGGGAACGAGGAGCAGAAGGACCTCGCCCGGCTCTGGCTCGACAAGCAATGGTCGGGATCGATGATCCTCACCGAGCCGGACGCCGGGTCGGACGTGGGCTCGGCTTCGAGCAAGGCCATCGACATGGGCGACGGCACCTGGCACATCGAGGGTGTGAAGAGGTTCATCACCGGTGGGGAACACGATGCCTCGGAGAACATCATCCACCTCGTCCTGGCCCGCCCCGAGGGATCGGTGCCCGGGACCAAGGGTCTCTCCCTTTTCGTGGTGCCGAAGTTCCTGGTCAACGAGGATGGATCTCTCGGGCCCCGCAACGGAGTGGTCGCCACCAACATCGAGAAGAAGATGGGTTTGAAGGGGTCGACCACCTGCGAGATGACCTTCGGGGCCGACGAGCCGGCGATCGGCTGGCTGGTCGGCGACAAGCACGACGGCATCCGGCAAATGTTCCGGATCATCGAGGGCGCCCGGATGATGATCGGCACCAAGTCGATGGGGACCCTGAGCACCGGCTACCTCAATGCCCTCGAATACGCCAAGGAGCGCCGTCAGGGGGCGGACCTGACCCTCGCCACCGACAAGACCGCACCCCGGGTCCCGATCATCGATCACCCCGACGTGCGGCGCATGCTGATGAACTTGAAGGCCTACTCCGAAGGTCTGCGGGCCCTCGTCATGTACACGGCGTGGGTCCAGGATCAGGCCCGGTTGCACCCCGACGACGACCACTGGGAGCGCCGGTCGGAACTTCTACTTCCCCTGGTCAAGGGCTACTCGTCGGAGAAGGCCTATGAGCAGCTCGCCGACGCCCTCCAGGTATTCGGCGGCTCGGGCTTCACCCAGGACTATCCGCTGGAGCAATACATCCGGGACACCAAGATCGACACGATCTACGAAGGGACAACCGGGATCCAGTCCCTCGATTTCTTCTTCCGCAAGATCGCGCGGGATCAGGGCACAACGATTGCCGGGCTCGCCGCAGAGATCACCGAGTTCGTGAAGGGCGGCGGCGATGGCGACCCCTTTGCAGCCGAGCGGGAGCGTCTCGGCACGATGCTCGACGACCTCCAGGGTCACCTGGGTGCGATGGTCGAGCATCTCATGGCTTCGCTCTCCGGCAGGTCGGAGGAGATCTACAAGGTGGGTCTTCATACCAACGCGCTGCTGGCCTCGACTGCCGAGCTGGTCATCGCCTGGCAGTTGCTGCGGCACGCCGAGATCGCCTACCCCAAGATCGAGGCCGATCCCTTCTATCGAGGCAAAGTCGCCTCGGCCCGGTGGTTCCTCGATTTGGCCGCACCTGAGATCGCGGCCCGGCGCTCCGCCGCCGAGACTGAGGATGGGTCCCTGATGAGCCTGCCAGTGGGGGCCTTCTAACCCGACCCGGGTACCTTCCCCACGGTGTCGGCATCGGTCTTGTCCCTCGTGGTCCTTCTCGCAGGCGTCTTCCTCGTGATCATGGCCCTCGTGGTCTGGCAGGAGGCGAGACGACGGCCGAGCTACGAGCCATTGGAGTATGTGGTCGAGGATGCCGTGAAGCACGTCGAGGCGGGACTCGAGTCCGAGGGCAATGACCGGCTCAGTCGGGCGGATATTCGGAGGATCCTGGAGTGGGAGGTGTTTTACCTCCAGGGCCTGGCCCAGGATGATCGGAAGAATCCGGTGGAGACGATCGCAGGCGGCCACGAGGCGTCGATCGAGTACATATCCGAGCAGATCGCCACCAAGCACGGTGTGTCCTACTCTCACGCCGACGTTGAAGATGTCCTCCGTCTCGAAGCCGATTACCTGTATCGCATCGGCGCCGTAGGCGAGATGGTCGACCCCGATGGAGGTGAGGACGAATGATGGTGCGTTGCGGTTCCTGCCGGACGCAATTCGAGGTCCCGGGACCAGGGCGTTTTGCCTGCCCGACTTGCGGGTCGGTGAATGTGGTGCGCGATTCGACGGGCGGCGCGCCGTCAGAGATGGGGGGGTATCCCACCGCCCCCGGTGCCGGGCCGGCCCAGCCACCGCCGCCTCCGCCGCCCCCGGCGCCCCTGCCCCGCATTCAGTGCCCCGAATGCGACTTCACGTTCATCGTCGGGGACATCGCCGTCGCCACCTGCCCGAATTGCGAGGCAGCGGTGAGGACGGGTCGGGGAGACCCGGAGGAGGAGTGAGCCGGCTCTCCCGGTTCGATTCCTACCGATTTGTCGGTGTCAGGGACACGATGCGGTTCTACGACTGTGACGACGAGTCTCAGTTCGATGACCTCTCTGGTCGGGTCGCTGAGGAGGGCCTGGTCGGGAGGGACATGGTGCAGGTTTTCGCTCCTGACACTCCGACGGAGGCGATGAACCGGGGGTACCGACCGGTTGCAGTCTCAGACCAGGTTTGAGGCAGGCTCGAAACCCTGCGCCACCAGATCCCCGATCTTCTTGCCCCGACCGTGGAAGAAGTGGTCACCGGGGGTGAGGACCAGGTCGATGGAAAGTCTCTCGGCGTAGGCCCTGATCTCTTCGATGTCGACCACCTGATCCCTTGTCCCCACCACGATGCGCTTCGGGCCGGGGGGCAGCTCCTCCGGGAGATCCTCGGCGGACGGTGCGATCCCGGCGTAGGGGATCGGATCCTGCTGGCTGCCGAGCCAGCGCAGCGCGGTTCGGGCCCCGAACGACCATCCGGAGAGATTCATGGCCAGCCCGGTGTCGCGGGCGCCCCCGACCGCAGCAGCGACGTCGAGCACTTCCGCATTCCCGTTGTCATGCGTCCCGGTCGAGGCGCCGATGCCCCGAAAGTTGAAACGCAGCACCGAGTAGCCCCGCTCCACCAGTCTCGTGGACACTGCCACCATCAGTGGCGCCATCATCGTCCCTCCCTGCTGGGGGTGGGGATGACAGAACACCACCGCACCGGACGGGTTTTCGGGGCGATCCCAGCGTGCTTCGAGCGTCTCGCCATCGGAAGTGCCCAACTCGATGCGCTCGATCATGTGAACGCCACCAGCAGCCAGATCGCAGCGGCCCCAACGATCACGAAGCCGAGCACCGCCGTCGCGATCAGGAGCCAACGGGTCTGCATGGGTTCAGGGAGGGTAACCACGGGTACAACTAGTCTCGGATCAGCAGTTCCACCGAAAGGCACAGGTTGCACGACATCGTGATAGTCGGCGGCGGGCCAGGCGGCTACGCCGCCGCTCTTTACGCGGAGAACTTCGGACTGTCCGTGGCCCTCGTCGACGAAGAGCGGCCGGGAGGCACCTGTCTGATCCGGGGCTGCATCCCCGCCAAGCAATGGCTCTACATCGCCGAGGTGTTCTCCACGGTCTCACACGCCGCCGAGTTCGGGGTTGTGACCGAGCAGCCAACCCTCGATTGGGAGGCCGCCCTGGCCCGAAAGACGCAAACGGTCGAAGGTCTGGTGCGCGGGCTCGGTGGGCTGTTGAAGAAAAAGGGTGTCGAGGTGATAACCGGGTATGGCCGTCTCGCCGGGCCGGGCAAGGTGGAGGTGGAGACCGACGAGGGAAAGAGCACTATCGAGGGCGGAGCCGTGATCCTCGCCAGCGGCTCCTATTCGCGCACCATCCCTGGCTATGACTTCGATGGCGAAAAGATCGTCAGCTCCGATCACGCCCTCGATTGGCCGCAGCGACCTAACCGAGTCGCCATCGTCGGGGGTGGGGTGATCGGCTGCGAGTTCGCATCGTTCCTCGTCGACGTGGGCACCGAGGTCCACGTCTTCGAGGTCATGGATCAGATCATCCCGGGCTCCGATGCCGAGGCGTCGAAGCAGCTCCAACGTCAATTGCAGAAGCGGGGCGTGAAGTTCCACATCGGCGTCGGTGTCGATGCCCCCAAGGTCGGCGAGACCGTGGTGGTGCCGTTCGGCGAAGAGAGCGTCGAAGTCGATGTCGTCCTGGTGTCGGTGGGTAGGGGGCCGAGGACTGATGACGTCGGTCTCGACACGGTCTCGGCCAAGCTGGATCGGGGCTTCGTCGAGGTGGACCTCACCACGATGCAGACGGCACAGGCCGGTCTGTACGCGGTAGGCGACATCGTGGCCGGCACTCCACAACTGGCCCACGTCGGCTTCGCCGAGGGAATCGCCGCGGTTACCCACATCGGCACCGGTCAGACCCGACCGGTCAACTATCAGGCCATCCCCAGGGTGACGTACACCCATCCCGAGGTAGCCGAGGTCGGTCTCACCGAGGCCCAGGCGGCCGAGCGCGGGCTCGATGTCGTGACGGCAAAGCACGCATTCAACGGCGTGGGACGGGCGATCATCATTGGAGACAACCAGGGCTTTGCCAAGGTCATCTCGGAGAAGGACGGCCCCATCGTGGGGGCTGCCGTGGTCGGCCCGCAGGCGGGAGAGTTGATCCACGAACTCATGTATTCAGTGGGATGGGAGGCTCTGCCCGACGAGGCCGCGGCCTTCATCCATGCCCACCCGAGCTTGTCAGAAGTGGTCGGTGAGACACTCATGTCCGCCGCCGGCCGCAGTCTTCACTGAGAGGAGCGACCTTGGCTACGACGGTATCGATGCCGCAACTGGGTGAGACGGTCACCGAGGGAACAATCCTGCGCTGGGCCAAGCAGGTAGGCGACACGATCGCCGAGGATGAGGTCCTCGTCGAGATATCCACCGACAAGGTCGACACCGAGGTCCCATCGCCTGCAGCGGGCACGATCCTCGAGATCCTGGTGAACGAAGGGGACACGGTGTCGGTGGGCACGCCGTTGGTCGTGATCGGTGCCGAGGGTGAGGAAGCGGCGGCGCCTGCGGAGGAGAAGTCTGCCGAGCCGGAAGCCGCCGAAGAGACACCCGCAACGGAGGAGAAGCCAGCCGAGCCCGACGTGGTCGAAGAAGCCCCCGCAGCAGCCGGGGGCGACGCCCCCCTCCCCGCCTCCGGCGGTACTCCCCCCAACGCTGCGCTGGGGGGAGAAACACCCTCGGCGCCCGAGGTCGACGCCTTCTTCGCCGCACCCGACGAGACGGAGACGAAGCCCAACCTGCTTTCTCCGGTGGTGCGCAAGCTGATCAGAGAGAACGAGATTGACGTCGCCGAGGTGACCGGCACCGGTGACGGGGGACGGATCACCCGGAAGGACGTCGAGGCGTATCTGGCGTCGGGACCGAGCGCTGCCGCAGAGGCGCCGTCGGAGGCGGCACCCGCCCCGGCACCGGCTCCGTCCGCGGAACCGGCTCCTGCGGCCACACAGCCGGCTGCCACGGCGCCGAGCGGCCAGGGAGCGGAGGAGGTCGAGCTCGACCGGATCAGGCTGCGCACTGCCGAGAACTTGATCATGGCCCGACAGACCGCCGCCCACGTGTGGACCTCGGTGGAGGTCGACTTCGAGCGGGTGGAACGGGTCCGACAGGCTTCACAAGGAGCAGTTCAAGAAGGCAGAGGGCTTCTCGCTCACCTATCTGCCCTTCATCGCGCGTGCCACCATCGATGCACTGAGGGCGTTCCCGGTCGTGAACAGCTCGTTCTACCTCGAGGAGAAGAAGTCGGTCTTCCATCGGAACGTCGATCTCGGCATCGCGGTCGACCTCGATCAGTCAGGTCTGGTCGTGGCGCGTGTCCGCAATGCCGATGGTTTGCGCCTGGTCGGGATCGCACGGTCGATCAGAGAGCTGGCAGATCGGGCCCGAGGCGGGAAACTCGGCGTCGATGACCTGACCGGTTCGACGTTCACGATCACCAATCCGGGCCCGTTCGGGTCGTTCATGTCGGCGCCAATCATCAACGTTCCGAACGTCGCCATTCTCTCCACCGACACGGTCGCCAAGCGTCCGACGGTGGTGACCGACGCCGAGGGCCAGGACATGATCGCCATACGCCACATCGGGTACCTCGGGCTCAGCTGGGATCATCGGGCCTTCGACGGCTCGACGGCAGTGCTCTTCCTCCAGCGGATCAAGCAGAACCTGGAGACATGGGATTGGGAGCAGGAGCTGGCTTGATTCCCGACCATTCTGGCGCGCCGATGTCGGCCTATAGACCGACATCGGCGCGCCAAAACGAGATGCCACTCCTTCGAATCCGCTGGTTGGGCCGCTTGCCCTACACCGAGGCGTGGGACCTGCAGCGGGCGATCCACGAGGGCAAGGTCGTTGGCCGGACAAGGGACGACTATCTGCTCCTGCTGGAGCATCCGCCGGTGTTCACGATCGGCCGCAATGGGGACGGTTCGAACCTTCTTGTCGACCGCGTCGGTCTCGGGGTCGACGTTCACCATGTAGATCGCGGCGGTGACATCACGTTCCACGGGCCGGGCCAGCTGGTCGGCTACCCCATCCTCACCCTCGACGACCCGAAGCAGATCGTCCCCTATGTCCGTCGCCTCGAAGAAACGTTGATCGAGACCCTCTCCGATTTCGGGGTCGAGGCTTGGGCCGAGCCCGGCTACACCGGGGTCTGGACGGAGGGGGGGAAGGTGGCCGCCATCGGGGTCAGGGTGGCCCGCCGGGTGACGATGCACGGGTTCGCCCTCAACCTCCACCCCGACCTCTCCTATTTCGGAATGATGAATCCCTGCGGGATCGCAGACCGCCCGGTCACGACACTGTCCGAGTTGGTGGGGAGAAAGGTCACGCTCGAGGAGGCGACCGAGGTTCTTCTTCCCCGCTTCGAACGAGTCTTCGGCTATGAAGAGTCGGAGACTCAACTGGGCGCCTTTGCCCGGGGCCAGGGCCGGCGCTCGGAGTTCGAAGTCGATCGGCTGGTCGAAGCTGGAACCTTCAGCCAGGAGAAGCGGAATGCCGAGCCGATCCTCATCAATGGGCGTCTTCCCGGTGAGCCGCCCCGGCCCGATTGGATGAAGGTGACGGCGCGTCTCGATGGCGACTACCTGGAGCTGAAGAAGATGATGCGCGGGCTTCAGCTCAACACCGTGTGTGAGGAGGCCAACTGTCCCAACATCTACGAGTGCTGGGGGATGGGCACGGCCACTCTCATGATCCTCGGGGACAAATGCACCCGTGCCTGTGGGTTTTGCAATGTGACCACGGGCAAGCCCACCGAGTTCGACATCTTCGAGCCCTTCCGCGCCGCCGAGGCGATCCACCAGATGAATCTCAAGCACGCCGTGATCACCTCGGTCAATCGGGACGACCTAGACGACGGTGGCGCCGGGATCTTCGCCCAGACAATCACTGAGAGCCGGCGGCGCTCGCCCGCCACCGAGATCGAAGTTCTCATCCCCGACTTCAAGGGCGATCGTGAGGCTCTGCAAACGGTCATGGACGCCGTCCCCGAGGTGCTGAACCACAACACCGAGACGGTGCTCCGGCTGCAACGCGACATCCGGACGTCGGCCAGTTACGGGCGCTCGCTGTCTCTGCTCTGGCGGGCGAAGCAGATGAACCTCGGTGGGCTCACCAAGTCAGGGCTGATCGTCGGGATGGGGGAGAAACGGGAGGAGGTTTTGGGGGCACTGGCCGACATGCGGGCCGTGGGCATCGACATCATCACCATCGGCCAGTACCTACGTCCCACAGCCAGGCACCGCCCCATCCACCGCTACGTACACCCCGATGAGTTCGCCGAGTACAAGTCGTTTGGTGAAGGTCTGGGCATCCCCCATGTCGAATCCGGTCCCCTGGTGCGCTCCAGCTACCACGCCAAGGAAAGCCGTGAGGCAGTGGGGATCTGTTAGATCCCGCCGCGGTTAGCCTGTCGGCTCAATGCTGCGCAGAGGGCTTGCTGCGAGTCTCGTCTCGTTGATGCTGCTGACGACGTTGCTGGTCGCCCCAGCCGCCGCCGACCCATCTGCCCTCGGGACGCAAGACGCCGGAACCGCTCAGCTCCAGCAGGCTCTCACCAACGCCGGCTTCTATCGGGGACCGGCGGACGGCAGCTTCGGGCCGCAGACCCAACAAGCTGTCATGGCCTTTCGCAAGGAGATTGGGGCCACCCGCAGTTTCTCGTGGGACAACTCCCTGTGGGGCGCGCTCAACTCATACGTCAAGCCGTGGACGCCGTTCCGTTACGGGGAGACCGATCGGGTCGAGGTCAATCTGACCCGCCAGGTCGCCTACCTGTTCAAGGCTGGGGTACTGGTGGGCGTGTTCCCGATCAGCTCGGGGAACGGCGAGCCTTACTCCAACGAGTTCGGCAGCTTCAGCGAGGCCCACACACCGACCGGAAATTTCACCATCCAGCGCCACATCCATGGGCAGCGGATCTCGTTTCTCGGTGAGCTATGGAACCCGTGGTACTTCACGGGTGGCTATGCCCTCCATGGCTCGCCGAGTGTCCCCGCCTTCCCCGCCTCCCATGGCTGCATTCGCCTCACGATGTGGGACAGCGCCTGGATCGACAGCCAGCTGGCGGTCGGGATTCCGTTCCACGTCTGGTTCGAGCCACCCGGCGTCGGCCCGGTCTACGCCCCGGGTGGGGACCTCTCCGTCGGAGGTCCGGCACCGTGCCCCGGAGGCAACTGCGACACGGTGGCCTTCTACGACTCAGGGTCGAGGTTCTACCTTTGGGACAGGATCGACCATTCGCACGGCATATCGGCCTTCTTCTACGGGAACCCGAGCGACGTTGCCTTCTCCGGTGACTGGGACGGCGACGGCATCGATACCCCCGGTCTCTACCGAAGATCGGATGGGTTCGTGTATTTGCGCAATTCGAACACGGAAGGCGTGGCCGACGTCACCTTCTTCTTCGGCAATCCGGGTGATTTGCCGCTAGCCGGTGATTTCGACGGCGATGGCAAGGACTCGGTGGCGATCTACCGTTCGTCGGAGGAGCGGGTCTACGTCATCAACGATCTCGGTCAGAACGGTGGGGGCCTCGGCGCCGCCGAATTCTCCTATCAGTTCGGCAACCCTTCGGATGTCCCCTTCGTCGGCGATTTCAATGGCGACGGCATCGACACGGTCGGTCTCCATCGGCCGTCGACAGGCAATGTCTTCCTCAACAACCTGCTTGCGGCCGGCGCCGCCGACGTCCAGTTCATCTTCGGTGACCCGGGGGACAGGATGGTGGCGGGCGACTGGGATTCGAATGGGACGGACACCATGGCCGTCTACCGGCCCTCCAATGGCCTGTTCTTCGTGAAGAACTCGAACGGCAATGGCGCTGCCGAGGTCTCTGTCGACGCAGGCACCGGGCTCGCTGGTCTCGTGACCATGGGCCGATAGCCCTTCGGGACATGACCGAGACCCGGTTCGACTACGCGGGACGCGTCGCCCGGCTGCAATCCGAGATGAACGAGCAGTCAGTCGATGTCGTGCTCTTGTCCGCCGGCTCGGATCTTCCCTACCTCAGCGGCTACGAGGCGGTGCCCCTGGAGCGTCTCACAATGCTGGTAATTCCCTCAGAAGGTGACTGCACCCTGTTCGTGCCCGCACTCGAGGCGGCCAGAGTCGAGGAGGGGCCATTCGAGATCGTGCCCTGGGCGGAGACCGAGGACCCGATTCGGATGGTGGCGAGGGTCGCCGGTCCCACTCGACGCGCTGCCATCGGTGACCACGCCTGGTCGGCCTTCCTCGTTGGCCTGCAGGCCGAGATGCCGAACACGTCTTGGACGGTGGCATCCACCCTGACCAAGGCCCTTCGCATGCGCAAGGATCCGGCCGAGATCGAGTCTCTCCGGGAGGCGGCCGCTGCGGTCGATCGGGTGCTGGCCCGGGTCCCACTCGAAGTCAGGTTCTCCGGGCGCTCCGAACGCGAGATCGCCCGTGACTTTGCCGAGATGACGGTGGCCGAGGGACACGACACGGCGTGGGCTCCCATCGTCGCTTCCGGCCCCAACGGGGCATCACCCCATCATGAGCCGGGTGATCGCGTCGTCGAGGAAGGTGATCTGGTTGTTTGCGACTTCGGCGGGCGCGTCGGCGGATATCACTCCGATACAACGCGCACTGTGGCTGTCGGCGAGCCGTCGGCACGCCAGGCCGAGGTCCATAGCCTGGTGATGGCCGCCAACGAGGCCGCGCCGTGCTGCGGTCGTACCTGGAGTCACCTGCCAGGAGGTCGACCGGGCGGCCCGTCAGGTCATCGTCGAGGGCGGCTTCGGGAGTCAATTCATTCATCGCACCGGTCATGGCATCGGTCTCGAGATACACGAGCACCCATACATCGTGGAGGGAAACGACCTGGAATTGGAGGAGGGAATGACGTTCTCCATCGAGCCGGGCATCTATCTGCCCGGTGAGTTCGGCGTGCGGATCGAGGACATCGTTGCCTGCGGGCCGGACGGGGTAGATGATCTCAATCGAGCCGAGCGGAAACTGGTCCGGGTCTCATGAATCCTGAGCTCGGTTACTCTCGACCGGGCTCTTGCCGAATGCACTCCGTCGCGTAGGCGTGACCCCTGCATTAGGAACCTTGTTATGAAGCGGATCTCCCTCGCCACCGTCCTGATTCTCGCCCTGGCATCCCCTGCCTATGCCGCGTCTTCGACCGCTGGGGATGCCACGCCCAACTTCACCGAATCGAGCTCATGCGGGGCATACGGGATGAGGGGACCGCTGAGCCCGGGAAACACCTTGGGGGATCGGGTGTACGGGCCGTTCGCCGACTACTTCGGACGCAACTACGGCCAGGTGTCGGCTTCCATCGTCGACTGGATGGAGCCATCGGGCCACCCGTACCGGGTGCACTCGAGGGCCCTTGCCGCCTTCCAGAACGCTGCCCAGAGGATCAGCGCATCCGGCGCCGGCTACACGGTGAGGACCGGGGCCGCCTGGGCCTGGCGCAACATTGCCGGCAGCAACCAGATGTCCCACCACGCTCTGGCCAACGCGGTGGATGTCAACCCTCCGCAGAACCCGGTCACCAGCGGGGCGTTGATCACGGACATGCCCCCCGCCTATCGGGCGGCCTGGACCGCGGCAGGATTCTGCTGGGGTGGCTCGTGGCGCTTCAGCAAGGACAGCATGCATTACTCGTGGCGGGGCCCGGCCGCGGTTGCCGGGCAGATGGCAAGGGCGGCGCCATACGCGCCTCTCACCACCGAGGCCGGTTTCACCACCAGCGCACTCACCAGCCCGACTTCCGTTGGGAGCGCCGCTGTGCACGCCATGTCGGGCAAGCGCCGGGATGGCGCAGACGATCTCTACGGCGTGAGCGCGGTCAACGGTCGATGGCAGGTAGAAGTAGCGGGCGCCGGCGCCAGGTTCGGGATCGACGGGCTGAGGTGGACCAGCGGGGCCTCCGCCGACGGGGTCCCGCTCCTCGCCGATGCCGACGGGGACGGCCGGGCCGATCTGTGGCGGTTCAACACGGGCGGTTCGACGATCACCGCCGACATCTATCACGACCGGTCCCGGTTCCGCAGTCTCGGCCAGCAGGTCACGACAGGCGCCGCCTGGTCGGCCGATGCCGAGCTCGGCCTCGCCTTGTTCGATGAGACCGATTGGATCCCTGACCTGTATGTGTTCCGACGCGACACGGGACGCGTCGAGGTCTATTCATCCGCCTCCGGATATCAACAGCTCGTCCACACCTCGAACCTGGCCGTGGCGGTGGGGAGCTCGAAGATCGTGCTCGCCGACCGGAACGTCGATGGGAACACGGACATCTGGCTGGTAGGCCAGGGCGCCAACGCTCCTGTCGATGTGATCCACTGGTCGGGAGGGTACGGAGGCAGCCCACAACGAGTGAGTACCTCGATGTCGGTGGCTTCTGACGCATCGGTCCTGCCCGGCGACTTCGACGGCGACGGGCGCGTCGACCTCTATGTGTTGGCGGGGGGCTGGCTCTCTGTCTGGCTGGGAGGGGTCCCCGACCGGGCCGTCGCCCGTCTAGGGGACTGGTTCACCACTCCCGGGCCGAACACTTTCGACGCCGGCCCGGTTTGTGTCGGTGAGTGCGAGCAGATGGGGTATGTGGACGAGGGAGGGTCGTGGCGCCTCGCCCATGAGACTGCGTGGGCCCCGTTCGAGTCGAGCTTCTTCTACGGCAACCCGGCAGACAGCCCATTCATGGGGGATTGGGACTGCGACGGGGTGGACACCCCCGGTCTCTATCGACGGTCCGACGGCTATGTGTACCTGCGCAACTCCAACACACAGGGTGTGGCCGACGTCAAGTTCTTCTTCGGGAATCCCAGCGACATCCCCATGCCGGGCGATTTCGATGGCGACGGCTGTGACACCGTGTCCATATATCGGCCTGGCGAGCAACGGTTCTACGTCATCAATCGGCTCGGCGCAGGTGATGCCGGGCTCGGGGCCGCCGATCACTCATACCTCTTCGGCGATCCCGGTGACAAGCCCTTCGTCGGCGACTTCGACGCGAACGGCCTCGACGAGGTAGGCCTGCATCGGGAGTCGACCGGGAGGGTCTACTTCCGGTTCAGCCAGACCACCGGCATCGCCGACCGCGACTTCATCTACGGCGACCCCGGCGACTTCCTGGTGGCGGCGGATTGGGATGGTGACGGAGTGGACACACCGGCGATCTTTCGGCCTTCCGACGGAAACTGGTACATCCGTCTCTCCAACACCCAGGGCGTCGCCGACCACATCATCGGCTTTGGTCTCGCCGATCGGAACCTCGTCCCCGTGGTGGGTCGGAACGGATTCGCCTCAGGTCTCGGCCCTCAGTCAGGTGTCGATACCACACCTGGCGACACCGATCTCCTACCGTCGGAGACAGACTGAGGGGACTGACTTGTTACATCGTCTTCTCGCCGGGCTGCCGCCCGGGCTGAGAAATCTGCTCAAGCGAATCCCGGGCGCATCCGCGGCGCGGGACCTCCTCTACGGACATCCCAAGGGCCCGGCCCCATCGCCGGGGTCGCTGAGGCCGGTGGTCTATCTCCCCACCTGGTTGGAATGGGAAGTGATGAAACAGCGTCCCCAATACCTCCTCGAGGCCTTGGCCGAGGCCGGCCACGATGTGTGGTTTATCGATCCTCGTCTCGATCAGGAAAGGATGGTCGGGGACCGGATCCATCTCGTCCCGTCCATACGGCCTGCCCCCCGGTCGAGTGTGATCCTCTACACCCACTTCGCCCCGACCCAGACCCTCATCGATCGCTTTTCTGACCGGGTGGTGGTCTACGACCTTCTCGACGACCTGGCCATCTACGAGCCCAACGAAGAGGCGATGCCTGTTGAAAAAACGGTGAAACACCATCACAGACCCCTGATCGAGAGGGCTGATGTCGTAATCGCCTCCAATCCAGTGCTGGCGGATCGGCACCGGGCGGAGCGGGATGACCTGATCCTGGTCGAGAACGGGGTCGATCTCGATCGATTCAATCCGGATGGGCCGGTGGCGGGCTCGCTCCCCGAAGGCAGAATCGTTGGCTATCACGGGGCAGTCGCACCCTGGTTCGACTTCGATCTCTTCACCGCCGTCGTAAATCTGAGGCCCGACCTGACGTTCGTCCTGGTGGGCCCCATCGACCCCGACGTGGAGGATCGGGCCGGCAAACTGGCCAGGTTGGCGAACGTCACCCTCGTGCCTGCCCAGTCATCGGAGAAGATCGCCGAGTTCGTGCGTGGCTTCAGTGTTGGTGTCCTGCCTTTTGTGATCGACGAGATGACAGAAGCGGTGACCCCGCTCAAGATGTACGAGTATCTGGCATGCGGGGTGCCGATGGTGGCCACGCCGCTTCCGGCGTGTCTGCGGGAAGAGGCGGTCCAGACGGCGCAGGATCCGGCGTCATTCGCCGCCAGGATCGATGAGGCGCTGCTTCTCACCGCCGCGGAGCGACAGGCCTTGCGCAACCACGCTCGTACCACCTCGTGGGATCGGCGGGTGGGCCCGCTTCTCGATCGCTTAGAGAGTCTGGGTCTGCGGTCCCTCGACTGACGGAGCGGGCAGCGCCGCCGCCGTCCATCGCCCCGATCTCCGCTCCGCGTAGCCGGTGATGTAGCCGAGGAGCGAGAAGGCCAGGCCGTTGACTGTCGCGACCGGGATGAGCAGCCACTTGGCCCAGCCTTCCATGTGCCGGTACTTGCTCCGACTCTTCCGGTACACCATCGGCGCCAGTGGGAGTGGAGCGACCAGGAGCAGTAGTGGGTACGCGATCGCGGCCAGGGCCAGGGCGCCGGCGCCAAGGAAGCGGGGAAACAAGTGGCGGTAATTGATCGACCGGAGACCGAGATGGCCATCGCCACGTCCCCACGAGAAGAGGGTCCGGGCCTGGGAAACGAGACTCGAGGGAGGGCGCCATTCGACGACGGCTTCGGGTACGAACACTGCTTGATGGCCGGCCGAGGCCAGTGCCTCGCCGAAGGCGGTGTCTTCGGCGAACTGTTCGCTCTCGGGGAAACCGCCGACTTCCGCCCAAAGATCTCGGCGGAATGCCATCGAACGTGCCGACGGGGTGAAGTCAGGGAATACCACCTCATCCTCGACGAAGACCATGGTCAGCCCGATGGCGGTGGACAGGGATGTGTCGCCTTCTGGCCGATAGAAGCCGGCCACCCAATCGGCACCGGCCAACAGCGGCTCGCTGATCCTCCCCAACCATGACGGCTCGGCAAGGCAACCACTGTCAATGGAGACGATGTGGTCGTGGCGGGCCGCTTCGATGGCGGCGTTACGGCCCTGGGAGCGCCCCCCCGCATCCGTGAGCACACTGACCTGAGGGTGTGCCGCCGCGTAGCGCTTGAGCAACTCCACCGTGCCGTCGGTGGAGCCACCGTCGGCTACCACGATCTCGGTAGGGACTACATCCCCGGTGAGCACCGAATCGAGCATGTCGAGCGCGGCCGAGCCCTCGTTGAACACGGTGGTGATGACCGTGACACGAGCAACCGGCATCACGTCGTCATTTCGGAGCCCCATCGCGGGTCTCAGGATACGCAACTCGTCGGGTCTGCGCCGTCTCCTAGGCGATCGGAAGGTCCCAGAACCTGAGCTCCCAGGAGGCGCCGATCGGAACCCCGTTGGACTCGTAGAAGTTCTGACGCGCCATGTGCTCGTTGAGGTCAGGGCCGGGCAGGTTTGTCGAGAACAGCTCCATGTTCACGCGGAGGCTGGCGAAGGAGAACTGCTCGAAGTTGACCGTCGACAGGAAGTCGTACCAGTGCTTGACACCGGCGTAGCACTCAACGGAGAAACAGTCGGTCTGACCGAGCTTGTCCTGCATGTCGAGCCAGTCCACTCCACGGGCTATCCCGGCATCTTGCGCCATTGTCTGGACACTCTGGAACATGAGGCGCAGGTTGTCCCGGATGCTGTTCAACTCGCCCTGCGTGTGGTTGTAGTAGGCGCTCTCGTATGCCGGCGACCACAGCACGGCCCTACTCGAGCTCCCCGCCGGCTCACCGGCGTACAGGAGCGCTTGGTTGTAGACCTTCACCATCTCGAACAGATAGGCGGAGTAGGCGGAGGTCACTCTGTCGCTGTACCGGTTCGCTCCGAGCCAGTCGAAGTAGCCCTCATAGGTGATGTACCAGTTGAGGTGGGTTCGGACTCCGGGGAAGTGGAGATCTACGAAGGCGAGGAAGATGTCGGCCGCCTCACGGTTGGCTTCGAGATTGTCCCAACGCCAAGACGGAGTGAGGATCCCGCCGCAATACGGGTTGTCGGCGCACCACGGCTGCAGGTCGGCCGGGAAATCGGCGCGGCTCTTCCAGGGAGTGGTGGTGGCGTCGAGCTGAGCCGGGCCGACGAAGACGTTGTCGAAGCACGTCGTGCGCCCTCCACCTGGGACGTGGGGGAGCACCGCCATCAGTTGGGGGACACGAAGGCGACCGGAGGGGTCGACCACTCCCACCAATACGATGTTCATGATGTAGCTGTCGGTGGCCGGATCGCGATGCCGTGTGCAGATGGCGTCGATCCGGGCAGCGATCTCGTCGGCCTCGACGCCGCCGAGGTCGAGAAACATGCTCTTGGGAGTGATCCCGTCGTCGGGGGCGGCGAGGGCGATGGGCGCGGTGCTCCCGACGAGAAGAATTGCCATTGAAACGACTGCGAAGAGTCGTCTGAGACGTGGCCGAACAGTCCCTGCTTTTTGCATTCCCTACCTGGTCGCTACCGGAGCCGCCTACGCAGTTGGCGGCACCACCCGTATGTCGAAACAACTTCGACCCAACGACCGGGTGACTCAATGGGTTCTCCGGCCCAAGCTGCGTCAAGAACCGCGAACTCAGGGTTGCAGGCACCGCTCAGCGAAGTCCAGCGCCCTGGGTTCGGAGGAACGGCGGGAGTTCAGTCGAGCCCGAAGTGGCCGGCGACTGGCAGCCATGGGGGTGAGCCGAAGACGAATTGGCTGTCGGCGTTGCCCTGGGTGTTGGTGTGGCGGAAGTAGAAGGTGAAATTGGACGGTCGGAACAACCCGGGGGTGTCGGTCCCGTCGACCACTCCCCAGTCTCCGGTGACGAACCGGTCTCCGGGGTCACCGAAGAAGAACTGGTTGGAGGCGATCCCGGTGGTCAAAGAGTTGCGGAAGTAGACGAACCCGGTCGACTCCCGATGCAAACCCACCGTGTCGATCCCATCCCCGTCGAAGTCACCGACGAACGGCTTGTCCCCAGGGTCTCCGAAGAGGAAGGAGAATTCGGCCGGGCCGAGCCCTCCGTTGTTGGCTCCCAACTGGTTGATGATGTAGAAGCGTTGTTCTGAGGGCCGGTAGATGGACGAGGCTGTCGCATCCGTCTCCGTCGAAGTCGCCGGCCAGGGGGATGTCGGAGGGGTTGCCGAAGAAGAAGCGGATGTCGGCGATCCCTTGAGTGTTCGAGTTCCTGAGGTAGGCGAATGCGTCGGAGATCCGGAACAACCCTGGGGTGTCCACCCCGTCACAGTTCCAATCACCCATGAACGGCTTATCACCAGGATTTCCGTAGGAGAATGCGAGTGATCTCGCCGCATTGGCTGTCCCGTAGGCAGCCACAGCGCAGAGCCCGGATCGACCAGACCAACAGTGTCTGGTGACCCGACCCCAGTCGGGCGATGCGTCGGACGACAGGATCAACGGTCAGTCGACTCTGCTCCGGAGCCGTCGGCGTTCATGACGTAGATCTCGAAGTTGCCGTCGCGGTTGGTGTGGAAAGCGATCCGGACTGCCGTCCGGTGACCATGTCGGACCTCGACGTCGACCGCAGGATCGAAGGTGACGCGGGTCTTGACCGGAGCCGTCTGGCATCCATCACGATAGATCTCGAGGTTGCCGGTCAGGCTGGACGTTGAAAGGCGATCCTCGACCCATCCGGTGACCAGACAGGTCGCATAGTCGGCGGCCGGCGACATTGGTGAGCTCGATCCGGGCTCGGACCCGTCGGCGTTCGATCAGCCATAGATGTCGAGATCGCCGTCCCGATCGCTGGCGGAAGGCGATCCTCGAACCGTTCGGGCGACCAAGCGGGATCCCAGTCGTCGGCGGAGAGTGTTGGTGACGTTCTCCTTGGCGCTTCCGTCCGGGTTCATGACGTAGACCTCACCCGGATTTCCCGGTCGCGTCGGACGTGAAGGCGATCCTCGACCCGTCCGGGGACCACGACTGGTGCATCGATCGGCAGTGGTGGCATCGGTGAGTGCGCGATCAGATCAGATGCCGTCGATGTTCATGACGTAGATGTCGTCCAGTGCCGTCCCGGTTACTCGTGAAGGCGATCTCGGACCCGTCTGGAGACGAGCGTGGCCTGATGGTCGTTAGTCGGATGGTTAGTGAGTCCGGGTGAGGCCCGATGCCATCGGGTCTCATCGGCATAGATCTCGAAGTTTCCGTCGCGAGCTGGAGTCGAAGACGATGAGCCCATCGTTGGGCCCTGACGCGATGGCGGGGAGAGCCACTCCGGTGAGGACGAGGAAGACCAGGATGACCAACCAACTGCGGAAAGTCCGATGATGCATTCCGACTCCAGGCCCGGTGCCTCGACGGCCAACCTACCCGTCACGCCTCAGTCGAGCCCGAAGTGGCCGGCGACTGGCAGCCATGGGGGTGAGCCGAAGACGAATTGGCTGTCGGCGTCAACTTGGGTGTTGGTGTGCCAGCCAGAAGGAACCACGACGAGGAAGGGTCAGCCCAGCCCGAAGACTCCCGATACAGGAAGCCAGGCCGGCTGCCCGAAGATGAAGCTGCTGTCGGCGTTGCCTTGGGTGTTGGTGTGCCGGAAGTAGAAAGTGGCGTTCCCGGGCCGGAACAACCCGGGCGTGGCGACCCGGTCGACGACACCCCAGTCCCCTGCCACGAAGCGATCTCCGGGGTCCCCGAAGAAGTACTGGTTGGAGGCGATTCCGCCGTCGAGGGTGTTGCGGTAATAGACGAACCCGGTCGACTCCCGGTGCAAGCCGACTTCGTCGATTCCGTCCCCGTCGAAGTCCCCGACGAATGGCTTGTCACCCGGATTGCCGAAGACGAACGAGAACTCGGCGGGGCCGAGGCCCCCGTTGTTGGCACCCAGCTCATTGACAATGTAGAAGCGTTGCTCGGATGGCCGGTATATAGAGAGAGTGTCACAACCGTCCCCGTCGAAGTCTCCGGCGAGGGGGATGTCGGAGGGGTTGCCGAAGAAGAACCGGATGTCGGCGATCCCCTGAGTGTTGCTGTTTCTCAGGTAGGCGAATGCATCTGAGATGCGGAACAATCCGGGGGTGTCGATCCCATTGCAGTCCCAATCTCCCATGAAAGGCACGTCCCCGGGGTTCCCATACAGGAACGTTGTCGATGCACCCGCTCCGTTGAGGAGGCTCCACTGCCCCGAGACAGGGTCCACCAACCCAACGGTGTCCGGCGGTGGGGTGGGTGACTGCACCACGACCTGGTAGTCACCGCCTGCCTGACCGAACGTGTCATCAAAGACGACCAGGAAATATGGTGTGTTGGGCAGGAAGTTGTAGGTGATCTCTATGGGCTCGCCGGAGTTGTCGGCGGCCACACAGTTCTCCAGCGGGTTCGACGGATTGAAGCTGCCCTCATATAGGTAGGCGGAGGCGAAGCCGCTGGTGCTAGTCATTGCGAAGGAATGGGTACCGGCCAGGGGGCGGGGAAACTCGATCACGTCATAGTGGACGGGACTGGCTCCTGCGGCAGTGCACACGGGTGAGGTGATGAACACCACGGGCATGGTGGGGCTTTCGGGCGTAATGGTGCCCGAGTAGGTGTCGGTAAGGGCAACCGATGTCCCACTGCCCAGCGCCAGGAAGGTTCCCACCATCGCGACAGCGAGCAGCAACTTGATCCGCCTTGTCACATCCAACCCCCTGTGCAGCTCGGTGTGACGGCAGGGTAGCTCGCCAGCCCCGGTCGCGGATAGGTCAGGTGTCGGGCGACTCTCGCGTTCGCAACGCTGGCCAGACGAGCGGCAGGGTGAGGACTGCCATTAGGTAAAGCGGGTAGGCATACCGGAACTCCTGGGCGGGTGTCGTGGCCATCACATTCAGCGTGTGCGCCACGAGGAGGGCGGAGGGGAGGAGGAAGCGGCGGGCTCGGAAGGCGAAGACCACCACGGCAACGAGGGCGGGGAGGAGGACGATCGCCGGGCGCCAGGTGAGCCAGAGGCGGGCGTCGATCTCGGCCCAACGCCAGATCGCGTCGGTGACGGCGAAGGCGCGATCTGAGATCGGGGCCCGAGCCAATCCGACCTCGTTGGCGGGGAAGTCATACGGAGGGCGATGGAAGAAGGCGTCGGCTGGCTGGGCCGGGGAGTAGACGAAGTTGGCAGCGCACAGCCGATGCTCGAGAACGGAGTCGAGGTCACGGAGCAGGACATTGAGCTCCAGGTTGCGGAAAGTCGGCGGGTGTCTGCCGAACCGGCGCCTGGTCGAACATGGGGTGGAAGAGGAGGGGAGTGCTGTCGTAGCAGTCGTAATGGGTGGTCCAGACAATGGGCGGCGCCACCGACTCGACGAGGTCCAGATCTTCGTCGCTGAACGTCTCCGGCTCCTGGCTGAGGGAAGCGGCGACATCGGGAAGGAACACCTGGGCCGGCTCGATGCTGGCCCCCTGCACGTCGAGGATCGAATAGAGGGGGCCGACCGTGAGCAGCACCGCGACGACGGCTGTCCCGGCGGTGAGCCCCACCACTCGGAGCCGGTGGCGATAGACCCAGACGAGGACGAGTAACACCGGCAGGACCGTGATAGGCCCGTTGCCCCGGAGCAACCACACCCCGGCGAGGGCGATCCCGAGCCTGACCTCGGGCCAGGGTCGCTCCGCCCGATCATGGTCGACGGCGAGAGCGAGCAGTTCGATCCAGCCCCAGAGCATGAAGAGGCCGAAGGGGACGTCCTTCCACAGCGCCAACGTCGTGGGTGCGATGGCGGGGGATAGCCCGAGCAGCCAGGCGGCGCCAACTGCCGCCCAGACCGGCGCCCCGGCTTCGACCAGCCAGCGGGCGGCATAGGCCAACAAGACCCCGAAGAAGAGGAGTTGGACCACGGCGACCAACCCGGGCCTGGAGCCGCCCAAGCTGAATATGTCGAGATAGAGGGTGTGGATGGCGGGGTGGTGATTGAAATACGTGCCCGTTGCCACCTGTCCGAACTGGTCGATGGTGTCGCTCGAGCCGAATCCCGGATACCAACCCAGCCACCAGACGAACACCGGCAGCGCGGCAGTGCCGGCGAGCAGCCAGGCGGGGAGGGCGGGTCGGGGGAGGCGCACCAGGGCAGGATAAGAGCGCGCCCGACGCTTAGAGAGGTGCGCTCGGAGGCTTGCGGGATAGGGAGACGGTCTCGTTGTGGGTGAAGACACGCCCCGCGGATCGGGGGAGAGGAAAGGAATAACCCTCCTCCCGGATGAGCCCTTGCCCGACCTCGATCTGCGCCAGGTCGTCGAGATCCAGGAAGGTGACGTGGGTCGGATCAGATCGAAACCCGGCCTCCTGAGGAACGATGACCACGACCCTGCCCCCATCGCGCAGGTAGGGCAGATAGACGCCGAGCAAGGCGGAGGCCTCGTCGGGGGTCATGTGCTCGAGCACATGGGCGAAGAGGAGGCTGTCGTAGCCGCCCGGAGCGGCATCGGGGCCGGCGGCGAACTCGTCGCTGGTGTAGGCGGTGAGACCGTTGGATCGGGCGACCTCGATGGAGTGCGGGTTGAGATCGACCCCGACACCGTTCCCGTCGAGATGTTGGAGGTTCCGTCCGATCCCGCATCCGACATCGAGCACGCGGCCGTCGACAACCCGCCGGATGTGGCGTCGGTAGGGCACTTGAGCGCCGAGCAGGCGCTTCCACCCTTTGCCGGTCTGCTCTTGAAGACGGGCGGTGTAGTCCCGATCGGTGCTCAACTCGAGTCCGGGCGGGAGTAGTGCATGTGGAGAGCATAAGACCGGCGGCTCCCCGAACACCCCCGGCTGAGATTCTTCCTGTATTCGGGCCATCCCGCTAGGCAGATCGGAGAGGCACCCTGAGTAACAAATCCTCATCACCTGGGTATCCTCCCGATGAACCGAAGGGAATTCTCTTATGCGAACTGTCTTTGCCTATCTCGATCCGGGGACCGGGAGCATGGTTCTCCAGATCATTGTCGGTGGCGTGGCGGCCATCGGTGTCGCCGGCCGCTACTACTGGCAGCGGATGACGGGGAAGGCGTCCAAGCAGGGCACCGACGAGCAAGTCCAGGCCGAGACCCCCGCCGCAAACGAATAGCAGCTTTCGGAGGCCCGCTCGGCTCACCCTGCGTGGCCCTTGACAAAGTCAGCGCTCCTTCAGGGGAAGCAACCTCGTTCCTACTCGCTGCGATGGCGGGGTGGTGCCCAGGAATCCCTGATCCCCGGCCCGGACATGACCTCGACCTACGTCTACGACTCAGATCAACCCCGCCGTCCACTAGCCACAGAGCTGACAAACCTCTGGGCCTACCGCGGGCTGTTGAAGCTGCTCGTCGGCCCTACCACGGCCGACAGGTGACGATGGGAGATCCCGACGAAGTCGTGGATGCGTATGTCCGCCCCGTCTGAGCGCCCTCCGGTTTCGGTGATCCTGGCGGTGCTCGACGAAGTCGAATTCATCGACGCTGTCGTCTCGGACCTTCTCGCCCAGGATTACGAAGGGCCACTCGAAGTCATCGTCGCGGACGGAGGTTCGACCGACGGCACCTCGGGGAAGCTGGAGGAATGGGCGAAAAGTGACGATCGCCTGACCGTTGTCCACAACCCCCAGCGACGTCAGGCTCCCGGATTGAATCTTGCCGCGGAGAAAGCTTCGGGCGAGATACTGGTCAGGGCCGACGGCCACACCAGGTTTGCTGTCGACTATGTCCGGGCCTCGGTGAACGTCCTGGAGGAGACCGGAGGCGCGGTGGGAGGCCGGATGTTCCCGGTGGGCCGGTCCCGATTCGACAGGGCGGTGGCGGCGGCGATGAAGAGCCCTCTCACCATGGGCCCGGGGCGATTCCACCATTCGATCACCAGGGAGGAGGTCGACACCGTGTATCTGGGGGCGATGCGGCGAGACGATTTCAAGGCCCTGGGAGGCTTCCGGCCGTTTCCCTCCGGCAGCTCTGAGGATGCCGATTTCTATTTCAGATGGCGTCGGGACGGGGGCAAGATCTACGTGGACCCGTCGATCGTCTCCGAGTATGCGCCCCGTGATAATGCCGGGTCGCTGTGGCGGCAGTATTTCCGGTATGGGATGGGAAAAGCCGAGATGCTGTGGCGCAACGGCGCCTTCCCTTCGTGGCGGCCAGTTGCGCCACTGGCACTCGTCCTTGGTCTGCTTCTGTTCGCCGTCGTCGGGCTGCTCACCCAGCTCTGGGTGCCGCTAGCCGTGCTCACCGGACTCTGGCTCATCCTCCTGATCTGGGTTGCGCTCACGGCCGATGCGCCCGCGCCGAGGGTTCTCTGGGCGGCTGGAATCATGCATCTGGCCTACGGGATCGGAGAGATGTGGGGGTTGGTAAGAGGGCCCGGATCGGTCCGTTCTAAGGCGTAGGACCGGTGTGCGGAGTGTGATACCAGTGGCTGACCCTTGTTGAGATGATCCGAATCGGCACCCAGAGAGCAGCGAGGATTGCCAGCAACGGGTAGCGGATCAGTCTCCTGGGTTCTACTCCGTCCCGGGCAAGGAAGGGGATCGGCTCCAGCACCTGTATCGCCGTGGCCACGCCCCACACCGGCCAGGGCAGGAGCCATGACGACGCCGTGATTCCCGCCAGAGCAGTCATCACCGCCGACACCAGGGCGACAAAGGACCTACCGGGCTGGACCAGACGCAGGGCTTGGTCCAGGGATGCCGGGCTCGACTTGCCCACCAGCGCCGAGAAATGCTTGCTTGCCGCCGCCCGCTTGCCGGCCATCCAGCGCGCCCGTTGCTTCACGGCGACTGCAACCGATTCCGGTTTCTCGTCGCGGACCTTGACGTCGTGCAGCCATTCGACCCTCATCCCGGCGAGGACCACTCGGGCCCCGAGCTCTTGGTCCTCGGTGAGCGAGTCCGTGAAGCCTCCCGCCCTTTCCAGGGCTGACGCGGTGAACGCCATCCCGGTGCCACCGAGATCTGCGGACCATCCCAGATTGGAACGGGCCAGTTGCACCATGCGATTCCCGGCCCAATAGGAGAGTGCCGAAGCCTCGGCAAGCATCGACCCGTCGGGATTGGCCACATCCAGATAGCACTGGACGACTTCGTGTCCGGCGTCGATCTCGTCGGCGATCCGGCTCAGTGTCTCGGGCGGCAGCCGGTTGTCAGCGTCGAAGATGACCAATGTCTCGTCGTCGGATAGTGGATGCTCGTCGAGAAACCAGGAGAGAGCGGCACCCTTACCGACTGGTCCGTCACTGCGCTTGGCCACCAAGGCACCGGCCTGTCGGGCGATACTCGCGGTCGAGTCTGCACAGCGATCGGCTATCACCCAAACCTCGCTTGCCCGGTATTCCGTGTCGGCGAGATCCGAGAGGATGCCTCCGATGACCGACTCCTCGTCGTGGGCGGGGATCACGGTCCTCATCCGTCGATCCCGTTGTCCTGGGGGGGCCGGTTTGCGGTCGCCCCAACCCCATAGTGCGGTCACGGCGTTGTAGCCGGCTAGAGCTATGAGCGTTGCCTGTGCCGCCAGGGCTATGAGTCTTAGCATGGATCGATCTCAGGCTAGGACTCGGATGCCTTCAACTCAGTTCAAGGAACTTCCACCGCGCTCGGTCGCCGTGGTTCTGGGCACCCGCCCCGAGATAATCAAGTTGGCGCATGTGATTCGGCTTCTTGGCCCGGCGGCGATGGTCCTCCACACCGGACAGCATTACGACTGGGGATTGTCAGCCGTTTTCATCGAGGCCTTCGGGCTTCCTGCACCTGTGGCACACCTCGAGGTCGGTGGGCGGACGCGTGGCGAGCAGATCGGACTCGCCGTCTCCGCCTTGGATGGGTTCATGGCTGACCATCGCCCAGAGGCTCTCGTGGTCCAAGGTGATACCAACACGGCTCTGGCGGGTGGACTCGCCGCCAACGCCCGGGAGATCCCGCTGGCCCATGTCGAGGCGGGTCTGCGCAGCTTCGATCGTCGCATGCCCGAGGAGCACAATCGGGTGCTGGTCGATCACATCGCCGATGTTCTCTTCGCCCCCACGGATGTCGCGGAGAAGAATCTCCTAGAGGAGGGAACTCCGGAGTCACGTATCCGGGTCACCGGTAACACTGTGGTGGAGGCGGTGCTCGAGCTCATGCCAGCCGCGTCTGAACGAATTCCTCTTGTCGATCAATACCAGCTCCGCCCTGGCGGATACATCCTCTCCACGTTTCACCGGCCGGAGAATGTGGACGACCCAAGTCGATTTGCCGCAATCCTCAAAGAGCTGGCATCGCTCGACCTCCCCGTGCTCCTCCCTCTGCACCCGCGTTCGCTGGCCCGGGCCAGAGAGCAAGGGCTCACCCCGTTGCTCGATGAGTTGGTGATCGTCGAGCCGATCGGCTACCGGGAGTTCCTCGGGCTGGGGGCCGAGTCGGCGTTCCTCATCTCTGACTCCGGCGGTGTCCAGGAGGAGGTGTCGGTGTACAAGAGGTCGGTGATCGTGGTCAGACGAAGCACCGAACGCCCGGAGGTACTGGGCACATTTGCCGAGCTCGTCGAGCCCGGGCCGGGCATCTCCGAGATTGCCGGGCTGTGGGCCTCGGACGTGCCTGGACTTCATGAGCGTCTCGCCTCTATTCCATCGCCATATGGAGACGGGACGGCCTCGACAAAGATCGTTGAGGAAATGGGAGAGTTCGTTGCTACTTCGTGATCGAGCCAGGGCTTTGCTGAGGGGCTCCGGGACGTCCACACCTCGGGCGCCTGGTCTTTCCTTCGAGTCCTGGGAGGTGTTCCCTTCGACTGAGACTGTGATCCAGGTGTGCCATCCAGACTGGCGCGGAGTCCGTACCGCCGCTTACGCCTTTCGCTCGCCGGTCGTGGAATGTGAAGACCTCGACCATTGGTCGCAAGAACTGAGCAATCAGATCACTCGCCTGGAGATCGACACTGTGGTGATCCAGGGGTGGCCCCCCGGCGCTGCGAGATTCGCTGGCCGCCTGTCAGACCTGGGCATCAAGGTGAAGTGTGTACTCCACTCCTCGCCCGCCCAGCATGGCGCCGAGGCGAATGAGGCCCACGTCGCCGATGAAGTCCTGAGCCTGGGCCGGAACGGGACGTTGTCCGGAGTGGGAATGGTCAAATCCGGGGTGGCCGAGGCGCTCCGGGCCGCCGGATACCAGGTGGTGCACGTGCCCAACCGAGCCCCTGACATCCCGATGTTTAGCCCGATCGATCTCGGTCCGGGTCTCCACGTCGGGGTCTTCGCCGAGCCGTTCTGGCGCAAGAACGTGGTGACGCAATTGCTATCGCTGTATCTGTTGGATGACGCGGTGGGACACGTGCTCGAGAAGCCGACAGTCGATTACCTCGAGCGCCTGATGATCGTGGAGCACGGTGAGCTGCCCTGGCCCGAGTTCATTGCCATTCAGGGATCGGTCGATCTGAACCTGTATGTCACGCTCACCGAATGCCATCCGCTCTCTCCGATCGAGTCCTACCTACTCGGTGTTCCCTGTCTCTTCTCCAGGACATCCGAGATCTTCAGGGACGACAGGGAGCTATGGGAATTGACCACGACCGACACACCCGACGAGCCGGCCGCAATCGCGGCGGGAACCCTGAGGCTGCTTGAGGGCAAGGACGAAGCGCTGGGTCGAGCTCGGGCGTGGATTGCGCAGGCTGACAGAAAAGCCGCCGAGGTCTGGGCAGGATTCGTGTCGTCGTGACGACTATCAGCTGGGATCCCGTTCGTAGATCAGAAATCCACCGATCTGCTCCAGCAAGTCCATTTCCTCCTCGATGACCGATTCGGCCTGGGGGAATACGTCGTAGGAGTAATCGCCGGCCGTTCGCACGACGACGTAGTCGACCTCTTCATCGTCGAGGATGTCGGCGAGAAGGTCGAGGTTCAGGAAGAGCTGCTCCTCTTCGTGGTAGTGGTTGTAGGTGGCGGAGCCGATGTCCTTCGGCACCACGATCGGGTGGTTGGGGCTCGCCAACTGCTGCAGCCGCTCTACGGTCTCGTCGAAGCCGACCTCACCCGGGAAGTACCTGACGGAGCGAAGGTCGGCGGCCTGAGCCGACGACATCCCCACGTTGTATGAGATCGTCGCAATCAGCAGCGCGGAGGAAACCAGGGCAATCATCCCCGGAACTTTCTGACGTGTCGACGCCCACATCACCAGGCCGCTCAGGGCCACGAGGGCGATTACCCACAACAATCCGGGCCAGGCGTAAGGCGCATCGTCGGCGACCTGCGCGAATCGCCACCCGGAGAGCGCCGCCAGGACCACGATCAGCGCCAGTGCCCACCAATGGGCCTGCCTCGCCGATTTAGCTCGGTCGAGCGCCGCCTCGAACGCCACCACGGCGATGATGGCCATGGCCGGCAGGGCGGCGATGTAGTACTTGGGGAAGCCGAATGGTGGTCCCGTTATCACCGAGTAAAGGGCGATGGCGCCAAAGGACCACGACGCGAAAATGAGGCCAACCCGACGACCAGGGAGGGAGTTCCACTGCGAGATCAGGATCCCGGTCCCCACGAGTGCCATCACAGGAAGGAGCACACCCAGCCAGAAGGTGGTCGGCTCGGTGGGGATGATGCGCCGGAGCAGTTCGCCGATCCCGACATGACCAGCACCCCCCTTCAGCCCGCTCTGGATCGTGAATTCGAAGGGGAAAGCGAAGGGGAGATCGGCAACGGCCGACAGCAGCGCCCATGCTCCCACGAACACGGCGCCGCCCAGGAGGGTCGACAAGGCGGTGAGCAGGGCAGCGCGCTTCACACCCTTGTTGAGCAGGAGCCCGACGAACACCGCCGGGATCACGATCACGGACGTCAATTTGGCTGCGAAGACAAGGGCCAAGGCCAGGCCGAGGCGCAAGGTCGACTCCCGGATGGTGAGTTCCTTGCATGCCACTCTCGTGATCTCGTAGAAGAGCAGCACTGTCGCGAACAAGAGCACAGTTCCGTCGATGTCGGGCAATAAGGCGCTCTGGATCACGTATGGATGAACCAGGAAGAGCGCAAGGAAAGCCGGTGGTCCCCACTGGCCGGCGAGTCCCAGCAACCTCACCGTTCGCACGCCAAACCACGCGGTCCCCAGCATCAGCAGGACACCGAACAGCCGGGCCGCAACTTCCGAGAACCCAAAGACCGCGATCCAACCGCCGAGGGTGTACGCGTATAGCGGAGGATGGAACACACCCATGTGAGTCGGGCTCTGCTCCCCGCGGTAGTAGACAGGCCGTCCGGTCTCAGCCACCGCCTCGGCCACGCGGGGGAACTCCATCTCGTCGATGACGAAGGACTCACCCACCTGGATCAATGCAAGCAGCAGATAGACGGCCACGATGACTGAGCTGATGACGGCAGGGGGTCGTTTCGACGCATTCAATGAGGCCACAAGCCCGCAGCTTTATGGGGGTCGAGGAGTTCTGCAAGATGGCCTGAGGCTGGGTTACGGTTCTGCCAGTGCCTAATGTCCGCTGCCCCGATCATCAGGAAAGCTCGTCCCAATGCTGAAGAACCGGCGTGTCCTCGTCACGGGAGCGGATGGCTTCATCGGCAGCCATCTCGCTGAGACCCTGGTCCGTGATGGCGCGGATGTGACAGCGTTTTGCATGTACAACTCGAATGGCTCTCATGGCTGGCTGGATCGGACCGAGCCGGAGGTAAAAGCGTCGCTCGACTTCGTCCTCGGCGACATCCGGGACGGGAGATTCGTCGACCAGGCACTCGACGGCATCGAGGTCGTCTTCCATCTCGCTGCACTGATCGCAATTCCCTATAGCTATGTCGCCCCCTCGTCGTTCGTCGACACCAATGTCACTGGCACATTGAATGTCCTCGAGGCGGCTCGACGCAATGAGGTGGCCCGTGTGGTGCACACATCGACGAGCGAGGTATATGGCACCCCGAAAACCGTCCCGATAACGGAGGACCATTCCCTCCAGGGCCAGTCGCCTTACAGCGCCTCCAAGATCGGGGCGGACAAGCTGGCCGAGGCCTACGTTTCCAGCTTCGAGACCCCGGTGGTGACGTTGCGACCGTTCAACACCTACGGTCCGCGCCAATCGACACGGGCAGTGATTCCCACCATCCTCTCCCAGATGATCGCCGGCAACAACGAGATACGGGTGGGCAGCCTGGAGCCGAAGCGCGATTTCACCTACGTGAGCGACACCGTCTCCGGCTTCATCGCGGCGGGGGAGACGCCTGGAATCGAGGGAGAGATGATCCAACTCGGCACCGGATCGACCTACTCCATTGCAGAGATACTCGAAGTGGCCAAACGACTCACCGGATCGACTGCGGACGTCTTAAGCGAACCGGCGCGCTTGCGTCCAGAAGGCAGCGAGGTGATGGTCCTGCTATCGGATCCCAGGCGAGCACGTGATCTGCTGTCGTGGTCTCCCACGGTCTCACTCGAAGATGGGCTGGGCCAAACGGCGAAATGGATAGAAGCCAATCTCGAGCTGTTCGACCCGAGCCGCTTCCACGTCTGATCGTGTCGCCACGACCACCGAATCACGCTAGGCAGAAGCAGTCGTCGTGAGGGCTGTCATTCTGGCCGGTGGAGTCGGGAGCAGACTGAAGCCATTCACGTTCACGATTCCCAAGCCGCTGGTGCCGATCGGTGAGATGCCCATCATTGAGATCCTGATCCGCCAGCTCGCATTCCGTGGGTTCGACCACATCATCATCTCGGTGGGTCACATGGCCGCATTGATACGGGCCGTTTGTCGCGACGGATCGCAGTGGGGCGTGAGAATCGACTACGTGGAGGAAGACAAGCCGCTGGGAACCGCAGGCGGGCTCGCACTGGTCGAGAACCTTGGTGAATCGCCGTTCCTGGTAGTGAACGGCGACACGCTGACCGATCTCGATTTCGGCGCCGCTGTTCAGGGGCACGAAAGAGAAGCCGGGGTCACGATCTGCACCACACCCCGACAGGTCGATATCGACTTCGGAGTGTTGGAGGTCGACGACGGAGGTCGTCTGACTGCCTACAGGGAGAAGCCGAGTCTGAGATACCTGGTCAGCATGGGCGTTTATGTGATCAGCCCCTGGGTCGTAGACCAGCACGTCCCATCCGACAAGAGGCTCGACATGCCCGACCTGATCAGGGATGTGTTGGCGGCGGGCCATCCGGTGCAGACCTTCGATTCGGGCGCCTACTGGCTCGACCTGGGGAGAATCGATGATCTCGAACGGGGGGACTCTGTCTTCCGCAGTGAACGGACGAGGTTCCTCCCCGAGTGAGCCGAGTGCTTGTGGTCGGGGCGACCGGGCTCTTTGGCCGGCCGGTAGCGGAGACGCTGGAGGGTCGGGGACACGAAGTGCATCGCGCCTCACGAAATATCCCGGTCTCTGCGACGACACACCAACTCGACCTGACCGAACCTGGGGGGATCGATGACTTGCTCGCGCAGATCCGCCCCCAGGTCGTGGTCCAGTTCACCGGAGGGGTGGCGTCGGACGTCGTTCGGCTTGCCGAGATGAATGTCGTGCCCACGGCCAATCTCATCAACGCGCTGGCTCGTTCCAACGTCAGATCCGCCTTGTTCGTGAGCGGGTCGGCTGCCGAGTACGGCGATCCAGGGGATTCGATGGCTTCGGAGGCGTCGACGCCCAAGCCCCTTTCGCCGTACGGATGGGTGAAAGCTATTGAGACGGCAACTGCTCGAGAGTTGGGTCGGTTGCACGACCTCGACCTGACGGTGGTCAGACCCTTCAATCCGGTCACGCCGCTGCTCCCCGACTCCACCGCTCTGGGGAACTTCCGAAGACAACTCCTGCAGGGGTTTGGGCCTATGCGCAGGATCATCTGTGGGCGAATCGACGTTGTTCGGGACTTCGTCTCCGGCATTTTCATTGGCGAAGTAATGGCAGAGCTGGTCGAACGCCCGCCGGGCGGCATCGTCAATATCTGCTCGGGCGTCGGGGTTCGCCTCGACGCCGTGATGCTGGCCGCGGCCGAGATCCTCGACGTGGAGCTCGAATTCGTTCAGGACGAAGCGCTGTCGAATTTGCCGGCGCCAGGAGCCATCGTTGGGGACCCGACACGTCTCCAAGCCATGGTGCGCGCCCGTCCCGACTCGACTCCGGTCACGCTGGCAAACGAGCTCCTGGGAACCTCGATTACAGATCAGGAAAGGGCTGCCGGGGACGCTTCTGGGCAGAGCAGCGGGTCATAAACGATCGAACATCGCCTCTGTGGAGAACCGATCCGCCAGTGATCAACCTCACGCACGGGTCAACTCGGGCATGCCGGCAGGGTCCCGATCAATTCATCAAATGCAGATAGCATTTCGGATCCTCGCTGCACCTTCCACTGCTCGTCGAGCCAGATCGCATAGGTTGCCCCTTCGGATGGCACGTTGAGACCGGAGGATTCAATCCAATCGGGGAGTAGACCGAGCTGCTCATCGGCTTCCAGGCACAGGCCGTCCCAGCCCGACCTGAAATTAAAAGCGGGTGTCGGTAACTGGTGAAAGACGCTCAAACCGAGTCTCGTTCTGAGTTCTCCAGACGTCATGCCGATCATGTGATCTCCAAAGAACGGCCGTTGGTGGTCGAGTCCCGGGAAACCTGCCACAACCAGCAAGCTCGTATCCGTCAAATCGCGTGACGGGTCGATAGCGGCCACTAGCGAGTCCAATCGCGCATCGTTGATCGTCAGTTGACCTCTCAAACTACGTGCCTCTGCGCCAAGCGCCAACGCGCCCCACACCGCCCAACCGATCATCAACAGCCCAAGAATCTTTCCCGTCGTAGCCGAAGTAGCCAACCGACTGAGTGCCTCCACCACCCCACCGAGGAAGAACGCCATGGCAATAGAAGGTATGTACATCACCCGCGGTGTGTGCCACGGGAATCCCGAGGAGATTATGGGAAGGACACTGCCAAGCCATGCGACAGCCGCGAGGGCCATGGCTGACAGCGGGAAGTTGAACCCGATCTGGGAGTTTTCCGCGCTCCTGCGGAGAAGCAATGGCAGGGCAATTAGCGTCCCAAGGATGGCGAAGACCAGAATAAGCGGCCGTTCGAAGCCACCGGTGCTCCAGAAGAAGTCGCCAAAGGGAGTCGAGCGACGAAGCTGATCGTTGATGTAGGGGAGGTTGACCAGAACGTGACCTATCGTCGGGCCGTCGGCGCCTGAGAGTCGGGGATTCGTTCCGAAGCTCGACAGCACGAGCAGCACCGCCATTCCTCCGGTGCTACAGACGCCGATCAGAAGGCCCTTACGCGTCTGCAATTCGCGTCGGAGTAAGACGAACAACAGAACGAGAAGTGGGACGAGGAGCTGTTCGTGCAACAATAAGGAGAAGCCCATCACCGCCCCTCCGTAGAAGGAACTCCGCGCTCCCTCGCCAATCGCCATGAGGGCCCCCAACAGCAAAATGAAGGGCCCGAGGGCGTATGCAGGGATTGTTGCCGGCCATGCCACTGCCTCCAGGGCGAAGGGGTATAGAGCTACTGACGAAAGCACCATGACCCCTCCCAGGTTTCCCCCGCCGAGCCTCAGCCACAACCGCCGGGCCAAGAGGGCGTTCCCTACGTGTAGGAGGACTCCGAGGAGCTTGATAAGCCATAGATGTTCGGCCAGGGCGTACACCGGGGATAGGAGAACGACGTAACCGATGCGATAGAACCCCCACAGATCCACGAACGCCTCGGTTGGTCCCCAAAAGCCAGAATGTTGACTCTCGTAGATCAGATGCGAGTCGTCGTAAAACCGCAAGTTGTTGCTCCAAGCGGGCCACAAGAGAATCAGCATTGCTGAGATGGCGATCAGGATGGGAAGGATCCCTATGGCAGTCGCATTCGAGAAGCGGACCTGCCTCATACCTTCAGGTCATCCATCTTGATTCGGGGTGACCTGTGAAGATGCGTAGCCAGAGTTCCAGTGTCCTTCCCCCAATGATGTGCCACCTCGAATCGGTGTGGGCAACGTAGCAGCGCCGTCGGGTTCCACCCGACTTCGCGCTCGGCTGCTCGGTTCGATCTGTCTTCTGCCAGCGATCGGATGGAGAGCGCCGGCTGTCAGGCGCCATTCGGGCTGGTCGCCTCGACGGACGGCATGTGCTTTCCAATCTTCGCTCGCTCTGGCAAGTCGTGAACGAGCGGGAGGTCGTCGGTTTTCTGTGGCCGAGTGCTAGGCCGTCCGCGTCGCGTCGTCAGGAGACTCTGATCACGCAGGGCCCGTCGACGTGCTGGCCGGGCGGTCAGGAGTGAGACCCATCAGCTCGAGGCGTGTGACGGCACCCACCCTCACGTCAAGTCGTTCGCGAATCCGCGTCGCACCGGACGCGGCAACTGCCGCCGCCGTGGCGGGATCGGCGAGCACCGACCGCACCGCGTCGGCGAAGGCCGTCGAGGTGGCTGGGACCTCGATGTAGTCGACGCTCGGGCGCAGCGAGCGGTGATCGGCATCGGGGTTGGCGCTGACGAGGAGGCAGCCTGAACTGACTGCCTCGCCCGCGGCAGCCGTGGGGAATCCATCCGTGACCACGCCGTCTCCACTCGGGCCGGTGATTGAGTCACGACCGACCGGCGAGACGAAGACGTGGCAGCGACGGTGAAGCTCGCGTAGCTCTTCGCGTTGCAGCCACCCGTGAAAGGTCACTCGTGATGTTGAGCCCGTCCAGCTTCTAGGGTCGTGCGGGCCCACGAGGTGGAGATGGACTGGTTCGTCTGCTAGCACATGGAGTGCGGCCAACGCCACGCTGACGCCCTTGCGTGGCGACGCGTCAGCGACGAACAACAGCTGGAGCGGCCGTTCTGTCCATTGGCGGGGGATTGCCGGGTAGAACGTGGTGTCGATGATCGCAGGGTCGATCGCCGTGACGCCCTTCACATTCTCGAGGACCGATGGGGACCATGTAAACACAGTGTCGGCCGCCGCGACCAATCTCCTCGCCGCCGCAAAACCCGCTTCGCTGGCAACGAACCCGCCCCCCGGGTATAGCCCGACATGGGCGCGGATGCCGGCGTACCGGAGCACCTCGGAAAGATCGATACCCTCGATCGGTCCGGGCTCTCCTTTACTGTCGTCGCGCAGCCCAAGGACGCCAGCCATGAATCCGAGAAAGACACCGTAAATGTCCGTGATGCCCAGCGAGAGCGCGAACTCCGGAAATTCTGCGAGTGGCATCACGGGCGCTGGGAACGGATCGCGCATCTCGTACATAGAGAAGAACACGGTGTCCGGTTTCGCCTCTAGTAGTGCAAGAGCATCCGCATAGCGGAACCCGCTTCGTTGCCACGGGAAATGCGAGTCGATATAGGCGAGCCGCGGGTCTTGTGCTCGCTGTGGTTCAGAGAGGTCACGCTTCAGGCCGCAGCGTCGCCAATTAAGAGTCGGGCGCTCGACTGATGGGTCGATGACTGGGACGTCATACTGCGCTATGTAAGCGGCGTGGCTCGTTCGGCCGGACGGTGGAGGAGTCTTGCCATCGCGAGTATCCAAGCTGGCGGGGATCGAGCGCTCCTCTACGAGCGCCAATGGGCGGGCAGGGGTGTCGACCCAGTGCGCGAATGCCGCCGCATATCCGTCCATCATGCGGTCACGATCGAAGAGTGACTCCGCCAGGGCACGGGTGAGTTGGCGAAGCTGCCGGAATTCCTCAGGGTGGTGCCGCCAATGCGCCAGCAACTCGGCAATTCGATATGGGTCGGTGGGTGACACCAGGTGCCCGTTGACGCCGTCGTAGATGAGTTCCGGAATGCCGCCGACCGGCGCGCCCAGGACCGGTACACCACTAGCGCTGGCCTGCATGACCGTGGCGGGCCGTCCGTCCATGATCGAGGGGACGACAAGAACGTCGATCTCGGCGAATGCGACGCCGGGGTGATCGACGAAGCCGCCATAGCGTATGGAGTCCCTCGAGGGGCTTCCTTGAACACGGTCGTTGACCTCATCCGCCTCGACTCCCGATCCGTAGATCACGAAGCGCATCCACGGTTGTCGAGCGAGGACCCCCTCGGCCATCTCGATGAAACCGAAGGGGTTCTTCTCTGGGGACATCCGTCCCACGTAACCGACCACCAAGTCAGGAGATGGCTCCTCGACTGAGCGGCCCCTGGGCACGAACTCCGCAAGATCTACACCGCTCTCGACCTGGCGGATCTCGCCGACGCCGGGGATCCCAGCCACGAAGCCGGCCATCTCATCGCTCTCGACGAGGCATCCATCGAAGACCCCCGCGCGATAGGTGAACGATTGGAAATGTGGGCCTGAGTTGAAGAGCCAGTCGACGATGCGCAAATTTGGGTGGCGATCCTTCAACCCCGGCAAATGGGGATAGCAGGGTGAACCGATTTGGAGAACCAGTTGAGTCTCGTGTTCGTCGACGAGCGAGTCCAACCTGTCGGCGACCCCTCTTCTTTCCCTTTTCGTCATGTCCACCAGGCGGCCATCGCGGTCGAAGTCCTGGCAAAGGTCAGGGGCGAGGCCCTGGGCACGGTCGAGAAAGAAGGCAATGACGACGTCCATCCCACGACGCCGCATCTCGCGAAGAACCTCTAACGGCATGGCCCCTTCGACCAGGAACGGCAGAAGGGCCATTACTCGCGTGCCTGCAACCGTAGCTGCCCCGTAAGACCCGCCTACTTCGGGGATCATTCGGCCTCCGAACCGGCCAGCTCCCGATACCGGGACTCCCACGCCGCGGCCTGCTCGTGCCAGTAGTCCCTTGCTTCGATATAGGCCTCGATGTCGAACAGGAGCTTCTCCTCATCCTCGAGTGTCGGCCTGAGGGTGCTGGTCAGGGTGTATCGGCCCGCGCGCTCGAGCAGTTCGTCTGGCATTGCCAGGGTCGCTCTGAATGTTGTGTAATCGTCCAATACCGGCAAGAGGACAGCCATCCCGCGTAGTCGCAAGGTCTCGGGAGGACTGACGTCGCCGTCCGCCGTCCTCCGACCTAGCCAGTCGAGCATCGAGGCCCAGTCGTCGTAGAGCGTTCGGGCTTCCGCCAGCGGAGCCAGGTTCCGGATGGTGGCGTAGGCCAACTCCAGAGTGGTGTCTACGGGACTCCCATGCGTGACACCGTGGGGGTGAAGGCGATAGTACGTCAGTGCCTCTGGAACTAGGTGGTACCTGTAGCCGCGCGAAAGGGCTCGGGTCCACAACTCATAGTCAGGAGCTCTGACCATTGCAGGGTCAGAGCCACCGATCTCGTGATACAGGGAACGGCGGACCATCGTCGATGAACGGCAAAGTAGGTTTTGGCCGACCCAGGTTCGGACCGAGTTCAACAGGTGAGCCCCATTCAATTGCGATTCGATTTCGTTAGCCCTGGGGTGCGGCCGTCCCGATTCGTCGACGACATTGACCCAGGTCCCGATGATCGAGAGGGAGTGATCCTGCTCCGCCACCTCGAGCTGTTTGGCCACCTTGTTGGGCGCTATCCAGTCGTCGGCATCCAGGTTCGCGATCCAGGTTCCTCGGGCCGCCTCGACGCCCCGATTGAAGCTGGCCGATCCCCCAACGTTCGTTGGGTTCACTATGAGCCGAATCCGCGAGTCGTCGAAGGAACGGATGGACTCGACCGACCTATCACCTGACGCATCGTCGACAACGACGACCTCGAAGTCCGTGAACGTCTGGTCCAGCACGCTCCGAAGTGTCTTTCGGATGTGGTCCTGGTAGTTGTAGGAGAGAATCACGAACGAGACCAGCGGCTCTTTCGATGGGATCATCGGAGGCATGCGACGACCCGCTCCATCTCGGTCGGAGTGAGTGACTCATGGAAGGGGACCCCGATGACGCGGGCCGCGACGTCGTCCGTACAGGTGAGCGGAGAGTGGGGGAGGTGGGCGAAAGCCGGATGCTTGTGGGTGCCGAGACCCCACCAACGGCGCCACTCGATGTCTGAACGCGTCATGAGACTCAAAGTTGAAGCAACACGTTCCGCTGTAAGCCTGACGTTGAAGGTGCTCGATGTCCAAGCAGTCCCGAAACCGTCTTGCAACGACACCGGAGCATCCACAAAGTGCCCCAGGTAGGCGCCGGCCAAGGCGAGCAGTCTCTCCTCCTTCGCGGCGATGTCGTCCAGCGCGGCGAGACCCACCGCAGCCGTGTACTCAGAGATCCGATAGTTCCCGCCTCGGATTGCGGACTCGCGCCGGGCACCCACAAAGCCGAACCCTGTCATCGCCTGGAGAGTGGTCGCAAGGGAATCGTCGGTAGTTACGATCGCCCCTCCTTCTCCGATTCCGAGGACCTTCGTAGCATGAAGGCTCAGGCAGACAGGCACGCGGGATATCGCGCGCAATGACGTGGCCGCGGCCGCGGCATCAATGACCACGGGCACACCGTGCTCATTCTCGAAAAGCTCCCATGCGTGGATATCGGGCGGTGCTCCGAAGGCGCTAACCACCAGGACTGCGGCCGGCCTTGACGGCAAGATCTCGAGGGTCTCGATGACGATATCTGGGGTGAGCATCATAGTGCTCGGTTCGACGTCCAGGAGATATGGCTCCAAACCGGCATTTGAGACAGCGTGCGCACTGGCGATGAAGGTATAGGCGGGCATGAGGCAGGCTCCGCCGCTCTCGTGGGTCCGGGCACGGAGCGCCAACTCGATCGCCGTGGTTCCACTGCTGGTGATTACGACATCGAGGTTTGATGAGCCGACCCGCCCTTCGAGCCACGACCTGAGACGATCTCGGAATTCGCTCCACAGCGGGCCGTAATTGCTGTATATCCGCCTTTCGTCGATCCGCTGCAAGTACGTCGTAATGGATGCAGCACGAGGGAGAAGCGGCCTCATCACTTGAACGGTTGCCACGCCTACGCCTGGTTACTCAGCTCTATGCACCCTTGCCTGCGACGGCACTCACTGGTCGATGGAGGCCCACCAAACAGGATACCCGACACAGGGAGCCTTAGAGGTGGGCTTGATCTCAGACCTCCATCCTGGGCGCGCCTGTTGGGTAGGATTCTGAATTCGCTCGTCGACACGTCGATCCGGGAAACGCAAGGTGACCACGATCCCTCTATGCGGTGATGTGCGATGCAACCTCTAGTGGTGGTGGGCGCGGGTGGTCACGCCCGCGAAGTCCTGTCGCTCATTCGTCGTATCAACGATCGCTCTCCTTCCTGGGAGGTGGAGGGTCTACTGGTCGATCCCCAATACCAGGAGAGCGAGAGTCTCGACGGATCACCGATCCTGGGAGGGCTCGAGTGGTTGAGCTCCCACGTGGAAGTCGACGCCGTGATCGCGATCGGGTCCTCAGCCGGGCGGACCGAGGTCGCTGCCCGATTGAGTTTGCTTGGCCCGATGCGATTCGCGACCCTCGTCGACCCCAGCGCTTCCGTCCCATCCGGCGTCACGTTCGCGCCAGGTACCCAAGTCCTCGCAGGAGCTGTCGTCGGGGCTGCCGCCGAGATCGGGGGTCATTGCATCCTCAACTACGGAGCGATCGTCAGCCACGAATGTCGAATCGCGGATTTCGTCACTATCGGCCCGGCGGCTTGCCTGGGTGGCAGGGTTGCCCTCCGAGAAGGCGTCGAGATCGGCATCGGCGCCCGAGTCCTGCCCCGATTGGAGGTCGAGGCGCACGCTGTGGTGGGGGCCGGTGCTGTCGTGACTCGATCAGTTGGGGCCCAGTGCACAGTTGTGGGAGTGCCCGCCAGGGTCCTTAGAGATGATGCAGACTCGGGTTCGCCATCGAGATGACTCCGATGCACATCGGCGAACCAGCTCCTCGGAGTATCGGGCCTAGTCAGGAATCGGCTGATGCCGACTCTTCGGGGAAGAGCAGCTGGTCATAGCGGTCGAGCATCGCACCTGAGGAAAACCGTTCCGATAGCTCGATGTGTCCGAAGTCGGTTCGAAGCGCCTTACGGACCCCCTCTACGAAGTCGTCGAAGTCGTCCGGGTCGACCAAGTTGACACCTTCTTCCTGCTCCAAATCGGGCAAACCGCCCACCCGCGTCGCCACGATGGGGGTACCCAAGGAGAGCGCCTCCAGGGCGACCAGAGGAATGCCTTCTATTCGGCTGGGGATCACGACGAGGTCGGCGGCCGCGATAGCCGGCTCAGTTGAGGACACCCCTGGAATCCAAACCACATCGGCGGAAGATTCGACCGGTTCGGAGATCTTGTCGCGCAGCGGACCGTCTCCAATAATCACCACGCGGGCTTCATCAGCGAGCGATGCGGCCAGACGCGTGGCCCACTTGGGCCGCTTCTCTTTCGACAGGCGGCCCACATAGAGAACCAGTGAGTCGTTCGCGTCGATTCCGATCTCTTGCTCAAAAGCGGCGATTTCGTTCCGGTCGGGCGTCGCGGGTCGGTCGATCCCGACATAGACGGTCGCCACTTCCGAGGTCCGGCCGTCGGCCTCGATCTCCTCGGCCAGTGCGTCATATGCAGCGATGGTCGTGTCGATCACATCGGCTAGGGCGCGATTCGAGTCCAGATGTCCGATTGGGTTGAACTGCTGATCGACAATGCGCAGGTCGGGGAAGGTGCCTTGGAGGGCTACGGCGGAGTTGTAGAACCAGGTCGAACCCATGTTGAACAAGACGGGATTCTCCATGGCGCCCATTACCGAAGCAACGAAGTCGTACCACTGTTTCGGCGGAAGAAAGTCAGGGAGGTTGTAAACGTAAGGGGTGAGGAGCCTCAGGTCGTCACTTTTGTCAAGCATGCCTGACTCGAGGTAGGAGGTGGTGAAAACAACCACCGTTCGTTCTTCCGAAGTCCAATGACGAACTAGCAGACTGATCACACGATCGGCACCTCCAACCGTCAACCAGGGGACCATCACCACGACGGGCCGCCCCTTGCCTGCAGGCAGCCGACGCGGGCCCAACTCCGATCCGACAGGACTGACCGGATTTGAAGGTTGCCGGTAGGGGGGGACGCCGGAAAGCGCTAGTTGGGGGTGAAGCCGCAAGATCTCCTCGTTCAAGTCCTCGTGGCTCTCTCTGGCCTTGGCGTCCCGGGATTCCAGGCTGTCCCCACTGTATTGATATTCGAAAAGGCGGGCGGGTATCGACTTGCCCCTGAAGCCGAGCTCGGCGGCATGGACCCAGAACTCCCAGTCCTCGTACCCATGCGACATCTGCGTGGAGAATCCGCCGGTCTCCTCGAAGACCTCTCGACGAAACACGGCACACACAGGCACATGGTTCCCACTGAGAATGAGCCTGGGGTCGAGGTCCCGTGTATGCCAGACCTCGTTGATGTATCCAATGGTGTTCACCCAGGGGTAGGTGATCGCGTAATCAGGATGTGTCTCCAGAAGGGCCACCGCCTGTTCCAGGTAGGTTGGAGCAAGCCGATCATCGGGATCGAGGCAGCATATGTATTTGCCGCGTGACATCGCGATCGCGCTGTTTCTGGCGGTGACCACCCCCTCGTTCGCTGCATGGAAGAGAGTGACGTTGGGTTGGCGTTTGACTTCGAGCAGCACATCGAGTGTCTCGGCATCAGATGAGCCGTCGTCCCAAAGCACGACCTCGACGGGAGTCAATGTCTGGCTCATGACGCTGTCGAGTGATGACTTGATCGATGCCCTCTTGTTGAACACCGGCATGATCACCGAGACGAGGAATGGATAACCGCCGACGGGCGGCCGCCAGGGCTGAGGCGCCCAGACTTCATGCCGAATGGCAACCGATCCATCCACGCTCATTTGCGTCGACTTTTCCCGATGAAGAAGCCTGGAGGGCAGAGCTGCCGCGGCTCTGACCCTCGACACGGCTTTCCAAGCCCGGGATTCATAGATGTCGGTCAGGGCGGACCTGAATTGCTCGCGGTCGGCCTCGAGGCGAACCTTCTCGTTTGTCAGGTCGGTCACCTGGGCCCGCTCCAGCGACAACGCGTGACTGAGGGCTTCCATGGCGCCTGTGGTCTTGGTGTTCCTCACCTCGAGATCCCTCATCTGATCTTGGAGGATTGCGATTTCGCCCTGATGGCGGATGGCCTGAAGCCTGGTCCGCTCCTCCTCGAGGAGTCGGTGTCGCGATCTTTCCATGTCCAGGATCGACGAGAAGAATCGAGCGTTCTGATCCGACTTCGTCTGGTCGAGGAAATACATCGGCGCCATCGCCGCAGCGATTCGCCGTCGGGCCTGACCGAGGGGACCATCAATCGCAAGAGAGTCATGGTCGGCGAGCCACGACACGAGATCGCTGCGTGCACCCGCCGACTGACAGTCGGACCGATCTTCGAGCAGAGCGCTCGTGTACGCGGTCAACGGATCGGCTTCCGAGCGAGCGACGGCGGTCAGGTCCCGGAATAGCGATGGCGAGTGCTCGTCGGCGTCTAAGAGAGCAGGCCACAGACAGGTGTACTCGAAGGCAGCGATGTCCACAGCAATCGACTTCTCGCTCGCCGGCATGACCGAGTTCAGATCCACCCAGATTCCCTTCGAATCGTGGTCGCTCTCATGAACGAAAGCATTCATCAATGCTGGGTCGCCATGGCTGATACCGAGTCGATGAAGCTCGCTTAGGCCACCTGCCAGATCTCCCAAGAAAGCCTGAAGCACCTCTGCGGGCCAGACGACGCGCCGCTCGCGCGGGTGGAGGAGAGGGTTCTCGGATAGATCAAAATCCTGTAACGGGGTCCCGCTCAGGAACGGAGACGAAAACGAGCACCTGCATACTGCCTCGACTAGAAGGATGTGTCGCGGTTGGGATTTCTGGATCAGGTCGAGCAGGTGTGCACGCGCCTCGCGGCTGATGGTCGTACCAGCCAAATGAAAGGGGTGTCCTGGCTCGTGCCCGCCGCTGGCAATGCGGCGAATTACACGATTGTCCACCACCCATGCTTCCTCCGCCCGCGCTGACGCCGAGAGTGGCCGGGAAATCGAACCGTCGGGTGGGATAACACATTCGGGGCTACAAGGTTTGAGCAGGCTCATTTCATCTCGCTCGTGATGCGCGGGAAACTGCAACACATAGTAGGAAGACATACCCCGCAGCGAGGCTCACCCGGCGGCGCATTTGGGCAAGATCGCTAAGAGCCGGTCGGATTGTGCCAGTCCATCGGGCCCTCGTTGTATCGCCCACTCGCCTTCGACCCAGACCACAAAGCTGGCGCCTCCGGGAGGGACCGTGAGACCTCGGCTCTCCGCGTACTCCGGGAGCAACTCAAGAGAGCCGTCGTCATTGAGGCAAAGCCCATCCCATCCGGATCTGACATCGAATGAAGGCTTCGGAGAGGCCTCATAGACTCGGAAACCGAGCCTGGCCCTCACCTCTCCCGGCGTCATACCGATCATGTGCTCCCCGAATATCGGTCGTTGGTGGTCGAGGCCGGGATAACCGGCGATTACCAGGAGGCTGGAATCTGTCAAGTCGCGCGAGGGGTCTACCTCTGCCACCAATGAGTCGAGACGGCTGTTGTTCAGCCGCAACTGGCTGCGAAGGGATTCCGCCTCGATGCCCAGTGCCATCGCCCCCCAGACTGCCCAACCGACCGTTAGCGTTCCAAGGATCCAGGCAGTGATTGTTGAAGGTAAGAGCTGGCTGAACGCTTCCACGAGGGCGCCCAGGAAAAACGCCAAGCAGATCGCCGGTATGTACATCACCCGTGGCGTATGCCACGGAAATCCCGAGGAGATGATGGGCAGGACGCTGCCCAGCCAGGCGACTCCAGCCAACCCCATCGCTGCGAGTGGGTTGAGGTCATGTGAGCCACCACGCTCATCTCTGACGAGAAGCCAGAGGATCGCAATCACTGTGCCCAGCAGGGCAAACAGGGCGACGCTCGGGAAACTGAACCCCCCCGTGCTCCAGAAGAAATCGCCAAAAGGCGTGGAACGTCTCAGTTGATCCGTGATGTAAGGAAGATTCTCAACGACGTGACTGACCGTGGGGCCGTCGGTCCCAGACAGCCGGGGGTTGCGGCCGAAGCTGAGCATCACGAGCAGAGCTGCTACCCCTGCGGTGACGCCCACGCCGATCCCAAGGCCTCGTCGTGCGAGCCGACCACGTGCGAGAAGGACGAAGACCAGGACGAGTAGAGGAACCGCCAACTGTTCGTGCAGGAGCAATGAGGAGCCCATGACCAGTCCGCCGTATAGAGCCGAACGAGCACGGAGACCGGTCGCCACTACTGCACCGAGCAGCAAGACGAACGGCCCCAGTGCGTACTCGGGGATCGTGGCCGGCCAGGCCACTGCCTCGAGGGCAAATGGATACAGCACGATCGAGAGCAGAACGACCGCTCCCGACACGCGGCCCCCGCCCAGCCGTCTCCAAAATGTTTGAGCCAGGATCGCCGTCGCGATGTGGAGAAGGACACCGATCAGCTTGACCAGCCAAAGATGCTCGGCCAGGGCATACACAGGAGACAACAGGACCAGGTAGCCCATTCGATAGGGTCCCCAATAGTTGAGATAAACCTTCGTTGGGGCCCAGAATCCAAGGTTCTGGCTCTCGTACGCCAGATGGGAATCGTCGAAGAACATGAGGCTGTTGCTCCACGCCGGCCATAACAGCGCGATCCCAAACAGGAATGTCAGCGCGATTGCGAATAGCTGACCAGGGAAGGTCCTCGGTGACCCGATTTTGTCCATTCGACGGGAGTCAAGCCATCCGGATCCGATATATGCGCCGAGGTTCACCGTCCGTGGCGATAGTGCTTGCGATCAGCGACGAGTCGATGGCCAGACCGGTGTCAAGAAACCAACCAGGAAACAGGACCCCTCTCTCAGGGTCCGGAGACCTCTCGATGTTCTCGTCTTCGAGGGGGATTTCCAGATAGATGTAATCCCGAACTCTCGAGCACAGCTCAACGAGCGTGTTCCGCGCGCTATCCCGATCAAACTGGGTGATTCCGGTGCTTCCATGGCCTTCGAGCCAGTGATGGTCGACACTCAGAAGCAGGACGACGTCGAACGTCGGGTCATAGGAGGCTAGGAACCCCCGGAGGTCGGCTCGGACAAATTCGACTCGGTCGTCGTCCAGCGTGTCCCGCGCCGAGTCGATGACGGTGACGTTGTATCCGATCGAAGAGAGAAGCAGCCCGATCGTGTCAACGCAGCGACCGACGTCGAGGATCGTGGCGCCACGCCTTTCACCCAATACGGCGAGATCGATCGCGATTGCCATGGCGCTGTTGATGCTGACGTCGTCATGCGATTGTTCGTCGCCCAGTTCGGCGAGGAGAAGTCTCACGTCCCCAGCGCCGAACCGAGCCACCGCTAAGTCGGAGAAATGGAAGTCCTGGTGGCATGCCAACGGTCTTACTCCGTGACGATGGTGGACTGGTACGCAGCGACGACCTCGGCGGGTTGGCCTGTTCCACGAACTACTCCATGATCGAGCCACAGCACTCGGTTGGACAGTTCGAGGATGGACGGAAGATCGTGGGAGACGAAGAGAACGGCGGCCCCGCTCTCGATCATCTGCAACATTCGCTGCTTCGACTTGTCTTGGAAGGCCGCGTCGCCGACCGAGAGCACCTCGTCCACGACAAGCACTTCTGGGTGCACGTCAGTCGCAACTGAGAAGCCAAGGCGCGCCAGCATCCCAGACGAGTAGCTGCGGGTAGGCACATCGACGAAGTCCTTCAGGTCGGCCCACTCGCAGATCGCGTCGACTCGTTCCTGCATTTGACCGGGGGTGCGTCCCAACAAGGTGCCATAGAGGATGATGTTCTCATAGGCGGTCATCTCAGGATTGAAACCGGCGCCGAGCTCGATCATTGGTGCCACGACTCCCCGCACCACCACCCGGCCCTCGGTGGGTGGGAGCACTCTGGCGACCATTTTCATCAAGGTGCTCTTCCCGGCGCCATTGGGGCCGATGACGCCCAACACCTCGCCCTGCGCGACCTTGAATGTCACGTCACGCACTGCCCACAATCGCTCCTTGCTCGTGTTCCGCTTGGCGGTCTGGATGGCGAACTCCTTGAGGGTGCCTGCCCTGTCCCGCGTTAGTTGGAATGCAAGAGAGGCATTCTGAACCTCGATGGCCGCTGTCATATCAGGACCACGAGACTCTTCCACGACCGGGCGAACACCCAGGCGCCGAGGAGCAGGAAGCCGATTCCGGTGATCGCCATCATGGCGAAGGCCCAGCCGGGAGCGAAGACCCCTTCGTACACGAAACCACGGAAGACGAGGAGGTAGGAGTAGAGAGGGTTGGCCTGAACGATGAGGAGGAATTGCTCCGGGACTATCGAAATGGGATAGAACGTCGGTGTCAGGTAGGTCAGGATCTGCACGCCTACAGCCGTCAGATCGAGGACGTCGTAGAAGAACACCGCTGCCGAGGCGACCATCAGTCCGAGGCCAGCTACGAACATCAGCATGAAGAGTGCAGGGATAGGGACGAGCAGAGCGGTCCAAGGTATGCCCACTCCGGTCACCACCTGCACGACGAGCAGGGGGATGAGGCTTATCACGAAGTTAGCCAGGGCTGCCAACGCCGAGGAGAGGGCGAAGACCTCCGGGGGGACGAAGACCTTGGTGAGAATCGATGCGCTGTTCACAATCGACGACCCGGTGGCTATCAGGCCTTGGGAAAAGAAGGTCATGAGAACGATTCCCGAGAGCAGGTAGACGATGTACGGCGTGTCTCCGGGGATCTCGAATCTGAAGAACTGCCCGAACACCATCCAGAGGACCGCCATGAACAGCAACGGGTTCAACAGAGTCCACCAAACCCCGAGTGTCGACCTCTTGTATCTGACGGTGAGGTCGCGCGTAACCAGCAGCCGCAGCAGGCCACGGTAATTCCAAAGGTTCCGCAGCTCGCTGATCAACGGACGGCGCGCTTGGTCGGAGTCGTATACGAAGGAGGTGGTCATGGTGCCCTATTCGGTGTTGTACGAACGCACACCAACACGAAGACTTGTGGGGGAGCCAGAGTCGAAAATCCTAGCATTCGTTGACTTTTCACGATTCAGCTGCCCGGTAGTTTCTGGTGCGGATGGCTCGCTCGAGGTGGGTCAGCGCGTCCACCGGTAACCATCGTCGATATCCAGGGCTCCAACGGCTTTCTTGCGCAGCGCCCTCCAGTTTGGCGCGGTAACCGGAACCGAGTCCGTTACTGAGCCATGAGGCCGATGGCACGATCTTCCCGAATGGGGTGACATTGAGTGCGCCGAATGTGTCGTCGTGGGCCGAGGAGAACCAGATATCGGCCACACCCGGAGCCGGCTTGGAGTAGTAGCGGATCACTTCGGCTCGCACGAGGGGCTGGAGGCCCTCGGTGCGCAGGCCCTCAGCTGCGATCCAAGTGGCCACGATCTTGGCAGCGTCCACGGCCGCATCCTGAAATGCCTCGATAAGGGAGCGCTCGGTCCGCCCCAACATCTCTTGTTCCTCTACCGGGACGGCACCCGACTGCGCGTCGAGCCGGTAGTCGATTGTCGACGGCACGTCGGGGGTCCAGGGTCGTTCGACAGCCGCCGGCGGTTGCATGAATTCATACGAATGGTCCAGGTTCCCGTTGGGACCGACGGCCGATTTGGCTACGTTGAGCGGCTGTGGATTGAGAAATGGGAAGAGCGCCAGATACCACCCAGTGAAGAACAGATCGGGAAAGCCCCGGGCCAGATTGTCCTGGATAGTCCCTCGCCAGCCCACATCCACCACAACGATGCGGTCGTCGCGGACCACCCAGGAGCGATCGAGATAGGCATCGAGTGCTTGCCGACGCGCTCTGTTGCACTCGGAGAGCATCCTCTGCACCGATGCGTCGGCGAGAAAGGCCCCAACTCTCCGGTCCCTGTGGACGTCGTGGACCAGGTCATCGAGCGCGAGGTGATGCCGCTTGGCAGCCTTCCTGTACCGCCCCACATCGTCGCCCAAGCTCACGATGAGGGCGCGAAGGCTTTGGCTCTGGTACAGCCGCCACATATCCATCAAGGACTCGACCGTGAAAGAGCCCAGCGTCGGGCCAAAAGTGGATCGACGGCTCAGTGCGAGATGGATCGGCGTCGGCGGCACCGGTCCTGCAGCCAGATAAGGGGCAACGGCCTCATGCAGGCGGGCGAGAAATGCCCCCTCCCGGCTCATGTAGTGAACTGCGTTGAACCCGCCCTCATCAGCCTCTTCGATGGCTGCTGCGATGAGTGCCGTGGGAAGCAAAGCACTGTCGTAAGCCGCCTCGATGGAGCGCGTGATCATGAGATTGGGCGACGGGTGCGCGCCGATGGCAGAGCGGGCCGACGCTTCGAGCTCCGACCTGAGGGCTGCCCACCCTCGGGGCCAGGCCTGGGCATCAGGGACTACGACCGTGGCATCGGGTTGGCGAGGTAACAGGCTCTCCGCGACATGGATGTCAGGCGATGGACCTTCGTCTCCCCGGTCCACGATACGAACTGAGTCCCCGACGGACACGCCCGAGCTCGAGAGCTCCGTTCTCAGTCGCTCCGCGCCGATGTGTGGCTCTACGAGGTAAGTGGTCCTGTTTGCCATGTCCCGTCTCGAGAGGACCTCGAGTAAATCGCGATCGAAGTCGGGCGTGACTTCAGGCTCCCTTGACCCGCGGAGTGCTCCAACTTCGATCGTGACTACTTCAGCGTGGTCCCACGGAACGAGCGCCATGGGAGATCGAATTGGGGCGCGGTTGGGCTGGTGGACGGTTACCCAACGCGTTCGCCGCCCTTGTCGGCTGACCGGAGTCCTCGTGTCGATGTCGAGCACGACGGCGCGGTGTTCGGGGTGCACCAGACGGCCCCTGGCGATACCCGAGCCGAGGTAATCGATCAGGGGGCAAGTGTCCACCTGATACCGGGTCGAGTACCAATTTGCGTCGAACAACAGATGGGGATCCCATCCTTCCCGCCAGCCCCATTGCAAGTAGTGCTCGAGGGGTTCCACCTGGGCGTATCCGATTTCGGGGTGCTGGGAGAGGTACCACGACACATCGAAAAGTGGACTGGGGTCCCTTCCTTCACGCCACCCGGTGTCCAGGTAGTGGGTGAGCGGATCCAGGCCGCTCGCCGCAACGTCCGGGTTGTCGGCGAGGTACCAGGCGCCGTCGAAGACTCCCAGATATGTCTCGCGCTTGCTGGCGGACCAGCCGTCGATCGACTTCAAGTTCGCAGGGATGGCGCGCCACACCGTCCGCAACGGAGCGGTTAGTCGCGGGTGCGACCACACCCAATGTCGGAGTGCCGTGTTCATACGCTCCAGTCAGTCAAGCCGTCCACCATCAGTTCTTCAGGAGAGCATGGCCCGCCCACGAGCCGCCACAGCCGCGATGCCGTCATGGGGGGACTGAGGTTGGCGCGAGATCACTTCGAGCGCGTCGTGAAACTTTCGGGAGGAGTCCAACCATGACGGCCAGCCTGCTGCGGTCTCTAGCGCCCCTCGCTGGAGACGATGGAGCTCCAAGCGCTGATCTCGGAGGTATTCAATCGCTGCAACGGTACTTCGCTCGTCTCCGGTCCTGATCACCAGGCCGTTGACATCGTTCGTGACGTAATCCTCGTGTCCGGTCACGTCCCAGCACACCGTCGTGCCTCCGCAATGGAACATCTCCAGAGGAGGCCCGAACATTCCCTCGACCAGGCTGAGCTTCACCAACACATCACATGACCGGTAAATGGCCGGGACCGTGGTTACGGGGACTCTGCTGAACACTCGGTCGACGCCACCGATGGGGCCTGAGGCCGACGAAGTCAGGAGCCAGGACTCGACCGGACCTGCTTCTCCGACCAGTTCGATCGTTTTCTCGACGTTCTTCATGGGGACTCCCAGAGGCCCCTCGACGAGCACGCGCAGCCCATGGTCCATTCGGGGCTCGATGACGGGTCCAACCGGCGTATAGAGGGATTTCTCGACGCCATTGGGGACCAAGAACGAGGGTCGCCCGTGCTCGACTGCGAGGAACCACTGGATCCAGGGTGTCTCAGTGATGATGGCAAGAGGGAGGTCATAGGTCGCGTCAGCGAGAGTTCTGACTTGTCCATCCGCCTGGTCGTAGAACCTCGACTCAATCGACTGGACGAAATAGACGATGTGCCGGGCCCTCACCTTGTCGAGTTCGTAGACGGTCCGCCACCAGGTGGCGATAGCGACATCGAACTCCTCATTGACGATCTCGTCGATGGCCGCCACCCGAAGCCGCTCATAGGCGGGATGCCATCGAGTCGACTCCGAGGTGGGCTCGAACATCGCCACGATGGTCACCTCGTCGCCCCTTGCCTCGGCTTCCAAAACGTGCTGAAGGATCACGTAGGTGCCGCCTGAGATGTCCGTGCTGCCTACCAAGAAGAGCAGCCGCAAGGGTCGACGATGCGGTGCCTCGCCGAAAATCGACAGTCGAGGCCGAAATCGCGAGTAGTCGACACCACCATCCGGCGACGGAGGGCTTTCCCGGTTCACCACCACCCGGCTACCGCAACTTCGACAGCGAAAGCCCTCTTGAGACCGGCCGGCCAGAAGAGGTCACCCATTGGCGGAGGCTCGAGGCCACGCCCGATCGATTCGCTGAGCCGATCGGTGGCGATTGTCAATGCAACAGAGGTGTCGGGGCCAGAGTGCCCAAAGTCATCTGAGTGTGCGCTCGAAAAGAAGGCATCAGCGACTCCAGATGGGGGTTGAATAACCGTTCGGCGCAGCGCCTCGACCACTGCATCTTTGAGATCGGTCACTTCGGCTCCGAGTCTCATGTAGGTCTCCACCACTCCCATCGCACCGGCCAAGACACCATCCTGGAATGCGGTCAGACATGTGCTCGCCTGCCCAATCGGGTTGCGAAGCACGACTCCTTTGGCTCCTCCGTAACTCACCGTCGAGGCGATGGGTGGGGTGAGCAAGCGCTCGATGACGGCGACGTGATCCTCCAACCATTGAACGTCGTCTCCATGGTTGGCATCGGGGCCTATCGCTGTCTTGCTCGAGTTGCCTGGCTGGGGGTTGAGGAACTCGAGCAACCCCAGGTAGAAGCCGCGAAACTCTCGATCGTCGAATATCCGGGCCAGGTTGTCCTGGATCGTTCCCCGCCAGCCGATGTCCGTGACCACCGAGACCTCGTTACGGCCAAGGACGCTGTCGAGGAATCGCCGGGCGTCGCGTCGCTGACTGGCAAGACCTTCCCCCAGTTCCTCGACGACAGACTTGTGTTGGAGGAACGACACGAAGGCGGGTTCCTCCCACAGCGACCACAGCTTGACATCCGGTTCGAGGCCATGAGCTTCCAAGCGAGTGCGGAATCGAGACGGTTCGAGCCCAACGGCACGCAGGAATTCATTAGGGCTCTGGTGTCGATAGAAGCTCCACAAACGCTGGAGATCTGCACTCGAGTCGTCCAACGACGGCGGGAAGGTCGACTGGCGACTCGACGGCAAATGGACCGCACGGATGTCGGACATGTCGACCGAATCGCTGACCGCTTCATGAATGCGTCTCAATAGGGAGCCTTCTCTCGAGAGGTAATGAACGCGGTCGACGCCCTCTCTCCGAGCGTGTTCCATCGCCTTCAAGACGAGGAGTGTTGGTAGGAGCGACATCTCCCGACCAGCGTGGAACGAACGACTGTCCAGGTAGGCACGCTGAGTGTTGCGGTCGATGATGTCTTCCGCCCTGCCGACGGTCCAACCGTTCTGCAGTCGCCGAGACGCCGACCCGAACATTGTTGAGATCTGGGCCGAGTCGAGACCACCGTGATCGAGCAGCTCATCGCCACGTGGGCCTGAGATCAGGATCGCGGCCCCTCCGGTGGCAACCTGCATCTCGAAGTCTGAATATGGGTTGTCGCCGATGTGAAGGTGTCGCTTGGCGTCCACCCCGAGGTTCGATCGGACCATTTCCAGCAACTTGCCCTGGGCTGACTTGCTCACCCCTGCCTCACACGAAACGAACATCGGGAGCGGAAGAGCGAAGCCGGTCGACTCGAGAACGTCCGTCAATGAGTCCGCACCGAGGTAGAAATCGCTCACAACGACAGTACGGATCCCGAGATCTATGGCGCCGGCGACCCAGCTCGCAATCTCTTTGTTCAGCTCGGCGTGTGTGATCTCGGTCTGCACCTCCCGATCGAGCGTGCCGTGAACTAGCCGGTTTGCTTGGCCCTCTGAGAGCCCCGGCAATAGCGCCTCCATTGCGATGAGGAGGGCTTCTTGGGCTGTGTACTCGCCCCATCCCGCCTCAGTCCGTCGCTCGGTGGCGAGTCTCGATTCGGCCGCAAGGCGCTCCTCATAGATCTGCCGAGCCGTGAGCCCGACCCTCGCGGCTGGGCGCTGCTGGGCCATGAATCGGGCGCTGTCCAGCTTCACCGATTCGGCGGGGCGGTTGCGGATCACCAGGGTTTGCCAGAAATCGATCGTCAAAAGGTCGATTTCGTCGAGCGGTACCTGTGAGAGCTGATGGATGAGCTGGCGTTCGTCGCCCGGGGCCTGATACTGCAAAGGTCGGTGTCGGATCGGATCCGGATCCTCGCTCGCAACCTCGGTCGCCGCTTTGGTGAGCGCTCTCCGGGTGGGCGGTCGGCCTTCCCGAATTCCTGAATCGAGATAGTGCTCGAACGGGTCGATGGCTGACAAATCGACGTCGTTGTTGAACGCCGCGTAGAACGAGGAATCGAATCCCGGATCAGCGGTTGGTGTCGGCTGGTCGACTGCAGACGGACCATCGTCGACACCTTGTGGTACGAGGGTCGGGCTGTCCTTCGGTGCCTGTCGATCCCTCATGATCCAAACTCGCCTGCGGCCCTTGTGGAGCCAGGTAGGGATGGGTTCCGGTGCACGCGTGCTGGCGTTCCACAGCGACTGCTTCACGGATGACCGGTCAGCCTGGGTGGCAACGGCAGGCACCGGAGCGTGCTCGTCGACGATCATCTCCTCCTCGATCTCCAACTGGTCGACCTCGGCAGCCGGGTCTTCAGACTTTCCCACCAGCTCTGTTAACACATGATCGCGTTCGTCGATCATGCGAGCTTGCGCTGCGAGGGCTTCGTCGCGCTCGTCGATCATGCGGGTCTGGGCTGCGACTGCTTGATCGCGGGCATCGATCATTCCGGTCTGGAGGGCAATCACTCTGTCTCGCTCCTCGATCATCCGGGTTTGGTCCATGTATTGCCTGCGCCCGAGTTCGCTGCCCGCTCGCTCCTTGTAGTAGGCACGCCAGGTCTGGAACTCGTTCGAGAAGAGAAAGGCACGACCGGATACGCCATTGGGGAGCAAGACACCGAGTCCGAAGTTATGGGAGAAGTCGAATCCCGGAAAGAGGTCACGAACCTCTTTCCAATAGGTCGCCGACCCGTACCCCGAATCCGGGTTCACGTCATGAAATAGGACTATCCCGTTGGGCGCCAGCTTCGGAAGCCAGCTCTCGAAGTCATGGCGGACGGATTCGTACTCGTGAAAACCGTCGATGTGGAGGAGGTCGATGCTCTGGTCCTCGAACGCGGTCAATGCCTCATCGAATGTCATCCGGTGGACGTGGATGTCGACTGAATCGAACCATGTGATCAGGATGCCGGTGAAGGACTCGTAGACCTCCGGCCCGTAGAAGCCGGCGTCGGGGTCGCCCTCCCAGGTGTCGACTGCATGGCACTCGGTATCGATCTCGCCGTCCATGACTGCCTGGGCGAAGGCGTAGAACGAGCATCCCCAATGGGTTCCGAGTTCGATGATCCTGGTCGGTTGTTGCCACCTCACCAGGTCGTAGGCGAACCAGCGATGACCTGACCACGGCGTCGCGGCACGATCCGGGTCGGCGACGTCGCCGATGAAGGATGTATCGAAGAGACGCCACGGGCGGGAGTTGTCCGGTTCCGTCATGAGCATCGGATTTAAGCGGAGCGCCTGTCGTTAGTCCCGATTTGGATCCCGTTTCGATAGGGGTCGAACCGCTACGGTGCGCCGTCGTGAGTCGGCCTCCGTTGCGTGCCCTTGTGGCGATCGGCGTCGCCATCGTGGTCACACTCTCGGTCGCTCTGGTCCCGATCACCATTGTCGCTCCAGGCGGCGCGGAGCTCCGCCCCGGATGGGATCGTCTTCCGCTGTCGGTTGCTACGCGGCTAGTTATCGAACAGACCGGATCGGGTACGTCGGTGATGTCGCTCCCACGACTCGTGTTTCCGGAGTCTTTTCAGCCCGGGTCGAGCGTCGTGGACCATGGGCCCTTCGAGATCCTCGATGACGACCTCACGATGCAGGCCGAATCGCCGGGTGAGCTCGTCATCGAGGGAGTCTTTGGCGATGCGGCGATCGACGTCTTGCTCGTGACGCACCCTGTCGAGATCACGGTCACGAGATCTGTCGGCGACGAGACGAGTGAAGACACTTTCGGCTCGGGTGACCCCGACTCCGGTGCTTCCGACTTGGAGTCTCCCGCGGTGAACGAGGCGCAGGTGCACAAGACGCCGTATCTCTTCCGGGTGCCAAATGTCGGTGCCGGAGAAGAGGTGTACGTCGGTGAACAAATTCTCGACGGGGGGGCCTCGGCTGGAGTCTTGCTTGGAGCAGCCGCGAGGACAGCGGGTCGTGCGTGGCTCCTCGTCCTCGCCGCGCTGGCTGTGATCGGGGTGAGCTCATTGTTCGGAGGCTTGATCCTTCGCCTTTTTGACGTCGACTGTCCGCCATCGAGCGTCGCCGCGTGTTTCGGCTTCTGCCTGTTGGCGGTCGCCGCCAACACATTGGCCTATTTCCTGGACATCAGGGCAGTGACCTTCGTGCTTGTGGTGGCGCTGGGGACTCTGCTTTTTATTGGGCACCGCAACGGCGCGTTGCGCGAAGCCGTCAAAACATGGTCGGGCGGATTACGGACCACGCTGGTTGTCATCCCGCTCGCCTTGCTCGCCTTCTTCCCTATCCTCGCATGGGGTCCCTGGTTCGCGGGCAATTTCAAGACCGACCTCTTCGAATACGCCACGTTGTCGAGCTTTCTCCGGGATTACTCGCTGTTCGATCTGAGATCACTTCCCGAGGCGCAATCCTCGGGCGTTCTGACTTCGGGGGCAGGTTTCATCTGGCGGTCGATCGACTCGGTGGTCGCCTCATTGGTGTCCAATCTCGGCGGTCTGACCACGATCGCCGGCTTCACGATTCTCGGTCTAGCGCTCATGATTCTCTTCGGCATCGGCGTCGCCGACCTCGGCCATGGCCTTGGGCGAGCGCGGTACGTCGTCGTCGCCATGGCGTTGTTGAACCCGCTGTTCACCTCGCTCTATATGGAGAACTACTTCTCGCAGTATTTTCTTGTCGCATTGATCCCCGGCTTTCTCGTCACCTTCGTGTTCCTGGCGAGAACTGGCACCGGCAAGCAGATGTTTGGGGCGTCACTGGCGTTATCTGCCCAAGCAGCGGCGATGATCGCCGTGTACCCATATTTCTTCATCGTGGTGGCCGTGGCTGCTTTTCTTGCCGTGCTCTCCTTTAGTCAGTACCGGCCGGTGATTCGGGCGGCCGCGCTCCAAGTCGTCCTCATGACGGCGGTGATGGTCAATCTCGCATGGCTGACGGTGATTCGATTCAGGGAAACTGCTATCTACGAGGAGTTGCTCGACGCCCTCACCCGCCACACGCTGCTCAGCGGTCTGGGGAGGAAGGGCGTCGCCGAGGTGCTGTTCGGCCTCAGGTCATACCACTGGAGGGACCCAGCGCTTTCCTTAGAAGGGCTTGGCGCGCTCGGAACCACGTTGGCTCGCTGGGCCCGGCTGGCGGTGGCACCGGCAGGTTGGTGGATTGCTCTGGGCATCGCTGGCCTCTTTGGGTTGTTTTTGGTGACCGATTTCCGTAAGACATTCGAATCCGTGACAGCCCGTGTCACGATCGCCGTGTTCAGTGCCTGGGTCGCCTTCGCTGGGATCTACCTCGCCCTCGGAGTTTCCTATGTGTCCTTGAAAGGAGCCTGGACCGCGGGCGCCCTGTTTCCCCTCGTCATTGTGTCGGCACATTGGCGTGTGCGGTGGCAGCGTGCGGCCCTTGGTTTCGTTGGTGTTCTTGCGATCGTCTGGGCAACGACGGTGGTCGCCGACCGGGTCCACTGGATCATTCCCAACCCTGGCTCTGCGGTGCGTGCCTCTCATGTAGCTGCGGTTCCTGACCTGGTCGAAGTCGACCGCCAACTCGCCTTGGCCGAAGGGCAGGTCTCGATTGTGCGAGGCGAGCAGCCACTCGAAGGTTCGGACCTCGATCGCGTGCTCGCCACACAAGCGACGATCCTGATCCGGGACCACGACCTGTCGTGCACCAACTGTTCCGGGTTCGAGCCGCCGGAGAACCTCGAGTGCACCGACGCGGCACGAGGGCTGCTGGTGGTCGTCGGCCTCTCGGGAGAGCCCTCGATCTGCGACCTACCGATCGATGAGAGCGGCCAGTTCGTCGAGATTCGGGGAGTCCCCGATGGTGACTGATGGTGCGGGCACCGCCATCGCCAATAGATTGTCCTCGGACCGAGAGAAGGAGCCCGTGTATGGATGAACGTGAGGTGCAGGGCTACTTCGATTCCCGCCTCGAGGCCGATCCCAGGCGAGAGGTCCTGTGGAAGACGCTCTGCACGTCAGTGCTCGACGATCTTGTCCCGAAGGACGGTGTGGCGGTGGAGCTGGGTGCGGCCCGTTGCGATCTCATCAACAATCTGAGGGCCGCTCGGCGGATTGCGGTGGACATTTGGCCCGGTGTCACTCAGTACGTCGCTCCTGGCGTCGAGGCGTATGTTGGTCCCGCCGCGGATCTGGGGTTCCTACCGGACGGGTCGGTGGACGCCGTCTTCGCCAGCAACCTGGTGGAGCACCTCGAGGTAGATCAGGCCGAGACCATGGTCCGAGAAGTCAGACGGGTCCTCACTGAGGAAGGCCGGCTGATCCTGATCCAGCCCAATTTTCGGATCAGCCCGGAGCGCTATTTCGACGACTACACCCACCGCTCGATCTGGACCGACGTGAGTCTTGCGGACTTCTTACGATCCGAGGGATACACAGTGGACCGTGTGCAGGCTCGATTCCTCCCGCTGACTGTGAAATCTCGCCTTCCGATACATCCGTTGCTCATCAAGATGTATCTGGCTTCTCCGTTCAAGCCAATGGCCGGTCAGATGCTGGTCGTGGCACGGCGAGGGAGGTAACAGGCCTTCGACGCCCCCACAAGGTGATCTAAGGCCGCGCTCGCGTCTTCCAAGTGCGCAGACGATGGGCGATGCTCAACCCGATCATCAGCATCCCGAGGCGGAACGCCTTGCCGAAATTTCCGGTCACGGCTGATTCCCCCACGCGCTCGAGGTATCGCACCGGCACCTGGACGAACGGAACATCCTCCGACACAACCAGGAGCATCATCTCGAGGCCGAATGCGGAGTCGTTGCGACTGAAATGGGGCGAGATCCGATCGATCGCGGACCGCTTGAGGACTCGGAATGTGCAGCCCACATCCGACATGCTCACCGTGTTGAAGATCAACTCGATCCCCTTGGCGACTGCCCAATTGCCCCAGCGAAGGAACGTCCCCATGTTGGCGCCGGTGTAGATGAAGGTCGACACAGTCCTCGACCCGAAGACGACATCGGCATCGGACAGGAAGGGAAGAAGCTTCCACAGATCGTCAGGGTCAAAGGTGCCATCGGGCTCGGAGATGACGACGAGGTCATACTCCGAGGTCTCGACGAAGCCACGACGTATCGCGGCGCCGTAGCCCTGCGTCGACTCGTGCACTTCCCGGGCGCTGGTCGTGGCCACATTGGCGCTGGTGTCGGGATGGGCGTTGTTGTTAACGACCACGATCTCGTCGACGACACCAAGAGACTCGAACCCCTTGATGCACGCAGCGATGCTGTCTGCCTCGTTGTAGGTTGGGAGTACGACAGCCAGTCGGTTGCCACGCCACATTTGTGATGCCCCTTCTTCTCTCCTCGGCGGCGCAGATCCTAATTATCCCCTGAGAAGAAGGCGGATCGCGGTTTCGAGTGAATCTCGGTAGTGGGGCATGGGAGGAATTCCGAGCGGGGCCAGTCGCTCACTTTCGAGCACCGAGTTGTGGGGCCTTGTCGCCGGTCTGGGATAGTCAGCGGAAGAGCACGCCGTCACCAACTCCGGATCGAGTCCGGCGATATGTGCGATCTCGCGGGCGAGTCCGAACCAGGTCGTCTCTCCCTGGTTGGTGAGGTGAAGGATCCCGGAGACTCCGGTCCGGATCGAGGCCATCGTCGCAAGCGCAAGGTCGTCGGCGAAAGTTGGGTGACCACGTTGATCCTCGACGACCCGAACCTGGCCCAGAGCCATCAACTCGAGCATCTTCGAGACGAAGCTCGGGTGAGTGCCGGACATGACCCACGAGGTCCTCACGATCAGCACGTCGGCGCTGGCCTCAAGGGCGAGTTTCTCACCCTCCAGCTTGGTGCGGCCGTATGCATTGAGTCGGGTTGGTGGTGATCGCTCTCGACGTACACGCCGGTACGCTTCTCGCCATCGAACACGTAGTCGGTGGAGAATGTGACGAGACGAGCCCCGATCCTCGCCGCGGCCTCGGCGAGGACCCCGACCGCCAGGGCATTGACCGTTCCTTGCCGTCTGCTCGTCGGTCTCGGCGGCGTCAACGGCGGTGTACGCGGCACAGTTGATGATCGCCTCTGGTCTGTCCCTACTTACCCACGTCCCAATCGCGCCCAGATCGCCCAGGTCCAGGTGCGCCCGCGTCACGAGCACAGCTTGATCGCCCAACAGTCGACCGAACGCCGAACCCAGTTGCCCGCCGGCTCCGAGGACCGCAATCACCGGGCGTATGACGTGTCTGTCAGGATGCGCTCGAGATACTCCCTGTAGGTCGATTGCGGCATCGTGGCTAGTAGGTCGCTGATGTGCTCCTCGTCGACGTAGCCGAGCCGGAGAGCGACCTCCTCGAGACAGGCGATCTTGAGTCCCTGTCTCTTCTCGATGGTGGCGATGAAATTGGCTGCGTCGAGCAGGCTGTCGTGGGTTCCTGAGTCGAGCCAGGCGATCCCGCGCCCAAGCCGCATCACCTGCAGCTGCCCCCGAGCCAGGTACTCCCTGTTGACGTCTGTGATCTCGAGCTCACCACGGTTCGACGGGGTGAGGCTCTCGGCTATGCCTACCACGTTGGTGTCGTACAGATAGAAGCCCGGGACCGCCAGATTCGACCTGGGCCGGGCAGGTTTCTCCTCGAGTGAGAGTGCCTTCCCGTCGTCAGCGATCTCGACGACGCCGTACCGGGCAGGGTCGACCACCGGATACCCGAAGATGAGGGCACCATTCGAGAACGACGAGGTGATCTCCAGGAGCCCGAGATTCCCGTAGAAGATGTTGTCGCCGAGCATCAGGCCCACTGGTTCGCCATCGATGAACTCTTTGCCGATCAAAAAGCTCTGGGCGATGCCGCCAGGCCTTTCTTGGATCGCGTAGGAGATCGAGACGCCCCATTGAGTTCCATCCCCCAGGAGGTCCTGGAACCGGGGGACATCGTGTGGGGTGGAGATGAGCAGGATCTCCCTGATCCCCGCTTCGAGCAGGGTGGCCAACGGGTAGTAGACCATTGGCTTGTCGTACACGGGTTGTAGCTGTTTGGAGGCCACTCTTGTGATGGGGTCGAGACGACTTCCCGCCCCTCCCGCCAGGATGATCCCCTTCATCGAACCGAGGCTTTCAATTGCTCCCACCAGTCTCGTCGGTCGCGGTACCAGGCGATGGTGTCTTCAAGACGGTCCGAGAAGTCATGAGCCGGCTCCCAGCCCAGGGCCGTCACCTTGGAGGAGTCGACGGCGTACCGGAGGTCGTGTCCGAGACGGTCCGGCACCCATTCGATCCATGACTCGTCTCTGCCCATGTGCTCGAGGATCGCACGGGTCAACTCCAGATTGGGGAGTTGGGCATTCGCTCCGATGTTGTAGATCTCCCCGGGCTCGCCTTTCTCGACCACGACGTGCAGCGCCGAGCAGTGGTCCTCGACATAGAGCCAATCCCGCTCGTTGCGCCCGTTCCCGTAGAGAGGGACCCGTCTGTCTTGGAGGAGATTGGTAACAAAGAGGGGGATCACCTTCTCCGGGAACTGATATGGCCCGTAGTTGTTGGTGCATCGAGTGACGACCACGTCGTAGTCGTGGGTGATGTGATAGGAGCGGGCCAGCAGGTCCGAGCCCGCCTTCGATGACGAGTAGGCGGAAGACGGCTCGAGCCGCGCTTCCTCGGTGGCGAATCCCTCGGGCACTGAACCGTAGACCTCGTCTGTAGACACGTGCACGAACCGGGGCACCTCGTGACGAAGGGCAGCATCGATAAGGACGCCGGTCCCGATCAGGTTGGTGCTGAGGAACGGCTCCGGACCGGAGATGGAGCGATCGACGTGGCTCTCGGCGGCGAAGTGGACAATCACGTCGTGCCCCGGTATCACCTCGTCGACGAGGCCCGCATCCCTGATATCCCCTTTCACGAACCGGTGATTGGGGAATTGTTCTAGCTCGGCCACCGTGGCCGGCACCCCGGCATAGGTGAGCAGGTCGAGATTGGTGACTGTTGCGTCGTTCTCGTTCTCGAAGATGTACCGGATGAAGTTGGAGCCGATGAACCCGGCTCCGCCGGTGACCAAATACCTGCGCCCCATCGTTCCTCGTTACTCGAAGACCTGTGCTTTGGCGAGAGTAGGTGCCGCCGCATCCTTGCCGCTCACCAGCGGATCCCTTCCGGCGAGAGGCCATTCGATCCCGATTCTCGAGTCGTCCCAGCGAACGGCCCGATCCAGGTCGGAAACGTAGGGCTCAGTGGTCTTGTACTGGACCTCCGCCCCGTCGGTGAGGGCAAGAAAGCCGTGGGCGAAGCCCTCGGGTATCCACAACTGGAGGCCGTTGGACTTGCTCAGCTCGAACCCGCGCCATTGGCGAAAGGTAGGGCCAGAGCGCCGGATGTCGACCACGACGTCGAACACGGCGCCCCGGGTGACTCGGACCAGCTTGGCTTGAGCGGACGGCGGGAGTTGATAGTGGAGGCCGCGGAGAACGCCCCGAGCAGAAGTGGAATGGTTGTCCTGCACGAAGCGAACCTCCCGGCCCACCCAGTCGTCGAAAGCCGTTTCGTTGTACGACTCGTAGAACGAGCCTCGGTCGTCGGAGTGGACCACTGGCTCGAAGATCCGGACCTCGTCATCGATGGTGGTCACTGCGGGCAGGTTAGGACGCAAGGGCTCAACGCCAGCCGAGCCCCGGGGCGACGAACTCAAAGATGCTCTCGATGACATGGGCGTTGTAGTCGACGCCGAGCTGGTTGGGCACGGTCAGCAACAGAGTGTCGGCAGCGGCAATGGCCTCGTCCTGCTCGAGCTGGGCGATTAGAGCATCCGGCTCGGCGGCGTAGCTGCGGCCGAAGATCGCCCGGGTTTGGGGGTCGATCATCCCGATGGTGTCCTGGTCGTTCCGCTCGTGCCCGAAGTAGGCACGATCCTCATCGGACACCAACGCGAAGATGCTGCGGCTGACCGATACGCGTGGCTCGCGTTCGTGGCCGGCTTCCTTCCACGCGTCGCGGAACACTTGGATCTGCTCGGCCTGCTGGACATGGAAAGGCTTTCCGCTCTCGTCGAACTTGAGGGTCGAGCTCTGAAGGTTCAAGCCGAGCTCGGCGGCCCAACGCGCTGTCGAGTTCGAGCCAGAGCCCCACCAGATGCGCTCCCGCAGCCCTTCGGAATACGGCTCGACCCGCAGCAGCCCTGGTGGGTTGGGGAACATGGGCTGCGGGTTGGGCTGGGCGAACCCGCCGCCCTCGACGATCCGGAGGAACACCTCCGTGTGCCGGCGTGCCATGTCGGCGTCGCTCTCGCCATCGGCAAGGGAATACCCGAAATGCCGCCAACCGTCGATGACCTGCTCCGGTGAGCCACGGGAGATCCCAAGCTGGAGTCGACCGCTGGCAATGAGGTCGGCCGCACCGGCGTCCTCGGCCATGTAAAGAGGGTTCTCGTAGCGCATGTCGATCACGGCGGTGCCGATCTCGATGCGGCTGGTCCGGGCACCGACCGCAGCGAGTAGAGGGAAAGGTGAGCCGAGTTGCCTGGCGAAGTGGTGGACCCGGAAGTACGCCCCGTCGGCGCCCAGCTCCTCGGCGGCGACCGCCAGCTCGATCGACTGCAACAGTGCGTCCGACCCAGAACGCGTCCGCGATCCGGACGACGGCGTCCAGTGGCCAAAGGAGAGGAACCCGATCTTCTTCAACCGTCCACCAGACGTTCGGTCTTGGCCCAATGCACTGCCGGCCGGGTCATCACCGACACTGGCGAGTACTCGACGACAACTGCTTCAGATCCGGTGATCCTCACCACCCGATCCTCCCAGGAGTGCTCCTTTAAGGCCCTGGCCCGGTCGGGGCGATCGGAGACGAGGGCGGCCGCCGACGGCAACGGTGAGGTCGGTGTCGGTGTGCACCCCGTCCAGCCCTTCGAGGGCGCGTAGGGGAGGGGCGGCGATGGGGACACCCGAGGCTAGGTACTCATACGCCTTCAACGGGCTGACGGCATGGGTCGTCTCGTTCACCCGGAACGGGATGACGCCCGACGTCGAACCGTTGGACATATGCGGGGAGCTCGCCTTGTGCCTTGAGCCCGAGGAGGTGGACGTTGGACGGCATCACGCGGTCGGGTCGTCTTGTCGTCGCCGATGAGGACGACCGCTGCCCCGGGATTGGCCTCGGCCACCCGCCGCAGCGATTCCCAGTCGAACCAGTCACCGTAGAGCGAGCCGTGATATCCGATGACGATCTCCGCCTCAGGGAGGTCCTTCGGTCGGGGGGGAAGATCGCCCCCGAAGATGCGAGACGTTGACCCCATTCGGCACCAGGATCGCTTCTTTCCCGAAGGCGGCGACCCGGTTCACCGAGATCGGGCGCGGAGGCGACGACTCGATCGGCGGAGATGATCAGGTCCTTCTCCAATTCGGGCCGGTACCAATCGCCACCCAGTGCCGGGTCGGACCAATCGTCGATCACGTCGTAGACCATCTCCCAGCCCGCCGTTTGCAGGGCCTTCGCGTGCGCGGCCAGAGGCGAGGCGGGGGCTTCGACCAGGACCAGACCGGGCGAGGCGGCCCGGTACGCCAAGGAGCGCAGGGTCGAATCGCTCCACTCTGGTCTGTTCCAGATTGGGGTGGACGTATCGCAATCCGAGGTCGACGGACTCCTGGGCCTCGTACAGCGAGACGAGGGTGACGTGATAGCCCTGACGCACCATCTCGACAGCGAGTTGGGTGCTCCGAGAGCCACCGCCGATGTCGTGGATGGGAACGGCGGCCAGGATCACCACCGGGGTGCGGGTGATCGGGTCGGCCCGGCTTCGTGGGCGCGTCCCCGGCCGCAAGGGGATGAGACCGATGCGATGACCGGCATCGCGAAGCCGGGCCAGCAGCCCGGGAAGCGGGTGCTCACCAGGCGGGATGCCGCCGACCTCGTCGAGGACACTGCTCCGAACCGCGATGACCTCGGGGCCCGACTACCGGCTCGGTCCGGAGCCGGCCCGCAGAGCCGAGGCCCGTCCACTTCGCCGACCACACCGGCCCCGATCGCAGAGTCGCCCAACGTCACCACGGCCCGATTGGCCAGATCCTGAGACACTTCCAGGGCGGGATCGGTCACCGTGAGGAACTCGGTCGTCTCCCCGCTGCTCGGCAATGCCAGCCTGACCCGGTAGGTGTCAGGCGTGGCGTCGAGCCAACGACGGGCCAGGGCGGGGTCGTCGAGGAAGACATCGACATTGACCCTCGAGTGTCGGGAGTGCTGCACCAGCCGATAGCGCGCCATCACCCGGTTGGGTATCAGCGGGCGGACGATGCGCTTCAGCCGGATCGGCACCGCTCACCATCGCGACGGGTCGGGCTCGGCCGCCGACTCCTCGGGTCGTTGACGCTGGATCGGGATGTCGGAATCACGGATGCCGACGGGCACGACCCAGCCGGGACGGGGCATGGAGCCCGGCGGCGGTGGAGCGGGGCCGGGGCTCGGGTCGTCGAGTGTGATCTCGTTGCTCGGCTCGGCGTCGATGTCATGGAGACTCCAGCGGCGGATCATGCTGAGCGGCGGATCGCCGGTGCTCCGGGCAACTGATGCGCGGGGATCGGCCTCGAGGGCATCGGCCAGCTCACGCAGGGTCGACCAGGAAGTCTGCTTCTCGACGCCGGTGAGATCGACGACGTATTTCCCCCAGCTGTCGGCGAGACCTTCGGTGGTGGCGACGAGCTCGGCGTCCTCGGGCAGTGGGTTCGAGTCCCCCACGATGGTGAGGAGTGGGTACCACTCGTGGCGTGTGGCCCTCATCGCATCGTGCTCGTAGAGCTCGGGGTTCCGGTCGCGCACCATGCGACGACCCTGCTCGAAGCGAGCCTCGGTGGTGACACTCATCGACACGCCGTGCTTGCGATAGAGGAACAGGGGCTCCTCGAGCCTCACCTGCCCCCAACCCGCACCGGTGAGCCTGAGCCACAGCTCCCAGTCCTCGTTCCCCGACGTCATGGTCTCGTCGTACCCGCCAACCGATTCCCAGGCGGCCGCCCGCATCAACACGCATCCAACGACCGCGTTTTCGATGAGCTGCCAATAGGGATTGAAGGGACGGGGGATCCAGATCGCCTCGATGTCGCCGTGCAACCGGGCGAGACAGTGGGCGAAGCCGGCCTTCGGGTCCTGTCGGATCGCGGCCAGGAGCCTGGTCATGAACTCTGGCCCCAGCTCGTCGTCGGAGTCGAGAGGAACGAGGAAATCCCCACGGGCCAGCTTCATCCCGGCATTTCGAGCCCCGGGAAGACCCGTGTTGTCCTGCCGGATCATGCGGAGACGGGGCCGATCCAGTGAGTCGAGATAGGCGATGGCGGCTGGGTCCTCTGATCCATCGTCCACCACGACTATCTCCCATGACGTGTGCGTCTGCTCGTAGACGGATGCCAGCGCCTCCTCCAAATACTCGAAGTTGTCGCGCACCGGGATCACAACAGTGACGTCGGGTGACTCTTCGTCCTCGAACTCGCCCTTCGCGATCCGTTGCTGTACTTCCCGCAGCCGTCCTTCCCGAGCCACGCGGGCCCGTTCCTCGGGCCACGAGGCGTGTTCGCGGAGCCGATCCTTGACGCCCTGCGGTGCGAGACGGGCCGCCACCCTCGCCACCGGCCCGGGCAGGTATCGATAGACCTGACGCAAGGTAGGGCTCGACCGGGTCAGCGGCCCCGGCGCCGACTTCTCGACGGCTTGGGACGCTTCTGTGGCCAGCCCGGCCTGAGAGCGGGGATGTCTCGGCTCCGGATCGGTGCGGTACGCCTCCCACGTGTCCCCCGGCTGAGGGAGCGGCCTTGACGCCAGAGAGGGAGCGAGACCGTCGTCGTCGATGAGCCGGCGCATCGATGAGGCCAGACCCTCGACTGTCCGATCGTAAACCAGTGCCCCGGAGTCCTCGGAGAACAAGCCGTCGAAAGCGGGGAGGTCGGGCACGATCACCGGAAGCCCGAGACGACGCGCCTCGTGGGCGGCCAGGCAGAAGCTCTCGAATCGGCTCGACACGACGACAGCAGTGACTCCGTCGAGCGCATCAGACATGTGCTCCCGAGGGTGCGAGCCCGGTGAACTCGAAGGCTGCTCGATGACCCTCGGGGATCAAGCCGAGCAGCCAGTCGGTCATGGGCAACCCAGCTGTGGGGCTCCAGCCTTCGCCACCCACGAACCGCACTTTCAGGTTGGCACCATCCTCGAGAAGGAGAAGGGCGGCGCGGACCAGGTCCTGAGAGCCCTTCATCTCGCCTAATCGCCCCAGGGAGGCGAACACCGGCAGTCGCCGATGGGAGGGGCTGCCTCACCGTCCAGTGGCGGGATCGGGGGCGGGCTCACCATCAGACGGTCCGGCATCACCCCGTATCGATCGAGCATGACCTGCCGATGACCCGGTACCGGGATCAAGACCTGGTCGGCCATCGAGAAGACGCCGCGCTCCATCGCAGCGGGGAGCCACCAATCATCGGGGGTGGTCTCCATCGCCTCCTGGAGTAGGTCGTAGGGACCGTGGAACCGTACGGTGACCGGAGTGTTCTCGAGCCCCAGGCCTGACCCGGTCGAACTAGTAGGGAGTAGCCGAGCCCCTCGAAGTCCTGCACCTCGATTCGGTCTCCGGCACGGATCAAGCCGGATACGGCGCGAGCCGTGATCTCCGATCTCTCCAGGAAGCCCGTGGGCGGGACCAGCACTACTTCGACCTCGACTCCATCCCGGTTCATCACCTCGATCGGGTCGGGGCTGGCGAGCACCACGAGGACAGGTCGTGAGGCGCCGAGATGACGGGCCAGTGCATCGACGACCACACCGGCACCACCCTGTGTCTCGGGATAGAGCTCTGTAGTGACGAAGACGATGCGCGTCGCAGCCGGCATGAGTGGATGATGGTACGGCCGAGCCCAGGTGGCAGTGGGATGGGCGATCACTAGCCTTCCGGCTCTTCCCCGTGACTTCACCTTCTTCTCGTTCGCTGTCAGACCGCCTGTTCCTGGCCCTGGTTGCCCTTCTGCCGTTGCACACAGTGTTCGTGCGGGTCGAGGTCGCCTGGAAGCCCTGGCTCGTACTTCTCGCGGTGGTCGCCGCCTTGGACCTGTGGGAAGAGCGAGGGATTCCCCTGGTCAAGGCGGGCTGGACTCGGTGTGCTGATCTTCCTCGCGGCCGTGCTCGTGTCTTGGCCCGGGCCGGATGCAGGTGCCACCTTCTGGCGCCTTCTTCTGGGGCTCATCGCGGGAGGCCTGGCCCTTCTGGTCACCGGTCGTCACGCCAACCGCACCCAGGACGTCCTGAAAGTTGTGTTCTGGTCGGGGGCGGCCATGGCGGGCACTGCACTGATCCTGACCATGGTCACCAACGGCGTGTTCGGGGCGGGAGCGGTCGAGTCTGTCAATGACATCTGGCTCATCGATCGGGTCAACAAGCCTGCCTACCTCGCCTCAGGATTCATCGCCCTCACCAATTGGCATCAGGATCCCGGGTACTCGGCGCTGTGGACCAACGTCTGGATCGCCTTGTCGCTCGTGGGCATCGGGCGGGGTGTGATCAGGGCGCCTCGATGGGTGGCGCCCCTGGTGATCGGCGGCCTCGCCGTTGCCTCTCTTCTCACTTTCGCGCGAACAGGCTGGTTCGGCCTCGGTGTTGCGATCGTCGGGAGCCTGTTCTGGCTATGGCGTGACGGCCGATCGAATCTGATGGTTGGGTTGCGCAATGTTGCACTGGCGGCGCTGGTTGCAATCGGTCTCGTCGGCTTCCACATCGCTACGGATCCATCCGGAGTGGGAGGAGACATCGAAGATGCTCTCGTCTTTCGCTGGACCTATCTCTTCGCCCTCGGCCAGATAGATGTCGGTGAGGAAGGCGTGGTCGATCCGAATCTCGTTGTGGACGACAACCGGATCGAAGTCTGGAGTGAATATGCCGACAGATTCGCTGGGAGCCCGATCCGGGGCATTGGGCTGGGAACGGGATGGGGTGAGACCGGTCTCCAGGAGCCACACAACCTCGCCCTCGAGTTGCTGGCCGAGACCGGGATCATCGGAGCGCTCGGATTTGTTGCAATGATCGTCTCGCTCGGTCGCGGCGGTGGCTGGACGGTCGGCCCCGCCCTTGCCGTTGTGGCGGCAGCCGCGGTAACCCAGACCATTCTCTTCGAGCCCGTCCTTTGGTTCACGCTCGGACTTTGGCTTGCCGACAGTACGGCGCGAGTTCGTGTCAGGTCGAGAGCCGGGGTCGGATGACGGTCGACGAGGGACCCCGAGCGTCGGCCAGCGGATTCCGCGCCCCTGGGACCAGTCTCATGGTGGTCGGGAGCCTTGTTGCCGCAGTCGGCGCGTATCTCTTCCAGATCGTCGGTGGTCGGGCACTGGGAGCCGAGGGCTTTGCTCCTATCTCGGTGCTGTGGACGATGTTCTTCATCCTGGCCACCGTCGTGCTGGTGCCTGTCGAGCAGCACATAACCCGAGAGGCCGCCTCGGGGAGGAAGGTGCTGACGCTCCACGGGATCTTCCCCGCACTGGTGGCCGTGGTGCTCGTGGCAGCGGTCGGGGTCGGTTTCGTGCTCCTCACCCTGGATCGCGTGTTTCTCGGCGACTCTCGTTTCCTCGTCGCCACTGCAGTCCTCTTCGCCACCTATGGCCTGTATGAAGTCGGACGGGGTCTGTTGGCCGGACATCGTCAATTCGCCCTGGTCGGTTGGGCCATGATCGGCGAATCGGTGGGTCGGCTCACCCTGGCCATTGGATTCCTGGCGATGGTCGCGTCGGCGCTCTCGCTGGCGTGGGCGATGGCACTGGGCTCCCTTACGGTCGTCCTAACCCGGTTCTGGCGATTCGACCACGAGGCGCCTTCGGGATCGATGGCCGGCGCCTCGAAGTTCCTCGGCGTGTACGTGGTCGCCAGCGCGGCATCCCAGACATTGCTAGCCGGGGCACCGCTTGCGGTGCTCGGCATGGGCGGTAGTCCGGAGATGATCAGCATCGCCTTCGTCACCTTCACCCTCTACCGGGCGCCGTTGACCCTGACCTACCTCCTCCAGGGCCGGATCCTGCCCTATCTGGTGCGAATGGTCGAGACGGGCGATCGCACCGACACCGATCGGCTCGTCACCCGGGTGATGGCTGCGGGCGCAGGGCTGTGTTTGGCCGGTGCGTTGACCGGGTACCTCGTTGGGGCGGATGTGGTACAGCTCTTGTTAGGAGCCGAATTCCGGCCAAGCGCGGTGGTGTCCGCCATGGTCGCCGGAGGAGTCGTCGCCGCCGTCACGACACAGGTCGTGGGCCAGGTGCTGGTGGCCGAAGGGAGGACCGGCACCCTTGCCATCGTCTGGTCCATGGGTCTGGTCAGTTGCCATCGTCGTTCTCCTGGTCTCCTCGCTCGAACCCCTGACCCGGGTTGCCCTCGCCTTTGCGATCGGGCGAGCTGATCGCCTTGACTGCCATGTGGCGAGTGGCCCGTTCCGCCCCGGTTCAAGAGGTTTCTCTCGATGACCGATAACTGGCCAATGCGTCGTCTGGTGGCTTTGTTTGCCGCGCTGGTCATCCTGACTGGTTCCATCGTCCTGGTCCCGCCGCCCGAGCCCGCCCAAGCGGCCACGATCAGTGGAGTCGGCTCTGTCTACGCCGGCATCTACTCCGAGCACTTCGGTGCCGGCGCCGATCTGAACAATCTGGCCGCCGCTACCGGCAAGCGCATGACCTTCGCCGGGACCTTCCACTCGGTGAACGAGAACGACGGCGTGGCCGGAGGCTGGTCGAACACCGGGAGGTGCTGAACGAGGTGTGGGCGGGTCAGGCCACCCCGTTCGCCAACCTGAGCATTCCTGCATCCGCCGCTGCGATCGCCTCGGGCGCATGGGACGGGAAGATCAACGAGTGGGCCTCCCACATGCAGCAGTTCCTCAACCTGGGCGGGGGCCGGAGCCTGGTCCTTGCCCCGCTTCAGGAGATGAACGGGGACTGGACGTCCTACGGCTGCGACCCGGCCAACTTCATCACGGCTTACAGACGCATCGTTGACATCGTCCGGGGTAGGGGCATCAACGAGACTCAGGTGCGATTCGCCTTCGCACCTAACGGCTGGACGACGCCCGGCTGCGGCTCGATCGGCAGCTACTACCCGGGCAACGCCTACGTCGACGTGATCGGGATCTCGGCCTACCGATGGGCCGATGGAGCCAGTGTCTTCCAGGTCCTGGGCGGGACGGTGAACGAGGTCACCGCCAGCTTCCCGGGCAAGCCGGTGATCATCGCCCAGACCGCAGCGTGGCCCTCGGGGGACAAGGATCAGTGGATCAGGGAAATGATGGCCTGGGCGGCTTCCAACCCGTCCGTGGTCGGGGTGATCTATTTCAACCTGAACAAGGAGACCGACTGGCGGGTATGGATCCCTCCCAACGTCAACGCCGGCTGGAGGGACGCAGTCCAGGCGCCGTCCACCGCCTACCAGTGGCCGTTGCGGGATTGGTTCCAGCCCGGTCCGCTCAACCTCAGCCTGAACTCGGGGGTGACCCTGTGCAACGGCAACGCCGATTGCGACACCGCCGCCTTCCAGGACATCGCGGGGCGGTTCCACATCTGGGACAAGGCGACCAGCGGTAACACCGAGTTCTCATTCCTCTACGGCAATCCCGGTGACGTCCCCTTCTCTGGGGACTGGAACTGCGACGGGGTGGAGACCCCCGGGCTATACCGGCAATCCGACGGTTACGTCTACCTGCGCAACTCGAACAGCCAGGGAGTGGCCGACGTGTCGTTCTTTTTCGGCAACCCCGGCGACGTCCCGATGGCGGGGGACTTCGACAGCGACGGGTGCGACACGGTATCGATCTTCCGTCCTGCCGAACAGCGCTTTTATGTGATCAACGATCTCGGCTCCAACGACGGCGGGCTCGGGGCCGCGGAGTTCTCGTTCATTTTCGGCGACCCCGGCGACAAGCCATTTGTCGGCGATTTCGATGCCAACGGGGTGGACACGGTGGGACTCCATCGGGAGTCGACCGGGTTGGTCTATTTCCGCAACTCGAACAGCACCGGGATCGCCGACAACCAGTTCATCTACGGCGACCCGGGTGACAAGCTCGTTGCTGGAGACTGGGACGGCGATGGTGACGACACCATCGGCGTGTACCGCCCCTTCAACGGCATCTTCTATCTGCGTAACTCCAACAATCAGGGCGTCGCCGACGCCTGGGCCTTCGCTGGGTCGTACTCGGGTCTGGCCGCCCTGAACAAATGAGGGGTCGGCTGCTTCTCGCCCTCTTGGTCGCGGTGATGGCGGTTCCGGCGTTACCCGGCCCGCCGGCCGACGCCCAGATCGGCCCAAACGGGGTCTACCCGATGGTTTTCCCGCTCCAAGGCGGCTACCGGCTCACCAACTCGTTCGGAGATCCGAGACCCGGCGGCCGGAGCCATGACGGGGAGGACATCATGGCCGATGCCAAGGGGCAGCCCGTGGTGGCGGCAGCGGACGGGACCGTGCGGTGGATCGGCAGCACCTGTTGCTATCTGGCGATCGAGCACGACGACGGCTGGGAGACCTGGTACATCCACCTCAACAACGACACTCAAAACCCGGACGGCTCCTACAGCGATGACGGGCTCGGAAATGGCATCGCGGAGGGGATCGTTGTCGGCGCCCGCGTCGAGGCCGGCCAGGTCATCGGGTACAGCGGCGACTCGGGCAATGCCGAGGGCAACCAACCGCACCTTCATTTCGAGTTGCGTGACCCGAACGACGTGCCGGTCGACCCCTACGCCTCGTTGCTAGCGGCGGGACCATCGGTCAAGGTGACGCCCATCTGCCCGGAGGGACAGGTCTGCGACACCGTGGCCTTCCAGGAGCAAGGGGGCCAGTTCGTCCTCTGGCAACAGCTAGCGATCAACGCCGCGGCGACCACCTTCTATTACGGCAATCCAGGGGATGTCCCCTTCTCCGGTGACTGGGATTGCGACGGGGTGGAAACACCGGGTCTCTATCGACGGTCTGACGGCTATGTGTATCTGCGCAACTCCAACACGGCGGGCGTCGCTGATATCTCCTTCTTCTTCGGCAACCCGGGCGATTTCCCGATCTCCGGTGATTTCGACAATGACGGGTGCGACACGGTGTCGATCTACCGGCCCACCCAGCAGCAGTTCCACGTGATCAACGACCTGGGCTCGAGCGATGGCGGCTTGGGGGCCGCCGAGTACATGTTCGTTTTCGGCAACACAGGCGACAAGCCTTTCGTCGGCGACTTCAACGGGGACGGTGTCGACACCATCGGTCTGCATCGGGAGTCCACCGGCCTGGTCTACTTCCGGGATTCGAACACCAGCGGTGTGGCCGACTTCGAGTTCATCTATGGGGATCCCGGTGACAAGTTGGTGGCCGGGGACTGGGACGGCGACGGGACCGACAGCATCGGGGTCTATCGACGTTCGGACGACATCTTCTACCTCAAGAACACCAAACGTCGAAGGAGTCGCCGACGCCAGCTTCGTGGCCGGGGATTACACCAGCGTCATAGCCCTCCTGCCCTGAAGGAGCCAGCAGCGTTCCCGGTACCCGGGCCGGACCACTAAGCCCTCGCCACGCATACGATGACCCGGGTGCCGGTCACTCCCAAGCCCTCGATTCGCCGGGTAGGTGTGGCCAGTCTCGCGTTGGCCATCCTCCTCCCTCACCTGGGGGCGATGGCCACGGAAGAGCCGGCGCCGTCGGGCGAGCTCGGGCAGGCCAGCGACGAGACCGCGCCACACGATCCCTCGCACATCCTGGTGAAGATGGCCGCTCCGGCCGCCACCGCACGGACGCTGGCGATGAGCGAGGAAGTCGGAGAAGGCTGGTTCGAGGTGCCTGTACCCGCTGGTTGGGAGCCGATCGATTGGGCCGAGGAGATGGCGGGCCGTCCCGGAATCGAGGTGGCCGAGCTCGATCTCATCCTCACCAAGCAGGCCACCCCGCCGTTCGTATCGCCGGATCCGCTTTATGCCAACAGTGCCGACCCGTCGTGGCAGTGGCATCTGCATGCCGCCAACGCTGGTGGTGCCTGGCTGAGCACGGTCGGCACCGGCGTGAGGTTGGCCGTCCTCGACACCGGAGTCAATGACGGCACCGACGGGTTCTGCCAGCCGTTCGTTGCCGAGTACAACGCGGTGTCGGGTACACCCGGCACGGGTGCGGCCCTCGACACCGATGGTCACGGCAGTCACGTCGCCGGGTCGGCCGCCCAGTGCTCCGACAACAATGTCGGAGGCGCGGGTATGGCCCCCGAAGCCAGTGTCATGCCGGTCAAGGTGTTTTCATCCTCAGGCGGTGCCAACACGTCAGATGTGGCCCGTGGGATCGACTGGGCGGTGGCCAACGGGGCCCGGGTGATCAACATGTCACTTGGATGCAGCGGATGTGGAGGGAGCACGACCCTCAACGCTGCCATCGAACGCGCCGATGCCGCCGGCGTGGTGATTGTCGTATCCTCTGGGAACTCGCCGGTCGATGTCTTCTACCCGGCCAACCACCCGGCTGTCTTGGGAGTTGGCGCCACAACAAGAGCCGGGAACGTCGCCAACTATTCCGCCCGTGGGCTCGGTCTCGACCTGGTGGCGCCGGGCGGCGAGTTGAGCAACAGCCCAACCACGTTCATCTGGCAGGACACGCTGGGTGGATATGCCGGGTTCGCCGGCACCTCGATGGCCGCCGGTCACGTTTCCGGCGCCGCCGCCCTGCTCATCTCACGTTTCCCCAGCGCTCCTGCCCTCCGGGTCAAGAGCGCCCTCACCTGCTCGGCGGTCAATCTGGGCAGCCCCGGCTGGGATGAGCTGTCCGGGTTCGGCAGCCTGGACGCAGGTGGGGCCGTGGAGCAGCTGAGGTTGATGATGGATGCCGGAACCGCCAGCTGTGTCGGGCAAGCGCCGAGCACCGCAACCTACGCCTCGGTTCAGGGCAATGCCGGGTTCTGGCGGCTGCACCAGGGGCCGGCCCAGATGGCCGGGTTCTTCTACGGAAATCCGGGTGATTTCGGCTTCATGGGGGATTGGGACTGTGACGGGATCGACACCCCGGGCCTGTACCGCCAGTCAGACGGGTACGCGTACCTACGCAACTCCAACACGCAAGGAGTCGCCGATGTCAGCTTCTTCTTCGGCAATCCGGGGGACATACCGATCGCAGGAGACTTCAACGGGGACGGATGCGACACCTTGTCGATCTACCGGCCGTCCGAGGGCAGGTATTACATCATCGACCACCTCGGGTCGGGTGATGCCGGGTTGGGGGCTGCTGAGCGTTCCTACTACTTCGGCGACCCGGGTGATTCCCCCTTCATGGGGGACTGGGACGGTGACGGGATCGACACACCGGGTCTACGGCGTAACTCCAACGGGTTCGTGTACCTGCGCTCCTCCAATACACAAGGGATCGCGGACATCGAGTACTTCTATGGCGACCCGGGTGACGTCGTCTTCACGGGGGATTGGGATTCCGACGGCGACGACACCCTGGGCCTCTACCGGCCGTCGACCGGGACTGTCTATCTCCGCAACACCAACAGCACCGGGATCGCAGACAACACGTTCGGCGTCGGGCAGGGGATGCAGTTGGACGGCGGCGACTTCTAGATGAGGACTCTGCGCGTCGCGCTTGTCCTCGGGCTTGTCGTGCTGATCGGCCTACCTGCGGTGGCCACCGACACAGTCGGGGTCCAAGATCCGACCACTGGTCAGTGGACCCTGCGCGACGAGAACAGCAATACCAAGACCATCGTCTACGGAAATCCTGGTGACGTGGCGTTCGCCGGTGACTGGGACTGTGACGGGGTGGACACCCCGGGGCTCTACCGGCAATCCGACGGCTTCGTCTATCTGCGCAATGCCAACAGCACGGGTATCGCCGACCTCAGCTTCTTCTTCGGCAACCCGGGCGACCTGCCCCTGGCGGGAGACTTCGACGGCGATGGGTGTGACACCCTCTCCATCTATCGGGCTTCTGAGGCACGGTTCTACGTCATCAACGAGCTCGGTGCTGGTGGCGCCGGTCTTGGCGCCGCCGACTTCTCCTTCGAGTACGGCAACCCGGGCGACGTCCCGGTGATCGGAGACTGGGACGGGAATGGCGCCGACACCCCGGGTCTGCGTCGCCCCAGCGACGGGTTCGTCTACGTCCGCAATTCCAACAGCACCGGCATAGCCGATATCTCCTACTTCTACGGCGATCCCGGAGACCTCCCGGTGGCGGGAGACTGGGACGGCGACGGGGACGACACCTTCGGCCTGTTCCGACCCGCGACCGGATCCTTCTTCCTGAAGAACACCAATGCCACCGGAATCGCCGACTCGAGCTTCTTCCTCGGGTCAGCCTCTTCCACCCCGATCACGGGCTCATTCGATCTCAACCTGCCGCCACCTCCCGGTGGAATCGCCCTCCAGCAAATCGCCTCCGGGCTGAGCCGTCCACTCCTGGTTGCCGCTCCCGCCGGCGACCCACGTCTGTTCGTGGTCGAGCAAGGTGGGGACATCGAGATCATCAGCGGGGGCACGGTCCTTTCGACTCCCTTCCTCGATCTCGGAGTGACCTGCTGCGGAGAGCAGGGATTGCTCGGCCTCGCCTTCCATCCCCAGTACGCCGCCAACGGCAAGTTCTATGTCAACTACACCATCGGCTCGGTGTCGAGGGTCTCCGAGTTCACGGTTTCATCGAACCCCAACCAGGCCAATCTGGCGTCGGAGCGGGTCCTGCTCACAGTTGGGCAGCCCTTCACCAACCACAACGGCGGGATGCTGGTCTTCGACGAGAACGGGCTACCTCCTGATCGGGTTCGGCGACGGCGGCAGCGGCGGCGATCCGGGTAACCGGGCTGAGAACCCGAACGACCTCCTTGGCAAGCTTCTCCGCATCGACGTGAACGGGACATCGGCGAGAGGGCCCTACGGGATCCCACCGGGAAATCCGTTCTCCGCAGGGGGCGGAGCGCCCGAGGTCTACATGCTTGGCCTGCGAAATCCGTGGCGGTTCGACGTCGACTCGCGGGCTTCTCTACATCGGCGACGTCGGGCAGGGGACCGTGAGGAGGTGACCATCCTCTCGGCCAACGCGGCAGGGGCCAATCTCGGCTGGAACACCTGGGAAGGCACGCTCTGCTTCCAGGGCCCGTGCGGGATCGTCCGGATTCACCTTCCCCCAGGTCGAGTACACCCACGCCAATGGCTGTTCGGTGACCGGGGGCTTCGTCTATCGGGGCACGGCTATCCCCGGGCTGGCGGGCACGTATTTCTACGGCGACCTCTGTGCGGGGAGGATCCACAGCCTCGTCTTCGAGGGAGGCATCGTCACCAAGCACCAGGACCGTGCCGGGGAGCTGGGGGTGGTCTCCCAACTCTCCTCCTTCGGCTACGACTCCGCCGGCGAGGTCTACGTGACCTCGTTGACCGGCCAGGTGTTCAAGATCGTCGCCAGATAGAGAGGGCGGTACCCTGCCCTCATGACCGACACCACCCTTGTGGTCACCCCGGCGCACAACGAGGAGGAGTCGGTGGGGCTGGTGGTGGAAGGGGTGCGTGCGCTGGGACTGCCCGCGCTCGTGATCGACGACGGGTCCACAGACCACACCGGCTTGGTCGCATCCGCCGCCGGTGCGATCGTCCTCCGACTACCCGTGAACGCAGGTGTTGGCGCCGCGCTTCGCACCGGGTTCCGATATGCGGTGCGACACGGCTTCAAACGGGTGGTCCAGGTGGACGCCGACCTCCAGCACCCACCGGAGGCGATCCCGCTGCTCCTCGAGGCGGCGGATGACGGCGCCGATCTGGTCATCGGCTCCCGCTTCGGATCCGGCTACGACCCAGGACTGCGGCGGGTCGGGATGCGGCTCCTCTCCGGGCTGGTGAGCCGGCGTCTCGGGGTGCGGATCACGGACCCCACGTCCGGGTTCAAGGTCGTCACCGAGCCTCTCCTCTCCGAGTTCGCCCGCTCCTATCCCGCCGAGTATCTGGGTGACACCGTCGAAGCATTGCTCCAAGCGGGGGCGTTCGGCGCGACGGTGGCGGAGGTTCCAGTCGCTATGGATCGCCGGGTGGCCGGCGCGCCAACCACGACCGGGCACGCGGCGAGTCAATTCGGCCGAGTCCTGCTCGCCATCATCGCCGGGAAGCCGGGCCGGCCCCGCCCATGAGCGGGCTGGCGCAGGTCCTGACCATCGTGATCGCGGTCGGCGCGGTCGGCGTAGTGGTGGCTCTGGTGAGGTCGAGGAGACTCAAGGAGCGCTACGCGGTGATCTGGTTGGCGGTGGCATTCGGGATGGTCCTACTGGTCCTCGCCCGCCCTCTGCTCGACAGTCTGAGCCGGGAAATGGGGATCCAATCGGGGACTACCACCCTCTTCCTCATCGCCACGCTGGTCATCCTCGGCATCCTGCTCCAGCTATCGATGTCACTTTCGACCCTGGAAGACAAGGTGCGAGACATCGCAGAGGCAGTGGCGCTGGCCGACTCAACCGAACCGGTCGAGGAAACGAACGACGGGTAGCGCGATCCTCAGCCAACCCCCCAACACGGCGTCAACGACTTTGGTCCCGATCGGAGGCCGAATCTGCGGTATCGCGGCCAGTCCCGCCTCCATGTCGGCGAGGATTTCGGCGTCACCCGCCCTCCGAGTGGCAGCGACGAGCCGGCGACCCTCGCGCACCACGTCACCCGACCGCATAGCGTCGCGGCAGGCCCGGAGCTTCTCGGAGAGCCAACCGTCTCGAGCCGATGTGAGCAGGATCCCCAACTCGACCAGCAGCAACCCCGGGGCGAGCGCGGCGATGGTCCGTCTCCGATAGTTGGATCTGAGCATCAACCAGCGGTTGCGCTCCAGGTGGTACATCTTGGTAGGGGACCGTCCGAAGTCGTAGCGGTGGGACACCCTGGAGGCGGGGACTCGCACAATCCGCCTCCCGGCGAGGCGGAGTCTCCAGCCGAGGTCGGTGTCCTCGTGGTACATGAAGAAGGGCGGGCGGAACCCGCCGAACTCATCCCAGGTGGCCCGGAGCAGAGCGGTCGCCGCTCCGGAAGGGAACGGGACTTCGAGCGGTCCGGGCTCCTCGGGGATGGGCCGGCCCAGGTCGCTCACCCAGGCGATGCCGACGTAAGTGAGGTGCCCCCCCGAGGTGTTGAAGGTGCCAGGGTGGTCGGCATCTTCGATGGTCGCCATGGCCGCCCCGACCGCAGGGTCGTCGAGCACGTCGACTAGGGGAGCCAGCCAACCAGGCGACGGCACGGTGTCGTGGCCGAGGAAGACCAGGGCCTCCCCACTGGCCGCCCCCGCACCGATGTGACAGCCTGCTGCGAACCCCACATTCTCGGGCTCGGCGACGACGATCACGTCATAGCCGGCGATGCACCTCCAACGTGGTGTCCGTCGAGGCGCTGTCAACGACGATCACCTCGGCCGGGCGGACAGGGTCGGAGAACAGCGCATCGAGCACCGGCGGCACCAGCTCCACCGAGTTGTGGGTGACGATGACCACGCTGGCGCCGGTCGGCTTCACCACTGTCGAGGGAAACGATGCTCAGGGAGTGCCGGCGACGGGTCGGTGGACGGTTCCGCCCATCTGGTAGGCGATGTCGGCGATCCCGGTGGTGTTGGTGTTGCGGAGGTAGACGGTCCCATTCGACCGTCGGTAGAGGCCGAGGGTGTCGTCACCGTCGTTGTCCCAGTCTCCGGTGAAGACGATGTCGCCTGCATCCCCGTAGAAGTATTCGATCTCGCCTGGTCCTTGACTGTTGGAGTGGCGGAGATAGACGAACCCGTTGGAGTTGCGCCGTAGACCCGGTGTGTCGATCCCGTCACCGTTCCAGTCTCCCATGAACGGGGCGTCCCCCGGGTTCCCGAAGTAATAGGCGTGTTCGGCTGCTCCCAAACCGGCGTCGCCCGACCCCAGTCGGTTGATCACATAGAACCTGCCTTCGGAGGGCCGGTAGATCGAAACCGTGTCGCATCCGTCGCCGTCGAAGTCCCCGGCCATCGGCACGTCGCCGGGATTGCCGAAGAAGAAGCTGACATCTGCGATCCCCTGTGTGTTGGAGTTGCGCAGGTAGGCATAACCGTCCGATTGACGGTACAGACCCGGGGTGTCGACCCCGTCGCAGTTCCAGTCGCCCATGAACCCGAAGTCACCTGGATTCCCGAAATAGAACTGGCCGAGGTTCCCGGCCGAGTCGTGGAACCGCCAGAGCCCGGTGCTGGCGTCGTGGAGCATTGTTCGGTCGGCGCCCGGGATGAACGGCACGATGCCGGTGATGCTGCTGACATTGTGGGAGCGCAGGCCCAGCGCCGTCTTGAACTGCGATCCTGTGTAGGTCTTGGTCACTGGAGCTCCGCCGGCGGATCCTTGGACCACGATCTGCTTCGGGCTGCCCGAGGCGTAGCGCTCGGTGATGACGGCAGAGACCACGGCATTGAAGCCGAGCATCGATGCGAACGACGGCTGGGCGATAGCGGCGGTCCACGAGGTGGCGCCGGGGTCGTGGGTCGACCGGAGATAGGGATACGGGGAGCCACCCCATTGGTCCTCGTTGTTCTCGGTGTTGCCCCCCGACGACGAGAAGTAGTAGGCCTCGATGGCGCGGCCCCCGCTGTGTGGGTGGACCAGAGCCTGCCCCGCCGTTGCGTCGACGGCCTGCACCCAGCTCGGCCCGGCCGATTCGTTGGCCCATCCGTTGTAGGCCTGGTCCATGGTCGAGGCGAACAGATGACATCCACATGAGTTCATTCGTGCCGCGTTTCCCGCGAGGTCTCGGAAGACCCAAGCTCGATACAGGGCGTAGGTGCGCCCGGCGACGGCCTGGGCTTTGAGGGACTCCATGGGCCATGAGGGTGGGACCTCGGCGAGACCGTAGAGATACTGTTCGAGAGGGACCTCGACCAGGAGGTGGAATGCGCCGGCGTTGTTCGGCACCTGGACGAACTGGATCGAGCCGCGGGCGTAGGTCCGATTGAGTGTGGGGATCGAGACCCGCACATCGGGTTGCGGGCCCCAGGTGATCGAGCCATTACAGGGGCTGATCGGGTTCCCCTGCGGCCCTTCCCCGAAGAAGAACTGACATGTCCCTGGTTGGATCATCCGCAAGGACCAGCCCTGGCCGGGCTGGGCGGGCCAGCCCACAGAGGACGGCTGTACGGGGCCGTTGACCGCCGAGAAGTCGAATCGAGTCATGCCCTGCCCGACTCCGATCCGCAAAGGGTCGGCGTGCCCCACGAGACCGCCGGTCCCAACGTTGCTCAGTGTGGCGCCGGCGTAGAAGTGGGAGAGGATCGTCGGGTACGAGTGACCCTGATCGGCCAGTGCCTTGGCGCCCCACTGCGACATCCCGATCCCATGACCCCATCCACCGCCAGTGACGGTCACGTCGCCAAACGCAGGGAGGGCGCTCGCGAGCAAGACCACAAGACTCAGGGCGAAAGTGGTGATGCGCTTCTCGTGTGTGGGTCGCAGCATGGGCAGTCCGCTTACCTCCCGTTGCCTTATTTCATTCGGCATGGCTGCGGGCCCCCTGAAGGGCATCGTCATTCTTACCCGGAACACCTATTTAGAGGTAATGGGAGTGGCTACCGTCCCCGGCCGTGCCCGATGACCTGACCACGTTGGTTCGGCCTGAGTTCGTGTTGGTGGCATGGGCGGCCGGCCTGGCCCTGGTATCGGGATCGGTCGCCCTCGCCCGGGTGGTCGGGCCCGGGTTCACCTGGCTGGTGGCGTCGATCGCAGCCCTGATTGGGGTGGTCGGTGCCTTTGCAGAGGATCCGTGGTGGGGGCGCTTCGGTCTGATTCTGTTGGCTCTCGCGCTCGTCTTGGCGCGCAATCGCCAGCTCTCGGGAATCCTGCAGCTGTTCGCAGGATTGGCCTTGCTCATCCAGGCCTCCTCCGGAGGGTGGGCCCCGGCGATCTCGGCGGCGCTGGCCCTCGGTGGAGTGACCGGGGAGATGGCCCTCGGGCATTGGTACCTGGTCGATCCAAGGCTGCCGCGATGGATGCTGAGGACGCTTGCCGTCGTCGGCATTGCCGGTCTCGCTGCTGACTCGGCGGTGCTGGCCGTTGCCGGACTGCCTTCCGGAGGCGGCACCATCGCATTCTGGGTATTGATGGCGACCTCCGCCGTGCTCATGGGCGCCGTCATCGGGTCGCTTCGTTACCCCGCCTATGCGGGGGTCATGGCTGCCACTGGTTTGTCATATCTGGCGGTACTAACCACGCTTGGCGGGATGTTCCTCGGCCGTGCGCTCGTCGCCGGTCTGGGCCCGTTTGCCAGCTGAACAGGAGACATGGTGGAGATCAGGAATGCACCCGAAGAACTCGACCTGACCGACGCAACCTTGATCGTCGGAATGCTGGCCGAGAACGAGCCCGCCCCCGGTGCCGAGGAGGCCTATGCCGGCGCCGACCCGGCCCTGTTCGAACTGGCCAAGTTCGAAGGGAAGACCGGACAGGCGCTCAACTTGCCCCATACCGAGGCGAAGGCGGTCGTCTTCGTCGGTCTCGGCGACGAGGCGAGCTTCGAGACGATCAGGAGCGGGATCGGGAACGCGGTCCGCCTCGTCAAGACGGAGCGTGCTGTGACCAACCTCAACCAGATCCCAGTCGATGGCGCGACCAGGGCGGTTGTCGAAGGCGCCGCCCTCGGCGGTTACCAGTTCAGGGTCTACAAGACGGAGGGAGAGGGCCTGTCCATCGAGACCCTCGAGTTGATCGACGGTGACGAGGAAGCGCTCTCCGAGACGGTGGTCACCACCGAGGCCACCAACCTCGCCAGGGATTGGGTCAACACCCCAGCACTGGACAAGGCGCCAGAGACGCTGGCCGAAACCATGAGGGAAGCGGCCGAGAGCGCCGGACTCTCAGTCGAGGTGTGGGACGAAGATCGAATCGTCTCCGAGAAGCTGGGCGCTCTCTTAGGTGTGGCCGCCGGCTCGGACCGGCCGCCACGGCTCGTTGTGGTCGAGCACCAGCCGGACACAGCCGGAGCTCATCTCGGACTGGTGGGGAAGGGCATCACATTCGACTCGGGTGGTCTCTCGATCAAGACAGCCCAATACATGGAAGAGATGAAGGACGACATGTCAGGCGCTGCTGTGGTCATCGCGGCAACTATCGCGATCGCACGTCTCGGGCTCCCGATTCGGGTGACAACGGTTGTGCCCCTCACCGATAACGCTGTGGGCGGGAAGGCGACGCGACCCGGTGATGTCCTCAGGCCAGTGGCCGGCCCCACGATCGAGGTCCTCAACACGGACGCCGAGGGTCGGCTGATCCTCGCCGACGGACTGGGAGTAGTTCGACGGTACGAGCCGGATCTCATCATCGATGTGGCTACCTTGACCGGCGCTGCCCACGTGGCACTCGGCGACAAGATCGCCGCGGTGTTCGGTTCGGACTCCGAAGTGTCGACACAGGTCCTGGAGGCGGCTTCCCGTGCCGGGGAGCATTTCTGGGAGTTGCCCCTGTTCAAGGACTACAAGAAGTCGATCGAATCGGACATCGCCGATCTCAAGAACATCTCGGGTGGCCGCTACGGGGGCGCCATCACAGCCGCGCTGTTCCTGTCGAGTTATGTCGACGATGAGAAGTGGGCGCACCTCGACATCGCCGGGCCGGCCCGAACGAGGGAGACCTCCGGCGAGCATGTCAAAGGCGCCTCGGGCGTTGGCGTTCGCACTCTCGTCGAGTTGGCTCGCTCGTTGGTCGCGGCCAGCTAAAGCGGCCGCCGTTTCCTAGCATCTCCACCGATGCGCAGACGCTTCCTGATTCGCTCCGCCCTGTCCGACTTGCTCGCGCTGGCCGTTGCCATGGTGGCGGGATCGCTCTACGTGTTCGGGACCGTCCTCCCGTGGAATTCGATCCGGGGCACCGAGGTCATCCCGATGGTCGTCTATTTGACGCTGTCCATGATTCTGTTCTCGTTTCTCACGGCGCAGATGTCAGGGCCCGGGGTCCCCCGTCCCACCTATGGGCGGATGTTTGCCATCTTTCTCGGCACGGGCGGGCTGACCGCATTGCTCCTTCTCTTCAGTCGCGACTACTTCTCGAGATCCTTCTTGCTGGTAACCGCCGTCTCCTGGCTGGTGTTGGCCACCGCTCATCGAATGGTGAGACGCCGAAGACCGTGGACCGAGAGGATTGCGGTCATAACCGGCGAGAAGCAGCTCGCCGAGGACCTGGTCGATTCCCCTCATGCCGACGTGGTGTGGGTGCTCGACCCGAAGTCGGAGAGCGTCCCGGACCTTCCGGACCGGGATGTGACCATGTCGGTCGATCTGAAGCTGGTGCTCTCGGAGCGGGTCGCTCAGTTCCTGTCTTCCTGTGACGTCGCCGGTTACACGATCCGGCCATTCACTTCGACCTACGAAGAGCACACCGGGCGTGTGCCTCTGGTCCATCTTGCCGAAGGCTGGGAGATCTCCGCCCCGCTACTCGAGGTGGCGCCATGGCTTCCCGGCAAGCGAGCCGTCGAGACTGTTGCAGCGGTGGTGACGGCTCCACTTTGGATGCCCATCGGCCTCCTGGTCGCGGCATACATTCGCTTGACCTCTCGGGGGCCGGCACTTTTCAGACAGGAGAGGACCGGTTTCGGGGGCGCGCCTTTCACGATGTACAAATTCAGGACCATGGACGAAGACGCCGAGAAGGACGGTCCCAGCTTCGCCAGCGAGGGTGATCACCGTGTAGTACGCGGCGGGAGGTTCCTTCGCAAGTCGCGTCTCGACGAGATCCCACAACTCTTGAACGTGCTCAAGGGGGAGATGAGCCTGGTCGGCCCACGTGCCGAGCAAGTCCCTTTTGCGGAGGCCTTCCGGCAGCAGATCCCCTTCTACGAGCACCGTCATCTCGTTCGCCCCGGGATCACGGGGTGGGCTCAGGTCAACTATGGATATGCCGACGATCAAGCGGACACGATCGAGAAGCTGACCTACGACCTCTATTACATCAAGCACATGTCCCCGGTGATGGATCTCCGCGTGCTCTGGAAGAGCGTCTGGACGGTCCTTACCGGGGCCGGTGCACGTTGAGCGCCACCCAGTGCTAGAAGCCGAACGAAGAGGGTTCAAGGCACCGGGGACCACCTTCATGGTCGCCGGCGGGTTGATCGGGGCGGTCGGCGCCTACATCTTCCAGGCCTACGGAGGCCGTCAGCTCGGCACCGAAGCCTTCGCGCCCGTTGCCCAGCTATGGACGGTGTTCTTCATCATCGCCACCGTGCTGCTGGTCCCCTTGGAGCAATACATCACCCGCGAGGTGGCCGGGGGCCGAAAAGTGATACCGGGGGACCTGGTGCCCGCGATGACCGTGACTGCTATCGGGGCAGTTGTAGGTGGCGGGTTCGTGCTATTCACCTTGGATCGGCTGTTTGGCGGGAGCTTCCAATATGTGATTCAGATCGTGCTCCTCATGATCGGCTACGGATTGCTCTTCGTCGGCAAGGGCGTCTACGCCGGTCGTCGCCAGTTCGCCAAGGTGGGATGGGTCCTGATCGTCGAGACCGTTGTGCGGCTGGCGGCAGGCATCGCCGCCATCCAACTCGCCGGCACGGCGGAGTCTTTGGGCTGGGCGATGGTGCTTGGCGGATTCGCGGTCCTCGGGATGGGCTGGTGGCGTTACGACCTGGGACACACCCGACCCCCGGCTGCACCGGCAACTCGCTTCCTGGGTGGTTATGTCGGCGGCACCGCCTCGTCGCAAGTCCTTTTGGGCGCAGCCCCGGTCGCGGTCGCCCTCCTGGGGGGAGACGAGGTGATCCAATCCGTGATCTTCGCCACCTTCACTCTGTTCCGGGCCCCGCTGACCCTGATCTTCTCACTCCAGGGGCGGGTTCTTCCCTATCTCGTGGGAATGGCCCAGGCCGGAGACCGCAAGGGGCTCGCTCAGATTGCCCGGCTGGTCGTGATCGGTGGGGTTGTGCTGGCCGGCCTGGGCGCGCTCGTTGGCTGGTTGGTCGGGCCGGAGATCGTCAGCTTTCTCTTCATCCCAGAGTTCGCTCCGTCTGCGACGGTGGCCGCCCTCACCGCCGCTGGTGTGACGGCAGCGGCCACGGCCCAGATCGCCGGCCAAGTCCTGGTGGCCGAAGGACGAACGTCGCGACTCTCCATCGCCTGGATCTCCGGCCTCGCATCCGCAGTGCTGGCGCTGGCGCTCCTCGGGGGTGCCCCCGACGTTCGGGTTGCCCTTGCTTTCCTCATCGGTGAGACCGTCGCCCTGGTGGCCATGGCACTCCTGGCAACCGGTGGCCCGGTTATCAAGTAACCCATCTGGCGTGTTCGGCTCCGAGACTGGGCGGGAATCTCCAACGCATCTCCACCGGGACCACGGGGATGTGATCGAAAACCACCAGCCCCGAGGTCTCTGCCTTGACCAGGCCGATGCGAAGCAAGATCGGGAGGGTCCTGGGCAGCCGCACCCCCTCCCCCTTCTCGGCCGCCCGAACCAGGCGAAGCAGTTCGGCAACGGCACTCGAGCCGATTGCGGCCACCCAGAACCTCCTCACATAGGGGTCCGACGGCTCGAACCCACCACGACGAGGCTCCAGCCGGACCGGGACCACCGGCCGGACCCTCGCCGTTGGCCGGACCGAAGTGCCCGAGGGCCCCACGGTGCGCAGATGCGGAGGACGAGCAGTCTGGCCACCCCCGGGCACTTCGGTTCTCATCCGTTGAGATCTACCAGCGAATGTAAAACAACGTCAAGGGTCATAAACGCGAGTCGCGAAACAATTGCTCGGAAGACGTCGGGATTCCTAGGGTCCTGCCGCACTGGAAGCGCTCAGATCGGGCTGAGCGGCTCGCTAGTCGTCGTCGATTGTGGTCGTCGGCGCCGAGGGTGGGGGGGCCGCACCTTGGGCGACTCCAACCAGGGCGACGACATCGACCGCACCCTGCACGGCAGTCGCCGGCGGCGGGTTGGTCGTCAGAATGCGCCCGATCATTGCAGGGTCGGCGGTCGCGGTGTTCTGCTGGATGAGGTTGACCCTGACCCCGGTGTCCAACTCGAAAGAGCGCACGATCTCGATGGCCTCTTCGAAGGTCAGTCCGCTGAGATTCGGGAGGGCGCCCACCGGTATCTCCCCGGTCGACACATAGATGGTGACGAAGGAGCCCTGACGCACGGTTGCCCCTCCGGCCACCGACTGGTTGACCACTATGCCGGCTGGCTCGAGCGATGGAACCGGTTCGACGGTCGCGTTGAGCTTGGCCTCACGCAACTCCGCCTCGGCGTCGCTCTCCGTGAGCCCGATGACATTGGGCACCGTGGTGGGCGGCGGGATCAGCCATTTGTCGATGTTGCCCGGCTCCGGAGGGAAGTCGGTCACGGGCAGCCCGGCATGGACATACGCCATGAACTCGGCCCAGATCGGCGCCGGGACCGAGCCACCGAAGACGCGGTCGTAATTCTGGCCATTGATCACGACGTTGGTCAGGGGCACCTGCTGTGCTTCGTAACCGACCCAGACTGCCGTGCTGTATTCAGGGGTGTAGCCGACGTACCACGCATCGAGATAGCTCTGGTGGGTGCCGGTCTTGCCTCCCTGCGGGATGCCGATGTTGGCCCGGGGGGCAGTCCCGGAGACCGGGACGACCTTGAGGGCACGGTTGGCGGCAGCGAAGATCGCGGGGTCGGCGACCTGGGTCGTCTCTGGCTGGTGCTCGTAGATCGTCTCTCCGGCACCGTTGACGATCTTGGCGACGATGTAGTCGTCGGCGTGCATCCCGTATGTGGCGAAGTTCGAAAAAGCGTTGGCCATCTCCTTGGTGCTCACTGCCGAGCTGCCGAGGACGATGGAGAGCACCGGGTCCAGGGCCGACTCGTCGACGCCCATGCGTTTGGCAACGTCGACCACTTTCTCCGGTCCGACCTCGAGCGACAACTGGGCATAGACGGCGTTCACCGAGTTGTAGGTGGCCTCGGCGAGGTCGATGACCCCGAACGAGGCGCCGGCATTGCGAACGGTCCAGATGTTGGAGCCGTTGGGGGCACAAGGGAACGGGCACTCGATCTCGATCGGGCTCTTGCCGCTCCAGCTGTGGCCCATGGTGTAACCGTTCTCCAGGGCAGCGATGAGACCGAATGGCTTGAAGGACGATCCGGGGTTCCTGCGGCCCTGTACTGCGAGGTCGAACTGGGAGAACTCAAAGGGGAGGCCGGAAGCCATGACCTTCACGGCGCCGGTCCAGTTGTCGGTCATCGTCATGGCCCCTGTCGGGACACATGAGTGGGTCTCGGCATAGCGGGCGAGGTAGTCATCGGTCTCGTCGGGAAGAACCTCACGGCAATGGGCGAGGTTTTCCTCGTAAGGCGGCAAGGGGAGCCAGGCGGTCAGGATCTCGTTGGCCTTGTTCTGCAGCTCGAGGTCGATGGTGGTGAAGACCTGAAGACCACCTCCGCCTTCACAGGCGACGTCGTCGGCCGGACAGCCGAACACGGCCTGCTTTCGCTCCTCGGGGGACGAGCCCAGGAAGTCGAACTCGGGATCGTTCAACAACTGCCGCTTGACCTCGGCGACCACGTGGTCGGCCAGACCCCGTCGGAGGGGCGCCTCGATGACGCCGATGGGCTCGTCGGTTGCGGCATTGGCCTGAGCCTCGGTCACCCACCCGTTCTCCTGCATCTCCCGGATGACCTCGTCACGCCGATCCAGAGTCAGCTCCGGGCGATTGCGCGGGTTGTACAGCGAGGGGTTGCGCACCATGACGGCCAGCGTCGCCGATTCGGCGACTGTGAGCTGGTCCATCGGCTTGTTGAAGAACTCCTCGGATGCGGTCTTGACGCCATAGGCCCCCGCCCCGAAGTAGACCGAGTTCATATAGAACTCGAGGATCCGCTCCTTGGGGAACCGTCGTTCCACCTCGGCAGAGACGAAAGCCTCGGTGATCTTGCGCTGGATGCTCACCTCGGTTCCGACGAAGGCGTTCTTGACGACCTGTTGGGTGATGGTCGAGCCGCCACGGGTGCGGTCAGTGATCAGGTTGTCGACGGCGGCCGAGACGATGGCCGAGAAGTCGATGCCCTCGTGCTCGAAGAACTCGCTGTCTTCGGCGGCCAGGATGGCGTAGACCAGGGTCTCGGGCACATCCTCATAGGCCACCGGCTCGGAGTTACGACCATCGTGGAGCTCGGCGAGAACCTCGCCCGAGTCGGCGTAGATACGGCTGACACGGCTCAGGTCGGGAAGGGTGAGCTCCATCGACTTGGTGTCGGGCACCCATTCGTTCTTCACGCCCTCGAAGGTGCCGTATGCCGAGTTGGCGCCGAGAAATGCGAAGAGCCCCACCCATCCGGAGAGGAGCAGGGAGATCGATATGAGCGTGGCAAGGGCGCCGAACCATCGGCCGCGCCGTTCCCGCGCCTCGATTTGGTGGATCAGCGCTTTTCTGGCCATTGAGAGAGATGGACGTCGTTGAGGTCCTGGGAGTTCCCCACCTACACCGAAGGGAACGATGCAAGGATACCCGGTACATGGAACAAAACCGTCGCACTACCAGCAACATCGAGATCCAGGTAGTACACGAAGAACCCGGGGACCCAAAGACTATCGGCAGGCCGGGGGAGTTTCCTTATACCAGAGGGCCGTATTTCTCCATGTATCGCGGCCGGCTCTGGACGATGCGCCAGTACGCCGGATTCGGGACGGCGGACCAGACCAACGAGCGATTCCGGGCGTTGCTCGACGCCGGGCAAACCGGGCTCAGCGTCGCTTTCGACCTGCCCACCCAGATGGGTCTCGACTCTGACGATGCTCTGGCGGCCGGGGAGGTCGGAAAAGTTGGCGTCGCCATCGACACCCTCGATGACATGCGGAGACTCCTCGCGGGCATTCCCCTCGACCAGGTGTCGACGTCGATGACGATAAATTCCACCGCCGCGATCCTCCTACTCCTCTACCAACTGGTCGCCGAGGAGCAGGAGATCGACCCTGGTCAGCTCAGGGGCACGATCCAGAACGACATCCTCAAGGAGTACGTGGCGCGGGGCACCTACATCTACCCGCCGCGACCTTCGATGAGGCTCATCACCGACGTGTTCGCCTATGCGGCCGCCGTGCTGCCGCAGTGGAACCCGATCTCGATCAGTGGCTATCACATCCGGGAGGCCGGATCGACGGCAGCCCAGGAGCTGGCCTTCACCATCGCCAACGGTCTCGCCTATGTCAGGGCGGCAATCGATGCAGGTCTCGATGTGGATTCGTTTGCTCCCCGACTCTCGTTCTTCTGGAACGGGCACAACGAGTTCTTCGAGGAGATCGCCAAATTCCGGGCGGGTCGGCGCCTCTGGGCCGGGCTGATGCGGGAGGAGGTCGGTGCCAAGGACCCAACGAGCTGGGCGATGCGATTTCACACCCAGACTGCAGGGTCCACCCTCACCGCTCAACAGCCACTGAACAACGTGGTTCGGACCACCATGCAGGCCCTGGCCGCGGTCCTCGGCGGCACCCAGTCCCTGCACACCAACTCATACGACGAGGCCCTGGGCCTGCCCACGGATGAATCGGCATTGCTGGCTCTCCGCACCCAGCAGGTGATCGCCCACGAGTCGGGGGTCGCCGACACCGTCGACCCTCTTGCCGGGTCCTATTTCGTGGAGTACCTGACCGACCGGCTCGAGGAGGCGGCTCAAACGTTGCTGGCCCGGGTCGAGGAGATGGGGGGTGCGGTGGCGGCGATCGAAGAGGGCTGGATGCAGGCCCAGATCGAAGATGCTGCATACATCGAGGCGAGACGCCAGGCCGACGGCTCCGGTGTTGTCGTAGGTGTGAATCGATACGCCACCGACGGCGGTGCGGCCGTCCCGGTCCTCGAGGTCGACCCTTCCTTGGAAGAGGAGCAACGGCGACGCCTTGCCAAATGGCGGGCGGGCCGGGACGAGGCGGCGATGGAGTCGGCGCTCGACGATCTCCAGGACCAGGCGGGCGGAGACGGCAATGTCCTCCCGCCAATGAAGGATGCTTTGCACAAAGGAGCGACGGTCGGTGAGGTGTCCAATCGGCTGCGAGCTGTATTCGGTGTCTACCGTCCGGTGTGAAAGAGCGGGAATGAGATGAGCGACACGCGAAGACATCTGGTCATCATGGGGGGAGGCCCAGCCGGCACCCAGGCTGCCACCACGGCAGCCTCTAAAGGCGGGCGCGTCACCCTCATCGAGAAGGAGATCGTCGGTGGGGCGGCCCATCTCTGGGACTGCATTCCCTCGAAGACGATGGCCGCCGCCGCCCTGCGCCACACATCGGTACGCAATGCCGCCAAGCTCGGGCTCGCAACCGAGCCGACCCGGGTGGACACCGGTGTGCTGTCAGGGCGGATCAAGGCGATCACCGGGGACATCAATCGCAACTGGTTGGAGCTACTCGAGTCACAGTCGGTGGAAGTGATCTACGGCCAGGGCCGGTTCGTATCGGATCGGGAGGTCCTGATCGAGACGGAGTCGGGGGAGCGTCGGGTCGGATTCGACCGGGCGATGGTCTCCACCGGCTCGGCGCCCCGCGTTCCCGAATGGGCCCCGGTGGACGGGGAGAGGGTGCTCACGACTCGGGACTGTTACGACATGGTCGACGTCCCCGAACACATGGTCATCATCGGGTCCGGGGTCACGGGCGTTGAATTCACCCACATCTTCGAGAGCCTCGGATCGAAGGTGAGCCTTGTCGTGTCGCGTCGCCAGATCCTTCCCCATCGCGATGCCGAAGTCGCTGCGGTCCTCGAAGAGGACTTCCTGGAGCGAGGCGTTCATCTCGCCATCGGAGCGCGTGCGGAGAAGATCGACCTCGATGGATCCGGTGTCTCCGTTTTCTGTGATGACGGGCGGGTGCTGCATGGCTCCCACGCCCTGCTGGCCGTCGGATCCATCCCCCTCACCGATGGCCTCGATCTCGAGGCAGCCGGTGTCGCGGCCACGGATGGCTACATCGAGGTGGACGAGTTTCAGCGCACGTCGGTCCCGCACATCTATGCGGCGGGCGATGTCACCGGTCAGATGCCCCTCTCGTCGGTGGCCTCCATGCAGGGGCGGAAAATCGCCCGTCACGCCCTCGACCTCCCGGTGACGCCTCTCGACTACTCGAAGGTCGCCGAGGCCATATTCACCGAGCCCGAGATCGCCTCGGTAGGGCTCGTCGACGTGGAGGCTGCGGCACAGGGCCGCAAGGTGCGCACGATGAAGGTGCCATTCGCCTCCAACGCTCGTTCCGTGCTCCAGCACTTCACCAGGGGCTTCGTCAAGCTGACCTCCGACCCCGCGACGGGTGTGGTGCTGGGCGGGACCATCGTTGGCCACCGCGCCTCCGAGCTGATAGGTGTCCTCACCCTCGCCGTCCAGGCGGACGTGACCGTCAAGGAGCTGGTGGAGACCCTCATGGTCCACCCCTCGATGACGGAAGCCATCTCCGACGCTGCTGAATAGACGCTCTTCGCTTGGCCGCGAACCCAGGGTTCCAGCCACCGCTAGGCGAAGTCCAGCGCCCTGAGTTTGGCGGCGTCGAGGGTCAGTTGGCGATCCGGCGATCGCGAAGCAAGAGGCGCACCGCCTCCACGATCTCATGGGGCCTCTCCGTCACCTCTTCCCAGGTGAAACGCAACACGACCCATCCGTGAGCCGCCGCCTCTCTGTCACGCCGACGGTCTGTAACCATGGCGGCTCGTTGCTCGTGCCAGGCCCGCGAATCCCATTCGATGGCAACCCTTTCCTCCGGATAGGCGTCATCGAAACGACCTCCCGGTTGCCACGGGATCGGGTGCTCGGGAAGAGGTGGAGGTAGTCGTGCCTGAGCAAGCACGTCGCGGGCCTTGCGCTCGAGGATCGTCGCCTGCGGATCGTGCCCTGCTCGCCCCTCGAGGAAATCGTGCGCATGTCGACTTCCGGGTTTCCCTCGTCTGGCCAGTCGCAGAGTCAGGTCCTCGAAAGAGGCGAGCTCCATCTTCGTGGCGATGACGAGCGACTCGCCAATTGCGTCCCAATGCTTGAACCGCAGGAGACCACCCAGGTCGAAGAAGGTGCGGACCACGTTGGTGACCGCCAATCCATCCACCACCACGATGTCGGACTCGAAGAGATCACTGCAGCGTCTCACGATGACTCCCGGGAACAGATGGGTGGTGTGACTGGGCACGACGACCGTGGGCACCAGCTCGGGCAGTTTGGGGAATCGCAGCATGTGGGCTGCCGATTGATGCGAGACGACGGCCTTGGGGAGACGCAGGAGTGCTCCCCGGAGAAGATCGACGAAGTCCTTCGAGGGTATGACCATGTAGACCCCGGCGGCGGCCGGGGTGAAGTCGCCTGCACTCACTCTCCGGTCGATGGCGCTTAAGGAGAGACCTTGTGCGACTAGTTGGTCCCGCCTCACGTACCCACCTTGGTTTGCGGCGAGATCGAGTACGTGTCTGGGAATGGCCATCTGTAAAAGATGGCGGAGCGAATCGTCCGATGAAACCCCCTTGCGCAGCCCGGCTTGCGATCTCGGGGCGCCGCACTTCGCTGAGCGGTGGCTGCAACCCAGGGTTCGCGGAAGTCCCTACTTGACGACGGCGATGACCTGACCGGGGGTCACGGTGTCGCCGGGTTGGACCCTGAGATCGACGACATCGCCCGTCGCCGGTGAGCGAACCTCGTTCTCCATCTTCATTGCCTCGAGGACACAAATCGGGTCGCCTTCGCTCACGGAGGCGCCGGCCGCCACGTGGACCTTGACAATCGTGCCTTGCATCGGCGCAGTCACCATGCCATCGGAAGGAGTGCCCGGCCCGGTCAGCTGGAGCTTTGGTGGCCTCCTTCGGATGCTCCCGGTCAACGGCTCCGGCGCCCAATAGCTGACTGCGAAGCGACGGCCGCCGACCTCGACCGTGATGTCTCGTCGAGACAGACTTTCTTCCTCGGGCAGCGACGGTGTTGCGTCGGGGTCGCCGCCCCCGAGGTCGACGTTCTCTTCCATCCACTTGGTGTGATGTGTCCCGTTGACGAAGTCTGGGTGATTCAAGACCGCCAGGTGGGCAGGGATCGTGGACGCCACGCCGGTCACCTTGAACTCCTCGAGCGCTCGCCTGCCCTTTTGGATGGCGCGGGCCCGATCCGGCGCCCAGACGACGAGCTTGGCCATGAGATTGTCGTAGTACTGGGAGACGTTGGTCCCGGGTTTGATCCAGGAATCGACCCTGACCCCCGGCCCGGCAGGCTCCTGCCACTCGACCACCTGTCCGGGCGTCGGCAGGAATTGGTTGAACGGGTCCTCGGCGTTGATGCGGAACTCGATGGCGTGACCCCTGGGTTCGACCGTGTCAATGGTCAGCTCCTCGCCTGACGCAATCCTGATCTGCCACTCGACCAGGTCGTGTCCGGTGACCATCTCGGTGATGGTGTGCTCGACCTGGAGTCGAGTGTTCATCTCGAGGAAGAAGAACTCGCCGGCGCGATCGACGAGGAACTCCACCGTCCCGGCATTCACGTATCCGCATGACTTTCCTGCGGCCAACGCGGCCCGGCCCAGCGCCCGGCGTTGCTTGACGGAGAGCCCTGGTGATGGTGTCTCCTCGATCAGCTTCTGATGACGCCGCTGCACCGAACAATCCCGCTCGCCGAGGAAGACGCCTTTGCCCTGGCTGTCGAAGAGCACCTGTGCCTCGACGTGCCGTGGCTCCTCCAGGTATTTCTCGACGTAGACCTCGGGATTGCCGAAATAGGCATCGGCCTCGCGTCTGGCTCCTTCGAACGCGTCGTCGAGCTCCTCAGGCCCACGAACCACCCGCAAACCCTTGCCGCCGCCGCCGTGGGCGGCCTTGATGGCGACCGGGTAGCCGAACTGCTCGGCGAGAGAGGCCACCTTCTCGACCGAGGTGACCGGGTCGGTCACCCCGGGAACCGTCGGCACCCCGAACTTCTCTGCGTTGCGTCTCGAGGTGATCTTGTCTCCCATGGCCTCGATGGCGCTGGCCGGGGGGCCGACCCAGACGATCCCGGCCTCGCTGACCGCAGCCGCGAACTTGGCGTTTTCCGAGAGGAATCCGTATCCGGGGTGAATGGCTTCGGCGCCCGAGTCATGGGCGATCTGGAGGATCTTCTGTTGATTCAGATAGCTGTCGGCGGCCGGGGCAGGGCCGGCATTCCAGGCCTCGTCCGCCAGGTCGACATGAAGCGCGTCGCGATCCAATTCCGAATAGACGGCGATGGTGCGAATCCCCATCTCCCGGGCGGTGCGGATGACCCTGACCGCGATCTCGCCGCGGTTGGCGACGAGGAGGCTTTTCATCACTGAGGCCCGTTGCCGTGTTTCTTCGGGGGCAGGGTCTCTCGCTTGGTGCGGAGGACCTCGAGGGCGCGGACCAGTTTGTAACGGGTTTCCCGGGGCTCGATCACCTCGTCGACCAGGCCGAGCTCGGCGGCCACGTAGGGGTTGTTGAAGCGCTCCTCGTAATCGGCGATCAGCTCGGAGCGAACCTTTTCCGGTTCCTTGGTGGCGCTGATCTCCCGACGATGGATCACATTCACCGCCCCCTGGGCACCCATCACGGCGATCTCGGCAGATGGCCATGCAAAGACCAGATCAGCACGTATCCCGCGAGCGTTCATGACCAGGTAGGCGCCGCCGTATGCCTTCCGGGTGATCACCGTGATGCGAGGCACCGTCGCCTCGCAGTAGGCGTAGAGGAGCTTGGCGCCGTGACGGATTATCCCGTGATGCTCCTGTTCGACACCGGGGAGGAAGCCGGGTACATCGACAAAGGTGATGATCGGGATGTTGAACGCGTCGCAGAATCGGACGAAGCGTGCTGACTTCTCGGACGCTTCGATATCGAGCGTTCCGGCCAGGACGGCCGGCTGATTCGCCACCACCCCGACAGTGTGTCCGTCGAGACGTCCAAACCCGACGACGATGTTCCTCGCCCACATCTCGTGCACCTCGAGGAACTCACCCCCATCGAGGACGGTCTCCACCAGGTCCACCATGTCGTATGGCTGGTTCGCCGAGTCGGGGATCATCGAGTCCAGGGAATCGTCGATGCGGTCGGGGCGATCGGTGGGAGCGAAGTAGGGGGGCAGCTCCATGTTGTTCCGGGGCAGGTATGACATGAGGTACCGGACCGCCTCGAGCGCGTCGATGCCGGTCGGGTAGACGAAGTGGGTGACACCCGACTTCGAGGCATGAGTGGCCGCGCCGCCCAGCTCCTCCATGGTCACCTCCTCACCGGTTACCGCCTTGATGACATCGGGCCCGGTGATGAACATGTGGCTGGTCTGGTCCACCTGGAACACGAAGTCGGTGAGGGCGGGGGAGTAGACGGCGCCTCCGGCACACGGTCCCATGATGACCGAGATCTGGGGGATGACCCCCGACGCTCTCACGTTGCGCTCGAAGATCCGCCCGTACCCGTCGAGGGAGGAAATGCCCTCCTGGATGCGCGCCCCACCCGAGTCCTTGAGGCCGATGACCGGTGTCCCCGTGTCGAGAGCCATGTCGAGCACCTTGCAGATCTTGTCCGCGACAACTTTGCTCAGGCTGCCGCCAAACACGGTGAAGTCTTCGGCGAAGACGAACACGGGGCGGCCGTCGATGGTGCCGTGCCCGGTGACGACGGCGTCACCGAGAGGACGCTTGTCCTCTATGCCGAAGCCCGACGACTGGTGCCGGACGAATTGGTCGATCTCCTGGAACGAGCCTTTGTCGAGGAGTGCGTCGAGCCGCTCACGGGCCGTGAGTTTCCCCTGCTCGTGTTGGCGGGCGATCGCTCGCTGACTTCCGGCATGCAGGGCCTCCTCGCGAAGCTCCCTGAGCCGCTCGATTCGCGCCTCGGTCCCCAAGACTCCTCCGTAACCTCACACATTCCGACTCGTCAGGAGACGAGATGGCTACACCCTATTTGCAATTGCGGGCGGAAGAGGTCGCATCCACGCAGGACATGGCCCGCTCCGAACTGGACCGTCTCCCTGTGGTTGTCGCCGCCCAACGACAAACTGCGGGTCGAGGAAGGGGAGGCGCGGCCTGGTTGTCGGCGCCACGTGCACTCGCTGTCTCTCTCGCCTTCCACCATTCCGATGACGATCTCCGTCCTTTCTCGCTGATGGCAGGTGTCGCCGCGGCCCGTGGACTGGAAGGTGTGAGCTTGAAATGGCCCAACGACTTGATGGCCGATGGGGCCAAGGTGGGCGGGATCCTGGTCGAGCGCGCTGACGAGACCGTCATCGGGATGGGGGTCAACCTGTGGTGGCCCGACGCCCCAAAAGGCATGGGCGCACTCCACGCTGACGACCCAGGTGCCGGGCTCCACGTGCAGCTTGCCGGACTCTGGGCGGCGGAGTTGATGCGTCTCCTCGAGGAGGACGGCTGGCCGCTCGACGAGTACCGGGCCGCTGTGCTCCACGCTGGGCCGGGAGATCTCTTGGGAGCCGGAGGGTCGGGGGACCGCGATCGACGTCACAGGGGAGGGCGCCCTGGTGGTCGAAGTCGCCGGGTCACGCCGAACCCTCACCTCGGGCGCCATCAGGCACCTCCGCCACTAACCGAGATCGACCTCCACCGCAGCCGGAAGGGTGGCCTTGAAGAACTCCACGAGCCGGGGGTAGGCGTCGGCGGCGGCATCGGCGTGATAGCCCTCGGAGCCGATGTCGAGGAATGAGTGGCCTGCTCCTTCGTAGAGGAGCCATTGGCCGTGGTCGTTTCGCCGTTGCGCCTCGTCCACTGTGGATGGTGCGATCAGCTCGTCAGAGGCCCCGTAGAGGCCGAGGACCGGCACAGGGAGGTTGTCGAGATAAGAGGCCACCTGGTATTCGCGCTCCTCGTCGCCGGTGAGCGGGGCATAGGCGACCGATACGGATTTGACCCAGGACCGAGTCGAGGCGCCCACAATCGCGAAGCGGCCGCCGACATCGATGCCGAGGATTCCGAGATCACCGCTCACGGCCCAATCGACGTCATCGGAGACGACGAATTCGTGGATCTCGTCGAGATCCATCAACGCCCGACGATCGGACAGGGCCTCATAGGCCTCGTGCGGATCGCCCTTCTGCCGGTAGAAGTCGAGCCCGATGGCGACGACCCCCCAGCGGGCCAACATGCGGCAGAGGTCCTTCTCGAACCCGGACTGGCCTTCGATCGTCGGGAGCACGAGGACCACCGGAAACTGACCCGCGACGTCGGGCCGGGCCAGATACTGGGTGCGAAGACTCGACCCGATGGGCAGGGGCCAGCCTCCGTACATGATCGGATGGGTTCCTTCGTGCGCCAGTACCGCCATCGGCGGGCAGATTAGGCCGGCCGCAGGCCGCGGCGATTGCCAGAGATTCGTGGAACCCCTGCGTAGCCTGACGACGTCTCACCCGAAGATGGCCTCATCCTCCCCACGACACCTTGCGCCCCGTCGCGGGCTGCCGAAATGGCTGAAGATCACCATTGTCGGCCTCTTGATGGTGGCCACCCTCGGCGCGCTCGCAGTCTTCTGGGCATTGGACACCGGGCAGAACGTGCTCGATATGGCCGCGACCGACGACGAGGTCGTCAATGAGCTGAGCCAGCCCAGCGGGGACACCTTGACCTTCCTCGTGGTGGGAAGTGACTCTCGTCAAGGCATCGAGGATCTGACCTTCTTCGGGCCCGCCGGCGGGGAGCGTGGAGATGTGATCATGCTGGTCCGTCTCGACCAGGCCAGCGGGGAAGCCCGGATGCTCTCTATTCCTCGGGATCTATGGGTGGAAATCCCGGGCAACGGTGAGGGCAAGATCAATGCGGCGTACTCGTATGGCGGTCCTTCGCTGATGGTCCAGACCATCAGGGAGAATCTCGGGATCGAGGTCAACCACTACGTCGAGGTGGACTTCCTCGGGTTCATCGCGATGGTGGATGAGTTGGGCGGCATCGAGATGACGTTCCCCTACCCCGCTCGGGACGCCAACTCCGGACTCAGTGTGGACGATGGGACCCAGATCCTCGATGGTGAGCAAGCCCTCGCCTTCGCCCGCTCCCGGAAGTACGAGGAGTATCAGGGCGAACGATGGGTGAGCGTCGATGCCAGTGATCTGGGACGGACCCAGCGTCAGCAGGAAGTGGTGAGGGCCATCCTCACCGAATTGAAGTCCCCGGCCTCGATCGCAGAGGCAGGTGACATCGCGGGATCCATGGCCCAACACATGACCGTCGACGGCACCCTGGCCGACGCCTCCGTGGCGTCGCTTGCTTGGGACTTTCGCCGCCTCGTCACCGGGAGCATCGAGGGGCACACACTCCCCGTGTACGGCGACACGGTGAACGGTGCTTCCGTTGTGATGGCAGCCGAGCCGGAGGCCTCGGGGATGATCAACGGCTTTCTCTCCGGTGTCATGACCGTCGACAGCGCACCGATCCGCGTCCAGGTTCTCAACGGGAATGGCGTAAGCGGCGCTGCATCGGCAATGTCAGACCGGCTGGCCGCGGCCGGATTCGAGATCGCCGGCGTGGGTGATGCCGAGGTGAAGGACTATGCCGCCACGACCATCCTCGTTCCCGAGGGGAGCAGTGCCGGAGATCGGATCGTCGGCCAGATCGGTTTTGGTGTAGTTCAGGTCGGCAGCGTCGATAACGGTTATGACGCCGTTGTGATCGTCGGAGCCGACGCCTCCTGATCGCAACGCCTCGCGATCTACCATGGGGGGTTCAATGGACATAGCAATCATCGGCGCCGGTTACGTCGGTCTTGTCACCGGAGGCGGTCTCGCCAGTCTCGGTCATCGGGTACGTCTCGGCGAGGCAAACGCAGAACGAGTCGAGCAACTCCGCAGTGGCGGTGTCCCAATCTACGAGCAGGGCTTGCCCGATTTGCTCTCACATGCCACCGGGCGCGGCCTTCTCAGCTTCCACACCTCGAACAAAGAGGCAGTCGAAGGTGCCGATTTCGTCTTTCTCGCCCTCCCCACTCCCGAAGGCGAGGACGGCCGGGCTGACCTCAACTACGTCCATGCGGTGATGGACGAACTGGCCAACGAGGTCGGTGAGGACACGATCTTCGTGGTGAAGTCAACTGTGCCGCCGGGCACGGTTGCATCCCTGCGCAAGCGGTTGGCGGACCTGGGCAGCCCGGCCCGTATCGTCTCTCATCCCGAGTTCCTCCGCGAGGGCAAGGCGGTCGACGACTTTCTCGAGCCTGACCGTATCGTGGTCGGTGCTTGGGAGGAGGCCGATGCAAGAGCCGTCGCCGATCTCTACAGGAGCCTCGACGCACCGGTGGTCATGACCGATCCCACCTCGGCGGAGATGATCAAGTACGCGTCGAATGCCTACCTGGCGGCCCGGCTCACGTTCGTCAACACCCTTTCCAATGTCTGTGAGGCGGTCGGCGCCGACATCCTCGACGTGGTCCAGGGTCTGGGGATGGATCATCGGATCGGCTCCCATTTCCTGCAGCCCGGGCCTGGTTATGGCGGTTCCTGCTTCCCCAAGGACACGCAAGCCTTGATCGCCGTGGCCCAGGACGCCGGCTATGACTTCGAATTGCTGCGTGCGGTCATCGACGCGGACGAGGAGCAGCGTCGGCGAGTGGCGGACAAAGTCAGGCAGGCCGCCGGTGGGGGTCTGCGAGGGCGGCGGGTCGGTATGTGGGGTGTCGCCTTCAAGGCCGGTACCGACGATGTGCGGGAGTCGCCCGCCGTGCGGATCGCCTCCCTGCTTCAGGCCGATGGCGCCGAGGTGGTGGCCTACGACCCCGAGGCGAAGACCGATCTGCTCACCATGGTCTCGGACCCGATCGCCGCGGTGCAGGAGGCCGATGTCCTCCTCATCGCCACCGAGTGGCCCGAATTCCTGACGGTTGACATGGCAGAGGTGTCCAAGGTGATGAGAGGACACCGCGTGGTCGACGCCCGCAACATCCTCGATCCAAAGAAAGTCCGGGCGGTCGGTCTCGACTACTGGGGTCTGGGTCGACCAGGGGCGTAGCGGCGCCTACGGCGCCGGTAATAGGTCGTAGGTTCTAAGTAATAGGTACCGAACCAGAACGCCTGCAACTCTTAGCGGAAAAGGTCCTCTTCGGGCGGCCTGACCAGGTCCTGGCCCCGTCCCTCGCCACGTGGCCCCTGGTAACCGCGGATGAGGGCGGCGGGAATCCCATCCGCCTTCCCCATCACCAGGTCGGCAGCTGCAGCGAGCTCGTCGGCCACTGCGATCTCGGTGACCTCGAGCTCCCGGCCCGCCCAGTCATTCGTTCCTCGCAGGTCGATCACCGCCTCGAGGCCCGACACCCCAATGGCGATGTCGGTGAGGCCCCGTCGCCAAGGCCGCCCGAAGGTATCGGAGATGATGACGGGTATATCCACCTCGAGGGAGCGCTCGAGCCGAGTTCTGATCCGGTGGGCCGAACGATCCGGGTCCTCGGGCAGAAGGATCATCGTCCCCGGTTCGGCATTGGAACGGTCGACGCCGGCGTTGGCACAGATGAATCCGTGAGCGGTCTCGGCGATTATCAGATTGCCTCGCCGTCTGACCACGGAGACGGCTTCAGATTCCACCAACGCCCGTTTGAACTCTTCCTCGTTGCCCTCGATGGTGACCACGCGTCCCTCTGCCTTGGAGACGATCTTGTGGGTGACGACCAACACATCCCCGGCCGTCGGGGCCATCGGCGTGAGGGCGGTAGCGAGGATCTCGGTGAGGTCGTCTCCAGGCATGACGGAACCGATCCCGGTCAGCGGAAGGATCTGAAGGGTCACAGGTTCAGTATCGCCCGGGCGAGATGGGCAGCATTGTCCCGGTCGGCGATCCGGGTCTCGAGCGCCACCACCCTGACACCTCCGCTCTCCCCTTCGTCGGCGCTGTCGCTGGAGTCGACCACCAGTGTGTCGATCAAGCCGTCATAGGAGGCCAGCACGGCGCCCGTCCCCGTACCGAGGCCGAGGTCGGCCATCACCACGTCAGCCGGCCCTTTGAGAGCGCGACCCCCGATCAGGGGGCTGACGGCGATCACGTTGGTGTGGCGCCGCACGGCCTGGCCGATTGGCTCGATGGCGAGGATGGGCCAGATGGACAATGGGGGATTGGAAGGCCCGATCACCACCAGGTCGGCCGTATCGATGATGTCGATCAATTCGGGGGCGGGGGTGGCGTGGGCCGCGCCGTCGAACTCGAGCTCTTTCACGTGATCCTGGTGACCTCGATCGACGAAGTACTCCCGAAACGTGAGTCTGCTCCCATCGGTCGTGGTGACCATGGTGCGGACCGGGTCGTCGGAGGCGGGCAGGATTGCGGATCGAATCCCGAAGCGGACACGGACCGAGTCGGTCACCTCGGAGAGGGTGTCACCCTGGGCCATCCGATCGGTGCGCATGATCTTGAGCGCGAGGTCGAGATCGCCGAGTTGGAACCTGTTGTCGACACCGAATCGGGCAAGTTCTGTATTGGCGGTGAAGGTGTCTTCTGCCCGCCCCCAGCCGTGCGGGCCTTCGACGCCGGCGAGGGTGTAGACCATGGTGTCGAGGTCGGGTGACACATAGAGCCCGTGGATGGGGAGATCGTCCCCGACATTGACCACAACACTGAGATCGACGTCGGCAAGCGCGTCGAGACCGCGTCCCAGGCGGGCACCACCCACACCTCCGGAGAGCTCAACGACCCTGGTCACAGCTCTCGATATTGCTCAGTGGCGCGCTCCGGTTCACAATGTCCTCCCGCATGACAAGTGCTTCAGCTCCGCAGATCGCGGACGAATCAACACCCTTGGTGCCACCGGACGCGCCCCGCGTCAAGGTGATCGTCACCCTGGTGGAGGGCGCCGACCTCGAGGCGGCCCTCGCCACCGTGGACCGACAAGTCTATGAAGGCGTCCATGAGGTGGTGGTCATCGGTGACGGAAACGGCGATTTACCAGTCGGGGTGAGCCGGATGACGACCCTGGAAGAGGCCATCGCCGTCACCGGGGCAGAGGTCGACTACCTCTGGATTCTGCACTCCGATGCCAGGCCCAGGCCCGATGCGCTGGCGGCCCTGGTCTGGGAGCTGGACCGAAACGAAGCCTCGCTCGGCGGATCCAAGCTGCTCTTTGCGGGGACCCGGGACGAGCTGGAGTCGATCGGGAGCGCCACGGATGTGTTCGGCGACCCCTACACCGGGCTCGACGAAGGGGAGATCGACCTCCAGCAATACGACGTCGTGCGTGAGGTCGCCTTCGTGTCCTCGGTGTCGATGTTGGTGCGACGTGACCTGGCGCAGGGGCTGGGCGGCCTCGACGAGCTCCTCGAGCCGGTGGCTGCCGGGCTCGACTTCTCCCAACGAGCTCGTCTGGCTGGAGGGCGGGTGATCACCGTCCCTTCGTCGGAGGTCTATCACCAGGCCCGATGTGAGGAGAGGTCAGGTGGATGGCGGGAGGAAGCCGGCCGTTTGCGGGCCATGCTCAAGGCCTACCGGCCCATCACCCTGCTCTGGGTGGTGCCATTCGAGATCCTCGTCTCGGTCCTCGACTCGCTGGCCAACCTGATCCTCTTCCGCTGGCGCGTGGGTGCTCGCCACCTCATCTCGTGGCTCTGGAACATCCGGCACCTGCCTTCGACGATCGCCGAGCGCCGTCGATTCCGACAGGTTCGGGCAGTCGGTGACGAGGAGTTGTTCAGATTCCAGTCGAGAGGCTCTGTCCGCCTGCGAGAGGTCGGGTCGGAGCTCACCGATCGTGTTCTTTCCATCTTCGACGACGATCAGGCGCTCGCCCGCGGCACCAGGAGGATCTGGTCGAGCCCGGGGATCTGGGGCGCCCTCCTGGCGGCTGTTGTGGTCGTCGTGGCCTCGTGGTCGATCTTCTTCGTGGGCGTCCCCAACAGTGGCTACAACTTCCCCTTCGAGCCTCCGACAGTCGCCCTCGACCGGTTCTTTGCCGGATGGAACGACTCGGGACTTGGCTCGGCTGACGCCGTCCACCCGGCCTCCGGGTTCACCGGGCTGATCTCGCTGGTCTGGTTCGGCGCAGAGGGAGCTGCCCGCACGATCGCAACCGTCCTCTTCGCCGTGCTGGCCGTCCTGGGCATGGGCCGACTCGCAGGTCGTCTCGGTTTCCGGGGGCCGGGTCGCTATCTCGCCGGCCTCGTGCTCCTCGCCGGCCCGGGGACGGCACTCATCGTCGGCGCCGGATCCTGGCTGGCCCTGGGCGCGGCCGCCTTCCTGCCCTGGGCAGTCCGCTCCGTGATCCTCCACCCTGACGACTGGGGGAAGAGTTGGTTGACCCATGTCGGCTGGGTCCTCGTCTGGTCGATCCTGCTCACCTCGGTCTCACCGTTGCTCGGTGTGATTCCGTTGGTCTCGGCCCTGCTCTGGCGTCTCGTAGGCGGGAGCCGGTCCTCCCTTCGTCTCGGTCTGGCCACCCTCTTGGCCGGGGTGGTGGCCGTGGGATTCGTGTACGACGACCAAGGTTGGTTGCTCGACATCGATCGTCGGCTGGGTATGGCGGTCCCCGACTGGTGGCCCGTTCTCATCGCCGTCACCACGATTCCTCTGATGCTCGTCGAGGGCCGCACCCGACGACTTGGCTTCTTCGGGGCCCTGGTCGGTCTAGGCGGTCTTCTCCTGGTTCGACTGCCATTCGGGGGACCGGGGGTGGAGGAAGCGGCCCTGGTGCTGGCGTCGTTCGGCTCGGCGATCGTCGTTGCCGCCGCCCTCGATCGTCTCAGTATCGAACCCCGCCGTCTCCTGGCCTCGATCGGCGCTATTGCCATGCTCCTCGTCTCGGTGGTGGGCCTGGTCAACGGCCGTCTGGGTCTTCCGACCGGCGACATCAACGACCGTCTCGAATTTGCCTCGACGCTGGCCGAGCAGGCGAGTCCCGGGCGTGTCCTGGTGATGTCGACTGACCGCGGTCTGATCCCTGGCGAGGCGCGGCCGGGCCCTGGCATCTGGTATCGAGCGGTGGACGGTCAGGGGACAACTCTCGACGAAGTGTGGCTGCCAGAACCGCAGCCTGGCGATGTCCAGCTCGCCAATGCCATCGACCGCATCGCCAGTGGCGCCGACCTGAGACCGGGCGAGTTGCTGGCCGAGTTCGCCATCGACTGGGTGGTAGTGGAGGGCACGGAGACGCCGTTGGATCCGATCCTCGACTCGCAGGTCGACCTCGTCCCGACCCCGCTCGTCACGGATGCGGACGTGTTCGAGAACCCTCGAGTCGATCCGCTGGCCTCGGTCGAAGAGGGTGTCGTCTGGCACCGGGAGGGCACCGGATTCTCCGGTCCGGCCTCGTCTGGGCCGGCTGTGCTCAGGATCAACTACTCGCATGGTTGGGAGCCCCAACCTGAATTGGAGGACTGGTTCACCACAGTCTCTGGAGTGGGTGGGAGGGCGGTGTTCTCGGCGACGGGGTATCTCTCATACGCTCCGTATGCCGCCGCCATGCTCTTCGTCCTGGCGTTGGGCCTCCTTTTTTGGGGGAGGACCAGGCGATGACCAAGGCACTCCTCGCCATCTTGGTCGCCGCAATGACCGTGGGGGTGTTGCTCATCCCGAGCCCCGAGCAGCCCCAGGCCGACGAAGTTGCCGCCGTCGACGCGCCGGCAGTGGCGGTGTGCCCGGTGGAGGAAGGGAGTGGCCGCACCACGACCATCGGGGTCGCATCCGGTGTCAACGGCGAGGGCCGTTTCACGCCGTTTGCTGCCGGGGTGTCCGTCGGCTCGACCACGTTCTCGACAGGCGCGTCCGGCTCGGCGGCGATTCCGATTGCCGAGATCGCCCCGATTGGAACCGGCGCCGGCCTCGCCGAGTTGCCGGGGCTTGACGTGGCGGCCGGCTCGGTGCTGGTGGGTGCCCAATCCGTAGCCGTCGAAGCCTGTGTCCCCACTCCCATCCAGCAGACTTTGCTGGCCGGCGGCTCCACGGTGAGCGGCGAGCGATTCCAGGTGCAGTTGATGAACCCCTATGCCGGTGAGGCCGCTGTGGATCTGATCGTCCAATCGGAGTCCGGTCTCGAGGCCGCCCCGCAGCTACGAGGCATCATGGTGCCTTCCCGCTCGACGGTCGTCATCGACCTCGCAGAGATCCTCCCGGGGAGACAATCCCTCTCCATCACCATCGAGGTGGCGAGAGGAAATGTCATGACGGCAGGTCGATTCGACGCCGGTGCTGACGGTGCCCTCTGGCATTCGGTGCCGCCGGCGCTCGATTGGTACCTCCCCGTGCCGGCGGCCGGTATTGGCGGCGATGTGGTCATTTCGACGGGTGCCGCCGCCGAGGTGGCGTTCCAGGTGGACGTCTACGGGCCCCAGGGTGTAGTGGAGGGACTCCAGGACGGTGTGGTGCCCAGCCGAGGGGCCACAATCCTCCCGCTGTCAGAGCTGGGACTCCAGGGCGCATCTGCGATCAGAGTGATCTCGACCCAGCCGGTGGCCGCCTTCCTTCGCAGTGTCTCTCCGACCGGTGTCGCCATCACCAGCGGCGCCTCGGTGACCTCATCCAGCTGGTTGCTCCCTGGCGCCGGGTTGGCTCCGGGCGGGACCGGGACCGCCGTGATCCTCAATGCCGGGCTCGAAGAGGATGTGGTGGTGGTGACCGCGCGCCGCGATCAGTCGGCGGCACAGGAGCATCCGATCCCGGCCGGCATGGTTCTGGAGCTTCCTGCGGTCGAGGGCGGCGCCAACGCCTATGCGGTGAAAGGTGCCGGCTCGCTGGTACCGCTGTGGGCGACCACCACCGCCACCGGCGCCGCCTACAGCATCGGCGTGCCGATCATCGATGAATGACGTCTGGCTCCGGCTGGCGATCGTCGCCGGGGTGGTCGCCATCTCGCTCCTCATCATCTTGATGACACGTCGTCGGCCCGGGCAATCGGAAGCCCGCGATGGTGGGGGGCTCGACCCGGGGATCTATCTCTTCACTTCGGCGACCTGCTCCGACTGCGCGGGTGCGCGGGCACGACTGGCCCACATGCTGGGCAGCGCCGGATACGTCGAGATCAAGTGGGAAGATGAACCAGGTTTGTTCACCCGGCTTGGCATCGATGCCGTTCCCTGCACCGTCGTCGTCGGTGAGGACGGGTCGGCCTCACTCAACCCCGGGATGCCGATCGGGCGCTCCGAGACTTGAATCCTTGAACAGGGATGCCCCAACACCTACCGTTTCCGGCATGATTCTCAGTTGTGCCCGATGTGGCTCGCCGGCTGCCGCCCTCATGACCTTCTCCTACCCGAATAGTTCGGTCTGGATGGACGACCTCGTCAACGGCGTCGAGCGACATGGGTACGCCATGTGTGCCGATCATGCCGATCGCATGATTCCTCCTCTCGGGTGGACGCTGACCGATCGACGGACCGTCACCCGACTCTTCGCCCCGCTCTCCGTGGCCTGATGGCCCTCGACCGCGATCTCCTCGACGCGGTCAAAGATCTCGACGAGCACGATCTCCGACGGCTCCTGATTTTGACCCGCGCCCAACTGCAGGGCTCGGGTGCCCTCGGCGCCGACGACCACCCCGAAGTCCATCTCCGGCAGCAGGCGGTGCGATGCGGGAAGTCGGGCTGCACCCGATGTCCCCATGGCCCTTATTGGTACGCATATTGGACCGAGAACGGGCGGAGGCGAAGCCGTTACGTGGGCCGTCTCCTCGACGAGGAGGCATTGTTGTAGGGCCGCGACGGTCGTACCATGTGCCTTCCCCAGCTTCGAGACGAGATGAACTGTCCACAGTGCTCAAAACCTGATGTGATCGAGATCGAGCACGTCCTTCCCGACGGGACCCAGGTGCTGTTCTTCGCATGTCACAACTGCGAGGAGAGATGGTGGAACCGGGATGGCGAGGACATCGACATCTCGCAGGTTCTGGAGATCGTCCGACAGCATCGCGCGTGACAACTCCAAGGTCTCTCTTACGGGGCAATCCCTGGCCGGTCGTCCTCACCCTCGCCGGCATCTCTCTCGTCATCCTCATTGTGATGAATCCCTGGTGGATCGTGTCGTCCACGACTCCGACCGGCGGCGACATGGGGGCTCACGTCCTCGGTCCCGCCTTCCTTAGAGACAGCCTCCTTCCCGAGGGCAGAATCCAGGGGTGGTCGAACGACTGGTTCGCCGGTTTTCCCGCCTTCTACTTCTACTTCCCGCTGCCGTCGCTGACCATCGTGTTCCTGGACTTGTTCATGCCCTACGGGGTGGCGTTCAAGGTGGTCACAGTCATGGGCCTGCTGGCAACGCCACCAGCCGCCTATTACCTGGCTCGCTCGATGCGACTCGGGAAGCACATCTCCCTGGTGGCAGCCGGTGCGGGAGTGGTCTTCGCCTTCTTCGAGAGCTATTCGATCTACGGGGGCAACATTGCCTCCACGCTTGCCGGCGAGTTCGCCTACTCGTGGTCTTTTGCCCTCTCCCTGCTCTATCTCGGGCTACTAATCCGGGCGGTCCGTGACGATCGGCGATATCTCAAATGGGCGGCTCTTGCCCTGGCCGCCACTGCGCTCTCCCACGTGCTGACGACGATCGTCGTCATCTTCGCCTCCCTGTTCGTCCTGCCCTGGCGGAAGGGATTCTGGCGCACCCTCGCCATCTGGCTCTGGGGTTTTGCCATTGCCGCGTTCTGGGCGCTGCCGCTGATCGCACGCATCGGTTTCAGCTCGGACATGTCATGGACCCCGCTGTCCCGTTGGGAGGAGATCTTCCCGGTCGAGCTGTGGCTCTTGCTCCCGCTGGCCATTCCGGGTGCGGTCTGGATCAGCCGTCGAACCTCACGGGCCGCGCCGTTGCTGGCCGCGACGATTCTCCCGGTCCTCTACTTCCCTCTTCCCCACATCATGCCCGAGCTGCTCCCGACCGTTTTCGGCGGGGAACGATGGAAGCTGTGGAATGGCCGGCTCCTTCCGTACTGGTATTTCGGGGTTGCCTTCTTCGCGGCTGTCGGTGTCGGGGCGGCCATCATCTGGCTGTCGCGGAGGCTGCCCTCCCGGATCTCGGCATACTGGCCGCGAGCTCTCATCGCCCTGATCACGGTCGTCGCGTGCGCTTTGGTCATCGATTCGACCGAGTTCCCGGCGTGGGTGGCAATACCGGTTGGCGTCGCCGGCGCCTTGATCGTCGGGCTCACTTTCCTTTGGGGGTCGAGTCTCTCCACCCGCACGTTCCTGACCGCGGCCACTGTTTCCATCGTGGTACTCGGGGCACTGTCCGGAGTGACCTTCGTCGACGGCTGGGCGAAGTGGAACTACGCGGGTTACGAGAACAAGGAAAAGTGGCCTGAGTACGAGGCGCTGATGGCCGAGATCGACACTCTCCCGGAGGGAAGAGTCCATTGGGAGGCTGCCAACAAGGAGCTCGGTGTCTACGGGACGCCCATGTCCCCGATGTTGATCCCGTACTGGACCGAAGGCTCGCACCCCTCGATGGAGGGCCTTTTCTTCGAGTCTTCACTGACCACCCCGTTCCACTTCATCAACTCGTCCGAGATGTCGGAGAGACCGTCGAACCCGATACCCGGGTTGCAGTACCACACGGGTGAGATGGAACGCGGCCTCAAGCACCTCGAGCTGTTCGGCGTCGACTACTACGTTTCAGTGACGCCTGAGGCCACGGAGCGCGCTGATGGGCTTCCTGAGATGTCGAAGCTGGCCACGACCGGGCCATTCAGCATCTACCAGCTCCCCGAGACGGAGTTGGTCGAGGTGGCATCGCACCTTCCATCGGTCTACGAGGTTCCGGAGCACGGACTGCTCGACTCGCTGACCGGCTCTGCAACAGTCACCGGGTCGGACGGCGAGGAACTGCCGAGTTTCTTCGACATGGCTCTCACCTGGTACGAGGACGTCGACAATCTCGACAGACTCGTGGTGACCGACGGCCCCGAGGAATGGCCCCGCATCGAGTCGATTGAAGAGAGACCCGATGTCGCCCTGGACGCGCCGGCGGACGCGGTTAGCGACATCGTGGTCGAGAACCACAAGATCTCGTTCACCACCACCGCGGTGGGCGTGCCCCACCTCGTCAAGGTCTCCTATTTCCCAAACTGGACGGCCACCGGTGCCGACGGCCCCTGGCGGGCCACTCCGTCCCTGATGGTGGTCGTACCTAACAGCGAACAGGTCGTTCTCGAGTTCGAGGACACTTGGGCCGAGACCGGCGGGAAGATCGCCACCCTGGTAGGGGTGCTGGGTCTAGTCGGCGTCGGGATCTGGGGTGTGCGCCGCCGTCAGGCCTAGAGACTCGTCGGCCAGCGTTCGTCGGATCGCGAACAATCCCTGCACGGTTCTCGGCACCCGTTTCACCAGCGACGAACGGGCCACCCTCATCTCCTCGACCACGACCGGCACCTCCTCGATCCGATAGCCGGCCCGCTCGGCCCGGATCACCAGCTCTGTGTCGAAGAGGTCCTGCCGACTGAGCACGGACGGGGCCAGGTGCCAGACCAGGTCGTGGCGAAAGGCCTTCATGCCGTGGGTATCGCTCACCTTTGAGTCGAGGATCGAGCGCAGCATCAGGTTGAAGACCCATGTCGCGAACCGCCTCAGGATGGGCCGTCTGTCCTGCGAGCCAGGATCGCGCTTCGAGGCGATGACCAGATCGACGTCATCCAAAGCGAGCACTCTCTTCAGGAAGTCGGCCGAGAAATAGTCGATGTCGAAATTGACCACCCAGGCAGCGTCGGCCGCGAGGAACCCATGCCGCATCGCCGAGCCGTAGTCGGCGGCGTCGAGGGACATCACCGTGACGGGACGGCCGGCTGCGACCCGTTCGGCCACGGCTGCGGTTCCGTCGGTCGAGCCGTTCTCAACGAGGAGAATTCGGTAGGGCTCGCCTACGCCGTCCATCTGCTCGATGAGCGCCGGTATTGCCTGCGGGATGAATTCGGCCTCGTTGTACACGGGGACCACTATCGAGAAGGTGGGGCGCATCCGAGGGCAAGTGTAGAAATGAGCAAGCGATAGGCCCACCCCTAGACTCCGCCGCCGATGAGCCCCGATTCCGTGTTCAAGGCCTATGACGTACGCGGGCGCACCGACAACGGGGATGTGACTCCGGATCTGTACCGGAAGATCGGCACTGCTTTCGTTTTGCTGATGGACGCGGATGAGGTCGCCGTTGGCCGGGACTGCCGGCGATCGTCGGATGCACTGTTCGAGGCGCTGGTGGATGGGATCACTACCGCCGGCGCCGACGTGATCGACTTGGGGCAGGTGCCGACCGATCTCGTCTACTTCTACTCGGGCAAGTACTCGGTCCCGGGGGGGATGATCACTGCCTCGCACAACCCTCCGGAATACAACGGATTGAAGCTGTGCCGCGCCGGCGCCGCTCCGGTAGGGGCGGAGACCGGACTGGAGGACATCAAGAAGGCGGTGATCGATGACGAGGCACCTCCGGCTGCCTCTGCCGGCTCGATGCGCACCGTCGACGCCATCGACGATTACGTCGACCATCTCCTCGCCATCGTCGATGGGTCTGCGATCGGTCCACTGCAGGTTGCCGTCGACGGCGGGAATGGGATGGCCGGAGTGACAATCGAGAAGGTCTTTGCCCGGCTCGAGGCCACTTTGGACGGTCTCTACCTCGAGCCCGACGGCACCTTCCCCAATCACCCGGCGGATCCCATTCAGCCCGAGAACCTGCGAGATCTCATCGCGATGGTCGACGAAGGGGGGCACGACCTGGGGGTCGCCTTCGATGGTGACGCCGATCGCGCCTTCTTCATCGACGACAAGGCGGAAGCAGTGAGTGGCAGCACAGTCACCGCGCTCATTGCCCGGTGGATGCTCGAGCGTCACCCCGGTGCCTCGATCCTCCACAACCTGATTACGTCTCGTGCAGTCCCGGAGACGATCAGAGCCGCCGGGGGCACGCCGATTCGAACCAGGGTCGGGCACAGTTACATCAAGCAGGTCATGGCGGAGTCGGGTGCTGTCTTCGGGGGTGAGCACAGCGGCCACTACTACTTCGCGGACAACTTCCGAGCGGACTCGGGGATGCTGGCAATGCTCGTTCTCTTGCGGGTGATCTCAGAAGCCGGCCGCCCTCTTTCGGCCCTCCGTCGCGATGTGGAGCCATATCGGGCATCGGGGGAGATCAATTTCGTCGTCTCCGACACTGAAACAGCCATGAACCGCGTTGACGCCTTGTATCCCGATGCCAAAAGGGACCAGGTCGACGGGTTGTCGATCGATCTGGGGAACGTCTGGTTCAATCTGCGGCCGTCGAACACGGAGCCTCTGTTGAGGCTCAACGTCGAATCGGCCGACCAGGACACCCTGGAAGCGACCGTGCAGGAATTGGCAGCAACTCTCGAGGAGGAGAGATGAGCCTGATCGATCCCCAGTTGGCCGCCATCCTGGTATGCCCGGTGGACAAGGCCGACCTGACGGAGGACGAGGCGACGTCCCGGCTGGTCTGCTCGGAGTGCGGTCGCAGATACCCGGTGCGGGATGGGATACCCGTGATGCTGATCGAGGAGGCCGAAGGGGGCCCCGATGAGTGAGATGCTCGACATGATCCGGACCCTGGGGGACCAGATCCGTTGGGCGCGCGATCTCGACATCCCCGATCTCCCCGCGAATCCCGAAGTTCTCGTCGGCGGCATGGGTGGGTCCGGGATTGCAGGGGACTTCGGGGCCGCTCTGGCCACCGCAACTCCGGGTCGGGTGGCTGTTCACAAGGGTTACTCGCCGCTTCCCGGTTGGGCACAACGCGTCAAGCCGACCGTTGTCGCAGCCTCGTACTCGGGGAATACCGAGGAGACTCTGGACCTGGTGGGGTCGGCCGATGCGGCCGGGCTCCCAATCGTGACCGTGACTACCGGTGGGCGTCTGGCCGAGCTGTCGGCGCAGAAGGCGTGGCCGACGATCGCAGTCCCGACCGGGCTCCAGCCCCGGGCTGCTGTCGGGTATCTGGGCGGTGTGGTGGCGAGAATCTTGAACACGATCGGTGTCCTGCCCGATCAGACCGCAGCTCTCGACGAGGCGGCCGACCTTGTCGACGCCGCCGCCGCCGAGGGCTCGGAAACTTGGGATATGGCACAGGAGCTGGCCAAAGGCCTGGTGGGTCGCATCACCGTCGTTTATGGAGGCGGTCCGATCAGTGCCACCGCCGCCCAGCGATGGAAGACCCAGATCAACGAGAATGCCAAGATGCCGGCCTGGTGGTCGGTGCTTCCCGAGCTCGATCACAATGAGATCGTCGGGTGGGAGACCCTGCCGTCAATGACGCGGGACGCGATCGGCATCGTGGCATTGACCGACGTCGCCGACCATGAGCGGGTTCGGGCAAGACTCGACCACACCTCACAGCTGACCGAGTTTGCGGTGCCGTGGCTCGGGTTGGTGCCGGCGCGAGGAGATTCGGAGTTCGCCCGCTTGATGTCACTCACTGTCAGCGGGGATCTGGTGTCCTACATGCTGGCGGGAGAGGCGGGTGTCGACCCGGTACCGGTCGAGACCATCGAGAAGCTGAAGAAACTATTGGTGAAGGACTGAGATGAACTACGACATTGCCAATCCGGCTCTGGCCGAGGCCGGCGCCCGAAGAGTCGAATGGGCCGGGCGCCGCATGCAGGTGCTGGCCACCGTCCGGGAGCGGTTCGCCAAGGAGAAGCCCCTCGATGGGCTGGTCGTGGCTGCCTGTCTCCACGTGACGGCCGAGACGGCCAATCTCATGCTGGCTCTCCGGGACGGCGGGGCCGATCCCCTGCTCTGTGCCTCGAACCCGCTCTCGACCCAGGACGATGTCGCCGCGGCACTCGTCGCAGAGGGCATCCCTGTGTTTGCCATACGCGGCGAGGACGCCGACACCTACTACAAGCACATCCATGCCGTGCTCGACCACGCACCAGCGATCACAATGGACGACGGAGCCGACCTGGCCACGCTGCTCCACACCGATCGCCGGGATATCGAGGTCATCGGTTCCACGGAGGAGACGACCACCGGTGTCATCCGACTAAAGGCGATGGCGGCCGACGGCACCCTTCGCGTACCTGTCGTGGCCGTCAACGACTCGGCCACCAAGCATCTGTTCGACAACCACTACGGGACCGGGCAGTCGGCGATCGACGGCATCATCCGGGCCACCAACATCCTCCTGGCAGGACAGAACATGGTCGTGATCGGTTACGGCGATTGCGGGCGCGGCGTGGCCAACCGGGCCGACGGGCTGGGGGCAAACGTGATCGTGGTCGAGATCGACCCGGTGCGTGCCCTGGCGGCGGCGATGGATGGGTTCCGGGTCATGACCGGTGCCGACGCCGCTCGTGTTGGCGATCTCTTCATCACCGTGACCGGGAACAAGCACGTGCTGCGGATGGAGCACTTCGACGTGATGAAGGACGGCGTCATCCTGGCCAACGCCGGGCACTTCGACATCGAGCTGGACCTGGCTGCGCTGAGAGCGGCATCGGTGGCCCGTCGCCCAATCCGTGACAATCTGGAGGAGTTCGAGCTCCAGGACGGCAGACGTCTTCTCGTCATCGCCGAGGGCCGATTGGTCAACCTCGGAGCCGCCGAAGGACATCCGGCGGACGTGATGGACATGTCCTTCTCCAATCAGGCGCTCGCCGCCGAATACCTGGCGCTGAATGTGGATGAACTCGAGGCGAAGATCTACACGCTGCCCACCGAGATCGACGCCGATGTGGCGCGGATCAAGCTGGAGCATCTGGGCGGGGGAGTCGACACCCTCACCGAGGATCAGGTGGCATATCTCTCCGGATGGCAGGAAGGAACCTGATCGGCGGAGCCGATCGGGTTCCGGTCGTAGGTTCTAGGTGGTAGGTCTTAGGACTTACCACTTGCGACTTACAACCTCTCATGCTCTGCCAAAGCTGTCATGCCGTTTGCCGCGGGTTTCTCTGCGCCCGTTGCCGAGCCCTGCTTCGCCCGGCACCAGAGCGGATACTCGACTACGGCATCAGACTGGTGGCGGCGTTCGAACACGAGGGTGTGGCCCGGGAGCTCGTGCACGGGCTCAAGTACCGAGGCATGACCTCGTTTGCCGACTTGGTGGTAGAGACAATCTCTCCCCGGGTGCCCGCTCTTCCAGTGGTCCCTGTGCCCAGGACATGGTCACGTCAACTTCGGTACGGCATCGACCCTGCCCGTGAGATCGGCCGGCGGCTGGCCAGGGCCAAGAAGGTGCCGCTCCTCGACCTTCTCTCGGCGCCGCTTCATGCCCCGAGGCGCGCGGGCGGTGATCACAACCGCCCGCCGCCGGATCTCAAGACGGCGAAGGCGGTGTCGGGGGCGGTGATCCTCGTCGACGACGTGGTCACGACAGGCGCGACGGTCCGCTCCGCGGTGAGGACATTGGGCTCCGAGAGAATCGCGCTTGTGCTGGCGGCTACTTTGGCCGATACGGTGTCTAGTCCCCGATCCAACCTGGAGAACACATGAATGCTCGGCAATTTCCACCTCGAGGCTGGTTCTGATGGCCTCCGTGGTGATCGTCGACGATGCCGAGTTGTTTCGCGAGGCGTTGCGCGCTGCGTTCGTTCAGGAAGGCTTCGAGGTGAAGGCGGTCGCCGCCGACGCCATGCATGCCATCGACATGGCGAGGGAACACCAGCCCGACCTGGTGATGCTGGACCTGCTCATGCCCGGCATGTCGGGCGTCGAGGTGGTCGGAGCGATTCTCAAGTCGAGTCCCACCACCCGGGTGGTGCTGCTCACATCGAGTGAATCGGCCAAGGACTTGCTGGCCGCAGTTAAAGCGGGCGCGTCCGGCTACCTGACCAAGGACACCCCGCTGCCCCGTCTGGTGGCAGCAATGCACGATGTCCTGGCCGGCGGCGCCGCTGTCTCGCCGGCGATGGGTGGGAAGTTGTTCAGCGCCCTCCGCGATTTGCTCCGGCACCACGGCGAAGCCGTGGCCCGAAGTCCCGAGCTGACCGGTCGCGAGCTCGAGATCCTCGGCTATGTGAGCGCGGGCAAGACCTCGAAGGAGATCGCAGCCGAGCTCTTCATCTCCGAGAACACCGTACGCAACCACGTTCGCAATGTCCTCGACAAGCTGGGTCTCAAATCCCGCTTCGAGGCGGTCTCCTGGGCACAGCGAGAGGGGCTCATCGAGGTCCGTTGACCGGCTGATCCCGGTTCCGGAAGTGGGTCAATTCGTGCCCGCCGGTAGCATGAAATCCCAATGCCAATCCTCTCCAAGGTCCTGCGCGCCGGGGAAGGCAAGACACTCAAACAGTTCCAGGGCATCGTTGCCGCGGTCAATGACGTCGAGCCGGAGTTCGAGGCGCTCACCGACCAGGACCTAGCCATCAAGACAACAGAGTTCCGTAATCGCATCGGCGCCGGCGAAGGCTTGGACGAGCTACAGGTCGAGGCCTTTGCCACCGTCCGCGAGGCTGCCAAGAGGGTGTTGGGTCAGCGGCATTTCGACGTGCAGGTCATCGGCGCGGCTGCCCTCCACCGGGGGATGGTCGCCGAGATGAAGACCGGTGAGGGAAAGACACTCGTCTCGACGATGCCCGCCTATCTGAATGCCCTCAACGGCAAGGGTGTTCACCTGGTCACCGTCAACGACTACCTCGCATCCCGAGACGCGGACTGGATGGGAGCTATCCATCGCTTCCTTGGACTGAAGGTCGGACTCATCCAGAACGGCATGTCATCGGCAGATCGGCATCCCGCCTATGACTCCGACATCACATATGGGACGAACAACGAGTTCGGCTTCGACTACCTCAGGGACAACATGGCGATGCGCGCCGACGACCGGGTACAGCGCGGCCATCCCTATGCAATCGTCGACGAAGTCGACTCCATCCTGATCGACGAGGCACGCACCCCATTGATCATCTCGGGGCGTGTCTCCGACAGCGCGAAGTGGTATCGGGACTTCGCCAAGATCGCCAACCGGCTTCAGAAGGACCTCCACTACGAGGTCGACGAGCGAAAGAGGCAGGTCCTCACCACCGAGGAGGGCGTGACCCGGGTCGAACAGGTCCTGGGCATCGAGAATCTCTTCGACCATGCCGCGGTCGACTTCGTGCACCATCTCGAGGCAGCTCTCAGAGCCAAGGAGCTCTATCTCCGAGACGTCGACTACCTGATCGACCACGGCGAGGTGAAGATCGTCGACGAGTTCACCGGCCGGGTACTCGAAGGTCGCCGCTACTCCGAGGGGCTGCACCAGGCCATCGAGGCCAAGGAAGGCGTGACGATCAAGGATGAGAACCAGACGCTCGCCACGATCACATTGCAGAACTACTTCCGGCTTTACGAAAAGCTCGCAGGGATGACCGGCACGGCGGAGACGGAGGCGGCCGAACTGGCCCAGATCTATTCGCTGGAGGTCATCGGGATCCCCACCAATCAGCCGGTTGCGCGCGAGGACGAAGGCGACCTCGTCTACAAGTCCGAGAACGGCAAGTACGAAGCGCTGGTGGCCGATATCGCCGCCCGGGTCGAGAGCTCGCAGCCAGTGCTGCTCGGCACGGTCTCCATCGAGAAGTCCGAGAAGCTGTCCAAGGAGTTAGAGCATCGCGGGGTCAAGCATGAGGTGCTCAACGCCAAGCACCACGCCCGGGAGGCCGACATCATCGCCCAGGCTGGGCGGCCGGGGGCGGTCACAGTTGCCACCAACATGGCCGGCCGAGGCGTCGACATCAAACTCGGGGGCAATCCCGACGGAATGGCCCGCACCGAGCTCAAGCGACGGGGGATCACTCATGACGATCCTTCTTATGCAGAGCTGGAGCAGAAGCTCACTCAGGAGTTCGAGGATCAGATCGCTCCCGACAATCAGCTGGTCATCGACGCCGGTGGCCTTTACGTCGTTGGGACGGAGCGTCACGAGTCACGACGCATCGACAACCAGCTCCGGGGTCGTTCCGGCCGTCAGGGCGACCCAGGGGAGTCTCGCTTCTACCTGTCTCTCGAGGATGACCTGATGCGGCGGTTCCAGGGGGAGTGGGTCACCGGGATCATGGATCGTCTCCGTCTCCCCGAAGACCAGCCGATCGAAGCGGGCATGGTCTCCAAGGCAATCGAACGTGCCCAGCGCCAGGTCGAGTCCCAGAACTTCGAGATCCGCAAGAACGTCCTGAAGTACGACGAGGTGATGAACCGCCAGCGTGAGGTGGTGTACGAATGGCGGCGATCGATCCTCGAGGGCACAGCAGGCGACGACCTGATCGGGGACTGGATCGAGACGGTGGTGAGCGAGGTGGTCGAGTCGGAGGTCTCTTCCGAGATCGCCCGTTCGGCTTGGGACTGGGAGGCCCTTGAGCGTGAGCTGAGCCAGGTCTATCCGACCGCCATCGACGAGTCGAAGGTCTCCGGCGGCTCCAATGAGGTCGTCGAGTTTGCGGTCGAGGAGGCGCTCGACGCTTACGCCAGACGTGAGGACGAGCTGGGCGCGGATCTGCTCCGCCAGGTGGAGCGATCGGTGATGCTTTCGGTGATCGACAACAAGTGGCGTGAGCATCTGTCCGACATGGACTACCTGCGTGCCGGGATAGGTCTGCGGGCCATGGGGCAAAGAGACCCACTCACCGAGTATCAGCGTGAGGCTTACGACATGTTCGCCGAGATGGTGGACGCGGTGAAGCGGGATGCCGTTCGTTATCTCTTCCATGTCGAGCTGGCCAAGCCCAAGACCGAGCCACAACGAGTGGAGCCCGGCCCCGCCGGTCCCGCCCCTGCCAAGCAGGCGGTCTCGGACAAGATCGGGCGCAACGACCCTTGTCCCTGCGGCTCCGGCAACAAATACAAACGCTGTCACGGCGCCGCGTAGGCGTAGCCATGTCCTTCGAGATCACCGACCCGAAGGCAACCCTTGCCGAGCTTCGCCAGAGGCTGGTCGAGGCGCGTCATTTCCTCGACCTGGAGTCCAAGGAGAAGGAGTTGGGGGAGCTCAGGGAGAGGGCCCAGGCTCCGGATCTATGGGATGACCAGGACGAGGCCCGCTCGGTCAGCCGGCGTCTCGCCCGCTACGAGGGGCTGTTCGAAATGGTGAGCGGTCTCACCGCCAAGATCGACGATGCAGAAGTGTTGTTGGAGCTTGCTGATGAGGCAGGCGACGAGGTGGCTCGCAAGGAGGCGCTCGAAGAGCTTGGGGAAGTCTCGGGGGAGCTAGATGCGCTGGAGCTCGAGTCGCTCTACTACGACGATTACGACGAGGGTGACGCCATCCTCAGCGTGCATGCGGGAGCGGGTGGGGTCGATGCTCAGGACTGGGCCGAGATGCTGGCCCGGATGTATCAGCGCTTCCTCACCGATTCCGGGTTCACCTACAAGGTGGAGGAGGTCACCGAGGGCGAAGAGGCGGGGATCAAGTCGGCCACGTTCACAGTCAAGGGCGACCGGGCCTACGGGACGCTGGAATCCGAGCGAGGAGTCCACCGGCTGGTCCGAATCAGCCCTTTCGACTCCCAGGCCCGACGCCATACCTCCTTCGCCGGAGTTGTCGTCGTCCCCGATCTCGGCGATCAGGCCAAGGTGGAGATCGACGAGGACGACCTTCGCATCGACACCTATCGCTCCCAGGGCGCCGGTGGCCAGCACGTGAACACCACCGACTCGGCGGTGCGGATCACCCACCTTCCCACCGGGATCGTCGCCCAATGCCAGAACGAGAGGTCACAGCTGCAGAACAAGGCGCGAGCGATGGCGATCCTCCAGTCTCGTCTCGCCGAACGGGCCCGTCAGGAGAGACAGGCTCATCTCGAGGAGCTCAGGGGCGATCAGGGGGAAGCCGCGTGGGGCCGTCAGATCCGCTCGTATGTCCTCCAGCCCTACCAGATGGTGAAAGACCTGCGAACCGAGCACGAGGTGGGAAATGTCCAGGGGGTGCTCGACGGGGACCTCATGGGCTTTGTCGAGGCCTATCTCCGATGGCGGCGCGCCGAGCATGAGGCAGGCCCTGATTCCGCGTAAACCTGACCAGGCCGTTACCGTCCCCAGGTCCGCGGCTCAGTCAATGAAGGCTGCGACACTCCTCTTGTCCCCATGATTCGGCTCGAACACGTAACCAAGGTCTACGAGGGCGGCACGGTCGCCGCCCACGACATCTCCCTCGACATCCAGAAGGGAGAATTCGTGTTCCTCGTCGGGCCTTCGGGCTCTGGCAAGTCCACCTTGATCCGATTGATGCTGAGGGACGAGGGTGTGACCCGGGGCAAGGTTTGGGTGGCCGGCAAGGACATAACCACGCTGCCCAAGTGGAAGATCCCCTATCTGCGACGCTCGGTGGGGACCGTGTTCCAGGACTACAAGCTGCTCCCCAACAAGACAGTGGCCGAGAACGTCTCCTTCGCCCTCGAAGTGCTGGGACGGCCCCGCTCGGTGATCGGGCCTCAGGTCGACCAGGTGCTCGACCTGGTCGGTCTCGCCGACATGGGCGGTCGCTATCCGAAACAGCTCTCGGGTGGCGAGCAACAGCGAGTGTCGGTGGCTCGGGCGTTCGTCAACCGGCCCCCGATCATGCTCGCCGACGAGCCGACCGGGAACCTCGACCCCAAGACATCGGTCGGGATCATGAAGCTGCTCGACCGGATCAATCGCACCGGAACCACCATCGTCATGGCCACCCACGACTTCGCAATTGTCGACGCCATGCAGCGCAGGGTGGTCGCGCTGGAGAAAGGCGTCGTCACCAGGGATGAGCACTCCGGCCGGTATGACCAGGGCCAGGCATGAGCCGGTTCTTCTTCCTCCTCAGGGAGGCATTGGTCAACCTCAAGCGCAATTTCCTGGTCGTTGCCGGAGCTGTATTGGCCGTGTTCATCTCCCTCAGCCTCGCCTTTGGCGCCCTCGTGGTGAACGAGATCCTTCGTCTCAACACACTTGCGTGGCAAGAGGGGGTCCATGTCATCGCCTTCCTCCAGGACGAGGGTTCCAACGGCGTGCCCCCCGGTGCCCATCAGGCGTTGCTCAGTGAGGTCGAGACCTGGGAGGAGGTGAACGGCGCCTTCTATGTCGACAAAGCGCAGGCCTGGGTCGAATACCAGGAGATCTTCGCCGGACAGGACGAACTGCTCGAGATCGACCCCACCATCCTGCCCGCTTCGATCCGAATCGAGCTCGTAGCAATCGAATTGCACCAATCGGTCAAGTTCAAGCTGGAGCAGCAACAGCAGGTGGTGCGTCGCGTCGATACCGCCGCCGAGCAGATCGAACAGCTTCAGAACCTGTCGAGCGTGCTCAACGTGCTCGGGATCGGGATGGCAATCGTCCTCGGCGTTTCCGCCGTCGTCTTGATCGCCAACACCATCCGTCTCGCCATCTACGCCCGCCGCGACGAGGTCGAGATAATGAAACTCGTCGGGGCATCCAATTGGTACATCAGGATCCCGTTCCTGCTGGAAGGCCTCATCGAGGGGGTGGTCGGGGCGGCTCTCGCTGTGTTCACCGTCTGGCTGGGAGCGTCGCGGTTGGCAGAGGCCAGCCAGGGCTTTGCTCTGTTCCGCCTGGATGTGGGCAACCAGTTCTTCTTCCGTTGGGGACTTCTCTTCATAATCTTCGGGGCGGCGGCCGGCGTCGTCGGTTCACTCCTCGGATTGAGCCGTTACCTGCGCGAGGCCGACGGGACCGGAGAAGAGATCCCGACCGGGGCGGTCTAGTGGCGGGCTCGGCCAGGACCGAGCGCGTCAAGGCTGTGGCCAGCAATCGGAGGGCCCGTCGCAACTACATGGTTGTCGAGACGGTCGAGGCGGGACTCGCCCTTCTCGGTTCCGAGGTGAAATCCCTGCGTGAGGGGCGTCTCGATCTCAAAGACTCGTACGGACTGATCAAAGGCGGCGAGGCCTTTCTGGTCGGCGCCTACATCGCCCCTTACGAGTTCGCCCGCGACGGCGGCCACGAGCCGGAGCGGGAGCGGAAGCTGCTGCTCCATCGTCGGGAGATCGACCGAATCGGGGGCCAGATTGCTGAAAAGGGCCTGACGCTCGTCCCGCTTCAGGTTTACTTCAAGCAGGGGAAGGCCAAAGTCGAACTGGGTTTGGCCAAGGGCAAGACCTCCTATGACAAGCGGGAGACGCTGAGGGAGAGGGACGCTGATCGTGAAATGGAACGGGCGCTGAAGCGTCAGAAGTTCTGAGTGGTGAGTGGTGGGTAAGACGAAGGCTCACCACCCACCACCCAAAACTCACCACCGCTCAATCGAGACAGCCGTTCCTCGCGGCTAGACTTGAGCCACCCAAGGGGGTGAAACGGTTTCGACGTTGAGTGTTGAGGCGTTGGAAGCGAGCCGGGGTCTCCGGGGCCCCGTCAACAAACCGGAAAAACCAATAAGTGCCGAAGACAACTTCGCACTGGCTGCCTAATTAAGTAGCCCGTCCGCCCGACCGAATCCCGCACGGTCGGGGCCGGGCGCCGCAAAGCGGGACGCCCCCCACGGGGTTTCGGGACCGTGGGGCCAAGCCAACTCCGGATAGGCGCAGGGAAACTCGTCGTCAGAGTTCCTGTGGCCGAAAGCTCGCTGACGACTGCGCTCGGAGATGCCGGCGCCGACGGCTCGACGGACCGGGGTTCGACTCCCCGCACCTCCACCATGCCGCCTCCACCCGGAGGCGGCATTGTTGCGATCCAGTCACTTCACACTGTCGTCGATCCAGTCGAGATACGGGTGGCTGCCCGCGTCCATCTCGACCATCAGAACCGGTGGCACGTCATAGGAATGCATCTCCTTCACGACGGACTCGATCGCCTCGAACTGGTCGCGACGGGTCTTGACCAGCATCAGCCACTCCTGGTCTTCGACGACCTCGCCACCCCATCTGTAGATGCTCTCGATCGGAAGGATTTGGGTTCCGGCCGCCAGCCCGCTCTCCACGAGATGGCGGGCGATGCCCTTGGCCTCGGCCGGGTCACCACATGTGATCAGAACGAGGGAGTGTCCATCCATATCAGGGCCTCGATGGTATTGGTGCGTACCGTAGAAGGAATGGGTCTCGCCTCCAGACTCGGCTACCCGCCGGGCGATCAGAACCTGATCCAGCGTTGGATCATCGCCGTTGCCTCGACCCGCCGCGGATCGGCGATCAGTCGCAGAATCCTTCCATCGCTCGACCGGCTTGCACTCCGGGTCACCGGAGGCCGATCGACTGTGACCTCTGTATCGAGCGGTCTCCCGGTGCTGTGGCTGACAACTCGCGGGGCCAAGACAGGGGCGGACCGGACCGTTCCGCTGGTCGGATTCCCACTGGGCGACGAGCTGGCGGTCCTCGGCACCCATTTCGGGCATGAGACGACGCCGGGATGGGTGCACAATCTCGAAGTCAACCCCGACGCCAAGGTCGCATTCAGGGGAGCCGAGATCCCTGTGCGCGCCCGGCCGGCTGACACTCGAGAGGAGTCGGCGACATGGGATCGAGCTGCCACCGCCTATCCCGGGTATCGGCACTATGCCGGCCGGGCATCTAATCGCTCGATCAGGGTGTTCGTCCTTCAACCATTGGAGATTGATGTGTCGCCACCCGGGGTAGGGTCTTAATGACGGCTCTTTCGAGACGAGGTGAAGAGAAGTGGCCGACAAGACCAAGCTCATGGTTTGGATCGATCAGGACCTGTGCACGGGCGACGGGATCTGCGAGGAGATCACGCCGGACGTCTTCGTGGGTCGTGACGACGGCCTATGGGTGGTGAAGGAAGAGTCGAAGTATTTCGGTCGTACCGTCGTTTTCGACGGCGAGCAGGCACCTGAAGGAGCCCGCGGGGTGGCCAGGGTCCCCGATTCGCTGATCGAGGACACGATCGAGTCGGCGGAGGAATGCCCGGGCGAGTGCATCATGATCGAGCCATATAGCGAGGACGCCGTCCATGCCTGAGACGGCCGGCGCCCGGTTGCGCCCGATCGAGCGGGTCGTGATGAGGTTGCACGACGAGGGCTGCACTCTGGTGGACATCGGCAAGAAGGTCGGGAAGAAGCCCGGCACGGTCACCCGGATCATGCGAATGACCGAGTACAAGCAGGATGACTTGCCCGATCAGACCGCCACTGATCACACGCTGCGACCGGTGGAGCGGGTGGTTCTGAAGTTGCGCAACAAGGGAGAGACCTACAGCCAGATCGGGAATCGGCTGGCTCGCAGTGGCCGCCGGATCCAGTTCATCGAAGGCCTCGCCGAGTTCAAGCAGAGCGGCTGATCGGCCCGGAGGGTTTGCGGTTACCGTCTCTTCCGTGAGTGCTCTGCCCTCGCGGGTCGTCATCACCGAGTCATCCTCTCGTGACGGTCTCCAGTCGCTGGGCGCCTTCGTGCCCACCTCAGCCAAGTCGGGCCTGATCAACGATCTCGCCGACGCCGGGCTTCGCAATTTCGACGCGGTGTCCTTCGTGAGCCCCAAGGCGGTGCCCCAAATGGCAGATGGAGCGGCTGTGATGGCCGGAGTCGATCGCAAAGACGGGTTGACACTGTTCGGCCTGGTGCCGAATGCCAAGGGACTCGAAGCAGCCGTGGCGGCCGGTGTCGACGGTATTGGTGTCCTCACCGCGGCCTCGGACACCTTCAACGAGCGCAACATCAACGCCACCGTCGACGAGTCGATGCACCGAATTCGCCGGATCCTCCTCGACGCGCCGGAGGATCTGGTGGTGCGGGGCTACATATCCACCGCTACCCATTGCCCTTACGAGGGCGAGCAGGATCCCGACTGGGTAGCGCATCTCGCCGAGACACTCGTGGAGTGGGGGGTTCACGCCGTCTTCCTCGGGGAGACCATCGGCAGGGCAACACCGGCTCATGTCGATCGCCTGCTCGACGAAGTGCTGGTGCGCGTTCCCGCCGAGATGGTCGGTGTCCATTTCCACGACACGTACGGGCAGGCCGTTGCCAATACCGTCGCCGCCCTCCATCGCGGTGTAGCCATGATGGATTCGTCGGCGGGTGGCCTGGGTGGGTGTCCATACGCTCCCGGGGCCACGGGGAATGTGGCCACGGAGGACATCCTCTATCTCCTCGACGGCCTCGGAATCGAGCACGGCATCGACATCGTCGAGGTGTCCCGGGTCGCCCAGCGATTCTGTGCCGACCACAATCTCACCTACAACAGCGCTGCCGGCAAGGCACTGCTGGCATCGAGGGATGGGGAATGACCAAGTCGATCTATATCAGCGACGATCTCGAGGCGATACGCGCCCAGACCCGGGAATACGTCGAGAAGGAGATCGTGCCCCGAGCCGCCGCATGGGAGGCGAGCGGCGTCCCGCGCGAGGTCCTGGACGACATGGCGAAACTCGGATTCTTCGGGCTGCGCGTGCCCGAGGAGCACGGCGGAATCGGGCTCGGTGCGCTTGCCTCAGTGGTCTTCGCCGAGGAGCTGGGCCGGTCGACGTATGGCGGGTTCAGCATCACAGTGCTCGTGCATACCGACCTCGCCATGCCCTATGTGACCAACTTCGGGAGCGCGGAGCAGAAGGACCGCTGGCTGCCAGGCATGGTCACGGGTGAGGTGCTCACCGCCATTGCCGTGACCGAGCCCGACGCCGGCTCGGATGTTGCGGCCATGAGAACTACGGCGCAGAGAGAGGGCGACGGATTCGTCATCAACGGCACCAAGATGTTCATCACCAACGGCGGGATCGCCGACCTGGTGTTCGTCGCTGCCAGGACCGACCCGACCGCCAAGGGCTCTCGGGGCATTTCCATTTTCGCCGTGGAGAAGGACACTCCTGGCTTCAAGGCCAGCCGGGCCCTCGAAAAAATGGGATGGCACTCGTCGGACACGGCCGAGCTGGTATTCGAGGACGTCTGGGTTCCGGATTCCCATCTGGTGGGTGAGGAGAACCGGGGCTTCTACTACATCATGTCCAACTTCCAGAACGAGCGGCTCGCCATCATGGGCCAGGCCTTGGGGGAATCACAGCGGGCGCTGGAGCTGACCATCGAGCACGTCAAGCAACGGAGCGCATTCGGCAGCCCGTTGTGGGACAAGCAGGCGATCCGACAGCGGGTCGCCCTCCGGCAGGCCGAGATCGACGCCGGGCGGCAGCTCACCTATCACGCCGCCTGGCTCATCGACCAGGGTGACGAAGCCACCCGGGAGGTGTCGGAGGTGAAGGCCTACGTCGGCGAAATGGCCAACCGGGTCCTCTATGACTGCGTGCAGTTTCACGGCGGCATGGGTTTCATCGCCGAGACGGCCGTCGAGAGGCTCTATCGGGACGTCAGGATCGCCTCGATCGGCGGCGGCGCTACCGAAGTCATGCTCGACGAGATAGCGAAGAGGTTGTAGTGAGTGGTGGGTTGTGGGTGGTGGGTTATGGGTTGGCTGCTTCCGCAGCCCTGGCGATCTCGTTGTCTTCTCCAGAGGGATGCCACGACAACTCGAGTGCCATCCACACTGTCTTGGACAACGGGTAGAAGAGAATGGGGAGAATGGCCATTGTCCCCAGGGTCACCGCCGCCAGCCCTCCCCAGGGCACCTCGGGCCAGAAGACGAGCATCCCGCCCACGAAGAGCACCAGAAACGATCCAAACACCACGGCCGTGTTGATGACGAGGGCCCCGACCCAGTAACCCTCTTCACGCTCGAACCGGAGCCCGCACTTTGGGCAGTGTTCACGAAGGGTGAAATAGGAGGAGAAGGCCTTTCCCCCGCACCTCGGGCAGCGACGCCGCAGCGCTCGGCCAATCATCTCGAGAGTCGATGCGCTCGGGTCTCGGCTCACCCGCCTGAGGCTATCGTCAGACGGGTGATCGAGGACCAGGTGGCTCAGCTTCGCCGCGAGTACGAGGCGGTCGGCCTGAGCGAGGGCGACATGGCCACCGACCCCATCACCCAATTCAGATCGTGGTTCGACGGAGTCATCGAGGCCGGTCTGGAAGAGCCGAACGCTTTCGTCCTGGCCACTGCCGACGCCAAGGGGGTGCCGTCGGCCCGGGCAGTCCTGATGAAGGGAATCGATGACGAGGGGTTGGTGTTCTACACGAATCTGGCCAGTCGAAAGAGCGAAGAGTTGCGGGTGAACCCGCTCGCGGCGGCCACTTTCGTGTGGATCCCGCTGCATCGCCAGGTCAGGTTCGAGGGGAGGATTTCGATGGTTTCCGGTGAAGAGGCCGACACGTATTTCGATGCGAGGCCGAGGGGTGCCCAGGTCGCTGCTCACGCCTCGGCGCAGAGCCAGATCGTGGAGTCCCGTCACGAGCTCGAACAGGCTTTCGAAGCGCTCGACGCCCGGTTCAAAGGTGTGAAGGTCCCCAGGCCCAGGGCTTGGGGCGGCTGGAGGCTGGCGCCGGCCACGGTCGAGTTCTGGCAGGGTCAGCCCAACCGGTTTCACGACCGCGTTCGTTACGTCCAGGACGGTGCCGGGTGGCGCAAAGAGAGGCTGGCACCGTGAAGGTCAATGTCATCGGGTCGTCGGGGACATTTCCCGTAGCCGGTCGCCCCGCTTCGGGATATATGGTCGAGCAGGGGGGGACCAGGGTCTGGCTGGATGCCGGCCCGGGCACTTTCGTGAATTTGCCAGTCGATTCCTACATGATCGATGCGGTCGTCATTTCGCATCAGCACCCGGACCACAGTGTTGACCTCTTCACCGCATTTCATGCCTGGACTTATTGCCCAGACCCGAGAAAGAGCGTCCCCTTGTACGCCCCTCAGGAGGTGTGGGATCGAGTGTCGGGCTACCTGGACGGTGGGCAAGGATCGCGGCTGATCGAGACGTTCGACTTCACCCCGGTGTGGACAGGCGACAGCATCGACATCGGCGACCTCGCCGTCTCTTTCGTCGAGATGGATCATTCGGTGCCCACCGTGGGCTCCCGATGGGAGGCGGAGAACCGCACCTTCTTTTACACGGGGGACACCGGCCCGAAAGGGATCTGGCGCGATTCGGCGCGTGACGTCGACTTCATGCTGTGCGAAGCGGCCTATCAGGAGCGAGGCGATGGCGACTACCCGCATCATCTGACCGCCGCGGAGGCGGGCCAAATCGCCCGAGAGGTCGGAGCACGCAACCTGGCGCTCACGCATATACCCCCTTATCTCGATGTGAGCAGGTCGATCGACGAGGCCGAGACTGCGTTCGACAGACCGGTCTCGCTAGCCATGCCCGGAGTCAGCTTCGATGTCTGATCGCCCTTTCGATCAGCTCAGAGATGTCAAGCTCGAGATCCCCTACACGTCCTCCACTCCCGGCTCGGTCCTGATCTCGATGGGGAAGACCAAAGTCCTCTGCACGGCGTCGATCCAGTCCGATGTGCCGCGGTGGATGCGGGAGTCGGGCAAGGGGTGGATCACTGCCGAGTACGCGATGCTGCCGGGGTCCTCGCCGGAGAGGGTGCGCCGCGACCACATCTCCGGTGGTCGGGCCAAGGAGATCTCCCGGCTCATCGGTCGGTCTCTGCGGGCAGTGGTCGATCTCAAGGCCATGGGCGAGGCAATGGCGATGGTGGATTGTGACGTGATCGAAGCGGATGGCGGCACAAGGACTGCTGCGGTCACGGGTGCGTGGATCGCGCTCCACGAAGCGCTGGCGGACGCGGTCGAGAAGGGTCAACTGGCTTCGATTCCAATCATCGACGAGGTAGCGGCGGTGTCGGTGGGAATCGTCGATGGCACTCCGATGCTGGACCTGGACTACGAGAAGGACGTCGAGGCTGAAGTCGACATGAATGTGGTCATGAGCGGGAGGGGTCTGCTGGTCGAGGTCCAGGGGACGGCCGAGCGTGCCCCTTTCACCCGAGACGAGCTCGACCAACTCCTCGATCTGGCCGCCGCAGGCATCTCCGAGCTTCACGACCTGCAACGCCGAGCGGTGGCCGCCGAGTGATCCCCCGTCTGGTAGTCGCCTCGAAGAATCCCGACAAGATCGCGGAGATCGAGGAGGTGCTGAGCGAAGTGGGTCTTGCCGGTGAGATCGTTCGAGGCCTCGATTGGCCCGATGTCGAGGAGACCGGAGACACTCTTGAGGACAACGCCCTGCTGAAGGCGCGTGCGGTGGCGGAGGCGGTGGGACTCCCCGCCTTGGCCGACGACACCGGACTTGAGGTCAGCTCTCTGGGCGGTCTTCCCGGGGTGAGGACGGCGCGATTCGCCGGACCGAAGGCGTCCTACGGGGACAACGTCGAGCTCCTTTTGAAGGAAATGGACGGAGTCGACGACCGTCGGGCCCAGTTCCGGACGGCGGTGGCGCTGGTCATGCCTGACGGGTCCGAGATCGTGGTCGACGGTGTGCTCGACGGGGTGATCACCGAATCGCCCAGAGGCGACGGCGGGTTCGGCTACGACCCGGTGTTCGAGGTCGAGGATCGGACGTTGTCAGAGATGGGAGTCGCCCAGAAGAACACACTGTCTCATCGGGCCAGGGCCCTGCGCGCGTTGGCGGAGGCGCTCGGGATCGAGCGGTGACGGACGGGCCTCTCCGTGTCGTCATCGTCGGCGCAGGCTTCGCCGGTCTGAATGCTGCCAAGGCTCTGAGGCAGGAGCCGGTGCATATCACGATCGTCGATCGACGCAACTTCCATCTTTTTCAACCGCTGCTCTATCAGGTAGCTGCCGCCGCGCTCAATCCGAGTGACATTGCCTATCCGATCCGCTCGATCTTCCGACGACAGGAGAACGTGAGGAGCGTTCTCCTTGCCGAGGTCACTGGTATCGACCTCTCGAGCAAGACGGTGAGGCTGGACGACGGCTCGGTTCTGTCCTACGACTACCTGATCCTCGCCACCGGGGCCACCCATTCGTACTTCGGTCACGACGAATGGGAGCAGATGGCGCCTGGGCTGAAGACTCTCGAAGACGCACTGCTCCTGCGGCAGAGGATCCTGGCCGCTTTCGAAGAGGCGGAGCGCAACCCGGACGATGCCGACCGCCTGCTCACATTCGTGGTGGTCGGTGGCGGGCCGACCGGGGTCGAATTGGCGGGGGCACTGATCGAGATCGCCGTTCACTCGCTGGGGAAGGAATTCGACGTGATCGACCCGGCCCAGGCACGCGTTCTGCTGGTGGAAGGAGCCCCGCATGTGCTGCCGGTCTATCCGGAGGACCTATCGGACAGCGCCCGACGTCAGTTGAAGACCCTCGGCGTGGAGGTTCTGACAGGGACCATGGTCAGCGAGATCGACGAAGGGGGAGTCACGCTCAGCGACGGTCGGCGAATCGAGTCCGGGCTGGTGCTGTGGGCCGCGGGCGTCCAGGCATCGAACCTTGGCGGGATGCTGGGACTGGAGACCGATCGGACTGGTCGCGTGCCGGTCGAGGGAGATTTGTCGGTCCCGGGGCATCGGGAGGTATTCGTAACTGGTGACCTGGCCACGGTCCCCGGGGTCCCCGGTGTGGCGCCGGCAGCGATGCAGATGGGCCGGCATGCCGGTCGCATGATCGAGGGGGACCTCCGCATGCGGTCGAGATTCCCATTCCTTTACCGGAACAAAGGTGCGCTCGCCACCATCGGGCGGGCCAGGGCAGTGGCGGATTTCGGTCAGGTCAGATTCGGCGGGTTCCTGGCATGGGTGGCATGGCTGGCCGTCCACATCTTCTATCTGATCGGGTTCCGCAACCGGGTTCTGGTCTTGATCTCCTGGGCGTGGAGCTATCTCACCTTCCGACGTGGGGCGAGGATCATCACTGGGGTCCCACGTCTGCCGGAGAAGGGCGAGCCTTAGACGAGGGTCTTCCATCGTCATTCCGGATCGCGTAGCTAGATAACCAGGGAAGAGGTTTGCTGCGAGGGGGAGGGGTGATGACGGGTTCAGGGAGTTCCGACCGTGACCGGGACGCGGCAGACGTATGCGAGATTCACGCCTCGCAATTGATCGAGAGGGGTGGAGTAGTCCCCGAGGGATTCGAGTTTGATCCCGACTTCGACTCATGTCCCGATTGCGGTGTGCACGCCTGGCGGCAACAGGAGAGCGGCCGGGAGGTCCATGAGGACTTCTACGTCCACCACGAGCTGTGGGATTCTGTCTGCCCCGATGACGAGGTTCACGAGTGGGTTGAGAACGGGACCACCTATCGCGAGGGGACCTTTGTGATGTGCATCGGCTGTTTCGAACGCCGGCTGGGCAGGAAACTGAAACGAGACGATTTCACGGTGCCACCACAAAGGTTGTTCGGGGTGCCGCCCTCATATCGGTTCCGGTCGCGGTGGAAGGCTCGCGGTGCGGGTGAGAGGATTTGAACCTCCACGACCTTTCGGTCACAGGGACCTAAACCCTGCGCGTCTGCCAAGTTTCGCCACACCCGCATTGGGCCGTCATCCCGTAGAATCGGACCGATTCGCGGGATCCGGTAGGCCGCGTGGGACTCGAACCCACAACCTTGACCTTAAGAGGGTCCTGCTCTAGCCAGTTGAGCTAGCGGCCCGACTCGATTCTAGGCGTCGCAAGGGTCTGCCAGAAGTCGACTCGTTGACTGGTCGGTCGGGATGGTCGGATTCGAACCGACGGCCTCTGCGCCCCAAACGCAGCGCGCTACCAAACTGCGCCACATCCCGGTGACGATCAGAGTATCGGCATTGAACTATTGGCCGCAGCTGAGTTTCGAACCATTGTTCGGATCCGATGGCAGTTGGCGCAGACGACTTCACACTTAGCCAACTCCGCCAGCAGCGTCTCCCAGCCTGCCTGGTACACCAGCTTCGAGATCAGAGCGCTCTTGTTGTCGACGTGGTCGAAGTCCATAGCCTCCGGCGGAAACCGACCTCCGCAGTCAGTGCAAGGTTGCGACTTCAGCAGTCGGACGTATTCCCGGTTGCGCTGACGTAGACGTCGGCGCCTTGCCTCGAGAACCTCGATGTGGTGTGCCTTGTTCTTGGGGATCGCATACCATTCGCGCCAGTTCAGTCTGGAGCACGGACGGCAGTAGCTCTGGTGCAACCGTCGAGACTTGTCCCGGAAATTGAAATCCTCGACAGGGAGCCACCGGTGACATCGAGCGCAGCGTCTCAGGTCTTGTGCCATTCCACCATCGATGATGGCGTTTAGCTGTGACAGGAATTGTCGGTTCGAATCCGACCAGCCCGACCGGGGCTTTACAATGACTTGTCCCGCGGGTGTAGCTCAATGGTAGAGCTCCAGCCTTCCAAGCTGGCGGTGAGGGTTCGATTCCCTTCACCCGCTCGGATGGGTCGCCTTGGGACAGACCTAAGCCCCTCGCCCCTGTAGCTCAATTGGATAGAGCGGCGGACTTCTAATCCGCAGGTTGGGGGTTCGAGTCCTCCCGGGGGCGCGTAGGTAAGACCCATTCGAGACATGGTGGCCGTAGTTCAGTCCGGTTAGAGCACCTGGTTGTGGTCCAGGAAGTCGCGGGTTCGAATCCCGTCGGTCACCCGAAAGGTGACCGCCCCTCGGGGCGGTCACGTAATTGGTACTTGGTTTCAGGTACATGGACAACCAACCAGGAAGAGAATGCCACCAACCGTCACCGAGACCGGCCCGTTCGAGCGTCTGGTCACGTTTCAACTATCCGACGACCAGATCACGGCCGGCAAGGCTGCGACCGCTCGCAAGCTGTCCCAGGACATGAAGCTGAAGGGCTTCCGGCCGGGCAAGGCGCCTCTACCGGTGATCGAAGCGGCGGTGGGCCCGGCTCGTCTGCGGAGCGAAGTCATCGATGACCTGGTGCCACCGGCGCTGAGCGAGATCCTCAACGACGAGGAGTTGCGTCCGGCAGTCACTCCCCAGCTCGAGGCGCTCAACGATGTCGACGGGGGGGTAGAGGTGGAGGTCAAGGTCACGCTGTGGCCAACGATCGACCTACCCAACTATCAGAATCGCGAGGTCGAGGTGACCTCGCCCAATGTCACTCCCGAAGAGCTCGACCAGCAGATCGAGCGCATGCTCGAGCAGTTCGCCACCGTGGAGGAAGCAAACCGGCCCGCGGCCTCTGGCGATTTCGTCTCCGTCGACGTCAAGGCGACCAAAGACGGCGATCCGGTCGAAGGGGCAACTGCGGCCGACCTCCTCTACGAGGTCGGCTCGGGTTTGTTCGTCGAGGGAATCGACGAGCGCCTCGAAGGAGTCGAACCAGGGGCAGTCCTCACCTTTGGCGCTCCGTTGCCGGTCGGCTTCGGCGACCGGGCCGGGGAGGAGGTCGATTTCGAGGTGACCGTCAACGAGGTGAAGGAGCGGATCCTCCCCGAGCTCGACGACGCCTGGGTCGATGAGAACACCGAGTTCGACACAGTTGAAGAACTGAAGGCGGAGCTGGACGAGCGCCTCGCCGAGGCCAAGCTGCAGTCTGTCTCACGGGAGTACGCCGAGAGGGCACTGAGCACGCTGGTCGATCAGGTGCAGATCGAACTACCCGAAGGACTGGTCCGGTCGGAGATGGACGAACACCTCCATCGGTTCGTTCATCGTCTGGAAGACAGCGAGTTGACCCTCGACGACTACTTCCAGGCGTCGGGGATCGATCAGGAGCAGTTCCTCGACGATCTCCGCCAGCAGGCTGAGATGTCCCTACGAAACCAGCTCGTTCTCGAGGCAGTGGCCAAGGATGCGGGGATCGATGTCACCCCCGAGGACGTCTCGGCGGTGATCCAGAACGCTGCCGCTCGTTCTGGCGATCCGGTTGCCTATCTGCAGGCGTTCCGGCAAAGCGGCCGGGAATTGGCACTAGCCGGTGATATTCTCAGAAACAGGGCGTTGGACGCCATCCTCTCGGCAGCGAATCCGGTCGACGAAGACGGCAACCCGGTCGATTTGAAATTGAATGTGACGGAAGTCGAGGCCGAGATCGTCGAGGCTGAGATCGTCGAGGCTGAGCCGGTCGGGGAGATCCCGGTGGGCGAGGTGCCAGTAGGCGAAGTGGTTGCGACAACGGCGGAGGAAGAAGAATGAACGATAAGTTCCAGAACTATGTGATCCCCACTGTCTTCGAGCAGACCAGCAGGGGCGAGCGCTACTTCGATATCTACAGCCGGCTCCTCAAGGACCGGATCATCTTCCTGGGCACCCCGATCGACGACACCATCGCCAATCTGATCATGGCCCAGCTCCTCCACCTCGAGTCAGAGGACCCAGACAAGGACATCTTTCTCTACATCAACTCACCTGGAGGGTCGATCACTTCGTTGTTCGCCATCTACGACACGATGCAATACATCAAGCCAGAGGTGAACACGGTGTGCATGGGCATGGCCGCCTCGGCGGCTGCGGTCATCCTCGCCGGTGGGGCGGTCGGCAAGCGCTACGCCCTGCCCCATGCCCGGGTCATGCTTCACCAGCCACACGGTGGCGCCCAGGGCCAGGCCTCGGATATCGAGATCCAGGCGAGGCTCATCGTGCAGATGCGAGAGTCGTTGAACCAGATCCTCGCCGAGCACACTGGCCAGGAGTTGGAGAAGATCGCGACGGATACAGAGCGTGACTACTGGATGCTGGCCGCCGAGGCCAAGGACTACGGGGTCATCGACGGAATTCTCACCCGTCGGGAGCTTGCGGCGGTAGCCTCCACCTGAAGGAGGTCCAAAACTCGATGGCAAGACTCGGTGACGGTGGAGAGCTGCTGAAGTGCAGCTTCTGCGGGAAGTCTCAGAAGCAGGTCAAGAAACTGATCGCCGGGCCGGGCGTCTACATCTGTGACGAGTGCATCGACCTCTGCAACGAGATCATCGAGGAAGAGTTCTCCGCCACCGAGGAAATCACCTTCACCGAGCTGCCCAAGCCGGTCGAGATCAACTCATATCTCGACGACTACGTGGTCGGCCAGGAGGACGCCAAGAAGAAGCTCTCCGTCGCCGTCTACAACCACTACAAGAGGATCCGGGGCGGCGAGGTCCAGCGCGATGTCGAGCTGCAGAAGTCGAACATCCTCCTCATCGGCCCCACCGGGTCAGGTAAGACCCTCCTCGCCCAGACTCTTGCCCGTCAGCTCAACGTCCCCTTCGCCATCGCTGACGCCACAAGTCTCACCGAGGCCGGCTACGTCGGTGAGGACGTGGAGAACATCCTCCTCAAGTTGCTCCAGGCCGCGGACTATGACGTCAACCGGGCCCAGCAGGGGATCATCTACATCGACGAGATCGACAAGGTCTCCCGCAAGGCTGAGAATCCTTCCATCACGAGGGACGTCTCGGGAGAAGGGGTGCAGCAAGCCCTTCTCAAGATCCTCGAGGGGACTGTGGCTTCGGTGCCACCCCAAGGCGGACGCAAGCACCCGCATCAAGAGTTCATCCAGCTCGACACCACGAACATCCTCTTCATCTGCGCCGGAGCTTTCGGCGGGCTCGAGGACATCATCTCCAACCGGGTGGGACGACGTGGCGTCGGCTTCGGCGCCGAGGTCAGGGGCAAGGCCGATGGCCGGCCGTTCGAATTGCTGAACCAGGTCATGCCCGAGGACCTGATGAAGTACGGCTTGATCCCCGAGTTCATCGGACGTCTGCCAGTGATGGCGACAGTGGAGGATCTGGACATGGATGCCCTGATCCGGATCCTGACCGAGCCGAAGAACGCTTTGACCCGTCAGTACGCCCGCATGTTCGAGATGGACGACGTCGAGCTCGTCTTCACGCCGGACTCGCTCGATGCCATCGCTGCCCAAGCTATCAAAAGGGGGACCGGGGCCCGCGGCCTCCGGGCCATTCTCGAAGAGGTCCTTCTCAACACGATGTATGACCTTCCGTCCCGCTCCGATGTGGAGAGAGTGGTCATCGATCGCGATGTGGTCTTAGAGAAGGTCAACCCCACGCTGGTGCCTGCGCGCGAGGAGGACGGTCCAGCCGAGAAATCGGCCTGATCGCTTGACCGCGACCAGGGACTAGCGCACTCGGAGAAGTTCGTCTCAGTGACACCGGTCGGTAACCCACGCCCGTTAGGGTGGGGCGACCCTCCTCGGGCGGTGGGTTAGAAGGGGAAAAAGGGAGGCCTTGATCCCACGGCCTGTAGGCGGTCACCTGGGTCGTGGGGTAGCCAATGGTGAGACCGGCTCGTCCCAACGCGCAATGAAGGGATGAGATTCATGCGAGTCAGCGTGCGACGGGTTCGCTTCGTCGTCGCAATGATGATGGCTCTGATGCTGGTTTCGTCGTTGTCGATCGTCCTCTCCGGGACGGCCTCAGCGACCACCGGGCAGCAAACGAACAGCGATCACCAAGGCGAGGACTGTACGGATCTCGATGTCCAGAGTGCTGGAGGGGATCACCAGGAATGTAGGCCCGATCAATGTGATGATCTGGCCGTTCAGAGCGGTGGCGGTGGAGATCCCAAGGACTGTGACTCGTCAGAGGAGTGTCCCGACCTGGCGGTTCAGAGCTCTGGCGGGGGCGAACACGAGGATTGTGAGCCTTCCGAGGAGTGCCCGGAGCTCACGATGCAGGGTCGTGGTGGCGATGGTTCCAAGGATTGTGAGCCCTCGGAGGAGTGTCCCGACCTGGCAGTTCAGACCTCCGGTGGGAGCGATCACGAGGATTGTGAGCCCTCTGAGGAATGTCCTGATTTGGCGGTTCAGAGCTGTGGCGGGGGCGAACACGAGGATTGTGAGCCTTCCGAGGAGTGCCCGGAGCTCACGATGCAGGGTCGTGGTGGCGATGGTTCCAAGGATTGTGAGCCCTCGGAGGAGTGTCCCGACCTGGCAGTTCAGACCTCCGGTGGGAGCGATCACGAGGATTGTGAGCCCTCTGAGGAATGTCCTGATTTGGCGGTTCAGAGCAGTGGTGGTGGAGATCCCAAGGATTGTGAGCCTTCCGAGGAGTGTCCTGATCTGGCGGTTCAGACCTTTGGTGGGAGCGATCACGAGGATTGTGAGCCCGGTGAGGAGTGTCCTGATCTGGCGGCACTGAATGGTGGTGGGGACCATCAGGATGATGAGGATTGTGAGCCCTCTGAGGAGTGCCCGGATCTGGCGGTTCAGAATGGTGGTGGTGGGGACCATCAGGATGATGAGGATTGTGAGCCCGCTGAGGAGTGTCCGGATCCGGCCGTTCAGAATGGTGGTGGTGGTGACCACGATGACGACGACTGACTGCACAGGCACGACCACCACGACCACCGCGCCCACGGTCGCTCCAACGACCATCACCGAAGAGCTAAATGTGGCGGTGATCGGAGCCGAGTGCTTCGACGACATCCCCTACCTCAGGTACACGATCGACTACCCGGCAGGACAGTTGGCGACGATCACCTTCCTCAATCCCACTGGCGCCGACATCGTCTACGAGGATGTGCCGATGAGTGGAGCGGTGCTGTGGCCCGGGGCCAACGACAGCCCTCCCGACTGGCCCGGCTGGATCCTCCAGGATGGAGTTTGGGTGGCGGCCGACGATGGATTCCTGTGGGCCCGGGGGGATATCAGTGTTCTCTTCGAGGTGAACCCGAGCACCGTCCTCACGGTCTCCTACCCGCAGTCAACCGAGGCATGCGCCGACCCGGAGAACATTCCGGACGAGGTCGCAGGCGTCGTGATCACACCTCCTACCACGCCCGGTCAGATCGGTGGCGTGGAAGTCCTTCCGTTCACCGGTATCCACGGTGGTGCGCTGGCAGCAGTCGCACTTGCGGCTCTGACACTCGGCGGTCTGATGCTGCTCAGCGCCAGGAGGGATGAGGCCGAGGAGAGCTGAAGCCAGGCCACGAGGTCGACGACAAAGCCCCGGGATTAACCTCCCGGGGCTTTTCATGAACTATTCCGACGCCCTCGCCTATCTCGATGGGCACATCGCACATGGCATCAAGCCAGGCTTGGAGCGCATCAACCGTCTGCTCGATGACATGAGCCGGCCCGACGAGGGATATCCGATAATCCATGTGGCCGGGACCAACGGGAAGACCTCCACTTCACGGTTCGCAACGTTCCTCCTCGTCGCCCATGGCCTGAACACCGGGACGTACACGTCGCCCCACCTCCAGAAAGTGGAGGAGCGTCTCGCAATCAACGGTCGGACGGCCACCGAGGAGGAGTTCGCACTGGCAGTGTCGGATGTGGCCGCCTTTGCAGAGGTGCGCGCTCAAGCCGGAGAGGAACCCAACACCTATTTCGAGCTCACCACTGCTGCGGCCTTCGCGTTCTTCGCCGATCAGGCGGTCAACGCATCAGTGCTCGAAGTGGGGCTCGGCGGCCGTCTCGACGCCACCAACGTCGTCGACGCCGAGGTCTGCGTCCTGACCAGCATCGGGATCGAGCACACCGAATACCTCGGCGAGGACGTGGCCACCATCGCAGGGGAGAAGCTCGCCATCGCCGGGGCAAATTCGACACTGGTCAGTGGGCCCCTGCCGGATCCGGCCCTGGAAGTCGCCGATGCACGAGCTCGTGATCTTGGCATCCACCACCGTCATTACGGAAAGGACTTCTCGGTGCTCGACGCCGAGCGCGGGGTGGGTGGCTGGCTAGTGACGATCGGCGGTGCCGAAGACACCTACGAGGACCTGTTCCTACCCCTTCATGGAAGGTATCAACTCGTGAACCTTGCCAATGCCGTGGCCGCGGCCGAGGCCATGCTGGGCCGGAAGCTCGACGAAGAGGCGATTCGAGATGCGTTGGCGGTCGTCACGATGCCCGGTCGGATGGAAGTGCTGGGCACTCATCCCTTGGTGATGGTCGATGGAGCCCACAACGCGGACGGTGTGGATGCCCTTGCCGAGTCGCTCGACGAGGAGTACCCGACGACTCGCTGGCAATTGGTGCTCGGCGTGATGGGCGACAAGAACGTGGAGGCGATGGTCGAAAGCCTCGAACCGTCGTTGGCGGGGATCATCGCCACCGCCCCCGAGTCGGAGCGGGCCGTTCCGCCGGCGGTCCTCGCTGAACGAATCAGGAACCTAACGGACGTGCCTGTCCTCGAAGCGGACAACGTCGAGATCGGTCTCGACATGGCCCGCGCCGAGGCCGGGCCTGACGGGGCGGTGCTCGTGGCGGGCTCTCTCTATCTGGTAGGCGAGGCTCGAGCGCTGTTGCTCTGACAGGTGACGGGGCTGAAGTACGCTCCGCCGACATGGCAATCGAAAGCACATTCATCATGGTCAAACCTGATGGTGTCGCCCGCGGCTTGGTGGGGGAGATCATCGCTCGATTGGAACGAAAGGGCTTGACCCTGGAGAAGATCCGGAAACTCGACATCGACGAAGAGCTGGCTCGTCGTCATTACGAAGAGCATGTCGAGAAGCCTTTCTTCCCGGAGCTGCTCGAATTCATCACGTCCGGGTCGGTGGTCGCCATGGAGTGGTCGGGGGAATCGGCCATCACGGTCTGCCGGGATCTCATGGGGGCGACAGACCCCAAGCAGGCGGCTCCCGGGACCATTAGGGGAGACCTCGGTCTCATGGTCACCCACAACCTCGTCCACGGCTCCGACGGGCCGGAGAGCGCAGCCCGCGAGCTGGAGATCTTCTTCGGCTGATATGGCTGTGGCAGGGGACCCCTCCCCGCCTGTGGCGGAGAGAACGCGCTCTGGCACAAGATCTGGTCGACACCTACACTCCCCAAGTCGTCGCGGGAGTCATCATCAGCCATGGCTGAAACCCTTCTTTCATTCGCCGGTCAGGACATGGCCATCGATCTCGGAACCGCCAACACGCTGGTCTACGTGCGGGGCGGTGGCATCGTGCTCAACGAGCCGTCGGTGGTCGCCATCAATGCCCAGAACGGCCGCGCCCTGGCCGTCGGCATGGAGGCGAAGCGGATGATCGGGCGCACCCCGGCACACATCACCGCCATCAGGCCGCTCAGGGATGGTGTGATCGCCGACTTCGACGTCACCGAGAAGATGCTGCGCTACTTCATCCAGAAGGTCCACCGCAGGAAATGGGCCCGACCTCGGATTGTGGTCTGCGTGCCTTCCGGGATCACGCCCGTCGAGCGAAGGGCTGTCGAAGAGGCCGCATATCACGCTGGTGCACGCCGGGCCTACACAATCGAAGAGCCGATGGCGGCCGCTATCGGGTCCGGTCTTCCCATTGCCGAGCCGGCCGGATCGATGGTGGTGGATATCGGCGGCGGCACGACCGAGGTGGCGGTCATCTCTCTCGGAGGAATCGTCGTCTCCCGGTCGATCAGAGTCGGCGGAGACGAACTCGACACCGCAATCATCGACTGGGTCAAGAAGGAGTACAACGTCCTCATTGGCGAGCGCACAGCGGAGCAGCTCAAGCTCGCGGTCGGATCGGCATGGCCATACGCCGATGAGCCGTCTGCCGAGGTGCGCGGACGTGACCTGGTCACAGGTTTGCCCAAGACGATCCTGCTCTCCAGCCCGGAGATCAGGGAGGCCATCGAGGAACCGACTCAAGCGGTCGTCGATGCTGTCAAGTTCACCCTGGACAAGACGCCGCCGGAACTGGCGGCCGACATCGTCGAGCGTGGGATTGTGCTCACCGGGGGAGGAGCACTGCTGGTGGGGCTGGATCATCGTCTGGCCCATGAGACGGGGATGCCCATCGTCACTGCGGCGAATCCGCTGCAGTCGGTGGTGCTCGGCTCGGGGAAGTGTCTGGAGGACTTCGACTCGTTGCAAGAGGTGCTCGTGTCGTCATCCCGGCCATGACTACCTCGACCCGTCTTGACTCATGCTGACTTCGAAACAATCCGACCGAGCCCTCCCCACCTTCATCAGCCTCCTCGTGATCGGTGTGCTCCTCATGACTTTCGACGTCCGTTTGGAGGGTGGGGGCGTGGTCGGCGTGTTGCGGAGCGGCACCCAGGCGATCGTGTCACCGATGCAACGAATCGCCGCTTATGCGGTCAACCCGATCGCGAATGCACTCGACAGTCTGTCCAATGTCGCCTCGCTCAGGGAGCAAAACGCCGCCTTGACGGCCGAGCTGGCCGAGACAAAGGCCGAGCTGGTGGCGGTCCAGGATGATCGGGCCAAGCTGGCCCTCCTCGAGCAGATCTACGACCTGGAAACCGACGGCGCGGAGTTAGGGCAGACCGTTGCCAACGTCATCGGATCGGTCGACGCCGCCCTCATCATCGACAAGGGCACCGAGAACGGAGTCTTGATCGGTCAACCGGTTATCGACCCGAATGGCTATGTGATCGGGACCGTCAAGAGTGTGAGTTCCGGTAGCGCCACCATCCTCCCCATCACGGCGAGCCGGGACGGTCTCACCGTTCTCGTCGGCTCGCAGACCGGGACACTTGTCACGAGGCCTTTCTCTTCGGATATGGGGCTCGAGATGGATCTCGACGTCTTCGATGCCCGTGAGCCCGTGCTGGCGGGCGACCGCGTCCTCACCTCGGCGGCAAGCACCGATTACCCGGCCGGCCTTCCTGTCGGTGAGGTGATCGAGGATGCCTCACCTGAGTCGACCTCGCTGACGACGACAGTGCGACCGTTCGTCGATCCCGAAGCCCTCCGATTCGTAGTCGTACTGGCCTGGCCCCCAGACCCCGTGTCGGCAGCCACTGACGACACCATTCCCGAGGAGACCACGGGCACGACCATCGCCGAAGAGGCGACCACCACTACAACCCCCCCTGAGGACGATGGTTGATGAGAGGCCGCACCGCGCTGGTGATCGGCCTCACGGTCGTGATCGCCGTGGTCATCCAGACCACCTTGTTCGGGAGGTTGAGGGTTGTCACTCCCGATCTCGTGATGCTGATCGGGATCATGCTCGCATTGACGAAGGTCCGGACCGAGGCGGTTCTCGGGGTCGCGTTCCTATCCGGGCTGATCATGGACCTCCTCGGCGCCTCGTTGATCGGTTTGAGAGCTGTCGTCTATACGACGGTGGCCTACATCGCCATCCGAACCAAGGAGAGAGCCGAGTTGGGGCGGGTGACGATCGCTTTGTGGGCGGGGTTGCTCACTCTCCTCGGAGTTGTCCTCATTCTCCTCATCGGGACGCTGTTCGGGCAGGCGGCCCTGCTCGGAGAGCGTGCGGTTAGCGTCATGATCCTCGTCCCACTGGCCAATGTGGCAGTTGCCGCCCTTCTAGCGCCAACTTTCGTACGATTGGTCGACCGCGACCGGACCGCTCTCAGATATCTATGAAGTTCGCGCTGAGACTCACGACTCTGGGGGTCCTCTTCATCGTCATGTTCTCGGTGGTCGGACTCCGTCTCTGGTTCATCCAGGTGGCAGAGGGACCCCAGATCGCCCGAGCCGCCGAAGAGGCGACCTGGGTGGGCAAGACGACGTATGCGGCGCGGGGTGACATCTACGACCGGAACGGGACTCTCCTCGCCACCAGCCGCATGGTGCCCGCTGTCATCGTCGACCGCACGTTCGTACAACCCGAGCAGCAGGAAGCGCTCATACAGGAGCTGGCCTCCATCGTCGGCGTCGATCCCGCCTCGCTCGACGCCCTCTATGAAGAGGCGGGGATCAATGGCCGGTTCCAGGTGAGCACGGTCTCCAGCGAGACTGCCTATGCGATCAACGAATCACTCGACGAGCTTCCGGGGGTAGAGGTGGTCAAGGTCCCGGAAAGGGTCTACCTCTCCGGGCCGACGATGGCGCACGTGATCGGTCATCTCGGTCTTCCCGAGGAGTCCGACCTCACCGAGCGCCCCGATCTCGATCGAAACGTCCGGATCGGCAAGCTCGGGGTGGAGCGGGTCTACGACGAGGTCCTCCAGGGCACCGGCGGCTCGGTCGACTACCGGGTGAGACGGGGCGAGATCATCGAACAGAAGCCCCCGGTAGACCCGGTTACCGGTAGCTCGCTCGTGCTAAATCTCGACCTCGCCCTTCAGGAGCAGGTGGAGCTAGCCCTGGAGAGCGGGGTGATCCTGTCCAACGAGGTCAAGGAAGAGGAGAGGGCCGACGGGGAGGAGGTCTTCAACGAAACCCAACGTGCCGCGGCGGTTGTGCTGGACGTGAACACCTTCGATGTGCTCGCCCTTGCGTCGTTCCCCGACTTCGACCCCCAGCTCTTCGTGGCCGGCATCGACGAGTCCACTTTCGAGGGCCTGAACGAGACCAAGGCGTTCAACAACCTGGCGGTGAGCGGCCTCTACCCGCCCGCTTCGACGTTCAAAGCGATCACGTACACCGCCAAGCTGGAGGAGAGCCTGCCATTCCCCGCCGATGTCGAGGGTGTCGACGGTGACCTCATCCATTGCGACGGGACGCTCGTCCTCGACGAGCTCGCCGACGGCTCGGCACAGGTCAAGCACGACTGGTACGACCCGCGCAATCTGGGCTGGCTCGACATACATGGTGCCTTGTCCAACTCATGCAACATCTATTTCTGGAACGTCGCACTCGGGACCTATCAGGCGTTCCCCCAGGGAAACCCCAATGAGAACATCCTCCAGGAGTGGGCCAGCCGGGTTGGGTACGGGCATGAGACCGGCATCGACCTGACCAGCGAAGCGCCGGGCATCGTGCCCACCCGCCAGCTCTTCGAGGAATACAAGGCCTACCAGTTGGAGAATCCCGATGAGCCGCCCCGACTCGAGCCGTCACGTCTGGAGCTCGCCTCACCTTGGTTGGGTGGAGACCTGATGGACTTCGCCATCGGCCAGGGCGCCTTCACCGCCACCCCGCTTCAGGTCGCCTCGTCGTTTGCGGTGCTGGTCAACGGGGGGAAGGTCATGGAGCCCCGCGTGGTGAGGGAGACCATCGACAGCGAGGGCAACATCATCCCGGTCGAGCGCCCCGACGCTGTGACGGTGGACATCGATCCGGCGACGCGAGCTTCCCTGCTTGCGGACCTGGGGAGTGTGGTCAGCAGCGGCACCGCCTCCGCTGCCTTCAGTGACTTTGGCGAAGGTCTGGAGAGCATCGGGGGCAAGACCGGGACCGCACAGGCTTCGGCGGCCCAGGACAACCATGCCTGGTTCGTCGGCGTCGCCCCCCTCGACAATCCGCGTTACGTGGTGGCAGTTCTCATCGACGAGGGTGGGTCCGGCGGGCAGGTGGCAGCGCCGGTGGCCCGTCACATCATGCAGTTCCTGACCGGCAACGAGCCGACGCCCATCGTCGAAGGCGAGGAGGCCGACTGATGGCGGTGCTCACCCGTCTCCGCGAGGTGGCTGTCGACCGGGGCCGTAACAAGTCGGACCGCATCCTGTTCGGGACCATGCTCGCCCTATCCGCCTTTGGATTGCTCATGGTGTATTCCGCAACAAGGAGCAGCGGGTCAGTCGGCATGGAGCGCCAGATGATCTTCGTGGCCGCCGGTCTGACCGTCTACGCCGTCATCTCCAACATCGACTATCGGGAGTTGAAGAACCTCATCCCGATCGTGTCGGTATTGGTGCTTCTCGGGCTGTTCGCGGTGTATCTGTTCGAGCCGATCAACGGGGCACAGCGCTGGATACCGCTGGGGTTCTTCAAGCTCCAGCCGGCCGAATTCGCCAAGGTGGTCGTGATACTGCTGTTGGCGGCGATCCTCTCGCCGAGCAACCGCGAAGAGGTCGGGCAGCGGCAGCTCACCTGGCCCACCGTGTTTCGTGCCATCTTCATCGTCGCCCTGCCCGCAGTCCTGGTCCTGTTCGAGCCGGACCTGGGGACGACACTCGTATTCGGATTCATTCTCTTCGTGATGTTGTTCGTCGCAGGAGCCACCTGGCGTCAGATGCTCGCCCTGACGGCGGCAGCTGCCCTGGGAGTGGTGGTCACCCTCCAGCAAGGCTGGCTGGCGGGTTATCAGCTCGACAGGATCCGGGTTCTGTTCGACCCCACCATCGACCCTCAAGGCATCGGGTACAACATCCAGCAATCGAGGTATGCCGTCGGCTCTGGCCAGCTGTTCGGCAGGGGTCTGTTCGCCGAAGGCACCCAAACCTCATTCGAGTATGTGCCCGAACAGGAGACCGACTTCATTTTCACCGCGGTCGCGGAGCAGCTCGGCTTCGTCGGCGGCGTCCTGGTCGTTGCCGCCTTCGCCGTGATCATCTGGAGGCTTCTCGTCATAGCGGCCAACGCCAGGGACCGATTCGGCGCCCTGATCGCGACGGGTTTGGCCGCGATGATGGTCTTCCACGTGTTCGTGAACGTCGGGATGACGATTGGGATCATGCCGGTCACAGGCATCCCATTGCCTTTCCTCTCTGCGGGAGGTTCCTTCTACCTGGCGATGACGCTCGCCCTAGGGGTGGCCAACTCCGTCTGGCTCCTGCGCACGCCGGTGCCAGGGGAAAACCAGCTCACCTGAATCTCGTTCTACGTACCCCGTTCCAAGCAGTGCGTTCTACCCTGCCGACCGATGGATCGACGTGGTGAACGAGGGTGGGTGGAAGTCATCTGTGGTCCCATGTTCTCGGGCAAGAGCGAAGAGCTCATCCGTCGGGTGACCCGATATCAGATCGCCCGGGTGCCGATTCAGACCTTCAAGCCACTTCTCGATGTCAGGTACGCCGATTCCGAGGTCGTCTCCCATTCGAGCCTCAAGGTGGAGGCGATCCCGGTGGAAACGTCGTCCGAGCTCCTGCACCGGGTCGATGACAGCACACGGGTCATCGGGATCGATGAGGGCCAGTTCTTCGACGACGGCCTCGTCGACGTCGTTGAACAGCTCGCCTCAGCGGAGAAACAGGTGATCGTCGCCGGCCTCGACACGGACTACCTGAGACGGCCTTTCGAGCCAATCCCCACTCTGTGCGACCGCGCCGAGTACGTGACCAAGATGCTTGCTGTCTGTCACAAGTGCGGCGGGCCGGGCATGTACACCCAGCGGATCGTCCAGTCGGAGGAGCTGGTCGTTCTCGGGGCGCAAGGCGCCTACGAGGCCCGGTGCCGCGTTTGCTACGACCCGACCGAGCCCGAACAGCCTGAGCTGGATCTCGGTTCTGGGTAGGTTCAGCGTTCCCTTTCTGGTAACCTTTGCCGGTCCGCCAGACGCGACATCTTCCCCTCTTCGGAGTGTTTCGTTGATGAGCACCCTTGCATACCGGTCAGCCGGCATGTCAGTCCTCGGCGACCGCCACCATGCAGGGCGGGCGCCCCAGCGCGATCTGGCGCATCTATTTGGGCCCGACAGCCCCTGCCAGGAAATGGGCATTCGGGTCGACCCAAGCATCGACTCTCAGAGGAGTGAGAACACATGGCTCTATTTCGCAAGAAGAGCCCACAGATCGTTCGGAAGTCATCGACGGAAGGGACCGTCGAGGAGCACAAGACCGTCCGCGTCAAGGGAAAAAAGGTAGAAGTCACCAGGGTCGAGGCGAGACCAGCCCCGACCGCCAAACCCAAGAAGGATCGACGTCACCAGCCGTCAAGCAAAGGTGGCGGCAATCACGCCAGGAATGGCGTATCGACCTCACGTACGAGGACCCGCCGGCCCGTTGACGATGAGGTGATTCTCCCAGTCGAGTCCGGGCGCAAGCAGATGCTCGTCAGAGTGCATCGGGGACAGACGCAGATGGTGATCCTCGAGGGCCCGGTCCTCGTCGAGCACTACGTCGCCCGTGAAGAGGCCGGATCGGTGGCAGGGAATATCTACCTGGCCAAGGTGCGCAACGTCCTCCCCGGTATGGAGGCGGCATTCCTGGACTTCGGAGCCCCTAAGAACGGTGTCCTCTATGCGTCTGACGTCGCCTCGGATGGGAAGGGAAACGGTCGCCCCAACCGCAGGATCGAGAACATTCTCAAGGAGGGCGATGATGTCTTGGTCCAGGTGACCAAGGATGCGATGGGTGCCAAGGGCGCCCGGCTCACGGGAGTGCCATCACTTCCCGGGCGCTATCTCGTCCTTGTCCCCGACTCGGACAGTGTCGGGATCAGCCGCCGACTGCCTGACGACGACCGCACTCGTCTTCGCGAAGTGATCAACAAGGTGCGTCCGGAGGGATACGGCGTGATCGTGAGAACTGCCGCCCTCCATGCGAGTGCAGAGGAGCTGGCTGCAGATATCTCCCGCCTGCGCAAGGTATGGGATCAGATCGGTGAGGAGTCACAGAACGGCGGTGCTCCCCGTCTCGTCCACCAGGAGCCCGATCTCCTCATCAAGGTGATCCGCGAGCACTTCACGGCGGACTTTCGCAAGCTGCTCATCGATGACGCTAAGGCGTACGAGACCGTTGTCGACTATTTGCGGGGCACAGCGCCCGACCTCGTGTCCAAGGTTCAGCACTACAAGGATGACGTGCCGTTATTCGAGCGTTACCACGTCGACGATCAGATCAAGAAGGCTCTCGACCGTAAGGTTTATCTCCCGTCGGGTGGCCATCTGGTGATCGATCGGACCGAGGCGCTCACCGTCATCGACGTCAACACCGGGAAATTCGTCGGCTCCTCGAATCTGGAGGAGACCGTGCTGCAGAACAACCTGGAGGCGGCCGAGGAGATCGGACGTCAGCTACGACTGCGGGACATCGGCGGGATCATCGTCATCGACTTCATCGACATGGAGACCATCGACAACCAGCAGCAGGTGTTGCGTCGTCTCAAAGAGGCCCTGGCCAAGGATAAAACCCGGACTCAGGTCTTCGATGTGTCCCACCTCGGGTTGGTGGAGATGACGCGGAAGAACGTCTCTGCCGGGCTGCTCGAGCAGTTCTCCTCCAAGTGCGAGGAGTGTGGTGGCCGGGGTGTGATCGTTCATGAGCACGCCATCGCTGCAGACGATCTCGTCGTAGAGGACTACTCGCTGGCGGAGTAGGCGGCCTTTGCGGTAACCGGCCGAACCGGTACCATTCGCTGTCAATCCCTTCCAGAGGTTTACCCATGTACGCCATCATTCGCGCCGGAGGCAAACAGGCCAAGGTGCAATCGGGTGATGTAATCGAGATAGAGCGCGTGAAAGGCGACGCCGAAGAGGTGTCCTTTTCACCTCTCCTGGTCGTTGACGACAAGGGGAACGCGGTGTCCGATCGTGACCTTCTGGCCAAGGCCTCGGTGACGGCGAAGGTGCTGGGCGAGTCCCAGGGCCCGAAGATCGACATTTTCAAGTACAAGAACAAGACGGGCTATCGCCGTCGTCAGGGTCATCGCCAGAAGTACACCCAGATCGAGATCACCGAGATCAAGATGCCGGAGGCCAAGGGCAAGAGCGCTGCCAAGCCGGCCGCGGCGAAGGCTTCCGAGGCGAAGCCTGCCGCTGCCAAGGCCACCGCGGCGAAGACGACTGCGGCGAAGCCCTCCGCGGCCAAGACGACAGCGGCCAAGACGACAGCGGCCAAGACGACAGCGGCCAAGACTGCAACTACGAAGGCAGGGGCGGCGAAGACCACCAAGCAAGCCAAGACCGACTCGTCAGAGGAGGAGTGAGGTGTCAAAGACAAAAGCAGGCGGTTCCTCCAAGAACGGACGGGACTCGGCCGCCAAGCGGCTCGGACCCAAGGTGTTCGACGGCGAGTTCGTGAACGCCGGGGCCATCCTCGTGCGTCAGCGTGGCACCAGGATCCATCCCGGTGAGAACGTGGGCAAGGGGTCCGACGACACCCTGTTCGCCACCGCACCCGGCACCGTCAAGTACGGGACCCGAGCCAACCGGCGTCAGGTCAACGTCCTGCCCGAGTGAATTAGCCGGTCGTGTTCGTCGACCGGGTCCGTGTCAACCTCCGCGCCGGCAACGGCGGCGCAGGGGTTGTGTCGTTTGTGAGGGCCAAGGGAAGGCCCAAGGGCAAGCCGATCGGGGGAAACGGCGGTCCGGGCGGGTCGGTGTACCTCAAGGCGGACCCCTCGGTGGCCACACTGCTTCGTTACCAGCGAAACCCCCATTACACCGCTGGTCATGGCACCCACGGCCAGGGTGATGTCCGGCACGGCAAATCCGGTGAGGCTCTGTACCTTCCCGTCCCGCTTGGAACCGTCGTGATCGACGACGAGGGCACGATGGTTGCCGATCTCGTCGAAGAGGGTCAGGAGATCGAGGCCGTCAAGGGTGGGCGCGGTGGCCGGGGCAATGCTGCATTCGTCAACCCATCCAACCGGGCTCCGGGGGTCGCCGAGCAGGGGGAGTACGGCCGGTCGGAATGGCTCACCCTCGAGCTGAAACTCCTCGCTGACGCCGCTCTCATTGGTTTTCCCAACGCGGGGAAGTCCACGTTCATCTCGAAGGTATCGGCCGCCAAGCCCAAGATCGCCGACTACCCGTTCACGACCTTGGTGCCGAATCTGGGTGTGGTGAGCTTCGATGGGCGGGAGTTCGTCCTGGCCGACATCCCGGGCCTGATCGAAGGTGCGGCCTCTGGGAAAGGACTCGGTCACGAGTTCCTCCGTCATGTCGAACGGGCACGGGTCCTGGTCATCCTTCTCGATCCGTCGCCGATGCAGGAGCGTTCGCCGTCGGAGCAGTTGCAGATCTTGAGACGTGAGATCTCCGACTACTCGTCCGAGATCGCAGCGCGGCCCAGCATCGTCCTCCTCAACAAGTCAGACCTGGCCGATATCGCCGCAGATGCCGTGGCGCTTGGCGCCACGGCGGTCTCGGCTGTGAGCGGGGAGGGCATTCGAGAGTCGCTGCATGCCATCGCCGACCTGGTCGACGAGGCGGAGCGGATCGCGCCGCTTCGCAAGGGATATGTCCTCCACCGTCCGTTAGGCCCAACATTCACCGTGCGAAGGGAAGAGGGTGGCTGGCGAATCGAGGGCCTCGCCGCCGAGCGAGCGGTTTCCTTCGCCGACCTGACCCTGCCCGAGGCGGCCGACATGGCTTCCTGGCGCCTCTCTCGACTTGGTGTGGATCAGGCGTTGTTGGAGGCAGGGGCTGTCGAGGGTGACGAGGTCAGGATCGGCGAAATCTCGTTCGAATTCACCCCGGAGCGGGACGAGGAGGAATAGCAGCGTCGGTCATCTGCGACCGGCGCATTGGACGCACCGTGCGGCAGCGGGAAGTGCCTCGAGCCGGGTCGATCCGATCTCCTTTCCGCAGACGTCACACATCCCGTAGGTGCCGTCGTCGAGCTTGACCAGCGCCCGGTCGATATCGGCGATTGAATGCGTTATCGATCGTGCGGTAGCCGTGGTGCTCAGACGTTCCACCGCCTCGGTGGTGCCATCGCCGACCCGTTTCCCGAACGAGACGGCGGCGCCGCTGGTTGGGGGCGCGGTCAGCCTGCCCAACTCGCTCTCGAGTTCGGCTCTCCGATCGATGAGTGTCTGGCGTAGGGCGCCCACGTAATCAAACCTTAGGAAGCGGAGTCATCAGGGTTCACCCGTACAATGACCGCCGATGAGTTTCGAATCTCCAGGAGCAGTCGCTGACGCGCTGCGCTCGGTCGACTACCTGCCCGACGACCGGATAGCTCAGGTCGTCTTTCTGGCCGATCGCCTCGACAAGCCGATTCTCGTGGAAGGACCGGCCGGAGTCGGGAAGACCGAGTTGGCCAAGTCGCTGGCAAGGGTCACCGGGCGCGATCTGATCAGACTGCAGTGCTACGAGGGCCTCGATGAGGCCAAGGCCCTCTACGAGTGGAACTACAAGAAGCAACTGTTGAGGATCCAGGCCGACGTCGACCACGACTGGGAGGACATAGAACAGGACATCTTCTCGGAGGATTTCCTTCTCACCCGCCCTCTGCTCGAGGCCATTCGCTCCGAGAACCCTGTGATCCTGCTCATCGACGAGGTGGATCGGGTCGAGGTCGAGACCGAGGCGTTGCTCCTCGAGATCCTCTCGGACTTCCAGGTGTCGATCCCTGAGTTGGGGACCATGGAGGCCAGGACCCAACCGATGGTGGTTCTCACCTCGAACAACACCCGGGAGCTCAGCGAGGCGCTGAAGCGCCGCTGTCTCTTCCTCCACATCGATTACCCGGACGCCGAGAGGGAGCAGGAGATCCTCGCCGCAAGGGTCCCCGGGCTCTCCGAGCACCTGGCCGCACAAGTGGCCAAGGTCGCCCGGTCGATCAGGAGTCTCGACCTCAAGAAGGCGCCCTCCGTGTCGGAGACCATCGACTGGGCCCGGACCCTCCTCGCCCTATCCGTCGAGGATGTCGACGAGGCGATCCTGGGCGACACACTGCACGTCCTCCTCAAGTATCAGGCCGACATCGAGAAGGCGGCCAAGGAGCTGACATCGATCCCTCCGGCCTGACGTGCTCGGGATAATCACCGGCTTCATCGACGAGCTGAGAGCGGCCGGTGTCCCGGTCTCGATGGTCGAGGCCATCGACGGGATGCGGGCGGTGGGGGCCATCGAGATCGGCGACCGGATCGCCCTCCGCGAGACTCTGCGGGCCACGCTGATCAAGAATCTGCGCCATGAACGCGCCTTCGACACCGCCTTCGATGTCTATTTCTCGATGGTTCCTGAACAGTCGTTCGAGAATGGGGAATCCGGGGAGAACAGATCTCAGCCCGATGGCAACCGGTCCGAATTCGGTGAGCCACCTCCGTTCGATCTCGACGCTCTGCTCGACTCGCTTCTCGAGGCCCTCGCCGATCTCGACGAGGAGGCGATGCGGCGTGGGGCCCGTACCGCTGTCGATGAGCTGGCCGGGATGGAGCCAGGTCGGCCGGTGGGCGGGACCTACTACCTGTACCGGACGCTGCGCCGTCTCGATTTGGCCGATTTGGAGGAGAGATTGATGTCGGCCCTCACCGAAGACCAGGACCTCTCCAACTTCGACAGACGCCTCCTTCGCGAGGAGGTGGAGGCCAGGATCGAAGCTCTGCGACAGGAGATCGAGGAGGAGATCCGACGCCGTCTCGTCGCCGATCGAGGTCGTGACGCGGTGGCTCGCACGTTGCGACGCCCTCTCATCGAGGACGTCGACCTCATGCACGCCACCACCAAGGACCTCCATGAGATGGAGGACGCCATCGGGCCACTCACCCGGAAGCTGGCGGCCCGGCTAGCTCGCCGCCGTCGCATGCGGGCCGGCCGACTCGACTTTCGCCGCACGATGCGGAAATCGTTGGCGACGGGCGGAGTCCCGGCAGACCCACAGTTCCGTCACCCCCGACCCCACCGGCCCGAGGTCTGGCTCCTCTGCGACATCAGCGGGTCCATGGCGACCTTCTCCAGGTTCACCCTCCAGTTCACCCATGCCATGTCGACTCATTTCTCCAAGCTGCGGTCGTTTGCGTTCGTCGACACCATCGACGAGGTCAGCGACTTCTTTGGCCCCGGAGTCGATTTCGGCTCGGCATTGCGGCGGGTCACGACCGAGGCTGAGGTGGTGTGGCTGGACGGGCACTCCGATTACGGCAACTCACTGGAGACGTTTCACACCCGATACGGTCGCCAGCTCACCCCCCGGACCACCGTGATCATCACGGGGGACGCTCGCAACAACTACCGACCGCCCCGGGATGGGGTGCTTGGCGAAATCGCCGAGGCGGCACGTGCGCTGATCTGGCTCAACCCCGAGCCGGAGGCCTATTGGGACACCGGCGACTCGGCGATGTCGCACTATGCCGCCCACTGCACCTCGGTCCACGAGGTGCGGACGCTGCGTCAACTCGAGCAATTCATCGAGGAATTGACCCTCCCCGGCCCCCGACCCCTCCAGAATGTCTAAACCGTGAGAGGCTTTCTGCCGATGTTGTGGCACACGCCCATCTACGGGCAATAGGACCAGAGGTGAACTACATGGGCTCGCGGATACTCGTTGTCGAAGACTCGGCCGTCATCAGACGGCTCATCGAAGTCTGTCTCCGCGCTGCCGATCTCGAGATCGTCACCCGTGAGGATGGCAAGACCGGCCTCGCCGCCGTTGGCTCGGAGTCACCCGATCTGGTCGTCCTGGACATCGGACTTCCGGGCATGGACGGGTGGGAGGTCTTGGACCGCATCCGTCGCGACGAGTCGACGAGGAACATCCCGGTTGTCGTACTCACCGCTCATGCCGAGGAGGAATCCCGGCGCAGGGCCAACGAGGGTGGCGCCGATGCCTTCGTCACCAAGCCCTTCCAGCCCAACGACTTTCGCTCGACGGTCCTCTCGCTGCTCGAGTAGTCGTTTCCTCCCCCCGGGAGCGAAGCGACGTTGGGGGAGGTGGCCCGAAGGGCCGGAGGGGGTCCTTCCCTTTCAGACCGGCTCGTTCTCCAGGACTTCGGCCAGACGCTCGGCCAGGTCCACAACCCGGTTGGAATACCCCCACTCGTTGTCGTACCACGACATCACTTTGACGAGGTTCCCGCCGAGCACCTGAGTGCCGCCCGCATCGAAGATCGATGAGTGCGGGTTCCCGATGATGTCGGTCGAGACGATCGGGTCCTCGACATACTCAAGGATCCCCGCCATAGGCCCCTCCGCTGCGGCCCTGACCGCCGCGTTCACCTCTTCCACCGTGACATCACGATCCAGTTCGACGACCAGGTCGACAGTCGAGCCGTCGGGCACCGGGACCCTCATCGCCATGCCGTCGAGCTTGCCGGCGAGATTCGGGATGACTTCTCCGATTGCGGCCGCGGCGCCCGTGCTCGTCGGGATGATGTTCTCGGTCGCTGCCCGGCTCCGGCGCAGGTCCTGGTGCGGGACGTCGGCCAGCACCTGGTCGTTGGTGTAGGCGTGGACGGTGGTCATCACGCCTTTGCGGATGCCGAAGTTGTCATCGAGCACCTTGGCCAAAGGCGCCAGCGAGTTCGTGGTGCACGAGGCGTTGGAGACGATGATGTCATCGGAGTCGAGCTGGTCATCGTTGACCCCGAGGACGACCGTCTCATCCACCTTGTCCTTCGAAGGGACAGTGAGGATGACACGCTTTGCCCCGGCATCGACGTGCTGCTGGAGAGAAGCGCGGTCCCTGAAGACGCCGGTCGACTCGATGACGATGTCGACTTCGAGGTCGTTCCAGGGCAAGGCCGCCGGATCGCGCTCCATGAGCATCTGGATCTCATGCTTCCCGACCTTCATTACGCCGTCTTCGACGGTGACGTCTTCCTCGAAGCGGCCCATGACCGAGTCGTACTCGAGCAGGTAGGCCAGGATGTCGTCATCGGAGAGGTCGTTGATGGCGACGACCTTGAGCCCCGAGTTCGGCCGCGAGGCGATGATGCGGAATACCGCCCGGCCGATCCGCCCGAACCCGTTGATTGCGACGTTTGCCATGTTCATTCTCCGTTGAGGTAGGTGGCGATCATCCCGGTGACCTCGACGACCCGGTTTGAGTAGCCCCAGCCGTTGTTGAACCAGGTGATCGTCTTCACCAGAGTTCCTCCGGTCACCATGGTGGCCAGGCTGTCGTAGACACCCGAGTGGGAGATCGATCTCACATCTGAGGAAACAATCGGATCGGCGACATATTCGATGATTCCCTGGTACTTGCTCTCACACGCGGTCTTCACGACGGCATTGACCTCTTCCTCGTCGGTGGCGCGCCCGACGTCGACGACCATGTCGACGGTCGAGCCGTCGACGACAGGAACGTTGAGGGCGACCACCGCCAGCTTGCCCTCGAGTTCGGGAAGCGCCTGAGTGATGATCTCGGCCGAGTTCGTCTCGGCGGGGATGATGTTCTCCCCGGCAGCCCGGGATGTCCGGTAAGAGTCGGTGGGCACATCAGCGAGCCTGCCGGCGTTGGACATCGCCTTCACCACAGTCATGTAGGAGCGTTTGACGCCGAGCTCGTCGTTGATGGTCTTCAAAATGGGTGCAGCGGCGTTCGATGTGTTGGAGCCAAGGGCCACCTGGTCGACATCGGGGCCGAGGACATCGTCGTTGATCCCGCGAAGTAGCAGCGGGATCTCACCGGGGATCTCGGGGCTCGACGTCAAGATGACCTTCTTCGCTCCGGCCTTGAGGTGCTGTTCGAGGGCTTCCTTGGTTCGATAGCGGCTCGTGGTCTCGAGCACGACATCGACTCCGAGCTCCCCCCAGTCGGCATCACCCGGCTCACGTGCGTTCAGCCAGGCGACATTCCTGTCGCCGTAGGACAGCGTGCCGTCGGCGTACGACACCGGTGCCGGAAAGCGGCCGTAGATGGAGTCGTACTTGAGGAGATAGGTGAGGGCCTCGGGATCGGCGATGTCGCTGATCGCCACCACGTCGAGGTCTGCCCGATTGTGGAGGAGACGCATCACGTTCCTCCCGATCCGGCCAAAGCCCATGAGCCCGATACGGGTTGTCATCATCGATCGATTCCTTTCTGCGTGCTGGAAACTAGTGGCGATACCCCTTGGCACCCCAAACCGGCACCGGTAGGTTCGGTCACGGGAGGGTTGAGATGCTCTTGGCTTTCGCTCTGAGCGCGGTATGTCTCGTCGCCCCGGTCGACGGGCCGGTCATCACCGAATATGCCCCCGTCGGTTCCTACGGCGGCCACTGGGGTATCGACTACGCAGCGGCTATTGGCACATCGGTGCGGACGCCGGCCTCGGGCCGAATCACTTTCGCCGGCTCGGTCGCCGGCATGAGATCGGTCACCATCGAACCGGTCCCGGGGTTCAAGGTGTCGTTGAGTTATCTGTCGGAGATCGAGGTGTCCTCGGGGTCCAATGTGGATCGGGGTGATGTGATCGGAATGTCTGGATCACCGCATGGCGTCGACGGTGTTCATCTGTCGACCAGGATCGACGGCGAGTACGTCGATCCGCAGATCCAACTCGGATGTCGTGATACCGACATCACCCGGGCGCTCCGGCTGGTGACGCCTCCTGGGCCGTATGCTCGCAAACGTGCGCACCGGGATCCTGGGCGGGACGTTCGACCCGATCCATATCGCCCATCTCCACGCCGGGGAGACGGCATTGTTTGCAGCCGACCTCGACCGGGTGTTGTTCATGCCCGCCGGCGACCCATGGCAAAAAGGCGCACGTGAACTCACCCTCGCCGCCCAACGTCTGGAGATGACCAGGCTTGCCGTCGAAGGGACAGACCGATTCGAGATCGACGCTCGTGAGATCAATCGCGACGGTCCCACCTACACAATCGATACGTTGCTCACGTTCCCTGCGGACGAAGAACTATTCCTGATTCTCGGAGCCGACGCCGCTCTCGGGCTTCCTACCTGGCACCGCTGGGAGGAGATCGTCGAAAGGGCCGGCATTCTCGTTGTGCCACGACCCGGCAACGACCTCGCCGCGGTCGCCGCGACCGTGCCTGAGGCCGACATCCTCGACATGTCGGCGCTCGACATCAGCTCGACATCGATCCGCGATTTGGCGGTTTCTGGGCGGCCGTATCGCTTTCTGGTGCCCTCGGAAGTCCACCGGTTCATAGAGAGCATCGGCTTATACACGCAAGTGTGAGCAGGCGATATGGTGGGGGCGCAAACGGCCAGGAGGAATCCTCGTAGATAGCGGAAGAGAACAGGCCCGGGTGGCGGCCGACGCCATCTTCAGCAAAAAGGGCATGGACATCGTGTTGCTCGACGTAGAAGGGCTGTTCGTTCTCTCCGACGTCTTCGTGATCGCCACGGGGACCTCTCGTCCACATGTCCAATCGCTTGCCGAGCACGTCGAGGAGCGGATGGTCGAGGAGCTCGGTCTAAAGCCTCTGCGTAGCGAAGGCCGGGCGGAGGCGGAGTGGGTGCTTCTCGATTTCGGCGATGTCATTGTCCACGTCTTCCAAGCGTCGGCGCGTGAGTTCTACGGCCTAGAGCGATTGTGGGCCGATGCCGAGAAAGTCGACTGGGTGGAGCCGGTCGCCGCCGATGGCTGACCAGTGAAGGACCGGGTGCCAGCGGCATCCTGGTCCACGTAGATCATCCCTGCATCATGTGGTGGCACGAGCAGGTGACTTGCGCCATTGAAGCGTCAACAAGCGCCCGAACTGCCGTCTCCACTTGGCCCCGGCGCCGGGAGCGAACGCCGCAGCAGGGATGGCCCAGGAGGGGTAGCCGAGTTCAAAACCCATGGCATGGGCCTGTGGGGAACGGATGGTCTTCGTACTCATAGGAGGGTTTGGTTCCTTGTTTCGTTGTCAGGGGACGCGGACGACCACAGGTGGTGCCAGCGGGGGTGTCACGAAGCCGCACTATCGCGATTCCGTCATCAACCCATCGTTAAGACATGGCGCGCATGGCAGCGGCGGGTAGAAGACGGCCTGTGATCGCCTGCGGCGGTCACCAGGTTTCTTGTCGTCTCCGCCCTCGACCTTCACAGGAGGTTGGCCCAAGTTGACACAGGCCGATAACGTGGGCTTTCCCTATTGGGGCTGTAGCTCAGCCTGGCAGAGCACTTGACTGGCAGTCAAGGGGTCAGGGGTTCAAATCCCCTCAGCTCCACTTCAACCTCAGGTCACGGTTTCGACGGTGGGATGTTCTGGTTGAGTCGGAACAAGTTGTCGGGATCGTATTGGGCCTTGACTCGACGGAGTCGGTCCCAGGCCCCGCCCGGGTAGGCCGCCCGGACACGCTCCTGTCCCTCATCTGCGAGGAATCCAACGTACCCACTGGGATCGCCGTTGCTGAGAGCCTTGGCGAAGTCGGACACCCACGCTTCGCGCCGTGCGCGATCGTCGGGCCCCTCGTAGAACGAGGCGACGTTGACCATCATCTTCCGATCGCGGTGAGCGAACGCCGTGGCGTCGTTGGGCACCCGAGACATGGCTCCGCCGAGGACCCGGAGTTGGGCCACCCGCATCGGTGCGTCTGAATCTTCGAGGAACCCGAGGATTGTCTCTGCGGTCGCTGCGTCGAAGTTGTCGGCCCACAACGTCCGGGCCACAGCCAGCGGCCGGTACTCCTCGTCTTCCGGCCCATAGATCTCCGGATAAGGCATCTCTTGGACCATGTCGGCGATCGGCCGAGCCAGGCCGCGGAACCGATCCACCACCTTCTGCCCTTCCTCGAGGTCGCCGCACCACGCCACCAGCGCCATGATCACCAGCCTGCCGTGGATCTTCTCGGGGACGAAGGGCAGGGGCGGGCAGCTCATGACATTGGCGATGGTCGACAGCTCTTCGGGAGCCTGCTCCGCTTCGGCGATGAACCCGACGATGGTGTCCGTGGTGGCGGGGAGAACCATCATCCCTCCAACGATCTTGTCCAGCGCCTGCAGTCGAAGCTTGAATCGGGTGGCGACCCCGAAATTGCCCCCACCACCTCTGATGGCCCAGAAGAGGTCGGGATGAGACTCCTGATCCGCGTGCACCACCTCACCGTTGGCGGTGACCAACTCGGCGGCGACTAGCGAGTCGATGGTCATACCGTGCTTTCGAACCAGGAACCCGATTCCGCCTCCAAGGGTGATTCCGCCCAGTCCCACCGATCCGGTGTCGCCGAGCCCGGTGGCCAGTCCTACGGCGTTGGTCTCGTTGCTGTACGCGGCGGCGGTGAGACCGGTGTCGGCCCAGGCGGTTCTGGATTCAACGTCGATCTCGAGCGATTTGAGGCCCCTCATGTCGATCACGATCCCGCCATCTGCGGTGCTGTGACCGGCCGCGCTGTGACCACCACTGCGGATGGCGAGCTCGAGACCAGTCTCCCGCGCGATGGTCAGGACCGTGGCAATGTCGCTTGCGTTTGCCACCTGCGCGACCACGGCGGGGCGGACACCGTCGTAGACGGGGATGAAGAGCCGGTGGGCGTATTCGTATCCAGCGTCCTCAGGTGTGAAAACCTGTCCTGTCAGTGCTCGGCGGAGACTTTCAACATCGAGATTGGGGCTGGCTGTGATGGCCATGGGCTGACCTCCTTATATCTGCTCATACCCATACATCCATTACAACGAACAGGTCCTGGCCAAATCGACATGTAGCGTCAACGACATGCGATCCGGCCACCCACACGGCCCCTCCACATATTCGATCGTGGCGGCCGATCCCGAGGCGGGAGAGTGCGGCGTGGCCGTCCAATCCAAGTTCCTCGCCGTCGGTGCCTTCGTCCCTTGGGCTCGGGGTGGGGTCGGAGCCGTGGCCACTCAGGCCTTCGCCGAGATCACCTACGGGAACCGGGGTCTCGAGTTGTTGGAATCCGGGCTCTCACCAGACGACACGATCGATCGGCTGACTGCCGACGACGAGATGCGCGGTCATCGGCAGGTCGGGGTGGTCGCCGCCGACGGTCGCAGCGCCTCGTACACCGGGGAGGACTGCTTCGAACACGCGGTGAGCGTCACGGGGGATGACTTCGCCGCTCAGGGCAACATCCTCTCCAACGCCGAAGTGCCTGAGGCGATGGCCACCGCCTTCCGCGGTTCGTCCGGAAGGTTGGCGGACCGGCTCCTCGCCGCCCTCGCCGCCGGCGAGGGGGCGGGTGGGGAGAAGCGGGGTCTGGAGTCTGCCGCGTTGCTCGTGGTCAGGCCCGGTGGCGGCTACGGCGGAAATCACGACCGGTGGCTCGATCTGCGCATCGACCACTCCGACAGCCCGATCGAGGACCTGGGCGGCCTCGTCGATCTCCACACGCTGTACTTCGGCAGGACGGAGCGAGGGAGAGCTCCTGGCATTCGACGAGGGTTTGCAAACGGAGGTCCGGGGGATCCTCGACTCTCTCGAATGGGGGGACGTCTCGGCGCCGCTCGAAGACAACCTCCAAGGCGTGGCTGGGATGGCACAACCTGGAGGAGCGCTGGATGGGGATGGAAAGGCTCGATCCCGTGGTCCTGAACGAGTTACGCAAGGCGTCCAACGCGTAGCCTCTCGAGAATGATCGTCGACGCCGCTTGCTATCAGCTTGGACAGAGGATTCCCGGCGAATTCGACTACGAGGAAGCGGGGAGGCTCATCACCGAGCCTGACACCTTCGCCTGGGTGGGTCTGCACGAGCCGAGCCCGGAGGAATTCGAGAAGGCCGTCAAGACCTTCAACCTTCACGAGCTGGCGGTCGACGACGCCTTGCGGGCACACCAGAGACCCAAGCTGGAGACCTTCGACGAGACACTCTTCGTCGTCACCAAGCCGGCCCGTTACGTCGACCCGGTGGAGATCGTCGAGTTCGGAGAGATTCTCATCTTCGTGGACCCGAACTTTGTGGTGGCGGTCCGGCACGGTGAGGCAAGCCGCCTCATCGAGGCTCGGCACAAGCTCGAAGCCGATCCAGGGCGGCTCGGCTGTGGCTCCGGCTCGGTCCTACACGCCATCCTCAACCAGGTGGTGAGGGACTACGCCGTGGTCCTCGACGAACTGGGGGCCGACATTCGGGGCATCGAGGACGACGTCTTTTCCTCGGGGGGTGACTCCGAGCGCATCTACCGGCTCAAGCAGGAGGTGCTCAGTTTCCACGAGGCGGTGGAGCCCCTCGAGGAGCCGTTGGACCTGCTGGCCACCGAGGACTTCAAGGCAATTGACGCCACATTGAAGCCCTACTTCCGTGACGTGCTCGACCACCTCCTTCGGGTGTTGGACCGGATCAACATCTACCGGGACACCCTCACCTCGGTCCTCGCCGCCAATCTCACCCAGGTCAGCCTTCGTCAGAACGAGGACATGCGCAAGATCTCCGCCTACGTCGCAATCGCCGCCATACCCACGTTGTTGGCCGGGATATGGGGGATGAACTTCGAGCACATGCCCGAGATCAGCGCGGTGTGGGGTTACCCGGCGGCATTGCTGATAATGGGCGGGGTCTGTCTCTTTCTCTATACCCGTTTCAAGAAGAGCGGCTGGCTCTGAACAACGTATGGGGGCGATTCCCCATGCTGATCCTTTGACGCATCACGAGTTCGCTGCTCAAATTGTCACTGAGCTCGTCGGCAGTCGAAAGCGGAGCCATGACAGGAATGCACAACATCGAGAACGGCCCGGCCGGGCTCTTGTGCACCTGTCCTCCCTCTCGGGTGGCCGCGGCGAGCGACGTCATTCGCTCGTAGGGACGTCAGGCTCCCGAGAGTCATCGAGAAGATCCTCGAGACGTCCTGCTATTCGAGAAACGACCAGATCAGGAGGAAGAAGATGACGACGACCGACACACCGGTCAACAATGGAGTGAACGTACAGGCACTCCTCGATGCTCGAACCGCCCTCATCGACGCTCCGGAGGCCGCCCAGTTCACCTGGAAGGCATCCACCGAATGGGTCGGCGGCACCCACAGCCATTCCGAAGTGACTGAATTCTTCGGTCTCGGGGGTGATCAGACCCATCGCACGACCTTCAGCTTCGATGCCGATCATCCCGAGGTGTTCGCGTCCGAGGACAACGGGGCCACGCCGGTGGAATTCGTGCTCGTGGGCCTGGCCAGCTGTCTGACTGCGGGAGTAGCGGCAGTGGCACAAAACCGCGGTATCCAGCTCAACTCGGTCAAGGCGACGATCGAGGGAGACATGGACATCCTCGGCATCCTTGGCGCTGACCCCGAGGTCCGCAACGGGTTCAACGAGATCAAGGTCAAGTACGACATCGATGCGGATGCCTCGCAGGAGGACATCGAAGCCCTGGTGGCTCAGTCGCAGAAGCGGTCAGCGGTGTTCGACGTGATCACCAACCCGACCAATGTGACTGTCGAAGTCAACTGAGCAGAAGTCCCACACGCACGACGACGGTCGTGATCGGCGCTGGTCACGCCGGCCTTGCCGTCAGCCATTTCCTCAGCCAGCGCTCGATCGACCATGTCGTCATCGAGCGCGGCGAGGTGGCCAACACCTGGCGCACCGAGCGCTGGGATTCGCTGCGTCTGCTCACGCCCAACTGGCAGAGCCGGCTTCCCGGTCTCGAATACGACGGCGAGGATCCCGACGGCTACATGACCATGCCCGAGGTGATCGGGTTCATCGACACCTACGCCAAGACCGTCGATGCCCCATTGCGGACCCACACCACCGTCAGGTCTTTGCGACCCAATCACGATGGGTACGAAGTGGTCACCGATGACGGGACGTGGTCGAGCCCGACGGTGGTACTGGCGACCGGCGGATTCAACCTGGCCAAAATCCCGGCCATTGCAGACACCGTTCCCGGCTCTCTCGAGACGGTCACGCCACTTCAATACCGGGCGCCCGGGCAGCTACCTGACGGCGGCGTTCTGGTGGTCGGAGCCTCGGCGACCGGGATCCAGATCGCTGAGGAGATACACGCCTCTGGCCGGCCGGTGACTTTGTCGGTGGGGGAGCACGTCCGATTGCCCCGGATGTATCGGGGCAAGGACATCATGTGGTGGTTGGATCGAACCGGGGTGCTCGACGAGCGTTACGACGAGGTCGATGACCTGGTGCGGGCGCGCAACATCCCATCACCACAGCTGGTGGGCACTCCCGAGCATCGGACCCTCGACCTCAACGCCTTGACCGACCAGGGTGTGCGACTGGTTGGTCGTGTCGCCGGGATCGTCGATGGAAGGGCCCAGTTGTCGGGCTCGCTGCGCAACCTGTGCAATCTCGCCGATCTCAAGATGGATCGCCTGCTCGGCACCATCGACGATTGGGTTCATGAGAACGGGTTGGAGGGCGAGGTCGACGCGCCCCATCGATTCGCACCGACCCGGGTAGAGGAAATACCGCCCGTGAGTCTCGACCTCGCCGATGGCGGGATCTCGACGATCATCTGGGCCACCGGGTATCGACCCGACTATTCGTGGCTCCACGCCCGCGTTCTCGACCGAAAGGGACGGCTGAGACACGACGCCGGCGTGGTCACGGATGCCCCGGGTCTGTATCGGATCGGCTTGAACATGCTGCGAAGACGCAAATCGAGCTTCATTCACGGCGCCGAAGACGACGCGCGTGATCTCTCCGACCATCTGGCCGACTACGTGGGAGTTGGCGCCCCTGCCTGACCTGCGTCTTTAGGAGGCCGTCAGACGCCTCCGACCGACGGTCAGCCGAACGATCCCGCAACTGGCAGTAGTGGAGGATCACCGAGCGGGAACGAGTTGTCGGCGATCCCCTGGGTGTTGGTGTGGCGGAAGTAGAAAGTGGCGTTGTCGGGTCGGAAAAGTGCGGGGGTTGAGAACCCGACGCCGGTCCAGTCGCCCGCCACAAGGCGATCGCCAGGGTCCCCGAACAAGTACTCATTATGGGCGACACCCTGGGTGTGCGTGTTCCGGAAGTAGACCAACCCTGTTGTCTCACGATGGAGCCCCACCGTGTCGATCCCGTTGCCGTCGAAGTCACCGGCGAATGGCTTGTCCCCCGGGTTCCCGAAGAAGTACGTGGTCTCAGCGGCTCCCGCCCCGGCCGAGCCGGACCCGAGACGGTTTATGACGTACACCCTGCCTTCTGAAGGCCGGTAGATGGAGACCGTGTCGCAACCGTCGCCGTCGAAATCGCCTGCGATGGGCAGGTCGCCCGGATTCCCGAAGAAGTAGCTCACGTCGGCGACACCCTGGGTGTTCGAGTTGCGCAGATAGACAAAGCCGTCCGACCGTCGATAGAGACCCGGTGTGTCGATCCCGTCGCAGTCCCAGTCACCCATGAAAGGGCTGTCGCCGGGATTGCCGTAGAAGAAAGAGCTCATCACGCCACCCCGGCGCAGATGCCAGACCCCACTGTCCGGATCGACCAGCCCGATGTCTTCGCGTGCCGGTCCGAACACAAAATCCTTGCCGATAGCGAACTTGACCATCACCGCGTCACCCGCTTCGAGGATGATGTTGGCCCGACGCAGGGTGCCCCCGAGATTCTCCAGGGGCAGATCGCCCCTCACCCCATCGGACGAGCGCAACACCCGGAGGTGGTTGGCCAACTCGGCCGGCATTCCGGTGAAGTCGAAGGTGAGGTCGATGACCCCGATATCGCTCGAGCCGGGCAGTGACGGCTCGCCCCGCCTTACCGAATGGGTGTGCCGGGCGTTCTGCACCAGCATGTAGCGAGTCCCCCATTCGTCGACGAAGAAGCCGAGCAGGATCTCGAGAGGCGGCTGGCCCGGCGCCGGCGCCACGTTGACAAGGTGGGGGAACCCCCCGGCCCCGGGGGCCCAGGCGGCGACGTCTATGGGTTGGATCGGGTGGCCGCCCTGGATGAACCTGACGTCGGTCGAGGTGAGCCTGGTGACCGCCTTACCCAGGTTGGCGAGACGTTCGTTGACTTCGGAGACGATCTGATGATGCGCGGTCGGCGACGAGCCCCATGTGCCGGTCGGCTGGTTGAGGATGGAGCCTCCCCACTGGGTCGCGGTGGGATGGCCAACCGAAGCTGCCTGGTAGAGGAACCAGTGATGACCGCTGTAGCCGAAAGTCAGACCGGCCATGGCCTGCCAGAGCAGGTCGGAGCGGGTGTGGGTCGGCTGGCAATCCGTCTCCGGCCCGATGTAGGCGTTGAGGTACTCCCAGTAGGGCACACCTTTGGCCAACCCGGCGTTGCGGAAGGTCTGCAAAACCGTGTAATGGGCGATGTCCAGGTTGTAATCACCGGTGCTGACCAGGTCGCCGTCGCCGGCCCCCACATAGGCCGAGATGATCGCGTTGCGGCCCGCCGCGTCCCCGCCGCTGGGGTCGGGCACCCAGTAGCTGAGGTTGGTGAACACCAGCGCTTCGGGGTCATGGGCCCGAACCCGGCTGATCCCGTTGTTGATCTCGTTCATCATGGCGACCGAGGTCGGCTCATCGCCCACCTGGTAGCCGATGCGCCCCGGGTTGTTCGGGGGGAGGCCCCCGACCAGACTGCCGCTGTCGACGAACTGGGAGCCGTTCCACACAGCGGAGTTGCCATTGTTCTCCAGCCAGGTCACGTAACCCATGCCCCGTCGATGCTGCAACCAACCCTCGACCTGAGGCGGCCCGTCCTTCCAGAGATGGGCGGCGTTTGCCCCGAAGGTCCCCAGGTACCGGTCGACCACGCTCCTCGGCGGGTTGGGTACGGAAGCGACCAACGAGGTGATCGGCATGGGGTGCAGACGGAGCCAGTCCTTGGCCCTGGTGCTGGTCACCGCGGACGGGGTGAACTCGGGAGCGGACTCGACGGCCTGGGTCGGGAAGCTCGGGCAGGCAGGGACCTGTGCCGTCGCCCGCTCGCCGGGGACGAACAGAGTCGTGGCGACCAGGGCGAGGATCAGTCCCGTCCTACGAAGTCGGATGGCAGCCGACATCGGCGTCACCATAGGGTTGGCTCCGTTTTAAGCCACACGACGCCCTGGTCAGCCGGCAAGGAGCGCCCGGTATAGCTCGAGATCGACCAACCCGAAGCAAGCGAATGTCACGACGTCGATCATGCCCGGATGGGGTGCCACCCAATCAGCGACAGCATTAACCGCCGTTCGGGCCGCCAGGGGCCTGGGAAACTGATAGACGCCGGTGGAGATGCTGGGGAAGGTCACGCTCTTCGCGTCCACCCCCCTGGCCAGGTCGAGGCTGTTTCGATAGCACAAGGCCAACAGTCGGACCGCCTCCTCCTCGGCGACGGTGCCCCAAATGGGGCCGACCGTGTGCACGACTCGACGGGCGGGCAGATCGCCGCCGGTGGTAATCACCGCCTGTCCGGTAGGAAGTTGCCCTCGACGGGCCACGATCTGTTTGCACTCGGCGAGGATGGCGGGCCCGCCGGCCCGATGGATCGCCCCGTCGACCCCACCGCCGCCCATCAACGAGGAGTTGGCGGCATTGACGATGACGTCGGACTCGAACGTAGTGATGTCGCCCTGGATCGCCTGGAGACGGGTCACGACCCGACTGTAGAAGATCCCCCCTCCCCGGCTTCGTCGGTACTCCCCCCTTCAGGGGGAGAAATTCAGGCGACTGCGCTGGGGGTGTGGAGCCGGATCACGGAGCCGAGCAGAGCGGACTCCTCGGTGCGGGAGAAGGCCCGCCGGCGCACTGCTTCGGCCACGGCGTCCCGACGCGGGTTGGGGCCGCGGCCAAAGGCATGGAGGGCGGCCTCGGTGCTCATGACAGCGGCACGGAACGGATCGGGGAGAACGGCGTTCAAGGCGACAAGCCAAACAGACCTCGTGATCCTCGATGCGGCTTCGAGACCCGTCATGAGGGCTCGCTCGATCGAGGCCAGCTCGTTCTCTCGACCCGCCGCCACCAAAGTCAGGGCCTGATGGAGGAGTCGCTGGATCAGTTCCCTGGCCGGCTCGGTGAGATCGGGGAGGTGATACCGGAACACGATCGAAGCACAATCGATGGCGTAGAGACGGGCGAAAGGTTCGTCCCAGTCTCCGAGGCGGTAGCGCTCGACCTCGAGGAGTGCGGATATCGTGTCGAGGCCGTCATACCGGCTCGACATCATCCCGCCCGCATCCACGTGGTTTGGTGCCACCATCACCTTTGTCCTAACCCTTCCCTGGAAACCCAATTGCTTGTCCTGTGGATAATCCACAATTTCCGACGATTTGGGCATGGGCCGCATGGCCCATTCTTTCCACAGCCGTCTGAACTAGTCCTTTAGACCCAGAGACATGCCGGGATTGTGTGGACCCCCGGCTAGATTGCCCCGCTTACCGCCGAACCCGGCACGTGCCGGGTGGGGGGAACCAAACCCCATCGGGGGCGAATCCCGGCACCGAAGGCTGGGTAGGGCGAACTTCCAGCCCGAGCCCGTCAGCTAACTCCCAAGGCGACAGAGGAAGAGAAGAGGCACCGACTTGGAGACGTTCAGCGCCGCCTCCCACGGTGAGGTGTTGCAACTCGTGATACAGATCGCGGTGTTGCTCGCCGCCGCCCGCTTCCTTGGCGGTATGGCGCGGAGGATGGGTCAACCCGCCGTGGTCGGCGAGATCCTGGCCGGGGTGATCCTCGGCCCGTCTTTGCTCTCGGGACTCGTCCCCTTTATCGGAGATTGGATTCTGCCCCAGACCCAGGCCCAGGGCTACATGCTCGAGGTCGTAGCCTTGATCGGGGTCATGCTCCTGCTGGTGATCACCGGTTTCGAGACGGATCTGGCGCTCATCCGGCGTCGCATCGGTGTCGCGCTCGGCGTGGCGGTTGGTGGTCTCGTGGTCCCGTTCGTCACCGGGCTGGCACTGGGATATGCCCTGCCGGACAGTCTTCTCGTCGACCCGTCGGATCGAACGGTTTTTGCCCTTTTCGTCGCTACCGCCCTTTCCATCTCGGCGATACCGGTGCTGGCCAAGATTCTGATGGACCTCGACCTCATGCGGCGGGAGTTCGGTCAGACGGTTCTTGCCGCCGGGATGATCGATGACATCACAGGCTGGACGATGTTGGGGGTGGTGACGGCCCTCGCCAGTGCCGAGGCGATCACCGCCGGCTCGGTCCTGGTGACGTTCGCCATGGTGGCCGCATTCATCCTGGCCACCGTGACTGTCGGGAGATTTCTCGTCGAAAGAGGGTTGGGCCTGATTCAGGACCGCTTCCGAGGGCGGGACGCCATCTTGACGCTTGTGGTCGTGCTTGCGTTCGCTTGGGGTGCCTTGAGCCAGGCGCTCAGGCTCGAGCCCGTGATCGGCGCCTTCGCCATCGGGATCCTCTTCGGTCGTCTGCCCCGGCTACCGACCGATGTGGTTCACAAGCTCGAGAGCATGGCACTCGCGGTGTTTGCGCCAATCTTCTTCGCCGTCGCCGGCCTCAAGGTGGACATCCGCTCCATCCTCGAGCCTGAACTCCTCTTTGTCGCCGTCCTGGTGATCCTCGTCGCCACGATCGGCAAAGTCGCCGGCGCCTACGCCGGCGCTAGATACATATCCGGTCAGGATCACTGGTCTGCCCTTGCCTACGGAGCCGGTCTCAATGCCCGTGGTGCGGTCGAGATCATCATCGCCACCATCGGCCTCTCACTCGGGATCCTGACCACCGAGATGTTCTCGATAATCGTGTTGATGGCGGTGGTGACTTCGATCGCGGCGCCCGCCGCTCTTCGCTACTGCCTGGCCCGGGTCGAGCCAGCCGATGAGGAAGAGTTGAGACTGGCTCGGGAGGACGTGCTCAAGGGCAGCTTCCTCGCCGGCTTGAAGCGCGTTCTGGTGCCGGTGAGGCCCCGAATCGGGCAGGTGGGCACTCAGACGATCCAGGCGGTGCTGGTAGCCAGGCTGGGTGAATCAAGTGACATCTCCACCACCCTTCTCGCCGTCGCCGGGGATCAGGACCGTGTGCTGGCCGGCGCCTATCTCGCCTCGCTGCGCGCCGTGTTCCGGGACCGGGGGACCACGACGCGGATCGTCTCGAGCCACGATCCGGTGGAGGCGATCCTTCATGAAGCCGAGGCCGACTACGACTTGTTGGTCATCGGCACGCCCACGATGAGTGGCTCCGGACAAGGAGTGTTCGGGCCTGTTATCGACGATCTGATCAAGCTGTCCCGCACCCCGACCCTGGTGGTGCGAGGAGAGAACGTCCCCGAGGACTGGGCTCCCAGCCGGATACTGGTGCCGGCCAGTGCCAGCACCAGCTCCCGGAATGCAGCGGACCTGGCCTTCGCTATCGCTGGATCGGATGCGGTGGTGACCGGGGTGCATGTCGTCACGCCCTCCCGTCTCTCCGGGATGCGGCCCAACGTCGCTCTCGATGTGACCGCCGAATTCGAGATACTCGCCACGCGCATGGGCCAGCATGTCGAGACCGAGGTTCGAGAAGCCGACGACGTCGAGACGGGGATCCTCGACGCATTGGAAGAGTTCGACGCCGACCTACTGGTCCTCGGCACCAATGTTCGTGCCGGCACAACGCATCTGCATCTCGGCCCCCGGGTCGAGTACCTGACCCGGCTGGCGCCGTGCCCGGTCGTGATCCTCAACAGCTAGCGCCGGTCAGTACTCGTAGAAGCCACGGCCGGTCTTTTCTCCCGAGCAGACCGGCTTCCACCATCCTCGTCAGCAGGGGTGGCGAGGCGTAGAACGGATCCTTGTACTCCTCGAACAGCACGTCGGCGATGTGTTTCGTCGTGTCGAGGCCGACGAAGTCGGCGAGCTCGAGCGGCGCCGGCATCCCTAGATCGGTGCGACTGCGAGATCCCCTGCCCGCAACCAGCAGGCTGCCTGATGGTGGGGACCCTGGGGTGAGTCCATTAGCAGAGGATCTTCGACATCACAGAGCCCTTCGCGGGCGATCGGGCAGCGGGGATGGAAATGACACCCCCGGGGCGGGTTGAGCGGCGATGGGATCTCCCCCTGGAGTATCTGCCGGTTCCGGGGGCGGTCAGGGTCGGCTATCGGTATCGCCGAGAGCAGAGCTTCGGTGTAGGGGTGAAGCGGGTTGCGATACAAGGTGTCACGATCGGTCAGCTCCACCACCCGGCCCAGGTACATGACGGCGACCCGATCCGAGATGTGCTCGACCACGGCGAGATTGTGGGCCACGAAGAGAAGGGTCAGTTCGAGCTCTGCCTGGAGCTCCGTAAGGAGGTTGAGAACCTGGGCCTGCACCGAGACATCCAGTGCAGAGACCGGCTCGTCTGCCACCACCAGGTCTGGTTTCAGGATGAGAGCGCGAGCGATGCCGATTCGCTGGCGTTGGCCCCCCGAGAACTCATGGGGGTACCGGCTGGCATGGGACCCTCGGAGGCCGACCAGTTCCAGCATCTCCTTCACCTGCTCCTGCTGCTCGTCCTTGTTGCCAATGCCATGGAGACGCAGCCCTTCGGCGATGGCCGGCCCCACCTGCGACCTGGGATCGAGCGAGCCATACGGGTCCTGGAAGATGATCTGGACGCGGCGTCGAAATGGCTTGAGGTCGTTGCCCGAGATGTGCGTGATGTCCTCGCCGTCGAATTGGATCGTCCCGGAGGTCGGCTCCAAGAGGCGGGTCAGCATCCGGCCGAGCGTGGTCTTGCCGCAGCCGGACTCGCCGACGAGACCCAACGTCTCCCCCCTGAAGATGTCTAGAGATACCCCGGCGACCGCTCGGACCGAGGCCACCTGTCGCTGCAGGATGCCACCCCGCACGGGGAACTCCTTGACCAGGTCGCGAATCTCGACCAGGGTCTCAGCCATCGGGGTCCTCGACCTTCTCCGGCCCAAAGTAGAGCCAACACCGGACCTTGTGCTGCTCCTCCACCTCACGCAGGTCGGGTTCGGTCTCGGTGCAGATCTGCAGCGCGTTCTCGACTCTCGGTACGCACCGCGGGGCGAAGCGGCAGCCCTTCGGGAGGTCGATCATCGAGGGCACGACTCCCGGGATCACATCCAGCTGCTCCCTGAGCGATCCCAACACGGGGATGGAGCCGATCAACCCTTTGGTATAGGGGTGGAGCGGGTTCCTGAAAATGGTGCGAACGTCTGTCTCTTCGACGATCTCGCCGGCATACATGACCGACACCCGGTCCGCCATCTCGGCCACGATCCCCAGATCGTGGGTGATGAGGATGACTGAAGTATTCGAAGTTTTCTGGAGATCCCGGATCAGGTCGAGGATCTGGGCCTGGATGGTGACGTCCAGGGCCGTTGTCGGCTCATCTGCGATCAGCAGCTCCGGCTCGCACGCCAGGGCCATGGCGATCATGATCCTCTGCGCCATCCCTCCGGACAGCTCATGTGGATACGCCTGAGCGCGGCGCTTCGGATCGGGGATCCCGACCTTGGCCAGCATCTCGATGACCTTCGCTTCTTCGACTTCGGCGCTCCAGTCACGGTGGAGCTCGAAGACTTCCTTGATCTGGGCACCGGCCCGAAATACCGGATTGAGAGCAGAGGTCGGCTGCTGGAAGATCATCGAGATGTGCTCACCGCGCAGGGCTCGGACCTCGGCCGCCTTCATTCGGGCGATGTCTTTGCCGCCGAAGAGGATCTCTCCGGCAACCACTTCCCCGGGATGTGGGATAAGACCCATGATCGAGAGTGAGGTCACCGACTTGCCGCATCCCGACTCCCCAACCAGGCCGAGAACCTCCCCGCGCTTGACGTGGAAGTCGGCGCCGTCCACGGCTTTGACGACCCCCTGCCTCGTGTCGAAATGGGTCTTGAGCCCTCGCACCTCGAGGAGGACTTCGCCCGCCGGCACGGGCAACGGCGCGTCGGTATCAATGGCACTCTCGGGGAGCGGTCTGGCGGCGCTCACTTGTTCAAAGTGGGGTCGAGAGCATCGCGGAGACCGTCACCCATCAGGTTGAAACCAAGCACTGTGATCATGATGGCGAGGCCGGGGAAGATCATCAGGTGGGGCGCAGTGAAGATCCGGTCTCTCTCTTCGGCGAGCATCGAGCCCCATTCCGGGGTGGGCGGCTGGGCGCCGAGACCGAGAAACCCGAGAGCAGCAGCTTCCAGGATCACAGTGGCTATGCCCAACGTCCCCAGGACGACCAGAGGGGTGAGGGCATTCGGAACGACCCTCGTGACCAGTACCTTCCAGGGAGATGCGCCCAGAGCGCGGGACGCCGACACGTAGTCGACCTCCTTGATCGAGAGCACCGACGCCCGCATCACCCGGGCGTATTGCGGGATCGTGACGATGGCGATGGCGAGAAGGGTGTTGCGCAGACCGGGGCCGAGGACGAAGACGATCGCTATGGCCAGGATCAGGGACGGGAAGCCGAGCACCACGTCCATGATTCGCATGAGGACGTTGTCGCCCCAGCCTCCGGCATATCCGGCGATCGCTCCGATCACGGTCCCGACGACGATCGTGATCAGCACCGTGGTGAAGCCGAGGGGAAGGCTGACGCGAGCCGCGTAGACGACACGGCTGAAGAAGTCCCTGACATTGCCGTCCAACCCGAATATGTGTTGGGTCCCTTCACATCCGAAGGCATTCACGCAGGGCGGCAACCATCGCTCCGCCCCGGGCTGACCGATGAAGTTTTGGTAGGGGTCGTAAGGGGCGATGAGCGGGGCGAATATGGCCACCAGCACCATGAAGCTGACCAGGATCAGACCCACGATGCCGACCTTGCGCTGGAAGAAGCGGCGACCGGCGATGCGCCAGACGGAGCCTGGTTGCTCGAGTAGCGACTCAGGGTCGGGGAGGGCCACGTCCGGCCGCAGGTTCATCTCAGCCTCACCAAGTGTCATTCCAGCCTCACTCTCGGGTCCAGATAGCCATAGGAGACGTCAACCAACAAGTTCACGACCACATAGGTCGTGGCGATGATCAGGGTGAATCCCTGGATGATGGGGAAGTCCCTGGCGGTGATCGCGTCGAACAACGCAGTGCCCACTCCGGCCAGGCCGAAAACGGTCTCGGTGAGCACGGCGCCACCGAGCAGTAGCCCCAACTGGAGGCCAATGATGGTCACTACCGGCAGCATCGCATTGCGCAGGGCGTGTTGCCGCACAACTTTGCGCTCCATGGCGCCCTTGGCCCGGGCGGTGCGGATGTAATCGCGGCCAAGTACGTCGAGGAGCGATGACCGGGTCATCCGGGCGATGATGGCCATGGGAATCGTTGCCAGGGTGATGGCGGGGAGGATGAGATGCTTGACTCCGTCCCAGAACACCGCCCATTGGGCGCTGATCAGAGCGTTGGTCACGGTCATGTAGGACACGAACTCGGCGGCGGTCGAGACGAATCCCTCCTCGGAGATCTCCCATCCCCACACCTCGTAGAACGGGAGACCGCGGTTCCCCGGACTGAGCGACCCGCTGGGCGGTAAGGCAAAGATGGTGTCCGACAGGATGACGGCGAACAGATAGGCCAGCAACAAACCGAGCCAGAAGATGGGCATCGAGACGCCGACATTGGCGAAGGCCATCGCCGCCACGTCGACACCCGAGTTGTGTCGCCTCGCCGCCGCGATCCCCAGCGGGATGCCAACGATGATGGCGACACTGAGGGCGGCCATCGTCAGCTCCAAAGTCACCGGGAGACGCTCGATGATCACCTGGGTGACCGGCCGGGAGAAACGGATCGACTCTCCGAGATCACCACTGATCACGTTTCCGAAGTAGATGCCGAGTTGGACGATGATCGGCTCATCGAGACCGTTTGCCTCGTTGAATCGTTCGCATGCCTCCGCCGTCGCCCTCTCGCCGAGGATGGCGGTGCACGGCTCCCCAGGGAGCAGCCGGACCAGGAGGAACACGAGGAGCAGGACCCCGATCAGGACGGGTATCGCGACCAGGATGCGACGGAGGATGTATCCAATCATTTTCTCGTCCGGAGCGTAGAACGGGGGGAGGCGCTGATGCGCCTCCCCCCGTCACCTCTCTGAACGATCAGAGGGTCATCCCGCCGCTGTTGTCGTAGCCGGCGGGTTCATCAGACCACCCCAGAGGGTGGCTGGGTACTCGAACACACCGGTGTTCCCGGTGTGTAGCGGATTTGCTCCATCGAGCATGGCCGACCAAGAGGCCACTACATCGTTGGCATCGAAGGCAGAGCCATCGTGGAAGGTGACACCTTCGCGCAATGCACAGGTCCACACCACGCCCGCTTCGTCTGGCACACACTCGGTGGCCAGCCTGGGCACTGCTTGACCCTCGAGATCGTATCCGTATAGCCCTTCTTGCGTCTGCTGACAGGCGGACAGGGTCTCACCGTCGGTCTCGTCGGGGCAGTAGAGCGAGATCGGCTCGGCGGCCTGAACGAACACGAGGTCGCCATCGCCAGGGTTCATCAGTGCAAACTGTGGCGCACCGAACGGTGGAGTCACCGCTCCCTCCAGACTGGCGAGCCCGGCATTTGCTGCCGCTCCCCAGGCGATCGGGACCATCGGCACATCCTCGGCCAGCAGAGTGTTCACCTGCTCGTAGACGGGCTGCGCCGCAGCCGGGTCGACCATTCCCGATCCCTCGATCACCGCATCAGCGATTTCCTGGTTCATGACTCCGAACTGGACATTGATGCCATTGAAGTGATAGTCGAGGAAGTTGGTCACGTGCGGATAGTCGGCGCCCCAGCCCAGCAGGTGGATGCCCTCCACCTGACCGGCGGCAGTCGCCTCGATGTACGCGCCAGATTCCATTACCTCGATCGTCGCATCGATCCCCAGATTCTCCGCCAACTGGGCGCGGATGTCCTCGGCCACTGCCGTCGGCTCCGGGAGATAGACCCGGAACACGTCGCGGAGCGAGATGGTGGTCTCGAACCCATCGGGGAAGCCGGCCTCAGCGAGCAGCGCCCGTGCTGCTTCGGGGTCGAACTCGGGGAACGCTGCGCCTTCACAGGCGTTCTCCAGGATGCAAGGCGCGAAGTGGGTCGCCACTTCCGACCCCTCCGGGTAGAAGGTGTCGATGATCCTCTGCCGGTCGATGCCCAGGGCGATCGCCTGCCGCACCTGCGGGTTGTCGAACGGCGGGAACTGGTTGTTGAATCCCACGTAGAACACGTTCGGATTGTTGTCGACGAGCAACTGCAGATTGGCGTCACCCTCGATGCCGGCGTAGTCGCTCGCCGCCAGGCTGGTGATGAAGTCGGCATTGCCCGACGTCAACTCGGTGATCCGCCCGGTGCTGTCCTCACGCCAGCGGAAGACCAGGGTGTCGAACGCCGGAGCCTCGCCCCAATAGTCGGGGTTGGCCTCGAAGACGATCTCGGAACCACGTGCCCAGCCCCCTTCAGGGAGCATGAACGGACCCGTGCCCACCGGGTTCTCCAATGGGGAGCCGGCGGTGGCCTCGAGATGCTCGGATGGCTGGATGGAGAAGGGGACGAACGCAATCTTCACCAGGAATGCCGGATCGGCCGCGCACAGGGTGAAGACGACCTCGCTCGGCGAGGTGGCTTCGATCTTGTTGATCTTGCCCCCGTAATCACAACCTCCCGAGTCGAGTGCGAGCAATTCCGATGGCGCCTCCGTGGTCGCGACCGATGTGGTCGCACTCTCGGCAGCCGTCGTCGTCTCGCCACCCGCGGTGGTCGTCGTCTCGTCACCACCCTCGCTGGCGCAGGCGCCGGCGATGAGGGCGAGTACCGCAACGAGCGCCAACCAGCGCATTCGTTTCATACTTTCTTCCTCCCTTGTTGGGTTCAGGTCGCGGCGAAGGCAGACCAACCCCGCGACGACGACCACGCTACCGGTTTCGAAGCTGACGCGCGCACGAAGAGCCTCAATCCAACTCACTACTCACCACCCACCACCCAGAACCCATTTACCCTTGACCGTGATGTCGTATGACCACCGGGCGATCGAAGCAAAATGGCAGGACCGTTGGGAGTCAGAGGGCGTGTTCCACACCACCGAGGACTCGACCAGGCCCAAGTTCTACAACGTGGCCATGTACCCCTATCCATCGGGGGAGCTGCACATCGGCCATGTCCGCAACTACACCTACATCGACCTGATTACCCGTTACAAGATGATGCAGGGCTTCAACGTCTTGAGCCCGATGGGCTGGGACAGCTTCGGGCTCCCTGCAGAGAACCTGGCAATCGAGACCGGCATCCATCCGAGGGTCAGTGTCGAGGCCCAGATCACCAGGATGAAAGAGCACTTCAGGAAGCTGGGCGCCGCCTTCGACTGGAGTCGGGAAGTGGCTAGCCACGACCCTGCCTACTACCGATGGGACCAGTGGCTGTTCCTCGAGCTCTACGACAGGGGTCTCGCCTACAAGGCGACCGCGCCGGTCAACTGGTGCCCGAAGGATCAGACCGTGCTCGCCAACGAGCAGGTAGTGGATGGCGCATGTGAGAGGTGCGGGACGCTGGTCGAGAAGCGGAACCTGGCCCAATGGTTCTTCAGGATCACCGACTATGCCGACCGGCTGCTCGACGATCTCGATCATCTGGATGACTGGCCGGATCGCGTTCGAACCATGCAGAGGAACTGGATCGGCCGGTCCGAAGGCGCCCGGTTCGAGATTCCCGTTCAAGGCTCCGATGCCTCATTCGACGTGTTCACGACCCGGCCGGACACCATCTTCGGCATGACATTTTGCGTGCTCGCTCCCGAGCATCCGCTTGTCGAGGAGCTGATTTTGGGTACTGAGAACGAGGCGGAGGCCCGGGAGTACATAGCCCGAGCGGCCCGGGAGTCGGAGATCGAACGTCTCGCCGAGGGTGAGAAAACCGGGGTTTTCACGGGCAGGTCCGCCATCAACCCGGTCAATGGGAATCCCGTCCCGATCTACATCGCCGACTATGTGCTAATGGGTTATGGCACCGGGGCGATCATGGCCGTGCCCGGTCAGGACCAGCGGGACTGGGAGTTCGCCGTCAAATACGGGCTCGATATCGTTCGCACGGTCGATCCCGGTTCCGATTGGGAGGGCGAGGCCTTTCTCGGGGATGGGCCGACGATCAATTCGGACTTCCTCGACGGTCTCGATAGGGCCCTGGCCAAGGCGCGAATCATCGCCTGGCTGGAAGAGCAGGGGATCGGCGAGGGGACCATTCAGTACCGGCTCCGTGACTGGCTGATCTCGAGGCAGCGGTATTGGGGGTGTCCGATCCCGATGGTCGAGTGCCCCGAGTGTGGTTTGGTCGCAGTGCCCCGCGATCAGCTCCCGGTGACCTTGCCCGAGGTGGAGGACTACGCGCCCAAGGGGCGCTCACCTCTGGCGGCCGTCGAGGACTGGGTCGCCACGACGTGTCCCAGGTGCGGCGGTGAGGCGAGCCGCGAGACCGACACCATGGACACCTTCGTCGACTCCTCCTGGTACTACTTCAGGTACACCGACCCCCGCAACGTGGAGGCCATTTTCGATCGGGCCAAGGCCGACTACTGGATGCCGCTCGATCAATACATAGGTGGGGTCGAGCATGCGATCCTTCACCTCCTCTACGCCCGGTTCGTCACCAAATTCCTCTACGACATCGGGCTGAGCCCGGTCACCGAGCCCTTCATGAGGATGTTCACCCAGGGGATGCTGGTGAAGGACGGGGCCAAGATGTCGAAATCCAAGGGAAACGTCGTGCCCCCCGATCGGTACTACCAGGAGTACGGCGCCGATGCCCTGCGTCTGTTCGAGTTGTTCGTGGGGCCACCGACCGACGACGCCGTGTGGAACGACTCCGGGGTTCCCGGAACGAAGCGTTTCCTCGACCGCATCTGGAAGATGGGCACCGCTGACCACCCCTTCGTGGACCGGGGGCCGAACGAAGACGATGCGGTGTTGCTTGCGGAGACCCACCGCGCCCTGAAGCGCGTCACCGAGGACATCAACCGCTTCCACTTCAACACCACGGTCTCCTCACTGATGTCGCTGGCCAACGTGTTCCAGGAGTACCTGGGCCGCTCACCGGCGAGGAAGAGTTTCGACGAGGCCTACCGGATCATGATCCTGATGCTGGCGCCGGCGGCGCCTCACGTGGCCCACGAGCTGTGGGAGATGCGGGGGATGGGATCGATGCTGGCCGAAGAACGATGGCCCGAATGGGACGAGTCCCTGGTAGCGGAATCCACCGTGACCATGGTGGTCCAGGTCAACGGGAAGGTGCGCGACAGGGTCGACGTGCCGGCGGACATCAGCGCGGATGAGGCGGAACGGGTGGCCTTGGGTCTGGACAAGGTCAAGGGTTGGATCGACGGCGCCGTGGTGCACAAGGTCATCGCCCGTCCTCCCAGCGTCATCAACTTCGTGGTGGGGTGAACGCCGGCCAGATGCTGCGTGCCGGCGGGGTCGACTCTCTCCGGGTGCGTTTGCTCATCCATCCCATCGACCCCGAATCGGTCCGGGTCCGATCCGCCCCGGTCGTGATGCACCGACTCTGGGGACGGGACATAAGTGCCATGACTTTGGGCAAGACCATCTTCCTCGACCCGGCCCTGATGACGTCCGCCCAGCGTCGGCCAGGCTTGCTCCTGGTCCACGAGCTGGTTCATGTGCGTCAATGGGGTGAGCTCGGCGTGATCCGGTTTCTCTGGCGGTACTTGACCGGGTACCTCGGCGGGCGCTGGAAGGGCCTTGGCCACCGTGCTGCCTATCTGGCCATACCCCTCGAGGTGGAGGCGCGGGTGGCGGCCCGACTCCTCGAGTGACGACACGGCCTATTCGACCACAACTCCCTCCAGATCTGGCTCGGGCGGATACTGCGGATTCATCTGCTCAAGGGTCTTGATCAAGATGCTGGCCACCACCAGGTCGCGGTACCATTTCCGGTCGGCCGGCACCACGTACCACGGCGCATGCGCAGTCGAGGTGCGGTTGAGAGCCTCGTCATAGGCCCGTGCGAAGTCGTCCCAGAGTTTGCGATCTTCCAGATCACCGACGTTGAACTTCCACCGCTTGTCCGGTTCCTGCAGACGGGCCTCGAGACGCTCCTTCTGTTCTTCGTTGGAGATGTGAAGGAAAAGCTTGACCACGGTTGTCCCCTCGTCGGCCAGCAGCCGTTCGAACTCGACGATGTGGTCATATCGGTTCCGCCAGCGTTCCTCGGGGAGCGAGACCTTTCACCCGCACCACGAGGACATCTTCGTAGTGAGAGCGGTTGAAGATGGTTATGCCGCCGCTCTCCGGCGTTCGCTGGTGGATGCGCCAGAGATAGTCGTGGGCCAGCTCGAATTCGGAGGGGATGCCGAATCCCCAGACCCTCACTCCCTGGGGGTTGACTCCTTTGAACACGCTGCGGATGGTCCCGTCTTTGCCTCCGGTGTCCATCGCTTGAAGCACGATCAGCAGTTTCTGTTTCGACTCGGCCCAGAGTCGTGTCTGTAGCTCGGCGAGCGCTGCGTTCAACGGTTTCAGAGCCTCCTTGCCCTCGATCTTCCCGCCGTCGAACCCTTGCCTGGAATGAGGGTCACGAGCGGTGAGGTTCGCCTCGGTCCCGGGTTCAACCAGATACGGGCTGATGTCGAGCACGCGGCCGACACTACCGAACGACCTTCTTCCCCCATCGAGCCTGGTTTGGTAAGTACGACGGGAGTAGGGCTCGGTGGTGAGGGATCGCAATGGGTCGGACACAGGCGATGGCGCTGGGCATGACCATCGCCGCGGTGCTCGTCGGAGCGGGCCTCGGGGCCATGGGAGACCCGGTACCGGTCGAATCGACCCCCTCGACGATGGCAACGGGATCGTCGGACGCGGAGACCTTCCCGGTGTATGTCTCCGGTTGGGTCACGACTCCAGGAGTCGTCCAGATGACCGAAGGATCAATCGTCGCCGACGCAGTTGCGGCGGCCGGCGGCGCGCTGGAGGCGGCGCTGCTCGATGAGATCAACCTGGCCCGGCCTCTGGTCGAGGGAGACCATGTTCAGATTCCCGGACCTGGCGACTCGATCGCCGCGTCTACCGGTGGTGGCGAAAGAGTCGACGGCCTGATCTCCCTCAATCAGGCGGATGCGACGGCATTGGAAGACCTCCCTGGGGTCGGCCCCGTCCTGGCCGAGCGAATCGTGGCGCATCGCGAAGCCAACGGGCCGTTCGAGACGGTGGAGGACCTCCTGGAAGTGCCGGGTATCGGAGAAGCCAAGTTGGCGGCGATGAGGGACTCGATAGCCGTGCCTTGACCTTCGACCACCCCGCCCTTCCACCGGCTGTCTCCCGACCCTGGACCGGTTGTGCCGCCGCGGTGAGCCTCGCAGCGTGGTTCGGACACTCGCCCGGCTGGGGTCTCATCTTGGCCTCGATCCCGGTCCTCTGGATGTCGGCGAGAGGCCGGACCGTGGCCGCCTTGATCGTCGCGGTCACCGCGATCCACTCTTCGATCGCAGCTGCGCCCCTCGATCCCTTGCCCCGGGGTCACATCGAGACCGAGGGGGTAATGGCAGGCGACGTCGTCGAAGGCAGGTACGGCCCGTTCGCCTTGATCGACCTGGCCTCCGGGCGGATCGTGGCCAACCTTCCGCCGAGCGCGGAGGCGTCACGTGGCGACGTCGTCCGGATCGAGGGAAGCGTGGTCGGCGGTGAAGGTGAGATCGGGGGCCGCCGGCATCGAGGCGCTGTCGATGTCGACGAGTTCCAGGTCGTCTCGGGACCGGGCTCGCCGATCCTTGCTTTGGGGAACGCTATGCGTGATCGAGTGATCAACCACCTCAACCCCCTCGAGGGTGGGCGTGGGCTCCTCGCCGGGTTCATGGTGGGCGACACCAGCGGGATCGACGAGATCGACCAGTCGGCGATGAGACGGGCGGGTCTCTCGCATTTCACCGCCGTGAGCGGGTCGAACGTGGCTGTTTTCTTGGGGCTGCTCTACCTCGCGGCCGGCCCGATCGGCATCGGGCCGAAGCGGAGGGCGGTCCTGGGCCTTCTCGGTTTGCCGGTGTTCGGCGCTGCCACCCGATTCGAGCCTTCCGTCCTCCGTGCTTGCGTCATGGCCTGCCTCGTTCTCTGTGGGCGTCTCGTCGGCGTGGCGATGGAGACCTGGCAGGTCGTGTCGGCTGCCGTGATTGCACTCCTCCTCGTCGACCCGGGCCTCGTCTTCAGCGCAGGCTTCCAGCTCTCGGTTGCCGCCACCGTCGGAGTCATCATGGGCGCCAGGTGGCCCTCTTCCGGCGGGAGGGTGGCACGAGCTCTGGCAGTGAGCATCGGCGCGCAGGTGGCCGTGGCACCGCTGCTCATCATTCATTTCGGACTGGTCCCGCTCCTATCCCCGCTGGCCAACCTCCTGGCCGCGCCCCTTGTCACTGTCTCGACGGTTCTCGGTGTGCTCGGTGTCGTTGGGCCGGCGTTTCTAAGCGATCTGGGGGCGGCTTTGGCAGCGGTTGTCCTCGGGCTGGCCCGAACGGCCGCGGCATGGCCGCAGATCGGGTGGTTGGGGTTGGCGATCATGCTCGCGGTCGGGCTTGTCCACCTTCTTCAGCCCAGACTCAGGGGCGTTCTCGCCATCCTCGGAGCAGTCATCGCCGCAGGCTTGGTGCTGGCTCCCGCACGGCCATTGCCCGAGCACGGGGTGGTGGTGCTCGATGTGGGACAGGGCGATGCCATTCTGATCTCGGGTGGTCCCGGTGATCTCGCTCTCGTCGATGGCGGTCCCGATCCCGTCACCTTGATCGAGAATCTCGATCAATACCGGGTGAATGCGCTGGACTTGGTGGTGCTGACACATCTCCATGCCGACCACGCCTTCGGGCTCACCGCCCTGGCGGGGAGGATCCCCGTAGGGGAGGTGTGGGCAACTCCCTCCCCACATGAGACGCCATCCACGACGGAGCTCTTCGCCCTGTTCTCCGAGGCCGGTACCCCGGTCGAGACGCCGTTGGTGGGCGAGAAGTACCGCCTCGGGGCGCTGACTCTCACGGTGGACAGCCCCTCCCGCCGATACGCGTCATCCAACGATCAGTCAATCGTGATCACGGTGAACGGTCCGGCGAGGACGATGCTGCTGGCCGGCGACATCGAGACCTTTGCCCAGGCCGAGTTGGGGCACCTGAGGGCGGATGTGCTCAAGGTGCCGCATCACGGCGCCGGCACATCGGACCCGGATTGGCTGGGCCGGGTCGGCGCCGACCTGGCTGTGATTTCGGTAGGCCCGAACGATTTCGGCCATCCTGTCGATTGGGTGGTCTCCACTCTCGAGGAGAGCGGTGCCAAGGTCGTGCGGACGGATTTAGCGGGAGACGTCGTCGTTCCCCTCGGCTGAAGCTGGGAGACTGGGCCTGTGCTGGATCTGGGCGTGACGCGGCTCCCGCTGGGAGAGATCACTTACGTGATGGGGGTGATCAACCTCTCTCCGGATTCCAAGAATGTCCATACGGTGGCCGGCTCCGTCGACGAGGCGCTGCTGATGGCCGATCGCTATCGGTCGTGGGGAGCCACGCTGATCGACATCGGCGGGCAGTCGTCGCATTTCGACAACCCCACGATCGATGCGACCGACGAGATCGCCAGAGTCGTCCCGGTGATCGAGGCGCTGGTCGCGGAGGGACACCTCGTCGCCATCGATACGTGGAAGCCGGATGTGGCCAGCGCATCAGTTGCCGCCGGGGCGGTCATCATCAACGACACCGGTGGTCTGACTGACCCTCAGATGCGCCAGACGGTGGCCGAGGCCGGGGTGGCGGCCGTGGCCGTTTACGTGGAGGGCGACAACCCCCACGATGTCGGTGAGATCGAGATCAGGGAGGACAAGGCAGATCGGACCGCGGATGCCTTTCGCGGCCTTCTATCGGAGCTGGCCGGGATCGGGATCGACAACGTGATCCTCGACCCGGGTATCGCTCTCAACTATCGCGGCGACTATGAGGCATACACCCGGATGCAGCTCCAGGTCATCGCCGGTTCCGAGCAGCTGCTGGCCTTGGGCAAGCCGGTCCTGATCCCGATCCCGCGGAAACGTGACTTCCATCGTGTGGTGGCGTACATCACTCTCGCTTTGGAACACAAAGCCGACATCATTCGAGTCCACGATGTGGCCGTCGCCTGCGACCTTGCCCGTCTCTTCGGGCGTGCATGACCCAAGACGAAATGTGTCGGCTGTTCTGGTTACCGTCAGGACATGGCGTTGCTGCTGATCTCAGCTCAGTCGAATGCGGGGCCTGGCGAGCGTGAGCAATTGCTGGATGGGGCGGCGCAGCACTTCGCCCGGGCCGGGCTGGAGCGTGGCCAGGTGCTCAGGGTCGACGTCCCGGGCCGCGGGGCGGGAGAGGAGGGTGACGGTGCTCTGCGCACAGAATTGGAACCCGTCATCCCGTTGTTGCAATCCGGCTCGCTATTCGGAGAGGCGCAGGGCCTGCAGCTCGTAGATGCCCAGAATCTCCAGGCGGCTGAGGGCGCTGTGCTCGAGGAGTTGATCGAGACGGCCGACCTCGCCACGATCGAAGTCGTGATCCTGGCCACCGGTGCCTTGCCCAGGGGACTGTCCGCGCTCGTCAAGAGACTGGGCAGCTCTCAGACGGTGCGGAAGATGTGGGAGCGTCAGGCCATGCAATGGCTCGACGCCGAAGTCCGGGATCGTGGCCTCACCCTCGAGAAGGGCGCTGACAAGGCACTTGTGCAGAAATTCGGCTCCGACACCGCAGCTATGGGGCAGGCGCTGGATCAGCTCGAGCAGACGAGCGGGAAGATCACCAAGGACGTCATCCTCGACCGGTTCAAGAACCGTCCCGACGAGCCGACCTTCCTGATCACCGATGCGATGTCGAAGGGAGATGTGGGGGAGGCGCTGCGACGTCTCTCGGATTTCCTCGTCCACGGGCACCCGCTGGTGTTCCTGGCGGCGGTCGAGTCGGACCTGAAGAAGCGCGCCCTCGCCGCGGCAGCGCCTGATGAGTCGACGTTTCGCCAGTGGCTGGGCGCCACGGCCGGCGACCGGGGGCCCTCACGGTTCTGGTCACAGCGGGGACGGGTCAGGGAGTCTTCGCTGCGACGGGGTCAGGAGGCTCTGGTGCGGGCAGATCGGGTGGTCAAGTCACAGCCGGAAGAGGTGCATCGGGTGACTTTGGAGCGGCTGACTGTTGCCTTCTGCCGCTGGTATGGATAGGGCGGCCGGAGGGCCGCCCCGTTCTACGTCCTACGTTTTACGTTCTACGAGCTGGTGGTGACTCGCTTGGCGAGTCGCGACTTCTTGCGGGCAGCGGCCTTCTTGTGAAGGACCCCCTTCGAAACCGCGGTGTCGATCTTCGCCTGCGCCTCACGGAGCAACTCGTCGGTCGGCTCGCCTGCGGCGGCAGCCGTCTCCACCTTCTTGACACTCGTCTTCAGGTTGGAATTGACCGACTTGTTGCGCATCCGCCGCTTCTCGTTCTGGCGGTTCCGCTTGATCTGTGACTTGATGTTGGCCATTTGGGTTTTGAGTCCTGAGTTATGGGTGCGCGAGTCGGCCACCCCATTGGTCGGATGGACCTCGGCCGAAAGACCGAAACGACAGATTACCAGGCGAATTTCGGTAGGTACAATGCCGCCTTCTCCCGGTTATCCGTGACCAATCAATCGCGCATACGCAACTTCTCGATCATCGCCCACATCGACCACGGCAAGTCGACCCTGGCCGATCGTCTCCTCGAGCTGACCGGTGCCGTGAGCGAGCGTGACATGCGCGAGCAGATCCTCGACACGATGGACCTGGAGCGGGAGCGAGGGATCACGATCAAGGCGCAGACCGTCCGCCTCGCCTATCGCGCAGGTGACGGCGTTGAGTACGAGCTCAATTTGATCGACACACCGGGGCATGTCGACTTCTCCTACGAGGTCTCCCGATCGCTCGCGGCATGTGAGGGCGCGCTGCTGTTGGTGGACGCCGCCCAGGGGGTGCAGGCCCAGACCCTGGCAAACGCCTACCTGGCGGTCGATGCCGGCCTCGAGGTGATACCGGCGATCAACAAGATCGATCTGATCGCCGCGGATCCCGACCGGGTCGCCGGCGAGATCACCAACGTCATCGGCGGGTCCTCCGATGACATCGCCAGGATCTCGGCCAAGACCGGAGAAGGTGTGATCGACTTGTTGGATCGTCTCGTCGAGCAGGTGCCGCCACCGAGAGGTGATCCCGATGCCCCGCTGCGCGCCCTCGTCTTCGATTCCTACTACGACGCGTACAGAGGGGTGGTCTGTTACGTCCGAGTCGTCGACGGCCGGCTTCGCTCCGGATTCCGACTCAAGTTCATTGCTACCGGGGAGACCCACGATGCAGCTGAGGTAGGGATCCTCACCCCCACGGCCAAACCCGTCGGTGCCCTCGAAGCGGGGGAGGTGGGTTATCTGATAACCGGGGTCAAGGAGATCGACCGGATCAAGGTAGGAGACACCCTCACCGACGCCTCGAGCCCGGCCCGTGACGCGTTGCCGGGGTACGCCGAGCCCAAGCCGATGGTTTTCTCGGGTCTCTTTCCCACGGATGGCGACGACTTCGAACGGTTGCGGGAGGCGCTGGAGAAGCTGCGGCTCAACGACGGTTCATTGATGTGGGAGGCGGAAACGAGTCGTGCCCTGGGGTTCGGGTTCCGGGTCGGCTTCCTCGGCCTGCTCCACATGGAGATCGTGCGTGAGCGACTGGAGCGGGAGTACGACCTGGACCTGGTCGCCACCGCGCCTTCGGTCGCATACAGGGTGACACTTCCTGACGGAAGCATTCGAGAGATCAAGTCGCCCCAAGACCTGCCTGACTCCGGGAGCCGGTTAGGCGTGTCCGAGCCGTATGTCCGGGCGATGATTCTGACGCCGACCGAGTACGTCGGCCCGATCATGGAGCTGGTCACGACGAAGCGGGGCGAGATGGGCAACATGAGCTATCTGAGCCCGGAGCGCGTCGAGCTCGACTACCAGATACCCCTGGCCGAGATCGTCTTCGACTTCTTCGACCTCCTCAAGTCGAGGACAAAGGGCTACGCCTCGCTCGATTACGAGCCGGCCGACTACCGGACGGCCGACCTGGTCAAGGTCGACATCTTGCTCAATGGCCAGCCGGTGGATGCGTTCTCCGCCGTCCTCCATCGTGACAAGGCCGCCGATTACGGCAAGACGATGACCGGACGTCTCCGCGGCCTCATCCCCCGACAGATGTTCGACGTGCCGATACAGGCGGCGATCGGGGGGAAGATCATCAGCCGGGAGACGGTGAAGGCGAAGCGGAAAGACGTGATCGCCAAGTGCTACGGCGGTGACGTCACCCGCAAGAAGAAGCTCCTCACCAAGCAGAAAGAAGGCAAGAAGCGGATGAAGATGGTGGGCTCGGTCGAGGTGCCACAGGAGGCGTTCGTGGCTGCTCTCCGCGTCGACGACGACACATGAACAGCACAGACGCCGACGTCCACGCATCGAGGGCAGCGGCGTACGTGCACATCCCCTTCTGTTCCGCCGTGTGCCCTTACTGCGATTTCGCAGTGGTGGCTGGGGCGGACGACCGCATCGACCGGTACATCGATGCCGTTGTCGCCGAGATCGAATTGTCGGACTCCTGGCGCCTGCTCGACGCGGTGTACTTCGGTGGGGGCACGCCGAGCCACGTGCGCCCGGCCCTCTTGGGAAGAATCGTTGAGGCGCTGCAGGCCCGTCACGGCGTCGCTATTGACGCCGAGATCTCCCTGGAAGCCAACCCGGAGGATTTCAGCGAGCAGCGGGCCGACGAGTTGCTGGCAGCCCGATTCAACCGGGTGTCGTTCGGGGCTCAGAGCTTCGACGACGTGGTGCTGGCCAGGTTGGGCCGCCGTCACTGCGCGATGGACATAGAGCGTTCGGTCGAGCACGCGCGCCGGGCTGGCTTCGGCAATGTCTCGCTCGATCTGATCTTCGGCACTCCGGAGGAAACCACGGCGTCGTGGGAGGCGTCGCTGCACGGTGCGGTCGATCTCCGACCCGAACATGTCTCCTGTTATGCCCTGACTGTCGAGCCGGGCACGCCGCTCCATCGCGACGTGAAGGCGGGGGCCGAAGCCCCGGATCCAGACATCCAGGCCGACCGCTACGAGTTTGCCGAGCGACTCCTTCCTGCGGCGGGGCTAGAGAGATACGAGGTGTCCAATTGGTCCCGACCGGGCCAGGAGTGCAGGTACAACCTCGTTGTTTGGGCCCAGGGGGAGTATGAGGCCTACGGCAACGGCGCCCATCGCTTCCTGAACGGCGTGCGAAGTCACAATGTCCGCCGGCTCGACGCCTACCTGGATCGTGTCGAGAGAGGGATCAGACCGATAGCCGGCGCCGACCCTATAGAGGGTTGGGAAGTAGAGATCGACCGCCTCTTCGTCGGTCTCCGCCGATCGGCAGGTGTGGGTCCCGGCCCCGGGGTCGATTCGCTTCTCCGGACCAGCGGTGGGCAGATGCTGCTCAGAGAAGGGATCATCGAGGTCGCCGAGGGGCGACTCATGGTCCGACGACCGTTGCTCACCGACGAGGTGCACCGCCAGGTGCTCGATCTGCAACCGCCGCAAGGGTGGGTGGAGTCGATCAACACGGATAACCTCTGAGGCGAGATGCTTGAAGATCGCCGCTCAGAGATCCTTCGTGCCCTGGTAGAGGAGCACATTCGCACCGGAGAGCCGGTGAGTTCCCGTGCCATCGTCGATCGGGCGCATCTCCCGGTGTCGAGTGCGACCGTGAGGAACGACCTGGCCGCTCTCGAGGCGGAGGGTTACGTCATCCAGCCCCACACCTCAGCCGGCAGGATCCCGACCGCCGCCGCATACCGGTATTACGTCGACCATCTCGGTCCCGGGCGGCTTCGTTCGACGGCGCAGGCCAAGATCAACTCCTTCTTCGGCGAGGTCCATCTCGAGCTCTCCAAGCTGCTCAAAGAGACGTCCGACCTCCTCGCCGAGGTGACCGACCTGCCCTCAGTCGTCGTGGCCCCGGCTCTCCGTGGGGATCGGGTGCGCGACCTGCACAGCGTTCAAGTCACGGCCGATCAGATGCTCCTGATCGTGGTCACCGACGGAGGTCGTGTGCTCCAGCAGAGGGCAAGGGTCCGGGTCCCGATCACCGCGAGTGAGTTGGAAGAGGCCCACCGGGTGGTCAGTGCCGCAGTGGTCGGGTCCGAACTGGCGGCAACCCCGCTGATCAGCGAAGAGGTGCTCGGAGGACTCGACGAGCGAACCCGTGAGGCGGTCCTGACCATGAACGACGGTCTGCATCTGGCCGCGGCCGCCGGCACCGAGATCTTCATCGGAGGGACGCAACGGCTCACGTCGGTGTGGGAGGACCTGAGCGCAGTCCAGCGAATCCTCGAGGTCCTGGCCCGTGAGGCCGAGGTCATGAAGATCCTCGCGGTGGCCTCGGGGACATCGATCCAGATCGGCGCCGAGCTGCCACTGCAAGACGTCGACCTCGCCGTCGTTTCCAAGACATATGAAGCGGGAGCCAGCGGAGGGTCCGTTGGTGTGATCGGACCCATGCGCATGAACTACAAGCGGGCCATCTCGGCGGTCGAGGAGGTCTCCCGCGAGTTGGAGGACCGGATCAGCTCCGAAACAGACTGACCCATGGCCAAGAACTACTACGACATCCTGGGGGTCGGTAGGGACGCCACCAGCGAAGAGATCAAGAAGGCTTTCCGGCTGATTGCACGGGCCACTCATCCCGATGCCAATCCGGGCGACCCGGTAGCCGAAGCGCGATTTCGAGATGCAGCCGAGGCATACGAGGTCCTGTCTGACCCGGACCGGCGGCGCCGATACGACCGGGGGGACACCATCGATCTCTCCGACCTGTTCGCCGGATTTGGTGGGTTCGACGATCTGCTGCGCTCGGTGTTCGGCGACAGCTCGATGTTCGGTGGTGGATCCCGAAGCCGTCCGACCAGGGGAGGTGACGTCCTGGTGCGGGCGGAGGTCGACCTGTTGGGCGCAGCGTTCGGCACCGACGTCGAGGTCACCTTCCCAACCATGGACACGTGCGAAGTCTGCTCCGGCACTGGGGCCGAGGAGGGTCACGGTCAGACCACCTGTTCTGAGTGTGGCGGAGCCGGTTCGGTTCGCATGGCTCGACGGTCCCTATTCGGCACCATGATGACCGTCGGGACGTGTCCCACGTGTCGCGGTGAAGGAGTGCTGGTGACGAGCCCGTGCCCGGCTTGCTCCGGGATCGGCGCGGTGGACGGGGAGCGAACCATGACGGTCGAGGTCCCCGCCGGCGTGTCTTCCGGGACCCGGCTCCGCATCTCGGGTCGTGGCGAGTCGGGTGGACGCTACGGGCCGCCCGGTGACCTATATGTCGAGGTCCTGGTTGCGCCCGACCCGAGCTTCGAGCGTCACGACGCCGATCTGGTACACCGGGTGTCGATCGGGATCGCAGAGGCGACCCTCGGGACCAGGCTCGCGATCCCGTTGATCGAGGGCGGGGAGAGCGATCTCGAGATCCCTGCCGGGACACAGCCCGGGACGGCGTTCCGGATGCCAGGCATGGGCGTCACCCACCTCGGCCGCCGGACGAGAGGTGACCTCCACGTAGTCGTCTCCGTCGCAGTTCCCCACGACCTCACCCGCGACGAGGAAGAGGCTCTTCGGCGGTGGGCGGAGCTGCGCGGTGAGAGGACGGACCGGCCCGCCTCGGCCGGCTGATCCACCGGGGCCAATGGGCCACGTCCCGCATCTTCTGGTCCCGGGCGCATGGAACGGGGAATATCTCGAAGTGGCGGAAGAGCAAAGACGCCATCTCGAGCAGGTCCTCCGCGTGGGTGATGGGGAGACCGTTAGTTACACCAACGGCAATGGGGCCCTCGGCAGCGGGCGGTATCAGAGAGGCGGCGTGGTGAGGGGTGACGAGACCCGGATTCCAGCGCCTTCCGACCTGATCGTGGTGGCCGCACCGCCAGACAACCGGGACCGGGCCCGGTTTCTGGTCGAGAAGCTGGCCGAGATGGGTGTCGCCGAACTCGTCTTTCTCGAGACCAGGCACGGACAGGGGCGCCTGCCCAATGCAGGAAAGGTGCTCGCATGGTCGGTGTCGGGCCTGGAGCAGTCCCGGGGGGCGTGGCTGATGAAGACATCAGACCGTTTGGCCAGCCTCGCCGAGCTCGACCAACCCTTTGTGGTGTGTGATCAGGGAGGAAGTCGAGAGAGACCGCTCGCGCGGACAGTGGTCATCGGGCCCGAGGGTGGCTGGGCGCCCGAGGAGATCCCCGAGGACGCGATCAGGTGGGACCTCGGCGACACCGTGCTCCGGGTCGAGACAGCAGTTCTCGTGGCCGCGGCCCGCCTCCTATGAATCTTGTGATGGAACATGTAGCATCTCGCCACGGGCTTACGGGAGGAGACCTTGGTCGACAGATTCAGCGCTTCGCTTGGCTTGCGCCTGCGTGCAGCCCGTCGTCAACGGGGTTGGTCGCTGGGGGAGCTCGAGTCCTACACGGGGGGTGAGTTCAAGGCCTCCGTCGTCGGCGCATATGAACGTGGAGAGCGCGCGCTGAGCGTTCAACGACTGGTGCGTCTGGCCGAGATCTATGCGGTGCCTCCCTCCGACCTCTTGCCCCTCGGTTCACAAGAGCGAGGTGTGTTGATCGATCTCGATGTGGCCGCCGCGTCCAAGGATGGCGATCTCATCGACCGGTACCTAGCGGCAATCCATTTCCTGCGCCGTGAGGGCAGGCCCGATGAGGTCCGTGACTCCGACAAGGCGGTGATCGCCTCATTGCTCGATTCGACAGTGGAAGTCGCCGCCGGGCCCGACTGAATTCTCGGAATCAGCACCAGGCGGCCTCTACAATGGTCGCGACGCCACAGAGAGGGCGTCGTCTCCCGTGCCCACTGAGCAACCCACTGAATCTATCGACTCGCGTTTACGCGTCCCCAGCCATCACTTGATGCTGGACCTCTTGGGCGAGGCCGACAGGCACCTGCGCCAGGTCGAAGCCCACTTCCCGGACGTGCGATTCATCGCGCGCGGAGACGAGGTGGCCTTCAAGGGGCCGGATACCGAGGTCGAGCGAGCCCGAACCGTCCTCGAGGAGCTTCTCATCCTCGTCCAGGAGGGACACGCCCTCGATTCGGCCCGGGTGGACGAAGTCGTGAAGATGGTCATCGAAGACGTACCCAGCCCTTCTGGTGTGCTCTCCGACGGAATACCGGTGGGACGGGGGCGGATGATCCGCCCCAAGACACATGGCCAGCAAAGGTACATGGAGGCGATCAGGGAGAACACCCTCACCTTCGGCATCGGGCCTGCCGGCACCGGGAAGACCTATCTGGCCATGGCCGCCGCGGTGGACAGCCTGGTCAGCGGGTCGGTGCGTCGAATCATTCTCACCCGACCCGCCGTGGAAGCAGGGGAGAGGCTCGGATTCCTGCCCGGTGACCTCGCCGCCAAGGTCGACCCCTATCTACGCCCGCTGTACGACGCCTTGTGGGACATGCTCGGGCCAGAAGAGACCGGAGCGCTGGTCGAAAAGGGAACTATCGAGATAGCCCCGCTCGCTTATATGAGAGGAAGGACGCTCAACGACGCCTGTGTCATCCTCGATGAAGCTCAGAACACGACGCCGGAGCAGATGAAGATGTTCCTGACTCGGCTCGGCTTCAACTCCAAGATGATCATCACCGGTGACATGACCCAGACCGATCTACCCGACAACCGGCGGTCGGGTCTCATGGTGGTGCGCGAGATCCTCAGCGACATTCCCGGTGTCTCCTTCGTCGAGCTCACGGCTCGCGACGTCGTCCGGCATCGCATCGTCGCCTCCATCGTCGAGGCGTACGCCCGGTTCGAGAGCAAGGCCAAGTGATGCCGCGGCCGACACTGGTCCGCCTCGCAACGTTCGTCGCCACTGTGGTGGCGGCCTGGGGAGTGCTCTCGTTGGGAGGGGGATCGGCTGAGCCCGAGTTGAGCGTGGGCGAATTGGCCCCGCGTGAGTATCGGGCCCAGATTCCGGGGACGGTGACCGACACCGTCGAGACCGAAGCCCTGCGACAGGAGGCCAGGGAATCCGTCCCGCCGATCGAGCAGATCAACGAGCAGATCGAGAGCACGGTGAATACGAACGTCACCGACGTTTTCGACGATGTGCAGGGCCTGGTGATCGGTGATCCGTTGGAACCTCCCGCACCGCAGGCCACCGAGGCGCCTCCCACTACGGCGTCGGAGGCGACGACCGAGACCACCGTGGTTGCCGAACCGGCGCTCCTGACCGGCTCGGTGTTCCTCGACGTGGAGGCCGATGGCGTGCTCGACCCGGAAGCGGGAGGGGCACGAGTCGATACCGGGGTCGAGCGGGTGGCAGTGATGATCCAGGTGGGCGATGAGACCATCGAGGTGATGACCGACGCCAATGGTGTCTGGTCGGCCGAGGTGCCTGCAGGTGCCGCCCTGGTGAGCATCGACCCGGCGGATGCCCAGATCCCGGAGGGCTACGGCGTGGGGAGCCCCAACTACCAGCAGTTGGTGGAGTGCCCGTCCGGCGATACCTGCACTGCCGAGCCCGTCCCGTTGCAGGTGAACCTCCGCCCCGTCGAAGAGGTCATTGCGCGGGTGACGGCGACCCACACGGTCGCCAGCGATGCGATAGCGACGCTTGCCGCCGCGGCGAGCGATGACGTGATCAGGGCGGCGCTCGGCGAGGACCCTCACTTCCCGTTGATACGACAGGCCGCGGTGGATCGGCTCTTCCAGGAGTTCGGCCTCAGGATCACGCCCGACCAACTTCAGACTGCACAGCAACGCCTCCGTTCCAACCCACCCCAGGTGGTCTATCTGGACACGAGTCCTCCGGGACCTGACGCCGCAGCAAGTGACGCCGCAGGTGAGATCGTGGCGACGTTCCTCCAGGCCAACTATCTGGTCGACGAAGCGGCAACCGAAGAGGCCAGGGACGAGGCTGCCGAAGCAGTAGAGGACGTGCAGGTCGACTACGTCTTTGACCAATTGATAGTCGCCCCGGGAGTGCCGGTCACCCAGCTCCACATCGATGCCATCGATGCGACCACCTCGGCTGCCTCTCAGGCCGAGGCCGATGTCGGTCTCCTCGCCGTCCTCGGCGTGATGGTCGGGCTTCTCGGCTTGTATCTGTCTCGCTTCCGGGCCGAGTTCTGGGCCCGGCCCCGGATGATCGCCCTCCTCGGCATCCTTATCGTGCTTGCCGCCGGTGCGGTTCGGGCGACTGTCGTCTTCCAGCCACAATCGAGCTGGTATGTCCTGCCGGCCGTGGCCTTCGGGTTCATGACGGCTGTGCTCTTCGACTCGCGGATCGCCGTGCTCATGGCGTTGGCGGTCGGCGTCATTGCGGCGGTCGGGACCCAGGACACCGGCGTCGCCGTCTACGCCACGCTTGCCACACTTGCCCCGATCCCGTTCGTGAGCTCGGTGACCAGTCGTGGCGGTTTCCGGACCGCTGTCGTGTTCTCTGCCCTGACCGCTGCTATCGCCGCCGGGGCCACGGCGTCCTTCTTCCACGTCGGGCCCAATGACGTCGTGTGGGAGGTGGTCGGCATCTCCATGGCCTGGGCCTTCGGTATTTCGGCGATCGCCTCGCTGGTGGGTCTGGCAGCCCTCCAGTTCTTCGAGTCGGCCTTCGACATCACCACCAGTCTCAGCCTCCTCGATCTGACCGATCGCAACCACGAGGCACTCCAGTTGCTCCAGGAGAAGGCATTCGGGACTTTCAACCACTCACTGATGGTGGGGACGCTGGCCCATGCTGCCGCCCGGGCGATCGGTGCCAACCCCCTTCTCGCCCGTGCCATGGCCTACTACCACGACCTGGGGAAGACGGAGAACCCCACGATGTTCATCGAGAACCAATTCGGCATCCAGAACCCCCATGACTTCTTGACTCCGTTCGAGTCGGCCGAGGTCATCCGCCAACACGTGAGCGACGGGATCGTGCTGGCCCGACAGTTCAAGATCCCGTCTGACGTCGCCACGGGAATCGTCAGCCATCATGGCGATGGGATCATGCGCTTCTTCTACGAGAAGGCAAGGTCTCAGGACGGGGATCACGTCGATCCCAACGATTTCCGCCACATCGGGCACAAGCCGAGGACCGCCGAGACGGCGATCGTGATGCTCGCCGACTCCCTGGAAGCGGCCTGCCGGGCCAACTTCCAGACCGAGGAGCCGACGCCCGAAGCGATCGAGAAGGTGGTGGATCGGGTCATCGACGAGAAGCTGAACGACGGCCAACTCTCTGAGTCGCCGCTGACCCTGGCCGAGATGACCCTGGTCCGGTCGGCCTTCCTCGACTCGCTGGTCGGTCATTACCATCAGCGAATCGCGTATCCCAACTTCCCCGGAACCTGATGGACGACCCTCCCAGTCGAAAACCCGGCGCCGGCCAGTGAGCGTCTTCCTGGCCGACGAACAAGGTGAGCCAGTCGATCTGCTCCAGCTGCGTCATCTCGCCGAATTGGTCCTGACCGAAGAGGGATATCCGGACGAAACCGAGGTGACCGTGCTCCTCGTGAGCGACGATGAGATGGCTTCGTATAACGAGCGTTTCCTCGATCGCGCCGGCCCCACCGATGTGCTCGCCTTTCCGGTCGAGGAATTGACACCGGGCTTCGTGCCCGATCAAGAACCCGGCGGGCCGCCACTCGTACATCGGGGATGTGATCGTCGCGCCGGCCTTCGTCAGCCGTCAGGCGGCCGAGACGGAGGTCGGCTTCGACGACGAGATGGCGCTGATGGTCGCCCACGGCATCCTCCATCTGCTGGGGTACGACCACATCGAAGACGCCGATGCCGAGCGGATGGAACGTCGTGAAGGCGAGTTGCTGTCGATGGTCGGCGTGGAGCGCAGGTGAACGCGGCGATCCTGATCGTGGCCGTTGCTGCCTTGGTCCTGGCTGCCTGGCTGCGCGCCGCAGGTTCGGCGATCACCCGCGTCCCCCGAGCCGATGCCCTCCGCGACGAAGCGGATGGAGTTCGCGGTGCCGGCATCGTCGCCGACTTGCTCGAGGAGCGTGAGGCGATCACACCGGCAGTAGCCATGGTCGGCTCGGCCTTGCTGGTCGTGGCCGCAGTGGCGAGCACGGCCCTGATCGCTGCCGAGCAGACCCTGGGCACCGCCATCACCTACGCCGTCATCGTCTTCCTGGTCGTGTTCCTCATCGGCGACCTTGCCCCCCGACAATTGGGCAGACGGAGGCCGCGCTCGATTGCCTACAGGTCGGCAAGGTTGCTCAGGGTGGCAGTGGGCCTCGGGGGCTGGGCCTCCGATCTGATCACCGAGTCCAATGGAGATGACGAAGGCGAGGTCGAGCCGGAGCCGGAAACCGTCACCGAGCAAGAACGAGAGATGATCGACTCCGTGCTCGAATTCGGTGACACGGTTGTGCGTGAGGTGATGACACCGCGTCCGGACATGGTGACTGTGCCGGTGACGGCGTCCGTGGACGATCTGATCTCGATCACCACCGACGAGGGATTCTCCAGGATCCCGGTGACCAGCAACGGGGACGTCGTGGGCATGGTGATGGTCAAGGACCTCCTGCCACTCCTGGGGGAAGGCCGTCGTCCCGCCTCCGTTGCGGAGGTGATGAGACCCGTCGAGTTCGTCCCCGAGACCAAGCTTGCCTCAGCTCTGCTGGGTGAGATGCAGGCCAATCACCGGCATCAGATGATCGTCGTAGACGAGTACGGGGAGGTGGCCGGCCTCGTCACGATCGAGGACCTCCTCGAGGAGCTGGTGGGGGAGATCGCCGACGAAACCGATGAAGAGGAGACATACATCTCCGTTCGTCGTGATGGGGGCTGGGACGTCGACGGTCGATTACCTGTCGACGACCTGGCGCGTCTTGCTGGTGTCGACCTGCCCGATGAGGATTGGGACACCGTGGCCGGTCTGGTCATGGGCCTCGCCGAGCGCGTCCCGGACGAGGGCGAGCAATTCTCCCACGGCCCGCTCACCCTGACCGTCACCCGGATGCAGGGCAGACGGGTGTCGGATGTCGCCGTTTCGGTGTCGGAGGCTGTGGACGCCGAATGAGGTCGGGGTTCGTGCCCGTCGTGGGACGCCCAAACGTCGGGAAGTCGACGCTGGTGAATGCGATGGTGGGGTCGAAGGTGGCCATAACTTCTTCACGACCCCAGACCACTCGCAACGCCATCCGCGGCATCGTCAACGGCCCGGGTGAGGATCCCGAGTACCAAATCGTCCTCGTCGACACGCCGGGGCTCCACAAGCCACGCAACGAGTTGGGGACCAGATTGAACTCGCTTGTCTACGGCACGCTTGCCGAAGCCGACGTCGTCGTGTTCCTGGTCGATGCGACCCAGCCGATCGGGCCCGGTGACCGGCTCATTGCCGAACGTCTCGGAGAGGCCGAGGCCGAGGTTCTCGTGGTCGTGAGCAAACTCGACATCGGCCGCCGGGATCAAGTGGTGGAACAACTGACCAAGGCTGGGGAGTGGGACTTCGCCTCCTATGTTCCAGTGTCCGCTCTAGACGGGACTGGAGTCCCCGAACTGGTCGCCGAAGTCGTGTCACGCCTGCCCGAAGGTCCGATCTACTACCCGCCCGGGATGACGACCGACCAGCCCGAGGGCCTCGTGATCGGCGAGATCGTTCGTGAGAAGTTTCTCAACCGGCTCCGTGAGGAATTGCCCCACTCCCTGGTAGTGGTCGTCGAAGACCTCGAGCAACGTGAGGATGGGCTCATCGACATCGCCGCCGATGTCATCGTCGAGCGCAAGAGCCAGAAGGGGATCGTGATCGGGAAGGGAGGCTCGCTGCTGAAGGAGGCCGGGACCGAGGCCCGACACGACCTCGAAGCGTTGTTGGGGAACCGAGTGAATCTCAGACTGCAGGTGAAGGTCGAGCCCGACTGGCAACGCAAGCCCCAGCTCCTCGACCGCCTCGGATTCGACCGCACCTAACCCCGTTTTCGCGCGCCGACATCGGACAATGTGCCGAGATGGGCGCGCGAAAGGGGAGGCCGGCTTAGAGCAGCCCGTCGCAGAGGTCGGCGAGGTCGAGGTCTTTGACGGTGACACCGCCTTCGGAGTGGGTGGACAGGGTCAGGGTGACCTTGTTCCAGCGTATGTCGATGTCGGGGTGATGGTCTGCCTTCTCGGCGGCTAGGGCGACCCGTATCACCAGCCCCATCGACTCGTTGAAGTCGGCCAGTTCATAGGTGCGGGTGATGCTCTCGCCGACTTTGCCCCAGCCGGGGTGGGACTCGACGAAGGCCTCGATCTCGCTGTCGGAAACAATTGCCATGCCTAGAACCTACAACCTAAGACCTACGACGAGACCTCGGGCCTTTAGCCTGAGGTCTCCAAATGGCTCTTCGTCACGATCAAGGAATCGTCCTCCGCAGCTACCCATTCGGGGAGGCCGATCGGGTCGTGGTGTTGCTGAGTCCCAACAGCGGCAAGATCCGCACGGTGGCCAAGGGCATTCGCAAGACGAAAAGCCGATTCGGGGGGCGTCTCGAGCCCTTCACCCATGTCGACCTGGTCCTGTACGAGGGTCGAAACCTCGACACCATCACCCAGGTGGCGGTGATCGAGCCTTTCCCCCGGCTCCGGGGCAGTCTCGATGCTGTGGTGGCCGCGGGCACGATGGTCGAGGCAGCCGATGCCGTGGCTCAGGAAGAAGAGTCGTCGACCCGGCTGTTCCTCCTGCTCCACCGTGGCCTCCGGGCGCTCGAGGCCGGTCAGATCGGCGCCGATCTCATCACCAGCTATCTGTTGAAGCTGGCCGATGTGGTGGGGGTGGCGCCTTCGCTTCTCGTCTGCGCGTCATGCGGCCGGGTCGACGACCTGCACGGCTTCTCATTCGGGGGCGGCGGCGCGATGTGTGACTCGTGCCGGACCGAGGGCGCGGTGCGTCTTCGTGACGGAGTGACTGTCTACCTGGCCGCCCTGGCCAGCGCCGAGTTCGGTCGGATGCCGGAGACAGATGTGAGCATGGCCGGGGAGGCGATGGGCATCGCCCGCCGCTTCGTCGAGTATCACCTCGATCGGAAGCTCATCTCACTGGCGGTGATGGAGTGAGCCTGGATCTGACCGGGGTCGACCCGGAGCGCATCCCCAGGCATGTCGGGCTCATTCTCGACGGCAATGGACGATGGGCCAATGCCCGTGGCCTGCCCCGGACGGCCGGGCATGCCGCCGGGGAGGCTGCGTTGTTCGACACGGTCGAAGGTGCGTTGGAGATCGGCATCGAGTGGCTCACCGCCTACACATTCTCCACCGAGAACTGGTCGCGCTCGGACGAGGAGGTCGAGTTTCTCATGTGGTTCAACGAGGATCTCCTCACCCGGCGTCGCGACGATCTCCACGCCCAAGGAGTCAGGATGCTCTTCGCCGGCGACATGGACGACCCCAGGATCCCGGATCGGAATCGCAAGCACATGGCGGAGGCCGCCGACATGACCGCGGGCAACTCCTCTCTCCACCTGGTGTTTGCCTTCAACTACGGGAGCCGTCGCGAGATCGTCGACGCAACGAGAGATCTTGCCGCCAGAGTGGTGGCCGGGGCTTTGGCCGTCGATGACATCGACGAGACCACGTTGGCCAACTCGCTGTACGTCCCCGACATGCCCGATGTCGACCTGATCATTCGATCGTCCGGGGAGCATCGGCTCTCCAATTTCCTCCTCTGGCAGTCGGCATACGCCGAGTTCCATTTCCCGGGCATCCTCTGGCCCGACTTCGACCGACATGCGTTGCTGGACGCCGTGATCGACTACCAGGGCCGGGACCGTCGCTTCGGCGCCGCCGAGGACCTGTCCCAGATTGACTAAGCGCCCGGATCGGGCCACCGTTCCACACTCCGTATGACGCAACCAACTCTCGAGACCATCTCCAATCTCGCCAAGAAGCGAGGCTTCGTCTTCCAGGCCTCCGAGATCTATGGCGGGATTCGCTCCGCCTATGACTACGGGCCGCTCGGCGTGGAGTTGCTGAAAAACGTCAAGGACGAGTGGTGGCGGGACATGGTCCAACTCCGGGACGATGTGGTCGGGATCGATTCGGCCATCCTCCAGGCCCGAAAGGTGTGGCAGGCGTCGGGCCATGAGGAGGTCTTCACCGATCCGCTAGTCGAGTGCCGCAACTGCAACGCGCGGCATCGTCTCGACAAGCTGGACGACCCGAACACCTGCCCCACCTGTGGGAAGTCGGGGACCTTCACCGAGCCGAAGCCATTTCATCTCATGTTCCGCACGCACATGGGGCCGGTCGATTCGGACGAGAACCTGATCTACCTCCGGCCAGAGACGGCCCAGGGGATCTTCACCAATTTCGAGAACATTCGCCGAACCAATCGTCTCAAGCTCCCGTTCGGAATCGCCCAGGTGGGCAAGTCGTTCCGCAACGAGATCACTCCGGGTCAATTCGTGTTCCGCACCCGCGAGTTCGAGCAGATGGAGATGGAGTACTTCGTCAGGCCCGAGGAGGCGGACGAGTGGTTCGCCTACTGGCAGGAGCGGCGATTCAACTGGTATCTCGGTCTCGGCATGAACGAGTCCAATCTCCGAATCCGGCCCCATGAAGAAGACGAGCTGAGTCACTATTCGGCCGAGACTGTCGACGTCGAGTACCGGTTTCCCTGGGATTGGGACGAGCTCGAGGGGATCGCAAATCGCACCGACTTCGACCTGAAGCAGCACTCGGAGCACTCCGGAGAGGACCTCCGCTATTTCGACCCCGACACGAACGAGCGCTTCTTTCCCTACGCGATCGAGCCGGCGGCAGGCGCCACAAGGACCACCTTCGCCTTCCTCATCGACGCCTATGACGAGGAGACGGTGAACGACGAGACGAGGACAGTCCTCCGCCTCCATCCCCGCCTCGCCCCCTACAAGGTCGCCATCCTGCCCCTGTCCAAGAAGGACGATCTGATCGAGCCCGCCGAGCGCGTCGCCTCCGAGCTTCGTCAGCGGTGGATGGTCGAGATGGACGTCACCCAGTCCATCGGGCGGCGCTACCGACGTCAGGATGAGATCGGGACGCCGTATGCCGTCACTGTGGACTTCGAGACGCTGGAGGACCGGGCGGTCACGGTCAGGGACCGGGACTCGATGAAACAGGACCGGGTCTCGATGGACCGTCTGGTGGACTATCTCGCCGAGCGTCTGGGCTGAAACAAGCATGAGGATCCTTCGCTGGGTGCTCGGTGGCGTGGTCGTGCTCGCGGTCGCCGCCGTGGCCTACCTCTACTTCGCCGGGGGGTCGGGGAAGCCGTCGACCGAGTTGACCACTCCCACGCTCGCGGCCACAGACGACGGGATGGTTGCGTTCGTCATCGACCCGACTCAATCGAGCGCCGCGTTCGAGATCGACGAGGTGCTCCGAGGGGAGCCGCAGCGCGTGATCGGCACCACGTCCGAGGTTGCCGGCCAATTCGAGATGGACCCGAACGACCTGTCGAGCGTCGAGTTCTCCCAGATCGTGGTCAACGCGCGCACCTTCGACACCGGGTCGAGGAACCGTGATCGGGCGATCCGGGGACCGGTGATCCTGGACTCGGCGAGGGACGAGTTCGAGTTCATCACCTTTAACCCGTCCTCCGTGGAAGGTCTCCAGGGGTCGTTGGCCGAAAGTGAGATGCTCGAGTTCACGGTCGAGGGAGACCTGGCGATACGGGACACGATCAACACGGTCACGTTCGATGTCACCGCCACCCCCACGGGCGAAAGCACGATCGAAGGGAGCGCCGAGGCCACTGTGCTCCGCTCCGACTATGGGATCGGCATCCCCAATGCCCCGGGCGTTGCCGACGTCGGAGATGAGGTCCTGATACGTCTCGAATTTGTCGCTACATCGTGAAGGGACGGCCGGTCGTACTTATGATCGGCCGCCCATGGCAGAGAGAGGTGACATCGATCGGGTTCGGGAGTCCACCGACCTCGTCGACCTGATCTCCGAAGTCACCAAGGTCAAGCGCTCGGGTCGGAGCTTCATGGCGGTCTGTCCATTCCACGAGGAGAAGACCCCTTCGATGTCGGTGGATCGGGCTCGTGGGCTCTACCACTGCTTCGGGTGCGGCAAGGGCGGCGATGTGTTCAGCTTCGTGCAGGAAACGCAGGGAGTCGATTTCGCCGATGCCCTGGAGATGCTCGCCCGACGGGCCGGGATCACCCTGGTCCGGGACCCGGCCGACGCTCGACAAAGGGGGCGCCGGGGCGAGGCGGTCGAGGCTCTGAAAAGGGCGATCGACGTCTATCACGACCGCCTGAAGAAGGCGCCCGAGGCCGGCCCCGCTCGGGCCTACCTGCGCCAGCGGGGATACGACGTTGGGATCATCGACGAGTGGAAGCTGGGCTTCGCCGCCATCGACTGGGACACTTTGACCAAGGAGCTGAGGGCGGGCGGGCTGGACGACCGGGTGCTGGTCGACGCCGGTCTGTCTCGACGGGGCCGGCACGGGCTCTTCGACGTGTTCAGGGGCCGCCTCATGTTTCCGATCCACGACCTGCGTGGTGATGCAGTCGGGTTCGGTGGCCGGAAGATCGACGAGATCGATCGCAATGCGACGAACAACCCCGATGCCAAGTATGTGAACTCCGCCGACTCCGTGGTGTATCACAAGGCGCAGGTCCTATTCGGCCTCGACCGTGCCCGTCGCGAGATATCCGACGACCACCCAGCGGTAATTGTCGAGGGATACACCGACGTCATCGCTATGCATCAGGCAGGGATCAAGACTGCCGTCGCGACCTGCGGCACCGCCCTCGGAGATGGTCACTTCGATCTCCTTCGGCGGTTCAGCGAGAAGGTGGTACTGGCATTCGACTCCGACGAGGCGGGATCCAAGGCGGCGCTCCGGGGTGATGAGTTGGAGTCGCCATTCCGCCTCGATCTCGATCTCCGGGTCGCAGTCATGCCCGATGGGCTCGACCCGGCCGATCTGGTGCAGGAGGCCCGAAGCGAGGAACTCGTCTCGGCGGTCAAGGAGGCGAGGCCACTCCTGGAGCGAAGGATCGAACACGAGGTGAGCCGGCACGACCTGTCAGGACCGGAGGGCAGGGCGCGCGCCCTCCATGCCGCTGCCACCCAGGTGCGGCGGGTCAACGATGGAATAGCTCGTCGGGAATATGCACGATTCGTCGCGCGTCTCGTCGGCGTCGACCTGGAGTCGGCCGAGGCTGCAATCGAGGGCGACCGGGGCCGACGGCCCCGGGCCGAACCCGGTGCCGAGCGCTCGCTCGACCGTATCGAGTCCGAGCTCATGCGAGTGCTCATCGCCGACCCGTCGTCGGTGGAAGGTGTGGTGGCCGAGGACTTCACCGATCAGCGGCTGAGGCGGGCGTTCTCGGCCCTGGACCTGTCAGAAACTTCCCCCGGCGAGCCGGTCGACATCTCGGAGGCCGGAGAGGAGGAAACGCGATCACTGCTGCGCTCACTGGCCATGGACGACCGCCCGCTCCCGTCAGGCCCTGAGATCCTCTCCCGCGTGAAGGAGCGGAGACTCGACGTCGAGATCGAGGATTTGCAGCGGATACTGGCTGGAATGGAGCCAGGAACCGATACTCATTCCGACAACCTCCGCCGCTTGATAGCTTTACAGCAGGAGAAGCGATCCTCCACCCGGATGTGAACGAGGAACTCAGCAAGGTCGTCGCCGCCCTGGTCAAACGGGGCAAGCATCGTGGCTTTCTCACGATGGCAGAAGTCCAGCAGGAGCTGGAAGACGCCGAGGCGTCCGGGGAGGCATTCGAGGAGGTTGCCGACGCCCTCCGCTCGCAGGGAATAAAGCTGACCGAGGAGGGTCCGGGCGTCACCGAGGAATTCATCGAGGTCGGCCAGATCTCGGTCTCCGACCCGGTTCGCCTCTATCTCAATGAGATCGGTCGCTACCCGCTTCTCACCAGCCAACAAGAGGTGGAGCTGGCGATGCAGATGGAGGCCGGCCTTCGGGCGCAGTCCCGGCTCGACGAGGAAGGGCTCATCGACGAGGACCGGGCGGTCCTCGGGCATGAGATAGACATCGGCGATGCAGCCCAGAAGCAGCTCGTTCAGTCGAATCTTCGCCTGGTCGTGGCATTGGCCCGTCGCTATGTCGGGCGGGGTATGGCCCTGCTCGACCTGATCCAGGAGGGCAACGTCGGGCTGATGCGGGCCGTGGAGCGGTTCGACTACCGGAGGGGCTTCAAGTTCTCCACTTATGCCACCTGGTGGATCCGTCAGGCGATCTCCAGGGCCATCGCCGATCAGGGCCGCACCATTCGCATGCCGATCCACGTCCTCGACTCGGTGAACAAGCTGACCCGGGCCCAGCGGGAGATGACACAGACGATGGGTCGGGCTCCCAGTCTCGACGAGCTGGCCTTCGAGCTCGACATCGAGCCCAGTCGGGTCGCCGAATTGCAGAGAATCGCCCAAGACACTGTCTCTTTGGAGACGCCAGTCGGTGAAGACGACGACGGGACTCTGGGTGACCTCGTCGAAGATCTCGAGTCTGACCGCCCGCCGGACGTCGCCACTTTCTCGTCCTTGCAGGATCAGCTGGCCATGGCGTTGGAGGGTCTTAACGAGCGGGAGCGTGAGGTCTTGATCATGCGGTTCGGTTTGGCCGATGGGCGGATGCGCACGCTGGAGGAGGTCGGCTCCCACTTCAAGGTGACACGAGAGCGGATCAGACAGCTGGAGACGAAGGCACTTGCCAAGCTCCGGCATCCCGACAAGTCACAGAAGCTGGAAGGGTTCCTGGAGAACTCCTGATCCGGCCGGACGCGGGATACGTCCGCCGTGGCAGAATCCGGCCATGAGATTCAGAGCCGGGCTCGTATTCGGCGCCGTCGTCGGTTATGTCCTCGGTACCCGGGCCGGCAGGCAGCGTTACGAGCAGATCAAGCACTGGGCTGCCGAGGCCATGAAGCACCCGGCCGTGGCCCAATTGGCGAATCAGACCGTTGGCGTGCTCGACGCCGGCCGGTATGTCGCCGCAACCGGGCTCACGGCGGTGGCCAAGGGTCTGCGCACCATCGACACTCAGTCTGGCTCTGAGTAGACATATCCCGACTGGTACTCTGACCGTGCCAGTCGGCAACCTTCCGCGGTAGCTCAATTGGTAGAGCAGTGGACTGTTAATCCATTGGTTGTAGGTTCGAGTCCTACCCGCGGAGCGAATTTCTGCCCATCCGAACAGGCGTTTTGCGCTCAGGGATGACCGCACGTGTGTTCCGGGTGTGGCCAATCTGTAGCCCAATGGAGATGCGAATCCACAACGTACGCGAGCCATGGCCCTGGCGGACGCCCGTTAGCCGCGAGGTAGCACAGCAGGGGACAAGCTGTGCCGAATGACGCCGTAATCGAAAACCCGGTCGTCAATTCACCTTCATCGAGCCGAGCAAGCACTTCTTCTTCGACGAGCGTGGGATTACCTCCGACCTGGTGGACGGGCGGCGGCGCAGTTCGTACTTCGTCCCCATCCCCGCAACTCGGAAGATGGGGGGCCAACTCGCTTTCGAGACCGAGTGGACGGCCGACCGTCTCCAAGAGAACGCGACCATCAACCGGATCCGGGAGCGGATCGACCTCTGGCGTCAGAGAGGACATCAGGGTGTGACCGCCACCACCCGGCGTCTCCTTGATTACTGGGCTGACGCTGAGCGAGAGCGCCCATTGTTCTTCTGCCAGATCGAGTCGTTGGAGACCGCCATCTATATCACGGAGGCGGCGAGCCGGTTTGGTGACGATTGGATCGTCAACCTTCTGCGCGAGGAATCGGGTCGTCACAATCCCGGTCTTGTCCGGGTGGCTCACAAGATGGCCGCCGCCGCCACGCCCGTCGCCACCAACGCTGCCGCTAACCGGCACACCAGAGGATCTCGACTGCCCGGATGTTGTTCCCGAGGTCGAGCTAGTCGCCGCCGCCGACCTCACAGGGCTTCAGAAAGCTGAGTCGCAGCCGATCATGGTCGGCGCCCTGACGTTGGTCGGTCAGGTGTGTCCACCCGGCTCGCCGTGGGTCGTGACGACGGTCCGGACCTAGCTCTCTTTTACCAGGTCATCCAACCTTCGGTCTGTTCATCCTCCTCGTGGACACGCCGATCCCGAGAGCATCACTATCCAGCCCACTGAGTTTTCATTGCCGTCAGTTCATCGCTGCGACGCGGTGTTCAGCCTTTTGGTGCGACTGGACTGCAGGCCGGTTGAATCCTTTCGCGATGAGCCAGAACGCGAACACCATTTCTTGCAGCGCTATCGGCATGGCCAGGAGCATGAAGGGGGAGCCGAGACCGGTGTCCACCCCGGAGATGCCGAGCAATCCATAGGAGAACACCAAGACCGCTCCGACGATCCCCCAGAGTGACAACCATCGAGGGACGAGGCTCGACTGATACAGAACGTAGTTGAGAGTCAAGCTCCCGAGACCGAAGAAGATCAGCGTCCCGATCAAGACCGACCAGTTATGCAATGCCAGTAGAGCGGCACCGAGGAGGGGAAGGTCCGGAGAACCGGCCACGCTGCTCTGGCTGACGGTCAACATGATCAGAAGACCGACTGTGCCCGCGACGTAGAACACGTTCTCGAAACCTCTGACCCCGACGTACCCGGCGGCCAGACCTTCGGAATGTCTCCTGAGTATCGGAAACAGCAAGAACGCGGTTGCAAACGCAGATGAGGCGGCAATCAGGAACAGCAGCACGGCCAATATGACTTGACTCTCACTAACAGCAACGTTGATTAGATACTCCGGTCCCTCCAGTACCGAGCCGAGAGCGACCGAGCCGAGGATCGATGCAGCAGTCGCAACTATGAATAGTGCTCCTACGACTATTCCGGTCTTTCTATCCGAATCCATTTCTCGTTTCCTTTCTCCCATGCCACAACGATTCCTCGGTGGCGGCGTTCCCCGTCGCAACATCCGGACGCTGGGGCGGATTTCGTCTTCTCACGGTGCGACCGGTGAGTCATCGGTCTCAGACCGGTCTAGTTGTCCATCAACACGAAGTTCTCGGCTTTGGTGAAGTCAGCCGGTGGCTCGTCGGCAACCAAGACGTCGAGTGCTTCAGCCTGGGAGACCAATCGCGGCGAGCCGAGTTCATGCTCTTCACCGTCTATGCGGAGGGTGGCGGCTCCGGTCGCCACGATGTTCCGAACCCAGTCCGACTTGGGGCCGTACCTGGCAACTAGTACGTAGCCTGTCTCGGTTGGGTAGGCATCGAGTGGTGTCTGGTAGGACCTCCCCGACGTCCTACCGATATGGGTGACAACCGGGTACTCCCCTTTCCTTATCTGTCTTGGATTGAAGACCCGCTTGTTGATTCTGGCCAACCATCGTGGGTAGGGCATACCTCACTTCCTTTCGGCAATCCCATAGATCGACTGTCACGAAGTGGGACCGAGTCGTCCACGGTCTTTTGGCCCCTTTTGGCTCTGGCTTTGGCCGGTTCGGGATCGGTTTCGGGCGTTTCTAGGAGCGAGCACCGCGTTCGCCACCATTCCTGAGGCAAGTACGCCCACGATCGCCCAACCGATGCTCTGAGTGACGAGATAGACGGCGACGGCGACGGCGACGCCGAAGACCGTCATTCCGATCGTCCAGCGCATCCGGTAGGTCATGCGGAGCCTTCTTTGACCTTCTCCGTCCTCGCTCCCTCTAACAGTTCCTTAAGCCCCATCCAGATACGCTTCTCTTGCCGACGTCCGAGTAGATCGACGACTGGCCGGAGCATGCGAAGAAGCCCCTTCGGCTGCAACTGCCATGACCAACTCATTCGAGTCCCCTCTCCCTCGGGGGAGAACCTGAGTGTCCCGTGGATGGTCATAGTCCTGAGAGTCGTCGAAGAAGAAAGGATCGCTGGTGGATCAAACCGTGTGGTTTCGATCAGCATCTCCTCAGTCCGTCTACCTGACCGCATCCACGCCCGGTACGTCGTCCCCTCTCCCACCGGGCCACTCGTCAGCTTTTCAACTCGGACCATTTGTGGGTTGTACGCCGGCTCATGCCGCTCATCCGCAACAAAGGCGAACACCTCGCCAGGCGGGCAGTCGATGAAGATCGTCCCTTCAATGGTGGCCATGTTCATTGCCTCCTTCGATCGACCTGTACCTGAACGGCATCGAAGGCACCAGGGGCGAAAGTCACGGACTCAACACAATCCGTCTCTCGCTCTGGAACAGACGTGCGCGATCACCCGGCAATATCGCTCGGGTATCCCCCCACTAGGCCGCCCCTGCGCCTGTAGCCATTTGTGTAGCCGTACGTACCCGGACAGGACAACACCAGACAACATGGCCGATCGAAATTCGTAGACAGGACATCACCAAACACCACGCACCCGGTCACACCATCGACTCGGTGACCGACATCGAGCGCTGACTGCTTCGATCGCTCGTCCAACCGCGCACGCTGGAGGCGCCTGCTTCACTCGACGGCGGCGACGCCAAGGAGGAATGGTGAAGGAGTCACGAACATTCTGGGAACGGCTGGCCATTCGGACGACACCGTCGGGGGCGCTCGAAACCATCGAGGATCCGATGACGAACGTGCGTCTGGTCACCGGAGTGCTCCTGTTCTCGGTGCTGGCCGCGAGTATGTGTGCTTCCTGGCTGTTCCTTCTCGACGAGTCCGCCACCGGTTTCGTCTTCCTCGCCCAGGCGACAGTATTGCTCACCGCCTGGGTGTGGTATGCCGTGACGGGGAGCATCCGCGGAATGGCCTTCTTCGCCCTCGGAGGAGGAGCGGTAACCATCGTTTTCGCGCACGTCGCTCTGGGTGGGTACGCCAACTCCGGGGCGCAGTTGACGTGGGGAATCTTGTTCACGGTGTATGCAGCACTGGTGCTGGAACGAAGGTGGACCGCAGCCCTCGGCCTGTTCTTCATCGCCGTTGCGATCGTCTTCGGGTTCCTCGAAGACAACCTCGCCGCAGGCCGGCCTGCCCCCGATCCGGCCCTGTCCGCGGCGCTGTACACCATCGTGCTCGTATGCGTCATCGTGCTGACGGCTCCCGTGTTCGTCATCATCCTCGAACGGTTGAGCTTCGAACGGGGACGATCCGAGTCGTTGTTGTTGAACGTGTTGCCGAGGGAGGTGGCCGCAGAGTTGAAGGAGCGTGGGGAGACCACGGCTCGGCGGTTTGATTCGATCAGTGTGTTGTTTGCCGACATTGTCGGGTTTACCCCGATGTCGGAGCAGATGGACCCAGAAGAGATGGTGGACCGTCTCAACGAGGTGTTCACCGTCTTCGACGCCCTGGCGGAGCGGCACGGGTGCGAGAAGATCCGCACCATCGGGGACAACTACATGGTCGCCTCAGGGGTCCCGACCCCACGAGAAGATCATGCCAAGGCGTTGGCGCAGATGGCGCTGGAGATGATCGACTACGCCGAGGATGGCCCGTTGAGTTTCCGTATCGGGATCAACTCGGGTCCGGTGGTGGCGGGAGTGATCGGAACCAAGAAGTTCCAATTCGACGTGTGGGGAGACACCGTCAACACCGCCTCCAGGATGGAATCACACGGCGAACCAGGACGGATCCAGATCACCGAAGCCACCTACACCCTGATCAACGACGAGTTTATCTGCACCCCACGAGGAACCATCGAGGTGAAAGGCAAAGGCACCCTCAACACCTGGTGGCTCATGTCGCCCGTCAGGGCGACCCGTTGAAGTCGAGGTTCGAAGTCGGCGTATGTAGCCATTTGTGTAGCCGTACGTAGCCGGACTGGACAGCACCAGATAACACGACCGGTCCGAATTCGTAGACAGGACAGCACTAAACAACACGTACCTGGACTGGACGGACGGTATGGGCGGGACTGTTAATCCATTGGTTGTAGGTTCGTGTCCTACCCGCGGAGCGAAGTTCTGTCCATCCGAACAGGCGTTTTGCGCTCAGGGATGACCGCACGTGTGTTCGGGGTGTGGCCAATCTGTAGCCCAATGGAGATGCGAATCCGCAACGTACGCGAGCCGTGGCCCTGGCGACGCCCGTTAGTCGCGAGGTAGTAGCAAGGGACAAGCTGTGCCGAATGACGCCGTAATCGAAAACCCGGTCGTCAATTCACCCTTCATCGAGTCGAGCAGACACTTCTTCCAACCCGCAACCTGTGTCGACCACGTTGTCCCCCGATCTCGGGGCGGGGATGATCGCTGGTCGAACCTGGCCGCATCCTGCCGGGCGTGCAATGCGAGCAAGGGGGCACGCCCCGCCCCCGGTGCCCACCCCGCCCCGCTCGGTCCTCGTCCGAGTCTGAGACTCGACGAACCCGGACCGCTCGGACGCAGCGTCATCCGCTGAACCAGATGACTAGCCGACTGTCAGCGTTCCCTTCATGCCGTATGAGGCGTGGTTAAGAATCGAGCACCATATGACGTACTCACCTGGCTCAAGTCCATGCACCGTGTAGGAGGCCGAAGTTCCCGGCTGAACCGTGTCGCTCTTCGCAATCGCGTAGCCTTGCTTCAGCCCGATAGCCAGAGTATGAGACGCGAGTGGGTGTTCTGGATCTCCGGTGTTGACCAGGAAGAAGACAGTGTCTCCGGGAGGCGCAGTCAATTGATTTGGCCGGAAGTGAGGCGGTGGCCCCGAAAGCTCGACCTGCACCGATCCTGGTGGAGCGTCGCTGGCCACCTCCGTGATGGTGTCGAGCAACGTGGTCGTCGTGTTGGCTAGTACGGAGGTGGTAGGGCTGGCTGTGTCGACTACTGGCACCTCAGTGGTCGTAGGCAGGACCGTGGTGGTGCTGCCTCCATCATCACCTCCGCAAGAGACCACCACGACCAAGATGATCGAGGCGGCGATGCGCCAACTCCCTAACAAGATTCCTCCCTTCGAGAGTCCGGGCAAACGTAACAACGGCCCAGGTTCGGCTGACGAGACCGCGAAAAGATTCGGATAAGACGGACAAGCCCGAAACCTTGACGTCGCCCCGACCTACGCCGACGAGGCGGCTGACATTAGAACAAAATCGTGTAGCGCGATTCGTGCTTTCTGGCCTTTACTTGTCTAAAGGAGCAGATGTCGTGCTTGCCCGAGATCTTGACGAATCGTTCGCGGCCTTCGTGAAAGAGACCGAACCTCGGCTGCGGCATGCTTTGGTAGCAGCGTTTGGCCAGGACCGGGGGCTTGATGCCACCGCGAACGCACTGGCTTACGCCTTCGAGAACTGGGATCGGATTGAGAGCATGGAGAACCCTGCTGGGTATCTCTATCGGGTCGGGAGAAGTCGTGCTCCGTTCGCAGGTATCCGCCCGAGGTTTGCAATGGTGCCCGTAGAGAACGCTCCAAGTGTGGAGCCGGGTCTGCCCGCCGCACTGCGAAGACTGTCGGACAAGCAGCGGGTCGCAGTGGTCATGGTTCACGCCTACGGGTGGTCCCGTGAGGAGACGGCTTCTTTGATGGGCTTGACGATGTCGACTGTTGACACCCATTTGCAGCGTGGCTTGTCCAAATTACGCAACGTGTTGGGGGTGACCACCCATGCGTGATCTGAGCACTCAGCTTCGTGAATACTTCGACGCCACCGCTCCGCCCTCGGAGGTCGAGAAGGTCGTCGGCGACGAGGTCTCGGTTCCCGGCGGGAGAAAGACTCCATCCAGGAGATGGATGGCCGCGGGCTGGGCATACGGGATGGCAACAATGGTTGTGGTCCTGGTGCTCATTCTCGGACTCGCACTGCTGCTACGAGGCGGGAATGAAAACGAGGTGGTCGAGCCGACGCCGACAACCACGGTGACCGTCCCCACCCCGACCACGGTCCTAGCAACCGCCCCCGAAGTTGAGGCAACCTCCTCGGAAATATCGATTGCGCTCGCGTTCTTTGACGCCCGCAATGCCTACGACGTGGAGGCCGCCACAGCATTGTTCAACCCCGACGCCCACATTTACGGAGGGGACTTCATCACCGGCGTCGATATGTACCCGGCCCTCTTCGACTGGCTGCGCGCCACTGGCTGGCAGTGGATGGTTGGTGAGTGCTATATGAAATCAGGGGACGCCAACACGGAGTGCGCCTATCACGTTGAGAACGCATGGAGTCGCGCCATTGGTATTCCGCCTGTGCCGGGTGTCATCGCCTTCGAGATCTGGGAAGGGGGGATGAGGTGGGTGCCTGATTTCGAGGTCGATCAGACCGATTTCAGTATCATGGGACGCGCCTCTGAACATCCTCAGTACAGAAACTATGAACTGGTCGAGGTGTGGGAGACGGTCACCGACTGGATCAGAGAAAATCACCCCACCGACGTGGAAGCGATGATCAGCCCGGACGGCTCTGCCCCAATTTTCGACGCCCGATCCATCGATCTATGGCGGATGTACACCCAAGAGTTTGTCGAGGCAGTCGAGTAGTCATCCTCGACCCTGACTCACCGAAGGATATTGGGCTAAGAACGCCAGGTCAGAGCACCTCTCTCCATCTCGATTGGTAAGACCGTGTCATGCACAGTGGCCCTCGTGGGGGCAGAGGCGCTATCTGTCCGCACTTCGTGTGTAGCCATTTGTGTAGCCGTACGTAGCCGGACAGGCCAACACCAGATAACACGACCGGTCGAAATTCGTAGACAGGACAGCACCAAACGCCACGCACCGGGACTGGACGGACGGGGTGGGCGGGACTGTTAATCCATTGGTTGTAGGTTCGAGTCCTACCCGCGGAGCCCAAAATCTGTCCTTCCGACGGGCTCCCTACGCTCACGAATAACACCGCGAACCGCCCACTTGCCCGAAGGCCCCCGAATACGGGGATGGGCGGTTCACGCTGCTATCCGCGGAGACGATTTACCAATAACACCGAGAACAGCCCATCCTCGGGGAATGGGCTGAACTCTCTTCGTCGTCAGGTGCCAGTACCGGCACAGGGGACACCCATAGACCCGGAACGGCACACCATGGAGCTTGCCCTTGTTCTCAGCTGCGATCTGAGCGGAACCCCGGGACGTGAACCGCATCTTGCCGCATGAGTCGGTCTGCCCTGTTGGACGGGTCTGGATGCTCATTCTGGAGAAGGTAGGGCGAGCCTGTGACAGAAAAGCTCCCAGGTGACAGCGACCGCCCTGGGTCGATCGTCAAGACCGCCTCATGGACTGATCGGACAAACGACTCCGACGCGAAGGAATAAAGAACCTGCGGTGGTGTCGAGCTCGGCCGCGAGTGACCGGTCGAAGTCTGCGAGGGAGTTAGGTCAGATGTCGTCGCGACGATGCCACGTGACGTGAAACAGCTTCCACTCGCCCCGCGCTTTGACTACATGCAGGAAGTCCACCCACCAGGGCGAATACACGCGCACCGAAGCGATGTCGTCATAAACGGCGTCGACGATGATTTCGGCTTCAACCTGTTGGGGCGTTTGGAGTGCCGCATCATCCGCCATGGTCTGCGGCGAGAGGCTGATGATCCCGACCACCCCATCTGTGCCGACCGAGTAGCGGCGCTTGATCGCTTCTGGGTGATAGGACCTGAGATGTCTCTCCGCATCACCCGAGACGTAACCCTCCAGATAGTCCAGAGCCACCTGGCGAATGGATTCGATATCCGACTGCGAGACGCCGACCCCATCCTCTGCCAGTGACATAGCAACAAACTACATCGAGGCACAGCCGCCGATCCATGGCCCTCAGACCGCCATCTGCCAGAGATCGCGAAAGTCGACGTTGTCTCAATCTCAATGTCAACGACCAACGCGACGATGACTCTTCCAGGGGTGGGGGTTTGGGCACTCGAGACGCCGTGACGTCTTCTCGGTTCGTCCCTCTCCTGAACCTTCGGTAGAGAGGTTTTGATCGATGACCCTGATGCACATAATCCTGGGAGCGCTGTCCTCCATCTTCGGCGCGCACCTGTCCTGGGCCGTGACCGACTGGATCATCAAGCGCAAGCATGAGGGCCAGAGCATCTTCCTGCCGACCCTCCTCTCCGTGGCCGGGGTGATCCTGATCGTCGTGACCTTCGGGGTGGTCCTGTCGTCGACCACCGTCTGAACAAAGTTTCGAAGAAAACCCCGGTTCTGGTTTGACGGCTCGATGAGATTGGGTATAGTTCCGATCTGAAGCCCCGACGGGTCGAAACTTCGGTTTCTGACTTGTTGGGGCTTCTTATATGGCGGACGCCGAGACGGGGGTCGCCGTCGAAGGCGGCCGAAGTCTTCGACGCTGATATAGGGCTCGTCGCAGGACGCGCCGACTTCGAATCCGACGCCGCGCTTCCCTGACACGGGGATCCAAGGTCGAAGGATCGACGCGACCAGCCATCTCTTTCAGGCTACGAGTGGGTGGAAAACCGATTACCTCGACTGGGTTATCCGCCAATGAACTGTCGCGAAACCCGGGACGCTCCGGAGTCCTCCGAGCGTGGCGAGGACTCCGATCGCGTCCGGTCTCAGCAAGGCGGGAGGAGTTGCCTTGGACGAATAGGGTGGTCCGGTGACATGACACAGGGGTTTCCTTCGGCCAGCGAGCACATGAAGATTCGGCTACAGAGACTTTGTCTGCGCTCCGGTTTGACGCCTCCATGAGTTTGGGTATAGTTCCGATCTGAAGCCCCGACGGGTCGAAACTTCGGTTCCGACTTGTCGGGGTTTCTTATTTGTCTTCCACACTCAAGTTCGAGACGTGGTCCTGCCGATATGGGGAGACGTTGGAGTGGAAGCAGGAGCGCAGAGGGCCCCTCCAACATTTGTCGCCCTCCGGGTGCCACCATCGCCCGGGGGGTCGGCGCGCCCTACCCGGATCTCGATGAAGTGCAGCTAGAGCCCCAATTCGTGCCATCCTGTCCCATTCACGGCCTGGTGTAGGGACACATTGCTGTCTCGTCATACACCGCACTGGTCGATAAGAACATCGAGTATGCCCCGAAGCCACCCAGCGAACAGAGAACGCTCCAAGCCCGTACGCAACGCAGTCGTTGTCGCGACCATGGCCGCGGTGGTGACGGCAAGTCTTTCCACTGGCACCGCATTGGGCATATCTCGGGCGGAGGTGGACGCGGCCTGCGCCGACTCCCAGGAGGCGTACGACATCTACCGTGCGGCCCGTTCCGACTTCGAGGTGGCGGCGGTGGCGCTCGACGAGGCGAACGCCGAGCTCGACGATGCGGAGTACCGGGAACAGCGGATTCGCAACGACTACGAGGCACGCCAGGAGGAGAAAGCTGACCTGTCGACCCGAGTCGAGTCTCAGGCGGTCGAGCTGTACATGCAAGCCGCCTCCGGGCCGTCGATGGGGATGGTCAGCCTTTCTTCACCCAGCGAAGCGCTGACGGCCTACGAGTTCCTCCGGGCGAATGCTGACCAGAGCATGCAATCGGTGAACGACCTTGCCGCTATCTCCTCGGAGCTGGACCGACTAGGTGTCACCCTCGAAGCCGCTGTCGGAGAGCTGACCACGGCGCGAGATGTGCAGCAACAGCAAACAGCGGAACAAGAGGCTGCGATGACGTCGGCGCTGGGAGCGTACGACGAGCTGAGCGACAGATGCAAGGAGTTGCAGGCCGCGTACGAAGCCGAACAGGCCCGTCTGCGCGCTGAGGCAGAGGAGAGAGCTCGGCAGCGTGCGGCAGCGGCGAACAGAGAGGGATCAGGTGATTCAGGAAGTGGATCCACCGGCCCGATCATCGGCGGCATCATCTGCCCGTTCAGCCCGGGCCGGACACATTTCAGCAACTCCTGGGGGGCGTCTCGTTCCGGGGGAAGGGCTCACAAAGGGACCGACATGATGGCTCCCCATGGCGAGCCGATATACGCCGTGGCGAGTGGCACGGTAAGCACCGGAAGCAGCGGCTTGGGGGGCAAGACCATCTGGCTCTCGACGAGCATCGGCGGTTTCTACTATGCGCACCTGAGCGATTTCGCGGTGGGCAACGGGGCCCAGGTGAGTCAGGGCGACCTGATCGCCTACAACGGCAGTACGGGGAACGCCTCGGCCGGCGCCCCCCACCTTCATTTCGAGATACATCCAGGTGGACCAGGCTCGAGCGCGGTCAACCCTTACAACGCGGTGGCTTCGGTCTGCTTCTAACCGCGATCTGGCGCCCTATCTCTTACGCGCCCCTCTCCACAGGACCGCTGCACCGGCCAGGACCGCGACAACTCCGAGCACGACCCAGAGCGGGTCGCCGGTCATGAAACTCTGTGGGGCGAATGCGATGTCGAGACCCTGCAGGATCCAGATGACACCGATGATGCCGAGAATTATGCCCAGCGCTTTGCTCAAGTCCCGCATGGCTCGAACATAGCTCTTGACTTCGATACGTGTATGAGCTGATAATCTCGCTCCAGATGAAGACGGGCTCAACCACGATCACGAGCGCCACGCCTCGGCGTTTCTTCGGGTTCGTCTATTTCGGCGCCTAGCGCCGACTCACCCCACCCCCGCGTTACTCCGTACCTATCCACTCTTCAACCGCGCCGAGGCGAGCAACCCCCATGAATGACAAGACAGACTCAAACCCAGGTGATATCGAACAGATCCGTGACGACATCGACCGGATCGACGCCGACATCCTCAAGCTCCTCGCCGAGCGGAAGGCGCACAGCCTCCGCATCGCCAAGGAGAAAGGCATCCACGATCGACCCTCTAGGGACCAGTCGAGAGAAGAGGGACTCATCTCGGACCGCATCGCGGCCGGGATGGAGCATGATCTCGACTCGGGTCTGGTCAATCGGGTGTGGAGGGAGATCGTCAACGACTCGGTGCGGATCCAGCAGGAATATCTCGGACGTGCCGAGCGGCCCCGTCAGACGATGACCGTGGCCATCCAGGGGATCGAGGGTTCCTACAGCCAACTCGCATCCCAGCAGTTCTTCGACCACAAGGGTATGTCGGTCAACTATCTGCGTGCTCCGACCTTCGCCGCCGCCATCGCCGCCGTGCAACGTCAGGAAGCCGACGTGGCCGTACTCCCCATCGAGAACACGACCTCGGGCGCCATATCGGAGGTGTACGACCTGTTGCTGGAGAGCAGGCTCGATTTCGTCGGCGACGTCCGCTTCCGGATCCGTCATTGTCTCCTCGGGATCGAAGGTGCGTCGATCTCCGACCTGCGACGTATCTACTGCCATCCCCAGGCGGTGGCCCAGTGCTCCGAGTTCCTGGCTCAGCTCGACCATTGCGAGATCGTCTACTTCTCCGACACCGCCCTCTCCGGGCAGAAGATCCGCGAGTTGGGAGATCCGACGATCGCCGCCATCGCCAGCGAGGAGGCGGCGCGTCTTTTCGGGCTCGATGTGTTGAAGACGGGGATTGCCAACAGGGACGAGAACTTCACACGGTTCGTCGTGGTCGCCGCCGAGCCGGCAGAGGTGCCCGATGGCGTCCCATCAAAGACCTCGATAGTGATGGCGGTGGGCAACCACCCGGGAGCGCTCATGGACGCCCTCGCCGTGTTCCATGACGCCGACATCAACCTCGTGATGCTCGAGTCCCGGCCGATCCCCAACAACCCGCGGGAGGAGCTGTTCTATCTCGACTTCGATGGCAATATCTCCGAGCCGGCCGTGCAGGCGGTCCTGGAGACACTCATGCGACAGGTCCGGTTCCTCCGCGTCCTCGGCAGCTATCCATCGAGAGACCTCCGGCCCAAGCCCATCGAGCGGAAGGTCAAGAAGGTGAAGCCTCATGGTCGATCGGCCCTGACCGAGCTGTCGCCGACTGCTGCCAGCCCCAAGGGCTACAAGCTGGGGAGCCGGGGTCACAAAGAGCAGAACACCGTCGTCGAGGTCTCCGGGGTGAAGATTGGGGGAGATGACCTCGTGGTGATCGCCGGGCCTTGTGCCGTCGAGTCTTGGGATCAGGTGATGACCGCGGCCAAAGCGGTGAAGGAGAGCGGTGGCTCCATCCTTCGAGGGGGATGCTTCAAGCCCCGGACGTCGCCGTACTCGTTCCAGGGTCTGGCCTACGAAGGCCTCGAGATGCTGGTCGAGGCCGGCAAGGCCTACGGGCTCCCCGTGGTCACCGAGGTGGTTTCGCCTGAAGACGTGGAAGGTGTGGCTCGCAAGGCAGACATCCTCCAGATCGGCACCAGGAACATGCAGAACTTCTCCCTGCTCTCTGCGGCAGGCCGAGCCCACCGACCGGTCATGCTGAAGCGGGGGATGAGCTCGTCACTCGACGAGCTCTTGCAGGCGGCCGAGTACATCCTGTCCGAGGGGAACCAACAGGTGTTCCTCTGCGAGCGGGGGATCCGGACGTTCGAGACCTCGACACGCAACACCCTCGACCTCAGTGCCGTGCCAGTGCTCCGGCAGCGGACCCATCTCCCCATCATCGTCGACCCATCGCATGCGGCCGGAGATCGTGACCTGGTGGCGCCACTGGCGCTGGCCGCTCAGGCGATCGGCGCCCACGGGATCATGGTGGAGGTCCACCCCGACCCTGACAACGCGCTGAGCGACGGTCCCCAGTCACTTCGATTGGATCAATTCCACGACCTGATGCTTGCCCTCGGCTTCGGAGGCTGACTACCTCAAGAGGAGACCTCGACCGTAGTGGGCAACCACGACGGTCGATCTTCCTCGTGGGAGCTGATCAAGTCGTCGTGGCTCATCGTGACACCGATCCCATCGAGCCCGGTCAGGAGCCGCTCCTTGGCGGTCGGGTTGAAATCGAAGTGCTCCTCGAGGCCATCGGACCTCACGGTTTGGCTGTTCAAATCGATGCTGACCTCTGCCGTGGGGTCAGACGCCAGCTCGATGAGACGGGTGACCGCGTCCTGGGCCAGTTCGACGACCAGGAGACCGACATAGCTCGAGTTGTTGCGGAAGATGTCGGCCGCCGAGGCGGTGATGACCGCCTCGAAGCCCCATTGTTGGATTGCCCATGGTGCGTGCTCACGCGAGGATCCGCATCCGAAGTTCGGTCCTGCGACCAGGACGCGGGCTCCCCGTCGGGCGGGGTCGTTGAGGATGAAATCGGAGCTCGGCGTGCCGTCGTCGGTATGGGCCCAGTTGTAGAAGAGGAATTCCCCATAACCGTCTCGCTCGATCCGCTTGAGGAACTGCTGCGGGATGATCTGATCGGTGTCCACATCGCCCCGGTCGAGCGGCACCATCGTGCCGGTGATCGTGGTGACAGGCTTCACGAGGCCTCCCACTCCCTGACATCGACGAAATGGCCCGCGACCGCGGCTGCGGCCGCCATGGCGGGGCTGACGAGATGGGTCCGGGCCCCACGGCCCTGGCGCCCTTCGTAGTTCCGGTTGGAGGTCGAGGCGCATCGCTCGCCAGAAGGGATCACATCGGGGTTCATCGCCAGACAGCTCGAGCAACCGGCATCACGCCAAGAGAACCCGGCTGCCTCGAAGACCTCGTGAAGGCCCTCGGACTCGGCCTGTGCCTTGACCTGCATCGATCCCGGCACGACCACGGCGCTCACCCGTGAGTCGACCTTGCGGCCTTCGACCACCTTGGCGGCAGCCCGCAGGTCCTCGATCCGCCCGTTGGTGCAGGAGCCGAGGAAGACGTGGTCGATGGCGATGTCGAGGATGGGTGTGCCCGGTCTGAGGGCCATGTACTCGAGGGCGCGCACGGCGGCGTCCCGCTGTAGCGGGTCGTCGTATGCGTCCGGGAAGGGAACCGTCCCGGTGACCGGCACGGTCTGGGCGGGGTTGACTCCCCAGCTGACATGAGGGACCAGGTGGGAAGCGTCGACGACGGCCACCTTGTCGAACACCGCCTCGGGGTCGGTGACCAGACTCTCCCAGGCGGACACCGCCTCATCCCAGTGGGTGCCTTTCGGAGCGAATGGCCTGCCCTCGATGTACCGGATCGTGGTGTCGTCCGGAGCGATCATTCCGGCTCGGGCACCGCCCTCGATCGACATGTTGCAGATGGTCATCCTCTGCTCCATGGTCAGGTCATGGATCGTCTGGCCCCGGTACTCGATGACATGCCGGGTCCCGCCGGACACGCCGATCTGGGCGATGATCCCCAGGATCAGGTCCTTGGCAGCGACACCCAATGGCAACTCACCCTCGACCTCGACCGCCATCGACTGTGGTCTGGCCTGCCAGATGGTCTGAGTGGCGAGGACGTGCTCGACCTCGGTGGTGCCGATCCCGAAGGCGAGGGCGCCGAACGCACCGTGGGTAGAGGTGTGGCTGTCACCACAAACCACGAGCAGCCCGGGTTGAGTCAGGCCCTGTTCGGGCCCGACGACGTGGACGATGCCCTGCCGCGGGTCGTCGAGGCCGAACATCGTGATGCTGTGGTCCTTGCAATTCTGAACGAGGGCATCGATCTGCCTCTTGGATAGGGGGTCGCGGATCCCGAGGGAGCGACCAGTGGTGGGGATGCCATGGTCGACGGTGGCCACGGTCAGGTCGGGTCGTCTCACCGTGCGGCCAGACTGATTCAGGCCGGCGAATGCCTGTGGCGAGGTGACCTCGTGGACGAGGTGGAGGTCTACGTAGAGCAACGTGGGATCGGAATCGATCACGATGTGGTTGTCCCACACCTTCTGGAAAAGCGTGCGTGGAGCCGTCACGCCCGGGCACCGGCCTTCTCGGGTTCTGCGACGAGGGAGGCGACCCGGTCACCGACTTCTGTGGTGCTGATTCCCATCTCACCCGCTCGAAGCGAGGGGAGCGAGCCGGCCACCTCACCGACGGCGTTCTCGACGGCCGTTGCCGCAGCGCCCTCGCCGAGGATGCGAAGCATCATCCCGGCGGCGCCGATGGCGGCCAGCGGGTTGATGAGCCCGGTTCCCTCGAACCCGGGGGCTGTGCCGCCGATTGGCTCGAACATCGAGACCCCGTTGGGATTGATGTTGGCCCCGGAAGCGATGCCGAGGCCGCCCTGGATGGCGGCTGCGAGGTCGGTGATGATGTCACCAAACATGTTGTCGGTCACGATCACGTCGAACCGGCCGGGGTCCTCGACCATCCACAGACAGGTCGCGTCGACGTGGGCGTAGGAAGTCTCGACATGCGGGTACTCGCTGCTGATTTCGTCGAACACTCTCGACCAGAGATCCCATGCATAGGTGAGCACATTGGTCTTGCCACAGAGCGTGAGGTGTCTCCGGGGCCGCGCCTCGGCCAGATCGAAGGCGTACCGGATGCAACGTTCGACAGCGAAACGGCTGTTGACCGACTGCTGCACGGCCACTTCGAACGGTGAGCCCTTGGCGGTGAATTCGCCCTGACCGGCATAGAGGCCCTCGCTGTTCTCCCTGACCACTACGAAGTCGACGTCTTCTGGCCGGACATCGCGCAATGGCCCATTGACCCCGGGATGGAGCTTTACCGGGCGCAGGTTGATGAACTGGTCCAACTCACGACGCATCCTCAGCAGGACGTCCTGTTCGAGGACACCAGGCGGAACCCCGGGATGGCCGACGGCGCCGAAGAGGATGGCGTGGGCGTTTCCCAGAGACTGGAGATCCGCTCCGGTCAGCGTTTCGTTGGTTCGCAGGTAGCGCTCACCGCCGAGGTCGAGGTCCTCGTACTCGATCTCGAAGCCGTGGACGTCGCCGGCCACTCCAAGAACCTTCACCGCTTCGCCTACCACTTCAGGCCCGGTCCCGTCACCGGGAACCTTCGCAATTGAGTAGCTGCTCATTCGAACGAGGCCGTGACCCCGTCCAGTACCTCGATCCCGGCGACGACCTCCTCGACGATGACCTTGATCTGATCCGGGGTCACCTCACCCGAGCGGTCGGCCACCTCCTTCATTTTGGTGAAGGACGTTTCGAAGACAGCGTCGCTCACCTCGAGGCCGAGCTGGTCCAATGAGTGCCGGAAGGCGGCGCGCCCGGAGTGCTTACCGATCACGATCACCGAGTCGCCCATTCCAACTGCCATCGGATCCATTATCTCGTATGTGGTGCGTTCCCGGAGCACGCCGTGCTGGTGGATCCCCGACTCGTGGGCGAACGCGTTGCGCCCGACCACGGCCTTGTTGAACTGGATTGGATAGCCGGTCTGCTCCGAAACCAGTCTCGAGGTCTCGTAGATCTCCTCGGTGGTGACTCCGACGCCGACGCCATATGCGTCGGCACGTACGCGCAACGCCATGACCACCTCCTCTATCGAGGTGTTCCCGGCGCGTTCGCCGATGCCATTGATCGCACCCTCCACCTGGCGGGCCCCGGCCTCCACTGCGGCGAGGGAGTTGGCCACGGCAAGACCGAGATCGTTGTGGCAATGGGTCGATACCACGATGTCCTCACGATCCGCCTTGACCTCATCCACGATGCGTCGGATCAAGATCCCGTAATCGTTCGGAGTCGCATACCCGACAGTGTCAGGGATGTTCACGGTGGTTGCCCCGGCTTCGACTGCTGCCTGGCAAACGGCCACCACGAAGGCGGGATCAGACCGGGTTGCATCCTCTGGCGAGTACTCGACGTTCTCGGTGTAATCGCGGGCGCGCGCAACATTGGCCTTGACTGTTGCGAGCACCTCTTCTTCGTTCATGCGGAGCTTGTGCTGCATGTGGATCGGTGAGGTGGCCAGGAACACGTGGATCCGGGGATCGGCAGCGTCACGGATCGCCTCCCAGGCACGGTCGACGTCTTCGGCCTGGGCACGAGCCAGGGCGGCGATCGTGGGTCCCTCGACCTCTTGGGCGATCCGGGTCACGGCCCGGAAGTCCCCGGGCGAGGAGATGGGGAACCCGGCCTCGATGATGTCGACCCCCAGACGCGCCAGCTGGGTGGCGATTGCCACCTTCTGGTCGGGGTCGAGGGCGATGCCGGGGGCCTGTTCGCCGTCTCTGAGTGTGCTGTCGAAAATCCTTACTCGGTCTTCCATTGTCTCTCCTGAATCTCGGGGTCTCGTCGGGGCGCCGGTCTGCCCGGTGGGGCGTTCCGGCTAGATAAGAGCGAGGCCGAGGAGGCTCAGGAGAGCCAGGAGACGAAGGGACAGGGCAGGGCGGGTCATTTGCTCACCCCTGCCGACACCGGGGCGGGGCTCAGCTCCGACTCCCGTTTCATGGCGATGCGGCCCGACTTGACCAGGTCGATGACACCGTATGGCCCAAGGTGCTCGAGGAACGTCCTCAGGTGCTGGGGGGTCCCTGCCACCTCGAACGTCATGGCTGAAGAGCTGATGTCGATGACCCTGGCGTCGAACAACGAGGCGGTGTCGCGGACCTCCCCCCTGGTTGCCGGCTGGGCGCTGATTCGGATGATCATCACTTCTCGCTCGAGGGCCTCTGCCGGCTCCATCTCCTGTACCTTGATCACGTTGACCAGCTTGTTGAGTTGCTTCTTGAGCTGCTCTAGCTCCGGTGCATCGACGACGAGTGTGATCCGGGACCGCCCGTCTTGATGGGTCGGCCCTACTGCCAGTGAATGGATGTTGAAGCCCCGGTTGGAGAACATGGCCGAGATCCGTGCCAGCACCCCGGGCTTGTCCTCGACGAGCACGGTGAGGGTGTGCTGCATCAGAGCTCCTCGCGCCGCATCACGACCCGGTCGTTCGAACCACCGGCCGGGACCATCGGGAAGCACATCTCTTCGGGGTCGACAACGACCTCGAGGACCACGGGGCGGTCGTTGACCGACAGAGCCTTCTCGATGGCGTTGTCGATCTCAGACGGATGATCCACCCTCAAGCCGACGCAACCCATCGCCTCGGCCAGCTTGGGGTAATCGGGATAGGTGAACCCGAGGTCGACGGCGGAAAGACGGCCACCGTAGAAGAGGTTCTGCCACTGCTTGACCATCCCGTAGCCGCCGTTGTTGAAGACGATGATCTTGACCGGGATCTCCTCGGTGGTGGCGGTTATCAGCTCCTGGCAGGTCATCTGAAAGCAGCCGTCGCCATCGAGGGCAATGACGAGGTCGTCTGGCCTGGCCGCTTTGGCCCCGACCGCGGCGGGAACGGCGAATCCCATCGTCCCCAGACCGCCGGAATTGACCCAAGACCTCGGCTCGCGGAATCCCCAGAACTGGGAGGCCCACATCTGGTGCTGGCCGACTCCGGCAGCGACCACGGCGTCCCCACCGGTGATCGAGTAGAGCCGTTCGATGAAATGCTGGACCTTGATCGGCCCGTCCGGGTCCTGTTCGTAGGCGAGGGGGTACTGCTCCTTCCACTGAGCGAGCTGGGCGAACCAGTCCTCACGGACCGGGGCGTCGGCGGCATCGCGACGGGCGCTGAGGCCGGAGAGGAGGTCGACAAGCACTGACCGGGCGTCGCCGACGATGGGGACATCGGCTGCCCGGACCTTGCCGATCTCGGCGGGATCCACGTCGACGTGGATGATCTTGGCGTCTGGGGCGAAGGCATTCGGGTCGCCGGTGACTCGGTCGTCGAATCTCGCGCCCAGACTGACGAGGACGTCGGATTTCTGAATGGCCGTGGTGGCAGTGTAAAGCCCGTGCATTCCCGGCATGCCCAGCGCGAGGCGATGGTCGTCGGGGAAGGCGCCCCGAGCCATCAGCGTCGTGACGACGGGGGCGTTGACGGCTTCGGCGAATGCGAGCAGCTCAGGAGCGGCTCCGGCCTTGATCACGCCGCCGCCGACGTAGAGCACCGGCCGCTCTGCCTTCTCGATCATGTCGAGCGCGGCCCGGATCTGCATCGGATGCCCGGACACGGTGGGCTTGTAGCCGGGGAGGTTGTCGAGATGTGGCTCCCGCCAGGTGGTGATCTGGTTGAGAACATCCTTGGGGATATCGACCAGGACCGGCCCGGGCCGCCCGGTGGAGGCGAGATGGAATGCCTCGTGAATCAGGTTCGGGATGTCGTCGGCATCGGTCACCATGTATGAGTGCTTGGTGCAGTGCATGGCGAGGCCGGTCGTGTATGCCTCCTGAAATGCGTCGCTACCGATCGCCGATGTGGGGACCTGCCCGGTGATGGCGACGATCGGCGTCGAATCCATCAGGGCGTTCTGTAATGGAGTGATCAGATTGGTCGCTCCGGGCCCGGAGGTAGCCATCACCACGCCCACCAGTCCAGTGGCCTGGGCAAAGCCCTCGGCCATGTGCCCGGCGCCCTGCTCGTGCCGGGCCAGCACATGCCTTATTGGACTGTCAAGGAGGGGGTCGTAGGCGGGGAGAATGGCACCTCCGGGCACGCCGAAAATGATCTCGACCCCTTCGTGCTCGAGGCTACGAAGGAGCGAGTGTGATCCGGTGAATTTGCTTGGTTCTGTCATGGTGTCGGGTAACAAAAAACCCTCCGGGGTGGAGGGTTGAGCGCACGCAGGTCTGTTTGCGCGCGCTACACGATAAGAAGGAGTACGTCGGTGGCGTCGAACAACTGTCTCACGTGTGGCTTCCAAGTAAACAACCTGCCCGTACTCATGTCAAGAACATCGGGTGTGGGAGGGGGTCCTTGAACCGTTTTGGCGCGCCAATCCCGGCCTATAGACCGACATCGGCGCGCCAAAATGAAGGGATGGCCAGGTACGGGGCGGTGGAGATGGGTGGGACCAAGACCCTCTGCGCGTTCGGCTCTTCCCCGGATGATCTGTCGACGATCGTCACGGTTCCGACCACCGATCCGGAGGAGACCCTGGGAAGGGTGGCCGAGCTCATGCGGGGGGAGTCACCCGATGCGATCGGGATCGCCGCATTCGGGCCATTGGACCTCGTGCGCGGTCGCGTCGGGGTGACGCCAAAGAAGGGCTGGTCGGGCGCGGATCTGCTCGGCCCGTTCAGGGTCGCTCTCGATGTCCCGATCGGGCTCGATACCGATGTGAATGGGGCGGCGCTGGGTGAGGGCCGGTGGGGCGCCGCCAACGGCCTGCGCGCCTTCGTATACGTCACCGTCGGCACCGGGATCGGTGGTGGTGCCCTCGTCGATGGCGAGCCGGTTCACGGGCTCGGGCATCCCGAGATGGGCCACATCTCGGTGCGACGCCACCCCGACGACGACTATCCCGGAATCTGCCGTCTCCATGGCGATTGCCTCGAAGGCTTGGCCAGCGGTCCGGCCATTGAGCATCGCTCGGGAGTTCCAGGAGAAGATCTATCGGGAGCGGAGATCGTCAGAGCGATCGAGATCGAGGCGTTCTATCTCGCCCAGATGGTGCGGAACCTGATCTATGTCCTGGCGCCGGAGCGAGTGATCCTCGGCGGTGGCGTATCGCTTCTTCCCGGCCTGCTCGCACGAGTCAACGAGAAGCTGGTCGACGAGTTGTCCGGATACCCGGGCCTCCCCGGGCACGCAGCCGGGTTCTTGGTGCCCCCGGGCCTGGCCGACATCTCCGGTTTGGCCGGGGGATTGGTCCTCGCCGAGCGTGCCGTCGATCGGGCTAGGTAGTCCGGGTGACCTTGTGCAGGCCGCGGGGTTGCTCGGGGTCGAGGCCCTTGGCCAAAGTGAGGTGGTAGGCGAACAGCTGGCCCAGAACCACGGCCGGGATCGGGGACAGCCACTCGTCGACGTCGGGCTCGAGCTCGAGCGCGCCCGGCGCAATCTCCACCAGCCGCGTGTCATTGCCGATCACCACCAGCGACGCACCGGCCTGCTCGCACCGCTGCAGAACTTCGACGACGTCGTCGATGGCGGGGCCACGGGCGGCGATGGCGAGCACCGGGTAGCCGGGCTCGAGAACGGCGATCGGGCCGTGCAGGAAATCTGCGGTGGAGAACGGCTGAGCTACCACCTGGGTCAGCTCCTGGAGTTTGAGCGCCCACTCGAAGGCAGTTGCCTGGTTGAAGCCCCGGCCCAGCACGGCGCAGACTTCCATCCCGGCATGCGCTGCGGCTGTCTCTTCTGCCCGGCCTTCCTGGCCGAGGGCATGCTCGACCCGGGAAGGCAGCCCTGCGATGCTCCCGGGCTCGCCGGACATCGCCTCCGAGATGAGTGCCACCACGGTCAGTTGGGCGGTATACGTCTTGGTGGCGGCCACCGCCCTCTCTTCACCGGCGTGGAGGTCGATGACCACATCGGCACTCTCAGCAAGGGGGGAGTCGGGCTCGTTGGTGATTGCGACGGTCGGCCGGCCCTGCTCCCGGCCTTCTTCGAGGACCGAAACGATGTCGGGCGACTCACCGCTCTGTGAGATCCCGACCACCAATGCTCCGACGAGACGAGGCGGGCGGTCGTAGACAGAGAAGAGCGAGGGTGTGGTGAGACCGACTGAGAGCCCGTTGCGGGTGCCCCACACATACTGGGCATACCGACCGGCGTTGTCGGAGGTGCCACGGGCCGCGATCACGGCGTGGGTGCATCCCGAGGCGAGCTCGGCCACTCGTTGGGCCGGTTCGGCGTTGACCGTGGTGGTGCGGGCAATGACTTCGGGCTGTTCCCGGATCTCCTCGAGGAGTCCCATCAGCGCCCAACTTCCAGGTCGAGGAGACCGGCCGGATTTATCGAGGCGCAGGCGCGGGCCTGGTCCTCGGTCGCGGTGGTCCAGTCTTGGAGATTGACTACCGCCTGGTCCATGGTCAGGGTGCTCCCGGCGAGGATCGATCGCCCGATCCGGGGGCCTTCGGCACCAACGAACACCTCCCGGTCACCGAGGATGTAGATCCCCTCACCGAGGCCGGTGGCCTGCATCGCATCGGTGACCAGGACGAATCGCTCAGGACCGAGGAGTTCCCAGGCAAGACGGATGGCCGCGGGGTCGGCGTGGATCCCGTCGGCGATCACCCCACAGGGGCGATCAGAAAGGAGCGCTGCGCCGACCAGACCGGGGGAGCGGTGGTGAAACGGGCTCATCTGGTTGAAGAGATGGGTCACTGCGGACCAGGGGCCGTTGAGGGCCAGGGCCGCGGTCTCCAAGTCCGCCCCGCTGTGTCCGGCCGACACCACTACTCCCGACTCGGAGAGGATCCCGGCCGTTTCGAAGGCCCCGTCCAGCTCGGGGGCGAGGGTCACCATCCGGACCACGCCCGAATCGGCCCAGCGTCGGGCCACACCAACGTCGGGGAGTCGGAGGTGTTCTGGGTTGTGTGCACCCTTCCACTCCGGCGAGATCCAAGGGCCCTCGATGTGGAGACCGACCGGGTGTGCTCCTTCGTAGCCCTCAGGCGCCCCGGCTCTCATGACCTCGGTGGCGGCATCGACGAGTTCGTACGGCGCGGAGATGATCGTGGGGAGGAATGCCGTGACACCAGTCTCGGGAAGATGGCGACCGACTTCCCAGATGCTCGACGGGTCCGCCGTGAAGTCGTGCCCCCAGCCACCGTTGATCTGGATGTCGATGAAGCCGCCGGCGCCGTCATGCTGAGTCATGTTGCGATCCCATGGCCACGTGAATAGAGCCCCGGGATTGCTACCGGAAGATGGCCATGGAACGGGATGTCCCCGAACAGGGCGGAGGTCAGGGCGTCGAGCGACGGCCGGTGTGGGCTGTAGGTGCACACGTGGGTGGCAGACCCCGGGTATGCCGCGAGATCGAACGGGGTTCGCAATGCGACCGTCACCATCGGCTTGCCCAACTCGAGGAGGGCATGGGCCAGATCGACTTGTCCCGGCGTCGCCGCCACGGTTCCGAGGACGACCAGGTCATGGTCTCTTGCCTTCTCCAGCACAGCTGAGATGTCGCTTGGCTCCGGATGGTGGGGGTACACGACCTCGGTGACTTCGGCGTGCCTGACCCGCAGAGCCCCTGCCAGTTGCGGGGGGTAGAGGGCGGTGGTGTCGGCGGGGGTGACATTGATCGGCACCGGTTCCAGGGAGAGGATGCGTTGGCCGGCCTCCACTCGAAGCGGGACCAGGGAATCGTCGTTACGGACCAGAGTGATCGATTCCTCGGCGAGACGCCTGGCGAGCTCGAGGTGCTCTGATGACCCCACCGTCTCCGGGCGCATCGCAGCGGGCCGTAGCGAGCTGCGCACTCGCTCCACGCGGGCGATCGCGGTCTTCAGGGTGTCGTCGGCGATCAGCCCTCTGGAATGACCCCGTTCCACCGCCATCCGGGCCCGCTCCTGGAGCTCAGCGTCGGGCATGCAGAGGAGGAGGTCGATTCCGGCCCGCATCATGGCGATGATCTCCACCACCTGCGCCGGGCCCTGGTCGAGTGCTCCCATGTCGAGCGCATCCGAGATCACCAGACCGTCGAACCCGAGCTCCGACCTGACGAAGCCATTGATCCCGGCCTCTGAGGCACAAATGGACACATCGGGGCTGCCCGTGAGGGCAGGCACCACCTGGTGGGCGACCATCAATAACGCCGCCCCGGCGGCGATCCCCGCCTTGAAGGGCGGCAATTCGACTTGCTCGAGCCGGTCCCGGTCGAGGTCCAACCGCGGGAGCTCATAGTGGGGATCGACCGCCGCTTCTCCGCTGCCCGGGAAATGCTTGAGGGTGGCTAGGACTCCGGTGATGGTGTAACCGGTGACCATGGCGCCGGTGAGGCGGGCGACTTGCTCGGGGTCGTCTCCGAAAGATCGAATTCCGAGCGACGGGTTATCGGCACGGGAGGCGACGTCGGCGACGGGGGCGTAATTGACATTGATGCCCACTGCAGCCAGCTCGCGGCCCATGGCCACGGCCACCTGTGAGGCCAGGTCGACACTGTCGGTGGCCCCGATCGCCATGTTCCCGGCGAATTCCGTGGACCCGGCGAGCCCGATCAGCTGCCCGCCTTCCTGGTCCATGGCGATCAAGAGAGGGAGTGGTGACGAGTTGGCATTCTGCAAGGCCGCGGTGAGCTCGGCCACCTGGCCCGGGGAGGTCATGTTCCATTCCCGGAACAGGGTGACCCCGGCCGGGGGGGCCTCGTGAAGGCGCTTGCGAAGCCAGTCGGGGACCTCAGTCCCCTCGAATGCAAGCATCAGATGCGGGTCGGCGACACTCATCCCTTCACCGAGCCGGCCACCAATCCCGGACGAACAGCGGCAGCGACAGGAAGACGGTTCAAGGCTGTGAGCATATGACGATCGTCCTCCTCGACTTGGCCAGAATGGTCAACGATGGGTACACCGCACTTCCAGGTCAGGCCGGGCAATCCCGATTTCTTGGATCTGCCCTGGGACGGTCCTGTCAACGAATGGGCAAACCAGCGTCTGGTGGATATGCCGACCGGGATCCATCGTCACCCGGTCGTGTTCGTCGCATACGACGAGGGCGTGTTCGTGATCAAGGAGCTGCCCCGGCGTCTCGCCACGGGCGAGTACCATCTGCTCCGTGCTCTCGAAGACCGGACGACGAGGTCCGCGGAACCGGTAGGGCTGGTCGAGCGGCTGTGGCTCGACCCTCAGTCGGAGCAATCGGCGGCAGTGATCACCCGGTACGTGGATCACTCCTTCCCATATCGCGCCCTCGTCTCCGGCCCCGGTTTTGGGCCGAGACGCGCCCAGATGCTCGATGCGGTAGCCGGACTGCTCGTCGAGTTGCATCTTGCCGGTTGCTTCTGGGGCGATTGCTCGCTCTCCAATGTGCTCTACCGGTACGACGCCGAGACCATCGAGGCCGTCATGATCGACGGCGAGACGTCTCGTCTTCGGCCCAGCCTGTCCGACGGTCAGCGGCTGGAGGATCTCGAGATCATGAAGATGAACCTGGCCGGGGAGATGGCCGACATCGCCGCGATGAACGACGTCGAGATCGACGATGCCGATCTATCCCTCGGTGAGGACATCGAGGACCGATACCGAGCTCTCTGGAATGAGCTAACCGAAGAGCTGGTCATCACCAAGGACGAGAGCTATCGAATCAGAGAGAGGATCGCCCGGTTGAACGAGCTCGGGTTCTCGGTCGACGACGTTTACCTGGACCCGACCGACACCGGGAACCTGGTCCGTCTCAAGGTTCAGGTCGGGGGCAGGACCTTCCACTCGGAGCGGCTCCGCCAGCTGACCGGGATCGAGGCATCGGAGAACCAGGCCCGCGTGATACTGAGCGATCTGAGCTACTTCCTCGCCGAGCATGGCTCGACGACTCCGTCGGGGAAGAGCGTGGGCACCTTCAAATGGCTCACCACCTGGTTCGAGCCGGCCGTGGCCCGAATCCGGGAGGTCCGGCCTGGAGACCCGGTCCAGTCCTATTGCGACCTGCTCAACCACCGGTTCCTCCTCGCCATGCGGCGTGGTCATGATGTCACCAACGAAGAGGCGCTCGACGACTGGACGGCGGCAGGGATGCCTGGTTTCGAAGTGGGTGGTCAGACCGAGACCGCCGTCTAGACACCGGCTTCCGGGTGTTCCCGGGCTGTTCGCCACACGCCGTACTCGTCAGCGAACCCGACCATCAGTATGGGGACGATGGCGCCGGTGATTACCCCGGCCGGGGGAGCTATGAAAAGAAGCACCATTGTGTACAGCGTGGCCAGCCCGACCGCGACCAGACGGCGTTTCAATTGAGTGGGGATGTCGGGGAGCCGCAAGCACAGAGCAACTCCGACGCCAAATCCGGCACTGGCGCCCAGCACGGGCGTTATCAGCCCAAGGGACAAGCCAATGGCGACCAGGAGACCCATTGAGAGGAGGATCCGCTTTGGGGCGAGTGTGTTCCTCGACACCAGTCCCACGACCACGAACACGAACGGGGCGACCACCAAAGCGACCCCAACAAGAGCTGGATCGATGGCCGGCTCGCCGCCCTCGGAGATGAATGCGGCCGCGTAGGGGAAGTAGCTGAACATGCCGACCACCGTGCCCAAGGCCAGCGCCAGCCAGTTGCGACCCCGCATGGCCTGCCACTCAGCTGGGTCGCGCAGGGCTATCCCTTGACCGAGCCCGCGGTCAGGCCACGGACGAAGAACCGCTGGAGAGAAAAGAACACGATCAGGGGCAGGAGCATCGTGACAAACGCAGCGGCGGGTAGCAGGTTGAGGGCACCCTCCCCTCGGCCCGCCAGGTCGGCCAGCTCGACGGTCAAAACCCTGTTGGAGGGATCGAACCCGAGGTAGACAAGCGCCACCAGGAAGTCGTTCCACACCCAGAGGAACTGGAAGATGGCGAACGAGGCCAGCACCGGCACCGAGAGCGGCACGACGAGCCGGGTGAAGATCTTGAAGTGGTCGGCCCCGTCGATCTTGGCCGACTCGATGAGGGAAGAGGGAAGCGAGCCCATGTAATTGCGCAACAAGTACACCGCCAACGGCAGTCCGAATCCGGCGTGTGCCATCCACACGGCCGGGTACGTCCCGTTGAGATCGAAGGTCGTGTATATGCGCAGTATCGGGATCAAAGCCATTTGAAGTGGCACCACCATCAGCCCGACGACGGTGACGAAGATGACATTGCGCCCGGGGAACTCCATCCACGCGAAGGCATAGGCGGCGAAGGCGGCGACAGTCAGTGGTATTGCGACCGCGGGAATCGTTATCGCCAGGGTATTGGCGAAGGCGTTTCCAAACCCCTGCTCGAGGACGATCGTGTAATTCGAGATCGTCCAGGTGGCCGAATCGAAGATCTCCCCGAATACCGTCCACCATCCGCTCCCTCGGATCGAACTCGGCTCACGGAACGAGTTGATGAGCAAACCGAGCGATGGGATGGTCCAGAGCAGGGCCACAAGGCCCACCACGAGGTAGATGGGGAAACGAGACGGCTGCTTGATGTGTCCTAGCGACGTATCCACCGAGGCGGGAGTCGGGACCCTGGTTCCGGTGACGGCAGTCATCTCGTTGCCTCCTGCTCCCGGAATCTTCGGACATTGATGATCAGGATGGGGAGTACGGCGATGAACAGGATTACGGCGAGTGCCGCGCCCATGCCGTCGTTGTCGAAGGTGAAGAATTCGGTCACCATCCGCTCGGCCACGACTGAGGTCCCGAACTGGCCCCCGGTCATGACGAACACGATGTCGAAAACCTTCCAGGTCGTGATGAGAACGGTGGTCCACACCACGACGATCGTGGAGGCGATCGTGGGGATGACAATTCTCCGAAACACCTGCCATTCGTTGGCGCCGTCTATTCGCGAGGCCTCGAGTTGATCGTCGGGCACCCCCTTGATCGCCGAGGAGAGGATGACCATCGCGAACCCGGTCTGGAGCCACACCAGGATGATCATCAGGAAGAGGTTGTTCCACAGCGGGACCTGCATCCAACTTACGGCCTCGGCGCCGAATGCCACCCCTATCGCGTTGAGCAGCCCGATCTGCTCCCCGAAGCCCTCGGGCCGGAAGTTGTAGACAAAAGTCCAGACAACCGACGCGCCGACGAACGAGATGGCCATCGGGAGGAAGATCAGCGACTTGGACAGTGACTCCGAGCGAGGCGAGAGCTTGTCGGCCAGGGTGGCGAACCCGAGGCCGATGCCCACCGCCGCGATCGGAACGAAGATCACCCAGACCACGCTGTTTCGAATTGACACGAGATAGGTGCTCTCGGTGAAGATCCGTTGGTAGTTGGCAAAGCCTTCGAACTCGGTCCCGGCCGAGTTCTGAAAGCTGAGGATGAACGTGTTCACCGCCGGGTAGACCAGATAGAAGGCGAGGAGCACCATCGCCGGCCCGGCGAAGATAAATGGTCTGACCGCCGCCGCGGTCCGCGCCGGCATCGCGCTGGCCGCCCGGTCCATCCCCCAATAGAGAAGCCAGATCCCGCCAACCCCGACGACGATCGCCACGACGACCTGGACGATCTTGTTGATATCGGGGTCCTGGAGGAAGTCGAAGGTGAAGAAGAAGACGACGAGCATGGCCGGCACGACGAGGGCGCTGCCTATGCGAAGCAACCAGTCCTCGGGGGCGTTGCTCTCCGCCCCCGGCTCAGTCGGAAGCGGCTGAACCTTGACCTCGTCTAGTTGAGTCAGCGGAGGGGTGGTCATCCGTGCTCTCCTTCGTCGGCGTGCTCGTCGACGGCGACCCTACCGCCTCGGCCGAAGCGGTGACGACGCGAATGAGGGGCGGACACCGCCGCCCCTCATCCATCGTCTCGGGACCGTTCAGCCGCTGGGCCAGCTGGCCTCGATGGCATCGGCCACGTCCTGCGACGGAGCGCCCGTGCTCCAATCGATCATGCCGGTCCAGAAGGTCTCCTGGCCGACTTCGGGGGGCATCAGGTCTGATGCGTCGAACACGAAGGTGTTCTCACCGAGGGCGGTGGTGATCGCCTCGGCGAAGGTCTTGGCCGCATCGGACTCGTAGCAGTTGGGGTCGACATCCTTGTGACCGGGGAGCCTCTCAACGCCGGCCACACCGTGGCCGCCGTGCTCTGCGACTCCTCCACCGGAGGCGGAAGCCAGGGTGCACTGCCACTCAGGGCTGATCCAGTCTCTGACCGCCGCCACGTTCGCCTCGGCGCCGTCGAAGACGAGGAGGGTGTCGCCACCACCCATAGCCCCGGTGTTCCCGCCGATCGTGGGGAAGGCGAACACACCGATCTCGGACTCTTCGCCGTCTTCGTAGCCCGCAGCCTGGCTGAAGAAGTTGGCTATGAACGAGCCCTGCTTCAACATGGCGCAGCCTGCTGGATCGTCGAACAAGGGCGCCGGTGAGTCCTCGAAGATGATGCCGGCGACGTTCTCCGGCCCGCCGAGCACAAAACCGTCTCCGTGGAAGATCTCACCGAAGGTATCAAAGGCCTGCACTATTCCGGGGTCGTTGAACGGGATCTCGTGGTTGAACCACTGGCTGTAGTACTCAGAGCCCTGCTCCCGCACCACGATGTCCTCGATCCAGTCGGTCCCCGGCCATCCGGTGGCGTCGCCCGAACCGAAGCCGAAGCACCACGGCGTCTGCCCGTCGGCCACCATCTGCTCCGATAAGGCGACCAGATCCTCATAGGTCTCCGGCACCTCGTACCCGTTCTCTTCGAAGGTCGGCATGTGATAGAAGACCACCGACTTGAAGTTGGGGAACCAGGGCACCCCGTAGTGGTTGCCGTCCTCACACAGTCCGAGATCCATCCAGAACTTGGAATGATTCGCCTCCATCTCGGCGATGTCGAATCCCATGTCCTCCAGTGAGACCAGGGCACCCTCGTCGGCAAAGGTGCAGATCGATGACGGCTGGGGCGTGAATGCCACCGGCGGCGGATCCCCACCGTCGACCTGGATCCGCAACTGTTGCTCGAACTCGGACACACCGGTATAGGTGACATTGCTCCCGGTCGCCTCGTTGTAGGCATTGAGGAAGCCGGTCATGGCGTCGCCTTCGGGTCCGGTAGCCGGTCCGAAAAGGGTGAACTCTGCTACGCCTCCTTCGCCGCCACCTTCCTCGCCCGCGACCGTCGTGTCGCCTCCGCCCTCCTCGTCGCCCCCACACGCGGCGGCGACTATCGCCAGCACGGCGAGCAAGGCCAATAGCCTGCGCATTCGTTTCATATCGTCTCCTCCGTTTTGACGAAGCGGGGCCACGGGCACCCCCCTCGAACGCCAACCATATCCGAGTGCGTTGGCCTGTGTCGTCGGCGCTGCCCGCGGCGAGGAAATCCGCTAGGTTCACGCCAGCGGCCACGCGACGAGGGAGTATCAGACATGGCTCAGATCACGATGGAGGGTCTTGGGAAGATCTACGAGGACGGCACCAGGGCGGTAGGTGACCTCGACCTCGAGATCGAGGATGGCGAGTTCCTCGTGCTGGTGGGCCCGTCCGGATGCGGCAAGTCGACCGTGCTCAGGATGATCGCCGGTCTCGAGGACATCACCGAGGGCATGATGATGATCGGGGACAAGGTGGTCAACGACATGGCTCCCAAGGACCGCGACATCGCCATGGTTTTCCAGAACTACGCCCTCTACCCCCACATGTCGGTCTACGACAACATGGCGTTCGGTCTCAAGCTCAGGAAGTTCTCCAAGGATGAGATCCAGCGCCGAGTCAATGAGGCGGCTGACATCCTCGAGATCCGCGAGTACCTCCAGCGCAAGCCGAAGGCCCTGTCGGGTGGCCAGAGGCAGCGTGTTGCCATGGGTCGGGCGATAGTGCGCGAGCCCGCCGCCTTCCTCATGGACGAGCCCTTGTCCAACCTCGACGCCAAGCTGAGAGTCCAGATGCGCGCCGAGTTGGAGCGTCTCCACAGCCGTCTCGAGACGACGACGGTGTACGTCACCCACGACCAGGTCGAGGCGATGACGCTCGGCGATCGTGTGGCCGTGCTTCGACCGGTTTCCTCGGCAAGGCCCTGGAATCTGCAGCAGGTGGGCCGGCCGACTGATCTCTTCGACCACCCGGACAACCTGTTCGTCGCCGGTTTCATCGGCAGCCCGGCCATGAACCTCAGCTACGGGAAGTTGGAGAACCGCGGGGACGCGGTCTGGGTGATCTTGCCCAACGCGGAACTGAAGGTCGATCCCCGTGCCCTCGAATCCCACCCCGGCATCGAGAACCGGATGGGTGAGGAACTTGTCGTGGGGGTCCGGCCGAACTCTCTCGAGGCCGCCGCGGTCAAGGGACCGGACCCGGACCGGACGCTGAATGCCAGGGTCGAGGTGACCGAGATGCTCGGCGCCGAGACCTATGTCCACTTCACTGTGGACCGGCCACCGGTGGTCACCCCGGACATCGAAGAGCTCCTAGCGGACACCGGGCAGGACGCCTCATCGCTCGGCGACAACACCAACTTCATCGCCAGGGTCAGCCCGGATGCCCGGGTGTCGAGAGGCGATGACATCGCCCTGATCGTCGACACCGCCAAACTCCACTTCTTCGACCCGAAGAGCGGGCTCAGGGTCGGCTCGGAACAGAAGGTAGGCGCCAGCGTCTGACCAGCAGGCCTCCCCGGGTCGTCTGAGCGAGAACACGGAATCCAGCGCGAGCTTTCCCGACGATTTCGCCTGGGGCGTTGGCACCTCCGCGTTTCAGATCGAGGGGGCCCGGCACGAGCACGGCAAGGGCGACTCGATATGGGATCGCTTCTCTGACCTGGGGCGCCTGCGGGACCCCGGTGATGTCGCCTGTGACCACTTCCATCGGATGGGAGAGGATCTCGACCTGCTCGCCGACCTCGGGGTCCCTGCATACCGATTCTCGGTCTCGTGGCCGCGGGTCATCCCCGACGGCGATGGACGGGTGAATCAGGCCGGTCTCGATTTCTATCGGCGTCTCGTCGCCGGGTTGCGGGCCCGGGGAATCGCGCCCTACGTGACGTTGTATCACTGGGACCTGCCTCAAGCACTGCAGGACAAAGGTGGATGGGCCTCGCGGAGCACCGTCGACGCCTTCGCCCGTTATGCCTGCGTGGTGGCCGGCGCCCTTGGTGAGCACGCAACTCATTGGATAACCCAGAACGAGCCCTGGATCACGACGATGCTTGGGCACCGGGACGGATTATTCGCTCCCGGCGTCTCCGATTGGCCTACTGCCACAACCGTTGGCCACCACCTCCTGTTGTCGCATGGACACGCGGTGGAAGAGATACGCGGTGTGGTTCCGGGCGCGACCGTGGGGATCGGGATCGATTGCCGTCCGGCGGAGCCCGCCTCGGATTCTGACGAGGATCTGGCCGCAACCCGCTACTACGACGGCACCCGCAACCGTTGGTTCTTCGACCCGGTGTTCGGCCGTGGCTATCCCGATGACGTGATGAGGGTCTATGTGGATCGAGGCCGAATCAGTCCTGGCGTCATCGCAAAGGGCGACATGGAGACGATCGCGATCCCGATCGACTTCCTCGGGCTCAACTACTACACGACCGTCACCATCGCGGCCGGTGACGATGACTCCGGCGAGTCCGGCCAACCGCCGGACACCAACTCCCGACCGGGTCATACGGACATGGGGTGGAAGGTCGACCCAGGGGGTCTCACGGACTATCTCCGGTATCTCAACGACACCTATGCGCCGGCCTCGATCCTCATCACCGAGAACGGCGCCAGCTACTCCGACGGGCCTGATGCGAACGGCGTCATCCACGACCGCCGCCGAATCGACTACCTGAGAGCACACGTGGGGGCCATAGCCGATGCCCGCGCCGAACAGGTTCCGGTCGATGGCTACTTCGTGTGGAGCTTCATGGACAACCTCGAATGGCTGGAAGGCTTCTCGCAGAAGTTCGGCCTGGTCTGGGTGGATCGCGACACGCTCGATCGGACTCCCAAGCGGAGCTTCGACTGGTATCGGGCTCTGGTCACCTCGGGTACGTTGGCCAATCCATGACGCGGACGATGACCTGTGATTGTCAGGCGGTGATTGCCGCGGACGACACCGAGTCGTTGATAGCGCCGGCCAAGGCACACTACGACGAGGAGCACCCCGAGTACGAACTGACGCTGAGCGACATGAGGAATTACCTCGAGTCCGAGGATCGCTCCACCGGCCCCACCGAGAGGCTGGCGACGATCGGTGAGGTCGAGATCGTGCCGATGGGCCCCGGCTCGGCGAAGGATGCGATCAAGTTCTTCGACACCGATGCATTCCCCGATTACCCCCAGTGGGGCGCCTGCTACTGCATGTTCTTTCCCCGGGGTGGGAGGTCGAACGAGAACTGGGGCCAAGAGCCCTGGCAGGAGAACAGAGAGGATCAGCTCCATCGGATCGAGGAGGGGAAGACGACAGGGATGCTGGCTTACTCCGGAGGACAGGTGGTCGGATGGTGCAATGCGACCCCACGGGCCGAGCTCCCCGGTCTCGCGACCGGTCAAGATGACGGGATCGTCTCCGTTGTGTGCTTCGTCATCGCCCCGCCGTATCGAGGCCACCGCGTCGCCACCCGCCTCCTCGAAGGTGTGATCACGAACGTCACCGATCAGGGATTCCGCCGACTCGAGGCGTATCCGGTGCGGGAATCGAACGACCATCGGCGGGCTTTTCACGGCACGTTGGACCTCTTCCAACGATTCGGCTTCGAGGTCGTGTCCGACGAGCCTTTGGTAGTGGGTTTGGATCTGAGATGAGCGAGCGACTCGAAGATTGGATGGAGGCCTACATCGAGGCCTGGACCACAAACGACGACCACGACATTGCAGCCCTGTTCGCGCCCGACGCGGTCTACGACCCGCAGACTGCCGACGGCGAGCAACACGGTCATGACGAGATCGTCGCCTGGTGGCAGGAGATCGACGACGACGCCGACAACTGGGACTTCGAATGGCTTCCGCTCGTGGAGACCGATGACATGGCGGTCATCACCGGCACCACTCGCTATCAAGACCCGCCGGCCAGCTACAGGAACCTATTCGTGATCAGATTCGACGAAGACGGGCGGTGCACCGACTTCACCGAGTGGTATATCGAAGAAGAGGCATGACCACAGCATTCGTGCTGGGCGGCGGAGGTCGTTGGGGCGCGGTGGAGGTCGGGATGCTCCGTGCCCTCCACGAGACAGGCGTCGTGCCCGATCTGGTGTTGGGGACCTCGATCGGTGCATTCAACGGATCCGTCGTCGCCGACCGCCCGGGTGCCGATGGTGTCCAAGATTTGCTGGAGCTGTGGGTCAAGATCGCCGAGAGCGACGTCCTCCAGGGAAGCAGGATCGACCGGCTCAAGAACGTCGCCACGCTGAGACCGGCCCTGCATGAGACCTCGGAGCTGAGGTCCCTACTCGAGAGTGCACACACACCCGGGCGTCTGATCGAGGATCTGACCGTCCCCTTCCAGTGTGTGGCGGCATCGATCGAGCGTGCCGCCGAGCACTGGTTCACCAGCGGACCACTGATCGAGGCGCTTCTTGCCTCGTCGGCCGTCCCTGCGCTCTTCCCACCGGTCGAGATCGGCGGTGAGCACTTCTACGACGGCGGCTTGGTCAACTCGGTGCCACTGGCCCGAGCCGTGGAGCTGGGGGCAAAGGACGTCTACGTGCTCCAGGTGGGACGCATCGAGTCGCCGCTCCGGCCACCGAAGCGACTCCACGAAGCAGCACTCATCTCATTCGAGATCGCCCGTCGTCACACCTACCACACGGCCGTCGCGAATTTGCCCGAGGGGATCGGTCTTCACCTCCTCCCGTCGGGGAACCCTGTCGCCTTCGATGACGCCCGACAGCTGAAATGGAGAGACGTGGGCTCGACCATCGGGCTCATCAACGGCGCATACGCCGCGTCGAGGGCCTACCTGGAGGGGGAGCGGTCATGAAGGTGCCTCCCCTCCCGCCGCGCTGGCTGCGACGACTCCTGGTCGATCCGGCGATTGTGCTCCTGGTAGCCCTGGCGCTGATCTCGCTCCCGGTCTGGATCATCGGCGCTGCCTTCGTCTCGAGGTACGTCCCCGGGAACTGGCGCATCCTCCGCATCGCCTGGTTCCTGTTCCTCTATCTGGTGGTGGAGGCGGTGAGCCTGACCGTCATGTTCCTCACCTGGGTGATGTCTGGATTTGGCTGGAAACTGAGATCTCCGTCCTTCACCGAGCTCCACTACCGGCTTCTCGCGGTGATGTTGCGGACAGTGATCCGGTCCGCGGAGGTGACCTTCAAGCTCAGGGTGGTGCAGGAGGAGCAGCGGCCGACCACTGCGGTGAACGGCGCAACCCGGTCGATCCTGGTGCTGTCGAGGCATGCCGGGCCTGGCGACTCCTTCCTCCTCATGGACGGGCTCGTCAACGGCTACCGGCGCGACCCGCGCATCGTCCTCAAGGAGTTCCTCCAGTGGGATCCCGCCGTCGACGTGATACTCAACCGGCTGCCGGCCGCGTTCGTCCCGGTCGGTCGTAAAGGGGGAGAGGAGTTGACCGACGCCATCTCCAGCCTGGCTCGCACCATGGACAATGACGACGCGTTCGTCATCTTCCCGGAGGGTGCGAACTACACCGAGCTTCGACGGAAGCGGGCCATCCAGAAACTGAGGGAGATCGGCCGCCCTGACCTTGCCGAACGCGCCGAGGATCTGAAGCAAACGCTTCCGCCTCGATCCCTAGGGGTGATGACAGCATTGGCGGCGGCGCCTCCGGAGTCAGATGTGTTCTTCGTGGGGCACGCCGGTCTGGAGGCCTTCATCACCGCCGGTGACATATGGAGGGCGATGCCCATGGACACAGAGGTCGAGGTGAAGATCTGGCATTTCCGCTCCGAAGACATCCCGCCTCCCGACGAGCAGGAGACCTGGCTATACGATGTCTGGGCCGAGATCGACCACTGGATCAGCGCCGAATTGGAGAAGACGGGTTAAGTTCAGGCCATGTTGACGATCGTTGGCAACATCCTCTGGCTGATCCTCTGCGGGATCTGGATGGCGATCCTGTATTACATCGGGGGCCTGCTGGGGCTGATCCTGATCATCACCATCCCGCTTGGCATCCAGTCCTTCAAGCTGGGCAACTACGTGTTGTGGCCGTTCGGGAGGACCGTCGTGACCGAGCCGGGAGCGTCGGTTGTCTGGTCGGTGGTAGGGAACGTGGTGTGGCTCATCCTGATCGGCTGGTGGCTGGCCCTATTCCATGTCTTGCTGGCCGTCATCTTCTTCATCACGATCATCGGAATCCCATTCGGTATTGCCAACCTGAAGCTGGCACGGCTGGCCTTGCTTCCCTTCGGGGCGACCGTGGTCACAGAGGTGCCGCCAGAGGCGCAGACAATCGTGGCGGTGCCCCAACTCGGAGCGATCACGGCACCTCAGGCCGTGCCGCAGCCTGCACCCCCGACCCCGGCACCGCCGGCGCCGCCCGAGGTCACGGGGCAGTCTTCGGCTCCATAAAGGGCATCATCTTTCGCAGCTCCCGGCCGACGTCCTCGATCTGGTGGGCCCGGTTCGCGGCCCTTTGCTCGTAGAGGAAAGGCGCTCCCTCCCGGGCCTGGGCCATCCACTCGTTGGCGAAGGCTCCCGACTGGATCTCGGCGAGGGCTTCCTTCATGGCTGCCCGGGTCTCATCGGTGATAATCCGTGATCCCCGGGTGTAATCCCCGTACTCGGCGGTGTCGGAGACCGAGTAGCGCATCCAGGAGAGACCCCCTTCGTAGAGGAGGTCCACGATGAGCTTCAGCTCGTGGAGTGTCTCGAAGTAGGCCGACTCCGGCTGATAGCCCGCTTCGACCAGTGTCTCGAAGGAAGCCTTGATCAGCTCGGACACCCCGCCACAGAGGATGACCTGCTCGCCAAAGAGATCGGTCTCGGTCTCTTCTTTGAAAGTGGTCTCCAGGATGCCGGCCCTGCCGCCACCGATTGCCGATGCGTAGGAAAGGCCGAGGTCACGGGCGTTGCCCGATGCGTCCTGATGGACCGCGAGCAGGCAGGGCACACCGGAGCCCTCGGTGTAGGTGCGTCGAACCAGGTGGCCCGGGCCCTTGGGGGCGATCATCGCCACGTCGACGTCCTCTGGCGGGACGATCTCCCCGAAATGGATGTTGAAGCCGTGGGCGAAGAGCAGCGTGTCGCCCGAATCGAGGTTGCGCTCGACCGACTCGGCGTAGATGACTCCCATCACCTGGTCCGGGACCAACATCATGATGGTGTCGGCCCATTCGGCCGCCGCCTCGGGTGTCATCACCCGGAGGCCCTCGCCTTCGGCCTCGGCCCAGCTGTTCGAGCCCTCACGCAGGCCTACCACGACGTCGACACCTGATTCCTTCAGGTTGAGGGCATGGGCGTGGCCCTGGCTTCCGTAGCCGATGATGGCCACCTTCTTGGCTCGGATGAGGTCTGGATCGCTGTCGGAGTCGTAGTAGATGGTTGCCATGCCCGGATTGTGGTCGCTTTCGTGTTCGGTAAAAACTCGGCGTCATAGGATGCCTGGCGCATGACACAGAAGATCAGATCTCAAGAGGTGACCGAAGGTGCGGCCAAGGCTGGTGCGAGGGCCATGCTGCGCGCCGTCGGCCTGACCGAGGAGGACTTCGACAGGCCCCAGGTCGGCGTGGTCTCCGCCGGCAACGAGGTGACTCCCTGCAATCTCACCGGCCCCGAGTTATCGAGGCATGCCAAGACCGGCGTGGCGTCGGCCGGGGGCGTGGGTTTGGTCTTCTCCACGATCGCAGTGTCAGACGGCATCTCGATGGGTCACGAGGGAATGAGGGCCTCCCTGGTCTCGCGCGAGGTGATCGCCGACTCGGTCGAGCTGGTCATGCATGCCGAGCGATTCGATGCTCTGGTCGCCATCGCAGGATGTGACAAGTCATTGCCAGGGATGCTGATGGCTGCCGCCCGCCTCGATCTCCCCGCGATCTTCCTCTACGGCGGCTCGAGTCTTCCCGGCCACTACGCCGGGCGGGACATCTCGATCGTCGACGTGTTCGAGGGGATCGGCGCCGAGTCCGAGGGTCGGATCACAGTCGAGGAACTGCTCGAGTTCGAGCGAGCCGCCTGTCCGGGCGCAGGATCCTGCGCCGGGATGTTCACCGCCAACACGATGGCTTCGGTTGGCGAGGCGATCGGGATGTCGCTTCCCGGATCTGCCTCGGTCCCTGCGGTGGACCCTCGTCTTCACGATTTTGCAGAGCGATCGGGGGTGGCGGTGATGCGGCTCCTGGATGACCGGGTGCGTCCTCGCGACATAATGACCCCACCGGCATTCGAGAACGCCATCACCACGGTGATGGCGCTCGGTGGCTCCACCAATGCCGTTCTCCACCTCCTCGCCATCGCCCACGAGGCGGGTGTGGCCCTCGAGCTCGAGGACTTCGACCGGATCTCCCGTCGCACACCGCATATCGGTGATCTGAAGCCGTTCGGCAGATACCACATGGTCGATCTGGACCGGGTGGGAGGAGTGCCGATCGTGTTGCGCGCCTTGCTCGATGAGGGCCTGATCGATGGTGACACTCTGACCGTGACCGGTCGCACGATGGCTGAGAACCTGTCCGAATTCGCTTTCAACGACAAGCAGGACGTGATTGCGCCTCCCTCGGCGCCTCTGGCTGCGGAGGGAGGCATCGCCGTGCTGAGGGGCAACCTCGCCCCCGGCGGCGCTGTGGTCAAGGTCGCAGGGATCGACCTCGAAGTGTTCGAAGGCCCGGCGCGAGTCTTCGATGGCGAGCAGGGTGCGATCGAGGCGCTCTTCGCCCACCAGATCAAGGCCGGCGATGTGGTTGTGATCAGGACTGAGGGTCCCAAGGGCGGGCCGGGTATGCGAGAGATGCTTCAGGTGACGGCCGCACTCAAAGGCGCGGGTCTGGGCAAGGACGTGCTCCTCGTCACCGACGGGCGGTTCTCCGGCGGCACCACCGGTCTCTGTATAGGTCACGTTGCCCCGGAGTCAGAGGCAGGGGGCCCGATGGCGCTGGTGGAGGAGGGAGACCGGGTGAAGGTCGATGTCCCCGCCCGTCGTCTCGATGTAATTGTCGCTGACGAGGTCCTAGCTGCCCGCGCCGCCACCTGGTCCCCTCGCCCTGCGAGGTACGAGACCGGCGCACTGGCCAAATATGCACGTCTCGTCGGTTCGGCCGAAACGGGGGCGGTCACCGGCTAGCTTCTCCGGGGTGAGCGCCGAGCCGATCCCTGACGACAGAGAGAAAAGAGGGTTCTTCAGGCGCGCCGCCCGCGGTGCCAGCGAGCGGGTGCTGGACGTCGTCGACCCGGACATGGTCCTCGAGCACGTCGATGTGAATGCGCTGATCGAGCGGATCGATATCAACTCGCTCCTCGACCGGGTGGACATCGAGCGACTTATCGCTCGAATCGACATCGACGAGCTGCTCAAAGCGGCCGATATCGACGCCCTCATGGAGCGAGTAGACATCAAGGCCCTGATCGATCGGGCCGGCATCCCGGAGATCGTGGCCGAGAGCACCAGTCACCTCACCGGGTCCGCCCTCGACATGTTCCGCAGGCCCATTGTCGGAATCGACGAGATCGTGTTCAAGGGGCTCAACCGCCTGTTCCGCCGGGATCTGCAGAGTTTTCCCAGCGGGCCTGGTGCGCTGGTCGATTGGGTGGACGAGCACACCGAAGACACCGGAGTTCGGACCGGTCGCTACGCGGGCCCGGTGACCCGGTTCATCGCCTTGGTGCTTGACATCCTGATCGTGACCACTGGTTTCACCGTGATCGTTGCCGGCACCACCTACCTGATCGAGCTGGTGAGCCCAATCGAGGTCGATCCGGTGAGAGGGTTGTGGTACATCGTCGGCTTCGTCGTGTGGGCGTTCCTCTATCTGTGGCTGTCGATCGCCGTATTCGGCAAGACCCTGGGCAAGACCGTGATGGGCGTCCGTGTCGTCGATTCCCAAGGGTCGTTGGCGCTTCATAGCCGCCAATCCTTGATCCGGGCAATCACCTACCCGCTTTCCTTCGTCGTCTTGGGTTTGGGCCTGCTCGGGGTGTTGTTCGGCCGGGAGCGGCGGGCATGGCACGACCATTTCGCCGGTACGGCCGTCGTCTACGACTGGGGCAGCCGCACTGCACGCCTCTCCACGCCTTTGGCGACGTGGTTGGAACGCAAAGGCATGGAGGACTGAGCTAGCGAAAGCGGGCCGGTGAGGTGACGGCCGGGTCTATCCCCGACAGACCAGGTGGGAGTCCGGAGCCGAGCACCTGGCTCGCAACGAGGGCGCCATAGGCGGGGGCGGTCTGAATGCCGGTGCCACCCTGGCCGACCAGCCAGAAAAAACCCGAGGCGGTCGGTTCTTCCCCGATCACCAGCTCGCGGTCGGGGGCGAAGGTGCGCAACCCGGTCCATTGCGAGTTGACCGATTTGATGTCGAGTGTGGTCGCCTCGTTGATCCGTTCGATGGCCAGGGCGACGTCGGCCATGTCTGGCCGGGGATCTAGCGGCGGCGATGGGTTCTCCTCGGCGAGCGAGCAGAGCATTTGGACGCCGTCGGGGCGAAAATAGAAGTGCTGGTCGACATCGACCACGAAGGGCCACGCGGCGTATGAGCGATCGCCGGGAACCATGAACGCGGTACGTCGCATGGGCTGGAGACCCACCGGTTCGATTCCCGCCAGACCGCCTACCACGTCGCCCCAGGCCCCCGAGGCATTGACCACAGCTGTGCATTCGATGTCCCCCTTCGGGGTCGAAACCCGCCACCCCCGGCCGACTCTGGCGAGACCAGTGACCGGCGAAGCCACCCGAAGCTCCGCACCTGCCCTCCGGGCGACGCGCACGAAGGCCTGATGGAGGGCGGCAACGTCTATGTCGAGGGCGTTTGGCTCGTAGAGGCCCCCGGCGACCCGCTCAGGCCGCAACCGTGGCACGAGCCGAAGGACCTCGTCGCTATCAACGAGGACCGACCCGGCACCGACCGCATCGCCTTCTCTCGCAATAGAGCGCAGGTGATCGAGTCGTGTCTCATCGGAGATCCAGAGAAGGCCGCGATCCGAGAGAATCGGGGCGTCGACCGAGCCATCGGGCGGGGTTTCCAGGAAGGCTCGGCTGGCCTGCCCGAAAGGGCGTGAGCCCTCGGCGCCGTAGTTGGCGACGAACATCGCTGCTGACCGCCCGGTGGTGTGGAATGCGAGGGATCGCTCCGCTTCGAGCAGAACCACAGAGCCGTGCGGGGCGAGATGGGCGGCGGCCGACACGCCGGCGATCCCGCCTCCGATCACAACGAAGTCGGTCATGGAAGACCGGTCAATCGTGGACCGTCATGGGGTCACCACGACCCTCCCCACGACCTTCCGGTCGGCGACCCAACGAAGGGCATCCACCGCCTCGTCGAGAGGGAAAGTCTTCCGCACCAGAGGGCGTAATGTCCCATCGGCCACCCAGTCCATGACGATCTGATTGTTCTCTGCGCTCCGGGCGGGCTCCTCGATGTTGAACCGGCCCCAGAACACACCGACAATCGAGTTGCCCTTGACCAGCGTCAGATTCAGAGGGATCTGCGGGATGTCACCCGAGGTGAACCCGACCACGAGAAGACGGCCGTTCCAGTTGGTGGAGCGAAGAGCCCGCTCGGTGGCTTCGCCTCCTACCGGGTCGTAGACCACGTCCACTCCGGCTCCCGACGTGGCTGCAGCGATGCCGTCGCGCAGCGGAACCTGGTCATAGCGAATGATCTCGTCCGCGCCGGCGTCGCGTGCCACCCCGGCCTTCTCCTCGGAGGAGACGGCCCCGATCACCTTGGCACCGAGCGCATTGCCGATCTGGACGGCGGCGATGCCGACCCCTCCGGCCGCCCCCAACACGAGCAACGTTTCGTCGGACCTGAGACCGGCCCTGTCGACCAGGGCGTGATACGAGGTGCCGTAGGCCACCGGGATTGCTGCCCCAACCTCGAATCCGATGTGATCGGGGAGTCGGACGATGGCGCCCGGGAAGGCAGTGGCGCGCTCTGCCATCGCTCCGGTCCCCACGAACCCGACCACCCGGTCACCTGGCTCGAAGTCATCCAGACCGTCGGCCGACTCGAGGACGCCGGCGAATTCGTTGCCAGGGACGAACGGAAGCTCCGGCTTGATCTGATACTGACCGGCAACCACCAGGAGATCTTGAAAGTTCACAGCCGCCGCCTTGACGGTCACCAGGGCGGTTCCGGGAAGGGGAGCCGGGTCAGGCATCTCGCCCACCCGGAGTGCGTCCAAACCGTCGTAGCTGTCGCAGATGAGGGCGCGCATGGAGGAAGCCTACGGACATCGCCTGTCCCGCTCTGACACAATCGGGGGGTGCCGATCGAGCCCATGCCATCCAGGTTCGAGCTTCCCGACCCGAGCCCGGGTGACGGGGACGTGATAGCCGTTGGCGGCGACCTCGAGCCAGGCACGTTGCTCCACGCGTATCGAAAGGGTCTGTTCCCTATGGGCCTGCCCGACGGGCATCTCGGGTGGTGGTCGCCGGTCGAGCGGGCGATCCTCCCCCTTCGGGGATTGCACATCAGCCGGTCGCTTCGTCAATCGACGAGACGGTTTCAAGTGTCGGTCGATGCCGATTTCGAGGGCGTGATCCGTGGCTGCGCAGACTCGAGACGTAGGGATCCCTGGATAACCGAGGACTTCGTCGAGGCCTACACCATGTTGCACCGGCTGGGATGGGCCCATTCGGTCGAGGTGTGGGACAACGAGGGCAGCCTGGTCGGAGGTCTCTATGGCGTGGCGGTCGGTGGGCTCTTTGCCGGTGAATCGATGTTTCACGAGGTGAGGGACGCATCGAAGGTGGCCCTGGTGCACCTCGTGGTCGTGATGAATCGAGGTGGCGGCCGATTGCTCGACGTCCAATGGCAGACACCACACCTCGAGTCGCTAGGCGCTGTTGTGATCGGGCGTGAGGCCTACCTGGGCGAGTTGAAGAAAGCCCTCGGCGGGCCGGATGTGTTCGACACGGCATACGAGAGCGACAGCCTCTAGTGACCCGTCGCTAGAGTCGATTGCCAGTCCTGGAGGAGCGTTGCGGGCCGTCGTTGCCGGAGTCGATCTGACCGCCATGGGGCGGCGCGTAGCCGAGCGGGCCGGGATGATGGCCAAGTCATCCGGTGTGCCGCTGCAACTGCTCCACGTCCTCGAGCCCGTCGCCGAGGCGATGATCGAGCCTTCGTTGGCGCGATTGATGCGCGAGTACCAGACCACCGAAGCCACCAAGCTGGCCCAATGGGCAAGGGACAAAACCGGGGTCGATGTGGAGCTGGAGGTGGTCAAGGGCTCGCCCTCGTGGGAGCTGACGGCGAGGGGAAAGAGCGCCGGCCTGGTGGTGGTCGGGTCGTCGTCGATAAACGCTTTCTCCGTGGGCCCGGTGGCAAAGCGGGTTGCGCGCAAGACCACGACCGACACCCTCCTCGTTCGGCGGCAGCCACGGGTGCCGTATCGAAAGGTGATCGCCGCCGTCGACTTCTCGGAGCACTCCCGGGTGGCCGTGCACCGGGCGCTGTCCTTGTTCCCGGGCGCCGACACCACCGCTCTCTACTCGATGCCCTCCCGATTCGACTCGATGCTCGCCAGCGCCGGGTTGTTCAACGAGGAGCTCGAGGCCTCACGCGGCTCGCGTCTGCGCATGGCAGAGGAGCGAATGGAGGAGTTCACCGCCCAATGGAACGGCGATATCCGAACGCTGGTCGTCGACGGCCCACCGACCGAGACCATCGAAGAGGTGGTGAGGAGGAGAGGCGCCGATCTCGTGATCGTCGCGAGCCGGGGAGCCAGCGCCACCAGGATGGTCCTGCTGGGAACGGTGGCAGAGGGCCTGGTCACCGAGGCGCCCTGTGATGTGTTGGTGGCCCGGGCCAAGGCCCCATTCCGGCGGCCCTGAAGCCTCTACTCCTCGACCGAGGGGAAGCTGAGTGTGAAGGTCGTGCCCGACGACGAGGAATCGACCGAGATGTCCCCGCCGCTGCGTGTGACGATGGTGTGGACGGTGTGGAGCCCGAGACCCGTGCCCTGGCCCGGCTCCTTGGTGGTGAAAAACGGATCGAAGATCCGCTGACGAACTTCCGGGTCGATGCCGGGGCCTGTGTCAGAGATCCGCACCATGACCGCTCCGTTCTTCCGGGCGGCCTCGATCGTCAAGGTTCCGGACCCGTCCATGGCATCGGCAGCGTTGTCGATGAGGTTGGTCCAGACCTGATTGAGATCTCGCCCCGATGCTTCGATCGAAGGCAGATCGGGCTCGATGTCCACCATGGTCTTGATGCCCCGCAGTTTGTGCTTGAGCAGGATCAGGGTGTCCCGTATCCCCTCGGTGGGATTGATCTGTTGCACCGGCCCCTGGTCGAGATACGAGTAGTTCTTCACCACCCGGACCAACTCGGAGATACGGCCGGCGGCGATCCGGACCTCGTTGATCAACTGGGAAGCGAGGACACGCAGGCCAAGCCAGCGCATGAACTTGGTCGCGGTGTCCGGGTCCAGGCCGTCGGTGGTCTCCTCGAGCAGCTCGAGATCCCAGCCATCCCCGACGAGGGCCGGGGCGATCTCCCAGGCTTCGGCGACCCCTAGATCCTCGAGCCATGTCGCCACTCCGTCCTCGAGCGCCGATCTGGCCAAGGGATCCATCGAGTCGGGTTTGGCCGGAACCGGAATGGGCCGGCTGAGGAGCTCGCCGATCCCGGAAAGCAGGATCGTGGCGTCGCCGAGATCCACGTAGACCTCTTCGGCGCGGGCCATGCTCCGCCCCACAGCCGCAGCCGGGTTGTTCAACTCATGCATGAGCTGGGCTGCCATGCGGCCCAACGCCGCCATCCTTTCCTCATGACGGAGGGTGTCCTCGATGCCGCGCAGGCGGGAGGTGACCGTGCGAAACATCCGTCGCACCACCCGGGAGTCTTCGATCAGGTCCTCGAATGCGTTGGCCGGAATCCGGATCAGCGATGACTTCGATATGGCGGTGACACTCGCCGTCCGTGGCGCATTGTCGAGGAGGGCGATCTCGCCGACTACCTCACCGGGTCCAAGCGTGGCCAGGACCACCTCTCGGTCGGTCCCCATTTTTGTCACCCGCAACTCGCCTGCCACGATCACGAACATGTCCTCGGAGAGTGAGTCCTCCTGGATGATGGTCGTCTCCGCGTCGACCTCGATCCTCTCCGACTCCCTGCAAACCTGGTCGAGAAGACCCTGCGGGAGATCGGCGAAATAGGGGAGACCTCGCAGAACCTCGGCGATATCGCTCAAAGCCCGGCCAGGTGGTTGTGGACGAAGCGGATCGCTGTGGCGCCCTCGCCAACAGCGCCGGCCACCCGCTTGATGGAGCCATGCCGGACATCGCCGGCGGCAAAGATCCCGGGCACGCTCGTCTCAAGGGGGAGAGGGTCTCGGTCGACGTTCCAACCTTTCAAAGGCCCGAGATCCTCTCCGGTCAGGATGAAGCCTCGCTCGTCGAGTTGGACGACATCGGCCAGCCAGTCGGTGTGTGCCGTCTGCCCGATGAAGATGAAGATCGCTCCGGCGTCGACCGGCTCCTCCTTGTCCGTCTTCCGGTCTCGGAGGACCAGGCCCGTCAGATGGGTGTCTCCCGTGGCCGACACGACCTGGGTGTTGGGTCGGACCCGCACCGCCGGGTTGGCTTCGATGTTGTCGATCAGGTACTTCGACATCGTGGCGGTGAGGTCGTCGTCCCTGATCATGATCGTGACCGAGTTGGTGAATCTGGAGAGGAAGAGCGCCGCCTGGCCCGCCGAGTTCCCGCCACCCACTACAAACATCGGCTGGTCTTTGTGGTTGGAGGCCTCGATGTTGGATGTCCCGTAGTAGACGCCGGCGCCGAGAAGTGACTCGAGGCCGCCGGCACTCAGTGTCCGGTAGGAGACCCCGGAGGCGACCACCATCGCCTTGCACGTCACAATCGTCCCGTCGGCCAGATGGACGACGATGAACGGGTCTTTCCTGGTGAGTTTGGTGACAGTGCCCGGGACGAGGATCTCAGCTCCGAGACGTTCCGCCTGGGCAGTGGCGCGGCGGGCAAGGTCGTTCCCGCTGAGGCCTTTGGGGAAGCCCAGATAGTTCTCGATGAGAGAGCTCTGCCCGGCCTGGCCCCCCGGCGCCTCTTCCTCGATTAGGAGGGTGCTCAAGCCCTCCGATGCCCCATAGACGGCGGCAGCAAGCCCGGCAGGCCCCCCACCGATGATGACGACGTCATAGACCTCAGAAGTGGCATGGGTCTTCAGCCCAACCCGGTCGGCGATCTGGGCAGGTGTGGGGTTGAAGAGCGGGGGCCCTTCACCGAACAGGACTATGGGGAGATCGGTCATGGTCGCCCCCGCCTCTTCGGTCAGGACCCACGCCTGCGGGTCTTGCTCGATATCCAGCGATCGGTAGGGGATCTGGTTGCGGGCGAGGAAGGCCTTGAGGTCGTGAGCAACGCGGGACCATTGCTGTCCGATGACCCTGATGCCGTCGAACCGTGGCCGGTAGGCGGCCATCCAGTCCTCGAGGAGGTCGTCGAGGATGGGATAGAGCTTCTCTTCGGGCGGGTCCCATGGCTTCATGATGTAGTGGTCGAGGCCGACATCGTTGATGGCCTGGATGGCGGCCTCGGTGTCGGCATACGCCGTGAGCAAGGCTCGCTTGGCGGCCGGGTGGAGCTCCAGGGTCTCTCTCAGCACGTCGATTCCGGTGACACCGGGCATGCGCTGGTCGACGAGCATCAGGGCGACCGGGGTGTCCTGCAACGCGAGGGAGCGGAGAGTGTCGATCGCCTCCTGGCCACCGCTGGCCCAGACGATCCGGTAGTCCGATGCGTAACGGGTTCGCAGATCCCGCTGCACTGCTTGGACCACCTCCGGCTCGTCGTCGACGGCGATGATGACCGGCTTGATGTCGGTCACCGAGCCACCACCGCGTCCGCGAAGCAGTACTGCCAGCTCTCGCCTGGCTCGATGGATTGGATCACCGGGTGGTCTTCCTTCTCCCAGTGCTTTCTGGCGTGACGGTTCCTGGAGGCGTCACAACAGCCGACCCTGCCGCAGGAGAGGCAAGCGCGCAAATGGACCCATGTGTCACCGATCTCGACACATGTCTCGCAGACCGTTGCCGTCGGTTCGACCGGCACCAGGTCGACGAAGTGTTCGCAAGGCGGGTTCATGTCCGCTGACTACCTCCCAAGAGCCCGAAATTAGCGCGAAGGGGCGGCCCTACCCATTCTGGCGCGGAGATCTCGACTTATGGGTCGAGATCTCCGCGCCAAAACGATGGATCTGTCGTTAGACGGCGGCGATGGCTTGCTTGAGGGCGCGGGCAACGAACACCTTGGCCAGGTGGGTCTTGTACTCCTCAGACCCGTAGAGGTCCTCGAGCACCGTGACGTCCTCGAGGGCGTGCTCGGCCGCGGCCTTGACCGCCTCGTCAGACCCATCGGTCCCAACGATGGCATTGGCCACTCCCAGGGCGAGCGTGGGCTTGGTGCCCACGCCAGTGAGACCGACACGGGCGTCTTCCACCGTGCCGTTGCTCTTCCTGACCCAGGCGGCAGCGCCGGCGACGGCGTAGTCGCTGTGCCCACCGCGTCTGCCCAGCTTGTCGTAGGCAGACGCCTCACCCGGGCCCATCTTGGGGAGCTGGATCTCGACCAGGATCTCGTCCGGCTCGAGCGCGGAAGTCAGGGCGTCGACACAGAACTCCGAAGCCTGTATCTCTCTCGTCCCTGAGGATGAACGGGCGATCATCGTCCCACCGAGGGCGATCACCGCCGCCGGTTGATCGGCGGCCACGTCGGAGTGGGCTAGTGAACCGCAGGTCGTGCCGCGATTGCGCACCTGGACGTCGCCAGTGAGCGACGCCGCAGTGGCCAGCGCCGCCGCATGGGCAGCGATGAGCGGGTCCGAGGCTGTGGTGCCATGACGGACCAGAGCCGGAACCGATATGTAGTCGCCCTCGTCGCTCACAGCGTCGAGACCAGGAAGGCGCCCGATGTCGACGACGACCGACGGCGAGAAGAGCCGGGTCTTCATCAACGGGATGAGGCTCATCCCTCCGGCCATCACCTTCGAGCCGTCACCCAGCGCTCCCAGGGCCTCCTCGAGCGAGGACGGTGCCACGTATTCGAATTGCCTCGGGTACACGTCAGGCCCTCGCTTCCTGCATCGCCTGCCAGACCTTTTTCGGTCTGACCGGCATGTCGATGTGTTTCACGCCCATCGGAGTCAGGGCGTCCACGACCGCATTGACGATGGTGTGGGCCGAGCCGATCGTGCCCGCCTCACCGATCCCCTTCACTCCCATCGGGTTGATGGGGGTCGGAGTGACCGTACGGCTGAGGTCGAAGGAGGGGAGGTCCGAGGCCGTCGGCAACAGGTAGTCGAGAAGCGAGCCAGTGAGCATGTTGCCATCCGCGTCATAGATCGCCTCCTCGAACATTGCCTGCCCTATCCCCTGGGCGATACCGCCGTGAAGCTGCCCGTTGACGATCATCGGGTTGATCACCTCGCCGCAGTCGTCGACGCCGTGGTATTCCAGGAGTTCGACATTGCCGGTGTCCGGATCCACTTCTACCAGGGCGATATGTGTCCCGAACGGCCAGGTGGCGTTGCCGGGACTGAATGACGTATGCGCCTCGAGCCCGCCATCGACGTCGTCGGGGCTGGTGTGAGACTGGTACGCCGCCTTGGCAATCGAGGCCCAGTCGACACTCTTGTCCGGTGAGCCGGCCACATGTGCGCCGCCGTCGGCGAACACCATGTCCTCGGCCGAAGCCTCGAGGAGATGGGCGGCGATCTTGGCCGCCTTCGCCTTGACCACCTTTGTCGCCTCGAACGTGGCCGCCCCGTCTACGGCAATGGAGCGGCTTCCGAAGGTGCCGATGCCCATCGGATGCTCCCGGGTGTCGCCGTGGAGAACCCTTATGTCGTCCACGGGGATTCCGAGGCCATCTCCGACGATCTGAGCCCAGGTCGTCTCGTGGCCCTGCCCGGTGGGACCGGTGCCGATGACCACGGTGACTGTCGCATCCGGGTTGACCCGGACCAGCCCGGAGCCGTTGAACGACGCCGGGAGCCCGTAGTTGGCCCAGGAGAACCCGATGTCGGCCAGCACGGCCGGCCCGAACCCGCAGACCTCGACATAGGAGCCGACTCCCACGCCGACGAGTCGGCCCTCGGCACGGGCTTCCTCCTGTCTCTTCCTCATGCCTACGTAGTCGGACTTGGACGATCAACTTGTCGACAGCTGCCTCGTAGTTGCCGGAGTCGAGGGCGAAGCCGCAACCCATGACGGCGGGAAACTCGTCGGGCTGCCAGAAGTTCTTCTTCTCGGACCTCGAGCGGGTCCATCCCGATCTCGTGGGCAAAGGCGTCGATGATCCGTTCCAGGTAGTAGATCGCCTCCGGCCGGCCGGCGCCGCGATAGGCGTCGGTGGTCATCGTGTTGGTGACAACGCAGGCCACCGTCCACGAGACGGGCATCTTGTACTGACCCGATCCGATCCACAGTCCCAGAAGCGGGATGGCCACGGTGAAGTTCTGGGTGTAGGCACCCATATCGGCGATGGCATCGAGCTTGTACCCGAGGAATTGACCATCCTTGGTCCCGACCAGGGTGGCGGTGCCGATCCAGCCCCGGCCGTGAATGGTCGATCCGGCAGCCTCACGGCGGGTCTCGGTCCACTTCACCGGGCGCCCAAGCTCTTTGGCGGCAAAAGCGGTCAGGATCTCGTCGTTGTACACGTTCAGCTTGGAGCCGAACCCACCGCCCACTTCGGGGGCGATCACCCGCACCGCGGTGGTCTTCATTCCGAAGGTCACTGCGAGAGCTCCTCCAAGGGCATGGGGGACCTGGGTCGAGCTGAATACGGTGAACTGGCCGTAACCCTTGTTGTATTCGGCCATCACCGAGCGGGGCTCGATGGCGACGGGAATTAGGCGCTGGTTGATCATCTCCAGGCTGACGACAACCGCATCCTCCCGTTCCATGGCGGCATCGACCTGTGGTGTCTGGTCCTCGAGACCGAGCGCCTCCCAGTAGCCGTGATAGGTCCAGGTGTGGATGACGTTCGAGTCGAGCTCGTCGTGGACCTTCACCTCGTCTGATGCCGCTTTCTTCAGGTCGATCACAGGGGGCAGGACGTCGTAATCGACCTCGACTGCGTCGGCCGCGTCCTGCGCCGAATAGCGGTCTTCGGCGATCACCATCGCCACCGCCTCACCGACATGGTTGACCTCACCTGCGGCGAGCAGCGGGCGGAGCTTTCCGATCGGCACCTGCGCCACCAGCGGGCCGAGATGGGCCACGTCCTCGTGGGTATAGACGGCGACCACACCGGGCATTGACTTGGCCGCCGATGTGTCGAGCGAGGTGATTTTCGCTCGGGCCACCGGCGATCTGACGAAGGCGACCTGGAGCATTCCGGTCCGGGTGAGATCGTCCACGTACTCCCCGTAGCCCTGGATGAGGGCCGGGTCCTCGCGTCGACGGACGGCCCCGCCCATAACACTCGTGGTTGCCATCAGTTGGCCTCCTCCCAATCCGGAGCCGCCGGCTCCTCACCCCGCATCTTGGCCCCGGCATATTCCACGGCGCGGACGATGTTGTGATAACCGGTGCAACGGCACAGGTTCCCCTCGATCCCGTGCCGGATCTCGTCCTCCGACGGGTTCGAGTTCTCGGAGAGAAGGGCCGCCGCCGACATGATCATCCCCGGGGTGCAGTACCCGCACTGGAGACCATGACGCTCCCAAAAGCCCTCCTGAACTGGATGAAGCTCGCCGTTGTTGGCGAGCCCCTCGATGGTCATGATTTCGGCCCCTTCGGCCTGAACGGCAAACATGGTGCATGACTTCACCGCCTTGCCGTCGAGATGCACCGTACAGGCGCCGCAGTAACCGGTCTCGCAGCCGACGTGGGTCCCGGTCAGATTGAGGTTCTCGCGGATGAAATGAACCAGAAGCGTTCTCGGCTCGACCTCCCCTGACACCGATCGCCCGTTGACGGTCATCGACACGTTCATGGAGGCCCCTTTCGATCTCGACACCGGAACGTGGCGAAACATATCAAACGGCGTGGGCACGTGAGGCCTGGAATGGCCCGGAGGTCAGATCGAAGATCCGATGGCGAGGATGTTTCCCTCGGAGTCCTTGAACCAGGAGGTCTTCTCACCATCGGGTGATAGGAGGATGCCGTCGACAGTCCGAAAATCCTCACCAAGGTCGTAGTCCTCGAAGACCACTCCTCGGGAGAGCATCTCGGCCCGAGCCGCATCGAAATCGGTTACGACGAGACGGGCGTAAGTCGCCTTGTTGGTGCCTGCGAAGTCGGATGGGTAGACGCCGAACGCAGCTGTGCCGGTGTCGAAGAAAAGCTCCTCGCCATCTTCTACAGGGTCCAAGCCGAGCTTCTCCGAGTACCAGGCTCGTGCCCGGTCGATGTCTGACGCGGGGAACTGCGGGTAGAGCCTGAATTCCATCTGGTGGACGGTACAGAGCGTCATGTTCGGCTCCCTACGAATTAGCCGTTGACCGCCGACGTTCCCTTCTCGCTGGGGTCGCCCCGCATCGACCCGTATCCTCTCAGATGATCAGGTCGGCTTGATGTCAGGCTCCCCTCTCCTCCGACCATTGGACGGACCGACCGAACTGGACCGTTTCCTGGTCCTCCCATACACCCTCAACCACGAGCTGGCCGATGATCTCCGCCAGGGGAGACGGAGAACCGAGTGGATGTGGATAGCACTGGTCGATGACAGTGTCGTCGCGCGGGTGGCATGGTGGGGCAACCCCGGAGACAACAAACCTGCATTGTTGGACATCTTGGACATCGCCGACCCCGCCGACCCGGCGCATCGCCAGGCCGCCCGAGACTTGCTGGAGACGGCAACTCGCCAGGTGATCGGCAGCGGAGCAGAGCCGCCCGGGTACATCCGCTATGTGCCACCTGAGTGGCGAGACAACGAGGTCTCCCGCAGCGAAGTGGAGGCACTCATCGACATTGCCGAGCAAACCGGCGCCAGAGTGTTCGTCGAGCGCCTTCGATACGAATGGCGAAGACACACACCCATCGCGCCACCCAGCGGGCGGCTCGACTTTCGTCAACCCCACGACGACGAGGAGATCCTCGACTTGATGACCGCGGTTGTGCCAGGGTCGCTCGACGCCCACACCGTCCTCGACCTAAAGACGATGACGCCGAGGGAAGCTGCCCACAACCACTTCTCCGGCGAACTCGCCCAACAGATCAGCACTCGCGACCACTGGCGCGTCGCAACCGACCACACCGGCGCCACAGTCGGCCTCGTGACTCCTGGCCACAACCACTACCACCCCGTTATCGGCTACATCGCCGTTCTGCCCGAGCATCGCGGCAACGGCTACATCCACGACATCCTCGCCGCAGGTACCCGCATCCTGGTGGACCAGGGTGTCGACCATATCCGGGCTGCGACCGATCTCACCAACCTGCCGATGGCCGCCGCGTTCGAAGGCGGCGGATGGACCAACTTCGAACGATCTATCAACATGACGTGGACGCCCGCCTGAGTTGATGCGGCCAACCAGAATTGCTAGGTACTCTCGGAATTAACCGGGCCCGTAGCTCAATCCGGTCAGAGCAGCGGACTCATAATCCGTTGGTTGCAGGTTCAAGTCCTGCCGGGCCCACAAGAAAACCCCAGGAACCACCTGGGGTTTTCCATTGTCCTCGTCGACCGAACAGATGTTTGTGGGGACTCTTGTGGGGGCGGTGTTCTCACCACTCACCCCGTTCGGTGATATCCCGATTTGCGGCCTGAACGAAGTCATCGTCTAGCTCGTCGACAGTGGCTATGCGGTTCTCCCACGGATGCCAGAACACGACCCCGTTCTTTGTCTCGTAGATCGTGATCCGCGCCCGATCGATCCCCGAAACCTGCCCCACTAGTTCGCCGGTGGGCTTGCAGTGATTGCAGTTGGGCTCGCAATTCATCCGCCGGCTACACCACGCAGGTTCACGCCCTCATGGCCTACCTCGAAGCACTCGGACCACTGGCAGTCAGTTGGGCTCGATTGGGTGGGACACGCCCAGCCTCCGATGTAGACGGCAAAGAGCTTGCGAACCGTGTCACGGCGGGAGGCTCTTCGTCCACTAACCCCATGGGTTCCCCGACCCGCCCTTCCGGTACCACGGTCCTCCTGGGGGCGGGTACGGGGCCACCGTCTGACGAGTCGAGACTTGGAGGAGGCCGTTAGATTGTGTCACCTGACCCGGGATTCATGGTCTGGTCTCCAACGTGAAGCCCCGACAAGTCAGAACCGAAGTTCGACCTGTCGGGGCGTCCATGTGGAGGTCGATCCGAGCCTCTGGGCAGGCTCCATCTTCCAGCCAGTTTTATCGCCCCTGGGGAAGAGGGGCTCTTGTCGGATACGTAATCGCTGAACAGGCGCCGCGGGATACACCACCGAACAGCCAACCGAGTCAATATTGGTCGGTCTGAATCTGTCTCATCGCACCCTTAGCCTCAGAGCGCATGTCCTGTGTTCCCGTCACCCCCGAGATGTCCTACCTGCTCGAAGCGTGCCGCTCTTGGCCTCTCAGCCCGAACGTCCTCACCCAACTACAGCTAAGGGGCCGCTCCCCCGACCCCTAATACCACTCGCCTTCGGCTCAACCTCCCGCCGAAACGGGTTGCCATGGTGATTGGCTATCGCGTAAAACGAAAGGAGCGTCTGCGAGTGACCCACGCCTATCGACAGGTGTGGCTCTTTTCTGAAATGGTCGACCAGCGGACATGCCCAAGTCCCGGATTCCGGATACCTAAATAAGGACTTGGGCGTCCTCCGCGGCCTCTTCAAAAGAAAAAAGAGGGGGGTCAGTAGGCGGCGGTGTACGGGCCGTAGGGTTTGGATGCGCCGCGTCGACTGTTGCAGGTGCCGTGGGCTGGTCGAAGGTTGTAGAGGGCGCCGGTCCCGCCTTGGCTGATGGGGGTGATGTGGTCGACGGTGTCAGCACCGTGGAGGTTGCAGATTGCACAGGCTGGGTGGCTGGCGAGGATGGCTCGCCGGTTGGCCTGGTACTGCTTGGACCGATAAGCAGGCTTGGCCATCGCCTCAGGTTCGGATCAGTTTGCCGCCGACTCGGGTGACATGGCCGGCGTCGAAGGTGATGAGCTCAGGTTTGGCTGTGGTCGTCTGCTTGCCCTTGGCCTTCTCTTCGAGCTCTTCGATCTCGTCGGGACGGGTGACCTTGGTGACGTATCCGCTGTTGCAGATGATGAGCCCGGGGATGGCGTCTCTCGTGTGCACGATGCCCCGACTCTACGTCGCGCCCAGACCGTTAACTATCACCAACGATCGACCCCAAGTCGGAGGGTGAACGGTGGAGGATGACCGAGTCGATTGCTCTATGTCCGCCGTAGCTGGTTGGTAGTGGTGGTGGGAGCCGGTCGGTGAGAACGTCGGTGAGCCGGCCAACCGACCGTTCGAGGTCTTTCACCTTGGCTTCCATCTTCTCCACATGGGCTCGGACAATGTCGACTTCGGTCCGGTTCGTGAAGCACTCCATGCCATCGGCGGCGGCCTGGCTAGTCGAACGTCTGTTTGCGGGGGCGTTTGTGGGGGCGATTTCCTGAAATGGCCGTCTATCCCGGTTCCGCCGGTTGACGACGAGAACGGAGCGGACTCATAATCCGATGGCTCAGGTTCAAGTCCTGCCTGGCCCACTCCGATGTCGATTCGTCTCTTCTACGACCACTGGCCTCGTTACAACCAACGACTCGTTGACGTCGTGGTCGACATGTCTCCGGACGCGCTTGCCCTGCGCCCCGATCCAACGCGGGCGCCGGTGTGGGCCATCGTCGCCCATATCGCGGGGGTGCGGGTCTACTGGTTGTGCGGTGTCCTCGGCGAGCCAGGAGCGGAAGGGACACCATTCCCCGATCCTCACGGCGATGGCTGGGAAGATGACGAGGACAAACCGCGAGACGCTCCTGAGCTGGTCAACGCGCTCGAGACGACCTGGCGAATCGTGGACGATTGTCTCGAACGATGGACCCCGGAGATGTTGAGCGAGACATTCGAACGGATGGGGCTCGGCGCGCCGCAGACGCACTCGAGAACTTCGGTCCTTCAACGACTCTTCAGTCACGAGGCCTATCACTGCGGCGAGTTGTCCCAGACGCTCGGGGTAGCCGGGTGGCGCCAGATCGACCTCTGGGGCCCGGAAGGGCTCGTCCGGGAACCTGGTCAATACGGTTAAGCCATTCGGGCCGAGCAGGCGGGGTGATTGGCTCCACATTGAGCCAGGATCCGGGCAAAATGGCACTGCGGTGAGGGAAATGGCGGGCGTATCTGCCAACTCGCCGGTGAGGGAGAACCAGCATTGGCCACGGACACCACGAGCACGACGACGGAGAAATCGCGGGCACCGCGCTTTCTGGTATGGGTGCTCGCCCTGGCTGTGGTGGCCACGGCCGGTCTCCTATTGACGCTGGTCTGGTTCGTCGGGCCATCAACCCATGACGTGTCCACGGTGCCGCCAGCTGACGCCGTCGTGCTGTTCGCCGGGGCCACCGAGCGCCTCGATACGGCGGTGGAACTCATGGAGAACGGTGCGGCTCCGAGCCTGGTCATCCCCAACGGGACGGACATCGAGGACGCCGAGGATCTCTGCGAGGGAGATGCCTCTTTCGAGGTCATCTGCCCCATCACTGACGAAGTGACGACAGCCGGCGAGGCTCGCGCAATAGGCCAGATCGCCGGTGACAGGGGTTGGTCGAGCCTGATCGCGGTCACATCGGTCTATCACGTCCATCGGGCCACCTACTTGTTGGGGCGCTGCTACGACGGCCCGGTCGATGTGGTCACACCGTCACGAGGTCTCGGTTTGCGGGACTTGGTCGACAAGATCCCACACGAATGGGTCGGATTCCTGGGCGCCGTCGTGCTCCAGCCCGCCTGCTGAACCGCTGCCTTCATGGCACACTGACTCTCCAATGACGACAACGACCAGCACATGGCCGGCGGGCCGCGTTCTCGCCCTGGTCGGCCTCATCCTCTACGTCGTCACCGGTGTGTTCCCCTATCTGGCCTCCGGTCTGGTGGCGCCGTTGTGGGGCATCGCCGTCCTCTATGCGGGCTGGCTGGTGGGGCTGTGGCTGACGATCCGACTCTTCCGAATGGGGTCGGCATGGGCGCTGGCGATGCCGGTGGCCTCTGTCGCGTTTTTGTGGCTGGTCGTGACGCTTGGAGAGTCGCTGTTCGGTTGGACCGCGTAGCAATAATCAAGTCGTGTCATCGTCACATCCCTGGTGGCGCAATGCGGTCGTGTACCAGGTTTACCTGCGCTCCTTCGCCGACAACAACGGCGACGGGACCGGGGATATAGCCGGCCTTCGTTCGCGTCTTCCCTACATCCGCTCGCTGCGGGTCGACGCCATCTGGATCAACCCCTGGTACGTGTCGCCCATGAACGACGGCGGATATGACGTCGCCGACTATCGCAAGATCGACTCACGGTTCGGAACCATGGAAGAGGCGATCGGACTGATCGAGGAGGCGAACCACCTCGGCCTTCGGGTCTTGCTCGACCTGGTTCCCAACCACACCTCGTCGGAGCACATCTGGTTCCAGGAGGCCCTGGCATCGGGACCGGGGAGCGAGGCTCGGGCCCGCTATCACTTCCGACCCGGACGTGGCCCCGACGGGGCGGAGCCACCGACTGATTGGACAAGTCTCTTTGGGGGATCGACCTGGACCCGGGTCGCCGACGGTGAATGGTATCTGCATCTGTTCGACTCGACCCAGCCCGACCTCAACTGGGCTAATCCAGTGGTGCGGGCAGAATTCCTCGACATCATCAGGTACTGGCTCGATCGAGGGGCGGGTGGGTTCCGGGTCGATGTGGCCAATGGCATGGCAAAAGACCCGTCGTATCCAGACCTCGGGATGGTCGAGAAGACCAAGAGGATCCCGGGTGGCGATCTCCACCCATATTCCGATCGGAATCAGTTGCACGAGATCGTGCGGGAGTGGCGGGCTCTCGTCGACCAGTATCCCGACGCCATCCTCGTCGCGGAGGCCTGGGTGCAGGATTGGGAGCGACTGTCGCGTTACCTGCGCCCTGATGAGTATCACCAGGCGTTCGATTTCGACTTCATGGAATCGCCTTGGGACGAGGAGGCGATGAGGTCGGCGATCGCCATGGCAGTCCCGACTTCCGGCTCTGTGGGAGCGGTGCCGACCTGGGTGCTATCCAATCACGACATCGTCCGACAGGTCACCCGGTATGGGTTGCCCCAGACCCTCGAGGCCAGGGACTGGCTGCTCGACGGCGACCGTATGTTGCTCGACGCCGAACTTGGCTTGCGTCGGGCGAGGGCGGCCGCGCTCCTGATGCTCGGACTGCCGGGATCGGCATACATCTACCAGGGTGAGGAGCTGGGGCTGCCCGAAATGCACGATCTCCCGATAGAAGCCCTCGAGGATCCGACCTTCACCCGTTCGGGTCACACCATGAAGGGCCGCGATGGCTGCCGGGTCCCAATCCCGTGGACAGCGGCTGGCGACTCTTTCGGCTTCGGGTCGAATGGGTCATGGCTGCCACAACCCGCCGATTGGGGCGGACTCTCCGTGGAATCCCAGGAGGGGCTCCCCGACTCCATGCTCGAGCTGTACCGGGCTGCCCTCCGGTTGCGGACAGAGCATTTCGTGGGCATCGAGACGTTCCTGTGGGTCGAGGTGGGGCCTGGAGTGCTCGCTTTCGAGCGGGGCTCGGTTCTCGTCGTGGTCAACTTCGGGCCCGGGCCGGCTGCCATGCCCGACGGTGACCTCCTGTTGGCGAGCAACCCGCTCGACTCTGGCCTCCTTCCGGTCGACACAGCCGCCTGGCTCCTCACCGATCGCGACTGAAGATCAGCTCCGCCGGTAACCTCGCTGGATGATCGATTTCAAGCAGCGCATCGGGGGTGATTGGGTTGATGCGGTCGGCGGAGGCTCGTGGGACCTGATCAATCCGGCCACCGAAGAAATCATCGAACAGATCCCGTTCGGCGACGGAGAGGATGCCGCAGCAGCCATCGATGCCGCTGCCGAGGCCTTCCCTGCCTGGTCACACCTGACCGCTTACGACCGGGGCGCAATCCTCGAGAAGGCGGCCGCCTTCATCGAGGCCAATCTCGATGATTTTGCCCGAATCACCACCGAGGAGTCGGGCAAGCCCCTGGCCCAGTCGAAAGGGGAGTGGCAGACCGCTCCCAACCAGTTCCGCTGGGCCGCCGGCGAGGCACAGCGTCTCTACGGGCGCTGGATCCCCTCCCGGATGTCCAACCGGAGAATCGACGTCACGTACCAACCCTTGGGGGTCGTAGGAGTCATCACGGCATGGAACTTCCCGGTGTACAACCAGACCAGGGCCATCTCCTCGGCCCTGGCTGCGGGGTGCACGGTGGTCAGCCGCCCGTCGGAGTTCACACCCCGTTCGGCGATGCTGGTGGCGCACGCTTTCAACGAGGCCGGGCTTCCCGAAGGCGTCCTCAACGTGATCAACGGCGACCCCGAGCCGATGGGCCAGGCCATGCTCGACGACAAGCGCTTGAAGAAGATCCAGTTCACCGGATCCACCCGGGTGGGGAGGTTGCTGATGGACGGCGCTTCGAGGACCGTCACCCGGCTCTCACTCGAGCTCGGAGGCAATGCTCCTGTGCTGGTGTTCCCTGACGCCGGTGACATCGCGGCCGTGGCCAAGAGCGCCATGCGGACCAAGGTCCGCAACAACGGCCAGGTCTGCATCGCTCCCCAGAGGTTCTATGTGCACGACTCGGTTGTCGACGAGTTCAACGAGAGCGCGGTGGCCACGGCTGAACAGCAAGTGGTAGGCAACGGACTGGACCCCGAGACGACAGTCGGCCCCCTGATCAACGCCCGGCAGCGGGACCGGGTGGTCGATCTGGTCTCGGCCAGCGTCGACCAGGGCGCAAGGGTGCTCACCGGGGGAGCGCCACCCGACCAGGCGGGCTACTTCTATCAACCCACCGTGCTGACCGATGTCAAGCCAGGCGTGCCGGTCCACGAAGAAGAGATATTCGGGCCGGTGATGCCGGTGATCCCCTTCGACGACGTCGACGATGCCATCGCTGTGGCCAATGCCACCGATTACGGGCTGGCCGCATACGTGTACACCCGTGATCTGGCCACCGCCTTCAAGGTGAGCGAAGAGCTCGAATTCGGGATGATCGGAATCAACGACTGGCACCCCAGCACTCCTGAGGCACCTTTCGGAGGGGTGAAGCAATCGGGTTTGGGCCGTGAATCAGGGCTCGAGGGGATCCACGAGTACGTAGAGCCGAAAACCAGGTATTTCGGCGGGCTCGGCTAGCTCGCCGTCAGGTTGACGGTTTATAGCGGCCAAGAGCCGTTAACCTGGTCAGAGCCGCACCGACCGGGAGGCCAGCGTTCAGACGCTCCACGGTGATCAACGGCAGTACTTCTCATCCGGTCAGACCGCCTCTTCTGCCGATCTCGCGCCAACCCGTTCCCGGGCTCGCACCGAGGGAGATCGCCAACTGACCACAGCCCCGGGAAACGGGGCGGAGAGACCATCCAATGTCTACCTTTGCCGAGCTCGGCCTGCCCGAGCCCTTTACCGCGATGCTCGAGCGTCGCGGCATCAACAGCCCGTTCCCAATCCAGGCGATGACCATCCCCGATGTCCTCGCCGGGCGTGACGTAGCCGGTCGTGCCCCGACCGGGTCGGGCAAGACGCTCGCCTTCGGACTGCCCGCGCTCGCACGGCTCGAGCGTGGCCGAAGTCGCCGCCCGCGGGGCCTGATCCTGTCCCCGACGAGGGAGCTGGCCGATCAGATCCTCACCGAGCTCCAACCCCTGGCGAAATCGGTGGGTCGCTCGATGCTGGCCGTCTACGGAGGTGTGTCGTACGGCCCGCAGCGCTCGCGTCTCCAGCAGGGGATCGACCTGCTCGTGGCTTGCCCGGGACGTCTCGAGGACCTCATCGACCAGGGAGTCGTTGATCTCAGCGATGTGGACCTGGTCGTCGTAGACGAAGCGGACCGGATGGCGGACATGGGATTTCTTCCTGCCGTCAAGCGCATCCTCGACATGACCTCATCAACCCGCCAGACGATTCTCTTCTCTGCCACCCTCGACGGAGACGTCGCAGTCCTGACCCATCGCTACCAGCGCGACCCGGTGCGGCATGAGTCCGATCTACAGGACGACGATGCCGGAAACGCCGAGCACCACTTCTGGAAGGTGGAAAGGGCTGATCGCACCGCCCATGTCGCCAGGGTGGTTTCGTCAGCCAGCCCCTCGATCGTGTTCACCCGAACCCGGCACGGGGCCGACCGGCTCGCCAAGCAATTGGCCGGCGCTGGGGTCACCGCAGTCGCCCTTCACGGCGGGCGATCGCAGCAGCAGCGAAACCGGGCTCTCAAGGACTTCTCCAGTGGCCGGAGCCAAGCGCTCGTAGCCACCGATGTGGCGGCCCGGGGCATCCATGTCGAAGGTGTTGCCAGCGTGATCCATTTCGACCCGCCGGAGGACGAGAAGGCCTATGTGCACCGTTCGGGGCGTACCGCCCGGGCCGGCGCAGGCGGGATGGTGGTCTCATTGGTCGATGGGAGCCAGGTGAAGAGTGCCCAGAGGATGCAACGGGCTTTGGGCCTCGACTCCCCGATGGTCACCGGGCCCGCCGCTCGAATGGCGAAGGAGCGAGTCCCCTCCCCGCGTGGACCCGAGCAGTCACGCCATTCCGGGGACGGCCACTCGATATACGTGGGAAATCTCCCGTTCAGCGTCACCGGGCAGGACCTGGAGCGAATATTCGCCAAGTACGGGAAAGTGCACTCGGCGACCGTCGTCACCCATCGTGACTCCAAGAAATCACGTGGATTCGGCTTTGTCGAGATGCCTCCGACTGCGATACACGCCGCTATCGCGGCTCTCGATGGGTCGAGCGTGGCCGGACGTCAGTTGAAGGTCAGGTCTGCCCGGCCGGGAAGTCGCTCACCCCTAACCTGACCCCGTGATCGAGGGTAGGGCGGTACAGCCCTGGAAACTCGTGCTGATCGGCTTCGCGGCCGGTCTTCTTTCCGGGGGCTTTGGCATCGGTGGCGGGATGGTCTTGGTGCCGCTGCTCCTGGCGGTGGGTATGGATCGTCACCGGGCCCATGCCACCTCGTTGGCCAGCATCTTCCCGATCGCAGTTGCTGGAGCCGTGGTCTTTGCGCTGTCCGGCGAGGTCAGTATCGGTCTGGGGGTTGCCGTCGGCATCGGTGGAGTGGTTGGCTCGATCCTCGGCGCCTCGATGATGAATCGGATGAGCACGCGCTCGCTCAGCATTGTCTTTGGGTTGCTCTTGTTGGCCGTAGGAATCCGAATGATCTTCAGTAGCGATCCGCTACCGGCAACCAGCGGATTCGACGATCTGACGTTGGGGCTCATCGCCATCGGGATCGGGCTCGTTTCTGGCTTCTTCGCCGGCGTGGCCGGCGTGGGCGGGGGCATCATCATCGTGCCTGCCACCGTCCTCCTGCTCGGTTTCAGCCAGCACGAGGCGCAGGGCACATCGCTGTTGGCGATCATCCTCACCTCTTTCGCGGCCACCGTGATCAATCGGAAGAATCGGCGAGTCAGTCTCCGGGACGCGGTCGTGGTCGGTGGAGGTGGGGCGATCGCCGCGGTACTCGCCTCGCAAGTTGCTCTCGAGGTCAATGGCCGCGTGCTCTCAGTGCTGTTCGGCGTGCTCGCCGTCGGCATCGCAGTCCGCACCCTGTACCAGGCCTACAAGGCGACGCCCCAGCCGGCCTAACCGATGGTCACGCCGTTACTGCGCATCTCCTCGATGGCGCGCTGTCCGTCCCCGGGCTCTAGATCGACTGCTGCGCTGGCGTCCGGTATCACCGACGTCTCATAATCCTTCGCCGCGTCGAGCGCGGTTTCCTTGACACACCAGTCGAGAGCCAGACCGACGACCACAACCCGCTCGATGCCACGATCATCGAGCATCCCGCGCAGCGCCGTTGGCGTCTCTTCCCCGGTCACCGGGTCGCGCATCGTGAATCCGGAATAGCCGTCTTCGCCGTTGGCCCCGTTCTGGACAATCGGCCCCGACAACTCGAGACCGGGGTGAAACTCGGCTCCCCAGGTGCCCTGAACGCAGTGCACCGGCCAGATGCCCCCGTCCTTCTCGAAGTGCGGGGTGGACTCGGGGTGCCAGTCCTGGGTGTAGACCACGAAGGCACCGGCGGACAGTGCCCGCATCACCTCGATGTTCACCCGGGGGACAACGGCGTCGCCACCCGGGACAAACAGGCTCCCCTGTGGGTCGGCGAAGTCGTTCTGGACATCGACGACGATCAGCGCGGTGTTGAGCAGGTAGCTGATCACGATCTGCAGGCTACAAGCGGGCAATAGGCTTGGGCCATGGGAATCTCCCGGGGCGCCCTACTCACGGACCAGTACCAGCTGACGATGTCCCAGCTCTATTACAGACACGGGCTCCACGAGAGCGAAGCCAGGTTCGAGCACTTCTTCCGCCGCTATCCCGACTACGGAGATCACGAGGCGGGATACGCCGTCAATGCCGGCTGGGGCTGGCTGGGGAGATGGGCCGACCGTGCCCGCTTTGGTGAGGAAGAGCGCGATGCCCTGAGGGCTCACCGAGTCGAAGGCCACCGACTTTTCGCCGACGATTTCATCGAATGGCTTGGCGGGGTCAGCTGGGACGCCCTTCGCTACGAGGCGATACCCGAAGGCCGGGTGGCCCATGCCAACGTACCGTTGACCGTGGTCGAGGGGCCCCTGGCTGTGGCACAGGTCATGGAGACCCCATTGCTCAACCATCTCAACTTCCACACCCTCGTCGCCACCAAGGCATCGAGGGTGGTTGAGGCGACGCGCGGTGGTGCAGTTCTCGAATTCGGTCTGCGCCGGGCATCAGATGAGGGAGGGATCGCAGCAACGAGGGCTGCCCTCATCGGCGGTGTGAACGCCTCCTCCAACGTCGGCATCTCGCATGAGATGGGGGTGCTGCCCCAGGGAACTCATGCCCACTCGATGGTTCAAGTCTTCATGGCGCTGGGCGGGGGTGAGCTGGGCGCCTTCCGGGCATACGCAGAGATGTACCCGGACGAGTGCATCTTGTTGGTCGATACCATCGACACCCTGGAATCAGGGATCCCAAATGCGATCACCGTTTTCGACGAGCTGAGACGCAAGGGTCACAAGCCGGTGGGTATCCGCCTCGACTCGGGTGATCTCGCACATCTGTCGGTTCTGGCATCGCAGATGCTGGATAGGGCCGGCTTCGAGGAGGTTCGCATCGTCCTCTCCAGCGGCCTCGACGAGCTGACCATCTTCCAGATCCTCACCCAGATCGCAGATGAGGCTCCGCGCTACGGGGTCGATGCCGACCATGTGATAGGTCGCTTGCTCTACGGGGTGGGGACCAAGATGGCCACCTCCGATGGCCGGCCATACCTCGATGGTGTTTACAAGCTGGTCGCGATCGCCGATCGGGACGGATGGCGCCCGGCGATCAAGGTGTCGGATACCCCGGCCAAAGTCGTGAACCCGGGTCGCAAACGGGTCCACCGCCTCTACGACGAACGCGGGCTCGCCACCGTCGACCTCATGTCTTTGGCCGACGAGGCCCTGCAGTTCCCTCTCGAAGTGCGACACCATCGCGAGACCGGGATCGGCAGGACCCTGGACGAATCCCGGGTCTCCGCCACTGAGGAGCTATTGGAACCGGCGACGCTCACTGCACCGACGGATGACCCTGCTGTGGTGGCCGAGGCGAGAAAGCGCCGGGTTTCCGACCTGGAGCGTCTCGACCCGGGAGTGAAGCGCCTGGTCAACCCACACGTTTATCACGTGTCGGTGACCAGACGCCTCGCCGATCTCAAGACCCGGCTCATCGAAGAGACGATCTAGGGGAGGTCGTCGCTCCGCTCGGGCACGGGGAGGGAGACATTGGCCTCTTCGTTCTCATCGCTCCGGGTCAAGAACACCGGCACCAGGATCGCGATCCCGATGGCGAGGAGGAGAACCGGCCAGAACCAGGCTCCGAGCGACGTCACAGCATCGATCAGGTCGACCGGAGTCTGAGGCACGAGGAAGACGAGCCCGACAAGGGCCACGACCAGCCCGGAGATGAATGAGATGGCGTCGAATCTGTGTGATTTCATGGTTCTGTTCCTTTCGGGGTTCAACGTCCGACGATCTGGATGTCAATGTTGCCCACATCGACCGAGGCGTCCAGGAGGACCGTCCCCTCGGGTCCGGGTCTGTCGAACTGGAGGGTCGGATTGCCCAGACCCGACGACTCCCGGCCGAGAGCGCCGACCCGACCGACATCGACCGTGGCCTCACCTTCGAGCCCGACACCCAGGGGGAGCCAGATCTCGATGTTGCCGGCGTCGACCCGAGCCTCGAGATCGATGGTCTCGCCGTCCCAGGGCAGGTCGGTCAGGTCGATGACCAGGTTGCCGACGTCGAGCGCGTAGCTGTCCTCCAGCTCCGCAAAAGTGTCGGGGGAAACGGTTCGATCGAACTCGTCTGAGTTCCAGTTGTATTCGAACACCGGGGTGAAGAGCAGTGTCGGCACCATCAGGGCCCCGATCAGGATCAGCCATCTCGCCCTTCCCACAAAGCCGCCGACCATGAGGCCCAAACCGATGATGACAGTGGCCAGGGCCATGTAGTGACGAGGCTCGGGCTCGATGAGGAGCCCCGGGATGTTGTCGAGGATGGCGAGGACGCCAAGGCTGACCAGCACCACGCCAATTGTGATGCGACCCAGGTAGGACGTCTCCTTTGGCTTGGGCGGAGGGGGGGGCAGGACGGGCGGGGTGGGTGTTGGCGTGGGAGGCACGGCACCCCCCGCATCGCCGGGCCCGGATGGCGTCATCGGCTCCACCGGTGCTGCCGGCGCCGCAACAGGGGCATCAGTCGTTGTCATTTGTTGAACTCCCTCCTGTTCATCGTTTCCCTGGTTCCTCACCAGGCGCGGGAGATCGCCCGTGTAGAGGAGGACACCAACCACCAGCAGTCCGACCGACCAGACGATGCCGGTGGAGAGGAAGGTGAAGTTGTCGAGGAGGATGAGGATGGCGAGAAAGACCAGGCCGATGCCCAACCAGGACTTCGAGGTCGAGGCGCTCGAGAAGATTCGCTCGGCCGGCGTCTCGGCTTCGTCATCCGAGCGGATGAGAAACCATCCGGCTGCGTAGAGAGCGACACCAAGGCCGCCGCCAAATGTGAGCAGGACGAAGATCACCCTGATCAGCAGTACCGGCAGGTCGTAGCGGTTGGCCAACCCTTGGGCGACCCCGGCCACGATCCGACCCTCGCGGGGGCGAACGAGTTCCCGGGTTAGCACAGGGGCCTCAAGGGCCTCAGGGGCCTCGGTTGTATTGGTCTGTTCCATTCCTCCAATTCGACCGTTTCGACCCCTGACCTTCAATCGGGGACGACCCTGAGATCTCCCCGAGGTTCTCGGGGATGTCCCTTATTGAGGTTGTGGCCGGCCGCCGCGATCATTTGATCGTGAATCGAATCGGGCAGCTCCATTTCCGCCGTCGTGGCCGCGATCGCATCGTGGCCGGCGTCGCAGGCGGCCTGGCCGACACTCTGGGCATCAGTGATGCATTCGTGCGCGCCGCGTTCGTCACACTCAGCATGGTCTGGGGGCTCGGGGTGCTCGTGTACCTGGCGTTGTGGCTCATGGCGTTGGACAGGGTCGAGGACACCCCTCCCGAGCCGGTAGCGACACACCAGGCCGTGGGCCTCGGTCTGGCCTTCGGTGGATCCATACTCTTTCTCGGGGCGCTGGGGTGGTGGCCGTCGAATGCCTTGGTCCTCACGGTGGGCGCTCTCGCCTTCGGCACCGCGGCTCTGACCGATCGGAACATGCCGGGTCCTCTCGCCGCATTGGTAGACCCGACCGTCGACCGGCCCGGACGCCTCCGCATGGTGGTCGGGGTGTTGCTCCTGATTGGGGGTCTGGCCGTGTTCTTCTCGAGCGTCGGGCCGATCTCGGGGATCGGGCCGGTGGTCCTCGCCGTGGCGCTCACCGGATTCGGCATCCTGGTGGCATTTGGGCCGTGGGTCACCCGTCTCGCCCAGGACTTGAGCACCGAGCGGCGGGAGCGGATCCGTCAGGAGGAAAGGGCCGAGATGGCGGCACATCTCCATGACTCGGTGCTGCAGACCCTGGCATTGATCCAGCGCAGCGATGATCCGTCCCGGATGTCGATACTTGCCCGCCACCAGGAATCCGAGCTGCGAGATTGGCTCTACGGGAATGCGCCCCTCGATGGCGCCGACCTCCTCTCCACCGCCCTCAAGGCCTCGGCTCGGAAGATCGAGGCCGATCATCAGGTGCCCATCGATGTGGTCGTCGTCGGGGACCACCCGTTGAACGAGGAGACCCGGGCCCTCCTCGGCGCCGCCAGTGAGGCCATGGTCAACGCGGCAAAGCACTCCGGAGCGGAACGCATCTCCCTCTACTTCGAAGCCGAGGACAATGAGCTCATCGTCTATGTGACCGACCAGGGGAAGGGCTTCGAGCCCACCGGAGTTGCCGGCGACCGGCGGGGCATCACAGAGTCCATCAAGGCGAGAGTGGAACGTGCCGGGGGAGAGGCAGGCATCGAGAGCGAGCCGGGTGAAGGGACAGAAGTTGTGCTCAGGATGCCGGTGGCAGCCGGATGAGGGTCAAGGTCTACCTGGTGGACGATCATCGGCTCTTCCTCGCCGGCGTCAAGGCCGAGCTCTCGGATGAGTTCGCGATCGTTGGCGCCGCTTATGACGTCGACACGGCGATCGAAGAGATCCGGGGGCTCGAGCCCGATGTAGTGCTCATCGATGTCCACATGCCCGACGGCGGTGGAATCGTCGTGGTGGAGGGCGTCGGGGAGACGAATCCTGAGGTGAAATTCCTTGCCCTCTCTGTCTCCGATCAAGCAGAGGATGTGATCGGGATGATCAGAGCCGGCGCTCGGGGGTATGTGACGAAGACAATCGAGCCTGGAGACCTCGTGGACGCAGTGCGTCGAATCGATGCCGGTGACGCAGTCTTCTCGCCGCGTCTTGCCGGGTTCGTCCTGGATGCGTTCGCCGGGGTGATGCCGACCGAAGACGATCCCGAACTGGACCAGCTCACCACCAGGGAGAAGGACGTGCTCCGGCTGATCGCCCGGGGCTTCGCCTACAAGCAGGTGGCCCGGAAGCTCAACATCTCGATCAAGACTGTCGAGACACATGTGTCGTCGGTGTTGCGAAAGCTCCAGCTCTCCAACCGTCATGAGCTGGCGAGATGGGCGTCAAAGCGGAGGATCGTCTGAGCGGAGCTCAGACGATCCTCGTTATAGGTTCTAAGTTTTGGGTTCTAGGCCACGGCCTCTACTAGCGGGCGTGTGGTTGCCTCGATCCCGCCAAGGGCGACCAGCCCCCCAACCCGCACGATCGGTGCGTCCGGGTCGTCGACCGGCCGGGTCAGATCCTCGATCCGCCCGGCGGTGACGGTCCCATCGAACACGACCCTCCATCCGGGCGGCACCACCAGACTCAGACCGCCGAACGCGACGAGGATGTCGAGGTAGATGCCGGTTGGGGCAGGGACGACGCGGCGCAGATCGATCAGCGTGCCCCCGAACAGGGTCGTGACCTTGCCCCCGAAGAAGGGATCGGCAGCCGAGATCAGCTTGTAGCCGCCAAAGATGTTGACCAGGTCGATTTCCTCGGTGTCCTCGGTGGCGTGGGATTGGAGGACCAGCTTGGCCACCACCGCCAAACCGAGAACGGCGACGACGACGAAACGGGCGAGTCTGAAGATGAAGCCGAACATATTCCTACCTTACGTTGCCAGACGCTCGCCGGCTTCGACGGCGATCGGGAGGCGGTTGGCCGGTGAGGCCAGGGGACAGGACCACCGGTACGAGTGCACACACGACGGGTGGTAGGCGTAGTTGAAGTCGAGGATGATCTGCTGGCGGTCGTGACCGAGGTCGGCGCCCTTGACCGTGTCGAGGAGATAGCGCCCTCCGCCGTAGGTGGCGTCACTGTTGCCGCCGTCGCGAAACGGGAGGAATATCCCCCCGCCGTACGCATCGAGCCAGAGCACTTCCAACCGGCACTCCTCGCCCGCCAATTCGAACTCCACCGAGCCGATCGTGATAAATCGTGTCGATCCTTCTCCCGAGTGATCGAGGACGGCCGCCTGGTCGTCGGTCGGCGTGAATAAACCGGTCGTTCTCCATCGTGAGTCGTGGTCGTAATAGGGGAGACCTGTGAACGATTTCCTGTCTTCGATAGGGGATTGCGGATGATTGGCGAAGAGTGTGTCACGCGCAGCGACCCAATCTGCCCAGGGGCGAGGTCCGGCACCACCCTCCCGCGCCAGCCGATACATCTCGTGGACGCGCCTCCTGTAATCCCATAGGTCGAGCGCCTCGCTCACCGCGTCAAGTTAATTGCCTTGACGTATCGCTTTCGAGCCGCCAATCTTGCGGCGTCGAGAGAATGAGGCAGCAAATGAAGCAGCGGATGATGATCCCCACTGGAACCCCAGGGCTGTTCGACGCGCCCGTTTCCGCTGCCGGCGACGACGTGCCGAATCCCCAAAGGCGGCCTCTGATCACATGATGTGACATTCCAGCAACTGTCTGTTGTGAGGCCGCCGGAGAACCCGGCGGCTTTTTGTTTTCCGCCCACGACACGACAAAAGGACTCGACTAGTGAAAACTCATCTAAGACAACTGCAAGAGCTCGGACGATGTAGTACCGAGGGCAGCCATGAGCTGTTCTTCTCAGAGAAGCCCGCGGAGCTGGCTGCGGCGCAGCGAATCTGCGGGACCTGCCCCGTCCGGGTCCAATGCCTCGAGATAGCCCTGCGTGATGGTCACGAATGGGGGGTCTGGGGTGGTGTCATCTTCTGGGATGGCCAGCCCTACCACCGGCGCCGTACCCGGGGTCGTCCCCGTCGCTCCGAAGCCGGGCTGCCCATCGAGGCAGACACCCGTGAGCTCTGGGAGCAGGTGAAGTCAGCCTGAGATCAGGAGACTGCCAGCTCCCGGAGACCTCCGGGAGTGGATGGGTGACGCATCTTGGCCAGTGCCTTGGCCTCGATCTGACGGATGCGCTCCCTCGTGACGTTGAAATGCCGCCCCACCTCGTCGAGCGTGGCCGGCTCATTGTTTCCCAGGCCGTAGCGCATCTCGATGATGGTGCGCTCCCGTTCGTTCAGACGCTCCAGGACGAAATGAAGGTTTTCGATGTTCAACTTGGAGGCGATCAGCTCGAAGGGAGCCGCGGCCTCGAGATCCTCGATGAAGTCACCGAGCATGGCGTTGTCATCACCCACCGGCTCGAAGATGGAAACCGGCTCGGGAGCGACCTTTCTCGCCTCACGAATCTTGTCGATGGTCAAACCTGATTCCTCGGACAGCTCGTCATCGGTCGGCTTGCGGCCGAGGCGCTTGGTCAGGTTGGCCTCGGAGGTCTGCATCTGGGTGATGGTGTCCATCATGTGGACCGGGACCCTGATGGTGCGGCTCTTGTCGGCGATGGCTCGCGTGATTGCCTGCCGGATCCACCAGGTGGCATAGGTGGAGAACTTGAAACCCTTGCGGTACTCGAACTTCTCGACCGCCCGGATCAGACCGAGATTGCCTTCCTGAACCAGGTCGAGGAAGGGGAGACGGGCGTGCCCGTAGCGCTTGGCGATGGAGACGACGAGGCGGAGGTTGGAGCGGATGAAGGTCTGGCGGGCTTCTTCGCCGGCACGAACCATCTGGGCCAGCTGGCGACGCTTCGCCTGGTCCTTTTCGGACTCCAGAGCTATCTCGGCCTTGCGCCCGGTCTCGATGGCCTTGGCCAGGCGGACTTCGTCCTCGGCGGTGAGCAAGTTGTACAAGCCGATCCCGTCCAGGTACTGGCGGATCGCCTCGTCACTTACTTCACGTTCGATGGAGCTGCTTCTACCCATGACTCGGCCTCCAGCCAGGGTAGGTACACCCCTGGCCACTATTCGGGATTGTCGATAGTTGTATCGACAGTTATCCCCACAATGTTGAATGGGCTGCGGGACTCATTTCTCGTAGACTTTCGCGGTCCCACCACGGCTCTCTTCGGGCCGGGTCGCGGGCGTTTAGCTCAGTTGGCTAGAGCACTGCCCTTACAAGGCAGGAGTCGGGGGTTCGAGTCCCTCAACGCCCACCGGTGAATCAGCACATCGATCCGACCCCGACTTCATGGTCTTGCACGTCATGCCAGCAATTGGTTCCCCCGGCGTTCCGGTCAGCGGACCAGAAAACCCGCTCCAAGCTCGTCGTCCGGGTCCCACCACAGCTCGGTTCGACCGGTGATGTGGGCGGTCCCGGTCACCTCTGGGATCACTGCCGGGAAACCGCCGACCTCGGTCGTCTCCACCACCAGGCCGGTGAAGGTGCTGCCGAGGATGCTCTCGACGGTGATCGCCTCGCCGATCGCGACCTCACCCCGAGCGTGATGTAGGGCAAGACGGCCGCTGACGCCGGTGCCAGTGGGGGACCGGTCGACCTCGCCATCGGCGAATATGCACACGTTGCGGGAATGGTGGTCCAACTCCTGGGCCGGAGCGACAAAGATCACTCCATAGAGGAAGCCGAGTCCGGGCTCCACGGGGTGCTCGATCGGCCCCGAGTCGATCACAGCCTGCTTGATGGCTCGCCCCGCATCGATGAGCCGGGATGTGCTCGAAGGTTCGATCGAAAGCCCGAGGTCATTTGCCGACACATAGGCATAGAAGGCACCCCCGAACGCCAGGTCGTATCGAACCTGCCCCAGCCCGGGGACATCGGCGGTTTGGTCCATCGCCGCGACGAACGACGGCACGTTGCGGAACGACACCGACCGGACCGTGCTGTCCCCGATCTGCGCCGTCGCCTCGATCTGGCCGGCGGGAGTGTCGATTCGGATGATGGTCTGCGGAGCTTCCGCCGGGAGCACCCCGGTGTCGAGCAGCACCTTGCCGAGGGCGATGATGCCGTGCCCGCACATCGTGGAAAAGCCCTCGTTGTGGATGAAAAGGACCGATATGTCGCTCGATGGTTCCACCGGAGGGCCAACGAATGCGCCGTACATGTCGGCATGGCCCCGTGGCTCCCACATCACAGCGCGCCGCAAGTCGCCGAAGTGGTCCTCGGCGAAGCGGCGGCGCTCGAGCATGGTCGCCCCTTCGATGGCGGGTGCGCCCTCGACGACCACCCGAAACGGCTCGCCTCCGGTGTGGGACTCGATGGCCACGATTCGTCGCCAATCCGGTGGCGGATCCCAACCCAGCGGCGCTGTCAGGTCCAAGCCGGTGAGACTAGGAGGGGGAAGGTTGGCCACGGCCGGGCACTACTCTCCCGTGCCCAATGGAGATGACGAGTCTTGCCGATCTGCTCGATGTGCAGGAGCTGGATCTGCAGATCGATCGTCTCCTCGCCAGGCGGCAGTCGCTTCCCGAACTCGATGCATACAAGGGCGCCCATGAGCGGGAACAGGAGCTGACGACCGAGATCCAGTCCGCGGCCGGCGAGTTGAAGATTCTCGAGCTCGAGTTCGACAAATCGGAAGGTGAGCTCCAGATGCTCGAGGCCAAGCTGACCGAGCACGAGACCAGGTTGTTTGCCGGCGGTATGAGCGCCAGGGAGACCGAGCACATGCGGCTCGAGGTGCAAAGTCTCCACGGCCAGCAAGAGGCTCTGGAGGAGAGGGTTCTCGGCATGCTGGAGCGGCTCGACCCGGCCCGGGAGCACGTGGCCGCCCTCGAGGCGCGTCGTGACGCCACCACGCAGGAGAAGGCGGGGTACGAGACCACGATCAAGTCGGAGTGGAAACTGATCGATGCCGAGCTGGCCCGCAAAGAGGAGCGCAAGGCTGAGGCCCTTGTCCCGGTGCCTGCCGACCTCGTCGAGATGTACGAGACGCTTCGTCGTTCCAAGGAAGGGGTAGCAATCGGTCGATTCGAGCACGGGGTCTGCGGGGGCTGTCACATGACGCTCTCGCCAACCGAGGCGGTCGAGGCGTTCGAAGCCGACATCCCCCGATGCGTCCATTGTCGGCGGATCCTCGTCGCCTGAGCCATGCTCTTCTGGCACCTCGGGGCCACCCTCTGGTTGTTCCGGTGGATTTTCCGGGATCCGAAGGTGGATGTGAGATTCCTCGTGGCCGGGGCGGTCCTCCCCGACATCGTCGACCTCATCCTCGGCACCGGAATCATGGGCGGGTCTCTCGCCATTGGAGAGCTCTGGTTCCACACACTCCTCGCTCCCAGCCTCTATATGGCCGGCGTTCTCCTCTTGACCAGGCGTGGCCGCCGTCGGCGTGCGTTCATGGCACTCGGCGTCGGGTGGCTCTTCCATATCCTCCTCGACGCGATGTGGACCGACCCCGAAGTCCTGTTCTGGCCCTTCTTCGGCTGGGAGATGCCGACCGGGACCGCGCCGTTCTGGCCGCAGGCTTGGGAGCGGGCGATCGGTGACCCCTGGCGTTGGCTCCTCGAGGCGATTGGTCTCGGCTATCTGATCTGGCTCTGGTTCGCCACCGGTCTCAATCGCAAGGACCGTCGCCAAGGGCTGTGGCGAACCGGGCGCATCCCCGACCTGGTGGGCCAGGATGCGTAGGGCCCTCGCATGCTTGCTGGCTGTCGTTGCCTGCTCGGGCGGAGGAGGCACCACGACCGTCACCATCGGTGAGGGTGCCACGGACCCTGTGGCCGCGATCGAAGAACTTCGCAGCCTGCTGGCCCAGGGTGACTTCGGATCGGCCGGCTCGCTCGCTGTCCCCGGCCAGGCGGTGTTGGCGTCCCTCGGCGAAGGAGCCACTCCCTCGGCGGTAGCCGCCTCACTGGAGGATGGCGATGGTGGGGTGGCGGCCAACTTCTGGACTGGATTCGCACAAGGGGTCGGAGACACTTTTGCCGGGGAGGTCACCGTCGAGGACCTGGGCACCACCACCGAGGAGGGGGTGGAGTTCTACGTCATCGGAGTCACTCCCGAGGGGGGTGACCAGCGGCTCATGGTCACACGTGACGTCGATGGCCAGCGGGTCGACCTCTTTGCCAGCTTCGGGGCCGGGCTGGCAGAGGGGATGATGGGACCGGTGGAGTTGTTGCTCGGCTCATCCAACGAGGACTCACAGCTGATTCTGAGCGCGCTCCAGGACGTGGTGCCGTCCCTCTTGGTGGCAGCGAACGACGAGAGCCTGTCACCCGATTCGGTGCAGCGAATCCTGCAACTGGTGGAGTTGATCACCCGGGTGGGCTGAACAGGATCAGCCTTTCAAAGCGGGCAATACCTCGCTCCCCAAGAGTTGGATCAGCCCCGGTTGATCCAGTGCCGCCATCTGGAAGGTGACGATGTCTGCATCGAGATCCCGGACCAAGGGGAGATAGGCCTCGATGACCTCGTCTGCCGACCGGACTCTCGTGTATCGCCCGAGGATCTCCTCCCGGGGCATGGCATCGGCCATCTCCCTCAGCTCGGCTGGGTCCACCGCCTCCAATCTGCCCGGTGCCCTCAGCCCTCGCCACGGGAAGATGGCCTTCCATGCCTCCTCGTCGTCACCGGCGAAGATCGACCATCGCGTGGCGAGGACGACCGGATCCGGTCGCCCTTGGCTCTGGGCAGCTGCCCGCAAAGGATCGATGACCTTCTCCACGGTCTCGTTCGGGTCCTTCACGGAGGTGATGACACCCTGGGCCGACTCTCCGGCCAAAGCGGCCGATTTGGGACCCCCGGCGGCGAGGAGGATGGGGACCGGGCCGATCGGAGGGGAGTAGAGCTTGGCCCGGTCGGTCTCGTAGTAGGTGCCCTCGTATGTGAGCTTCTCGCCATCCAGCAACCGGCGCATGATCTCGAGTGCCTCGGTCATCCGCGCGTTGCGCTCGGCGTACGCCGGGAACTTGTATCCGAGCGGCCCCTCGTTGATGTTCTCGCCCGTCCCGACACCGAGGACGAAGCGGCCGCCGGAGAGACGATCCAAGGTGGCGGCGGCCTGAGCGACCACTCCCGGGTGGAACCTGAATAGGGGTGTCGTCACTCCTGTGATCAGCTGTATCCGCTGTGTGGCCTGGGCCATTGCCCCAATCGTGGAGAAGGCGAACCCGGATGCCGACACGTCGTCGACCCAGGGATGGAAATGCTCGGATACCACGACCGCGTCGAAACCCGCTGCCTCGGCGTGGACGGCCTGTTCGACGAGCTCCTCTGGGTGCCACTGCTCGTGTCCACAGAAATAGGCGAATCTGGGCAAGAGAGCGATCCTTTCAGTGTGAGAGCGGGATCTTGCCAGGTCTACTGGTAGGAGACGAAGACGGGAATCGGGGAATGGTTGATGGTGTAGGCCGGGGTGGCGGTCTCGGGAGAATCCTCGTCGAAGAAGTTCTTCCAGCCCCACCTCCAATGCGCTTCCTCGGTTCCCGTTGTGAGGAAGGAATAGGTCTCGTCTTTGGTGGGAATCGGGCCCTGGCCGTCCATCTGGATGACCATCTGCAGCTCGGGCCGATGCTTCAGCGTTTCCCGGTCCACGATCATCGTCGACTTGAACTGATGGACGATCAGCATCTTCTGGGGCAGGCCGTTGGCATCGACCAGATCGGCGAGCCAGTCGACCACGGTGTTGACCTCGGCTGCATTCACCTGGCCGATCTGTCGCAAATGCACTTGGTCGGGGAGGAGCCGCCACTCCGGGTCCAAGGCGAGGCCGACGAACGGAAGCTTGAGCAACTCTTCGTACTGCTTGGCCTGGGTGAGGAAGTCCTCCCGCCCAGGTTGGAGGTCGAGGATGACGTACATCCCATTCTCCTGGGCAACCTGAATCCAGGCAGCCATGCTCTCTGGTGAGGACTCCTCGCTGTAGTCGCCATCGGTCGGGCCGGCCGAGGCGACGCTGGCGATGATCTCGAACGTGGGGACCACCTGTGCACCGTCAGCTGCATATTCGGCGAGAAGGGGCTGCATTCGGGCGAGGGTCTCGGCGGGGCCTTGCTCCCCGAGAGCGCCAAGCCCTGTCGCCACCGGATGCCCGTAGAACGCGACATACCTCCGGGGCGTGGATGCCGGGAGAATCTGAAAACCTCCTCCCGGCACCTGTACGCCCCGGATCAGCGTTTCGATCTCCCACGCCGTGGCGGTGGGTTCGGTGCCCACGTAGCGGATCGCGGACGGGGGCCGCCCTGCCAGAGCAGGCCCTACTTCGGGGTAGCCAAGGACGTTGGCCGGGTCATACGCCACGACCGAAGCTCCTATCGCATGTCCCGTGGCCGCCGCCGAGAGGGCCGACACTGGCTGAGACGCTGAGACCAACCATGCGAATTCGGACCCTGAGGGGGCGGCGAGCCCTCGAATGAGAGCGACCGGGTCGATCGCGGGAGCAGCGGGGACCGTCGTAGTCGTTGCCTCTGCGACGCTCTCGGGGACGACTACTCGATCGCGCACTGTCAGGCCACCGATGGTCTCGACCACCGTCGACGCATCGGGGACAGGTGGGAGTGGGACATCTCGAGTCGCGCCGAGGGTGCTGCGGGCGAGCGAGACTGCTTCCGGGATACTTGGCCTGAGCACTCCTGCGTCGGTCGGGGTGGCCACCTCGACACTCCCCATCAGGTGGATCGTCAAGGGGTCGAGCCGGTCCAACTCCCCGGCGAGCTCCGGATGGGGATGGAGGAGCGGTCCCCCGAGGGCTGCGGCGAGCTGGGCAGCAGCGGCGACCTCGTCGAGGCTGGTCTCAGCCACCACTACCGCGTGGTCGGCGCATGGGAAGATCTCCCCCGACAGAGCCAGGGCATCGCCGGCAACCGAGCCGGTGGCGATCGGTGCCGTGCCCCCACTGATCGGGGTGCAGTCGCGCTCTGACGGTGTTGTGCTGACCGATGTCGCGGCGACTGTGGTCGACGTCGGGCTCGCTGTGGACGTGGTCACAGCCGAGATGGTCTCGGTTGGGGTCTCCCCGACGACGACACTGCAGGCGGCGAGAGCGCAAAGGAGCAGGCGAAATAAGTGTTTCATGGGGAAGGGGACCGGCGTCAGGGTACCGGCGCCTGGTCTCAACCTCGGCGAAATGTCTGCCAGACAAAGCCGAGAGCGACGAAGGCGGCCCCGATGACCCACACGCTCAGAGGCACGAAGAACGAGAGAAAGACGCACGAGATCAGCCCTAGCCATGCGGTCCACCGCCGACGGTCGAGTGCGAGCGCCGACAGGTTGGTGATCCCGTAGTAGAGAAGGATGGTGAATGCGGAGAAGCTCCAGGCGATCGCGAGGTCACCCAAGCCGACGATGATCAGAATGGGCAGGGCACTGATCGAGATCGCGGTCGCCGGTGTCGAGCGATGATTGAGCTTGGAGAGACGCCGCGGCATGTCGTTGCGTCGACCCATCGCCAGCCAGACGCGGGACAAGCCGAGGATCAGGTTGAGGAGGGCGCCCAGCATGGCCGCTATACCGCCGATCATGACCACGAGGGAGTACGGCTCCGTCACGAGATCGACCAGCGTCGTGCCGCCTTCGAGACCGAATCCCCAATGCTCACCACCCAACGCCCTCCCTCCGATCGCGACCATTCCGTAGAGGCAGATCGCGATGGCGAGGGTCCACATCACCGCCCTGGGAATGGTGACCTCGGGTCGGCGCACCTCCTCGCCGAGGGTGGCGATCCGGCCATACCCCGTGTAGGCGACGAAGAGGAAAGGGATGGCGGGAAGAAGGCCGAGGCGAATCGAGGCGCGGTCGATCGGCGGTTGGGGACCGGCTTGGGTCAGACCGACGACTGCGAAGACCACGAGAGCGCCCACGGTCAGCAACACGAGTGCCGAGTTGATCGTGATCGTTCGCTTCAGACCGGTCAGAACGAGCGCTGTCATCACCACGACAGCCGCCATAGCCGATATCCGGGGGTCCCACGGGGCGTCGAGGAACGAGGCGATACCGAGGGCGGCAGCGGCCGCCGATGCCGTCTTGGCCAGGAGAAAGAGCCAGCCGGCCGTGAATCCCCAGGGTGGCCCAAGGGTGCGGTACCCGTATTCGTACGTGCCACCCGCCACTGGGAATCGGCCGGCGAGATAGGCGGATGAGAGACCGTTGAAGACGGCTACCACCCCAGCGATTGGGATCGCCAGCAACACCGCGTCCCCCCACAGACCGGACGCCACACCGATGGCGACGAAGGCTCCGGTGCCGAGTATCGAGCCGAGGCCGGTGACGATGGTCCCGCCGAGGCCCATCTCACGCCGGAGGACCTCGTGCATCAGAAGAGGGTGTCCGGCTCCACTTTCTCCCTCAACTCCGGCCCGTTGTTTCTCACCGAGTTCACCCGGCTCGACACCGGGTGCTCCATGATGATCTCGGGGTCGATTGGCTGGAGGAGCCCTGCCACCGCCTCGGAGTCGCGCAGGTCACGGTCGAGCCAGGCGTCCCAGACCGAGGGGACGAGAGAGACCGGCATCCGGTCGTGGAGCGCGGACACCGTCCCTTCCGCCCCGGTGGTGATGATGGAACAGGTGCGATGCCAGATCTCGGTGTCGGAGTCGAGCCGCGACGCCCAGATCCCGGCGAAAGCCATCGGGTGCCCGTCGGCCCGGTACAACCAATGCGGAGTGCGTCCCAGTTCCTTGGGCTCCCACTCGTAGAACCCGTCGGCCGGGATCAGACAGCGTCTTCTCGAAAAGGACTCTCTGAAGGCGGAACTTGTGGCGACGGTTTCCGCCCGTGCGTTGATGTGAATCGAGCGGGCGTCCTTGGCCCAGTGGGGCACCAATCCCCATGGCATCGAGCCGAGCGACCTGACCCCGTCCCGTTCGGCGATGACGTACACCGGGTCGGTCGGGGCCACGTTCCAATTGGGCTCGATCCGCTCGGCGAGAACCTCGTCGACCCCGAAATACTCTGCGTAGAAGTCGAGGTCACCGGTGATGGAGAAGCGACCGCACACAGCCCGAGGTTAGAGCCGGATCGGCTGTCATCCCTCGGAGCGTAGGGCGACCAGGGTCTCGAGCAGGTCGGCTAGGGCGGAAGGGTTCGGGACAGTGACATTGGCCAGGCTGGGCCCGATCCCTACATGGACACCGAAGTCACCGGGCCCGAGGGCGGCGAACGCCGTCTCGTCGGTCACATCGTCACCCATGAACAACACCCGGTCGGCCGCAATCTCGCGTTTCAGCTCGCGAAGGGCGACCCCTTTGTCCACCGACGAGTCGGTGAGCTCGACGATCTTCTTACCGTCGAGAACTCTCAGCCCATCGATCATGGATGCCCGATGCCGTAGATCTTCGACCACCGAGCCGGGGTCGGCCACCAGGCGGTAGTGGAACCCGACCGACCGCGCCTTGTGCTCGGCCCTGGACCCCGGCGTGGCTCGCGCGAACTCATCGACCAGCTGCCTTGCCGCGGCGAGCACCGGTGATTCGGACCCGGTGCCCTCTCCGTGGTCGACGCCATGTTCCCCGATGAGGATGAAAGACGGATGATCGAATCGCTCCACCAGATCGGCGCGGCGTCGGCCGCTGATCACGGCCACCGTCGTGGCTTCGATCCCGGCCAGTGCCTCCAAGGCCGCCTTGGAGCGGGCGAGGGGCGTGGCCAGGTCCGGGTCTTCCACGATCTCGGCGAGCGTGCCGTCGAAATCGCTGGCGACGAGCAGGCGCTTGGTGGTCGCCAGCTCCTCGATCATCCTTCGATCGCCTCGAGGTTCTGACGGGCCCAGGCGTGGACGTCGAGCCTGCCTACGGTCCTCCGCAATCTCGACATGCGCTTCGCCTGCTCCTCGGGATCCATGACGACCGCTTCGTGCAGCGCTACGGCCAGACCGTCGAGGTCATACGGGTTCACGATGAGAGCATCGGTGAGCCGTTCGGCCGCGCCGGCGAACTCGCTCAGGATCAACGCACCCCGGTTGTCGGTTCGGGTGGCGACGTACTCCAGCGCCACCAGGTTCATGCCATCCCGCAATGGCGTGATCATCATCACGTCGGCGGCCAGATAGGCCGCAACCAGGTCCTCGAACGAATAGTTCCGGTAGAGGTAGTGGACCGGTGTCCAAGAGGCACGGGCGAACCTCCCGTTGATCCGGCCCACCATCTCTTCGACCCTGCGTCTTATCGTCTGGTACTCGCCGACGTCCTCGCGGCTGGGCACGGCGATCTGGATGAACGAGACCTTGCCGGCGAGCTCGGGGTGTCGTTGCAACATCACCTCGAAGGCCCGGAGCCTGAGATCGATCCCCTTGGAGTAGTCGAGCCTGTCGACACCGAGGATCACGTGCTCGGGATCGCCCAGATCCTGGCGGAGGCGCTCGGCGGATGCTTTTGCTTCCGGCGCACTCCCCGCCGCCTTGCTCTGAGCGATATCGACCGAGATCGGCACTGCCTGGGCCCTAACCAGACGGCCGTCGTACTCGAGGGCCGAGGCCGGGCCCTGCGCCCCGGTTATCTCTCGTGCAGCGGCAGCGAAATTGAGGACGGCGCGTCGGGTCTGGAAGCCGATGTAGTCGGCGCCGAGAAGACCTTCGAGGACCTGTCGCCGCCAGGGAAGCCGCTCGAAGATGTCGACCGGTGGGAAGGGGATATGGAGGAAGAATCCGATTCTCGCCCCGGGGAGTCGCTGGCGCACCATGGCGGGGACCAGTTGTAGCTGGTAGTCGTGCACCCAGACCTTGCCCTCCGCCCCGGCCGCCCTGGCGACTGCCTGGGCGAAGCGATCGTTCACCTCCTGGTGCGGATACCACCAGTGACGATGGAACTCGAGCGGGCGTATCGCGTCGTGGTAGAGGGGCCAGATCGTCCCGCTGCAAAAACCGTCGTAGTGGTTCTCGATGTCCGACTCGGAGAGCACCACCGGGCGGTTACGGATGCCGGCTGCCGTGAACGACTTGGTGTCGCCGCCGGGCGCCCCATGCCAGCCCACCCACACCCCTCCGTTCTCTCGGAGCACGGGTGCCAGGGCAGAAACGAGCCCTCCGGGGCTGGTCTCCCACTTGCCGCTCCCCTCGTCCCAGGCAACCGGGAGACGGTGTGCAGCGACGATCAGTGGGCTCCTGCCGCCGTTTGGTTCCACGGTCGATGACCATACCCGTTGGCCTCGACCTCCCAATTCGACGATTCGACGTCGCAGCACCTGGAGAATGGGAACATCGGGGGATGCTGGCTGCCCTGAACATCGTGGCGATCGGTCTCGGCCTCGGCGCCGGGGGACTCGCTGCCAGCGTTCTTGCATTAGCGCTGGGTGGTCTGCTCACCGTGGCCGGAGTCGATGGAGGAGCCGATATCGGCCTCGTCGCCGGCGTGGTGGTGGGGTTGGCGGTGGCCGGCTGGGTTTCGGGTCATATGGCCCGTCACTCAGAGCGGTTTCACGGCGCCGTGACAGGGCTCCTCCTCGCCGGGCTCATCGTCTTCGTGGCCAGGATGGGTGGTAGTCCCGCCTCGACTGCTTCGGTGCTCTGGTTGGCCCTTGTCGCCGCGGTCATCGCCGGCCTCACCGGCTGGCTGGCCGGTCGACGAAAGCGAGCCGGCTCGTAGAATGACGGCGTGAGCCCGCCGGGCGGCCGCGGTCGAGAGACCGAGGAAAGTCCGGACTCCACAGGGCATGGTGCTGGGTAACGCCCAGGCGGGGTGACCCGACGGAAAGTGCAGCAGAGAGCAGACCGCCGATGGCCCGAGAGGGCACAGGCAAGGGTGAAACGGTGAGGTAAGAGCTCACCAGCGTCGCAGGCGACTGCGATGGCTCGGCAAACCCCACCAGGAGCAAGGCCAAGCAGGGACGTCGGCGGCCCGTCGATCAAGTCCCGGGTAGGCCGCATGAGCGCATCGGCAACGGTGTGCCCAGATGGATGGTCGTCCTCGACAGAATCCGGCTTACAGGCGGACTCACCACGCCGAACCCCCTTTTACGAGGGGGTTCGGCCTTTCCAGAGACCTCGCGAAAGGCTCGAACGACCAAACCCTGGGACAACTCGGGGAGGATGCTGGGACATATTGCTCTCGGGGATACTTCCGCAGAGATGATCACGCGGTAATCGACAACTGCGGGCTCCCACGAGCGTGGGGCTCCAAGAGAGGTGGCGGCGAGGGACCAAAGCCGGTTCTTGAAATCCAGCGGGTTCTTCGTCACCCGGCATAGCCTGAATCTCGTCTGAAACCTTCCCGGCCGCTCGAGGGTCGAACCAGCGGAACCAAGAGGAGGAATGCTCGTATGGTCGTCAACAAGTACCTGGCCGAGTTCCTGGGGACCTTTGTCCTGGTCTTCTTCGGATCCATGGGGATCCTCGCTGTCAACGGCGCCAATGGCCCAGCCGAGATCGTGGCTATCTCGTTTGCCTTCGGGCTGGCGCTGCTGGCCGGTATCTGGGCCGTTGCCCATATCTCCGGAGCTCATTTCAACCCAGCGGTGACCCTGGCGATGCTGATCGACGGGCGGACTTCGTTCGGGGATGCGATCGGGTATTGGATCGGGCAGTTCGCCGGTGCCACGGTCGCCTCGCTCGTGGTCATGGCGGCTACCACCCGCGAGGCAGTCGGCGGGACGGTGACCGGTTACGAGAATCTGACCACCGGGATCATCATGGAGATAATCCTCACCACGGTGTTCGTCTGGGTGATCATGGCTGTTACCAGGACCGGTGGGAGTCATGCCGCTGCCGCCATTGCCCTGACACTTGTCGCGGTCCATCTGGCCGGTATCCCGTTTTCCGGGGCATCGGTGAACCCGGCTCGCTCCTTCGGGCCGGCGGTGGTTTCTGGTGACTTCGACGAGCTCTGGGTCTACATCGTGTTCCCGCTAGTCGGTGGGATCGTCGCCTGGGGGCTCTACCGGCTGTTTCCAGCCGCATCGGTTGACACGGTGGAAGTCGTTGAAGTGATCGAGGTGACCGAGACGTAGAGGTCAGGAGAAGAGCGGGTCTTCTCCCAGGTCTTCGAGGCCCATCACCCAGCCGGCGGGCAGCGACCAGTGCCGGGCGCCCTTGATCATCGAGTCGAGGTGACCCTGCTCGGGATTGTGTTCGCCGTTGGGTGAGGCCTTGGCGACGAACGTGAGGCAGTCGTGTTTATTTCCCTCGCGATCGACCGCCTTGATGTCCCATCCGGCGACACGCCCTTCACCCTCCTCGGCATCGGTGAGGGCCCCGACCTCGCTGTCGGGGACATCGAAAATCCCGCCCCAGACCGTGTGGCCCGACTCGGCAAGGAGAGATGGCAGTCCTTGCGCCTCGTCGGAGTCGACGAAGACCAGCCTCGTCTCAGGGAAATGAGCCGTGAACAAGAACCTTGCGCCCGGGGAGACGGCGGCGATCCTGTCAGGGTCGAGGAAGGATGCGTATGCAAAGTACAGCGTCGATTTCACGGGCAGCCGAGTGTAACGAGGGAATCAGCACCTCCGGTGCAAGGCTGGGCCGCGCCGCGATGCGTCGGCAAGCGATAGGTGGGAGATGAGTCTGAAGAAACCGGCCAGGTCGCCGTATTGGCGTGACGAGTTGCTCGAACTCGAGCAACGTCTGCTCGACCCCAGCTGTCCGCGGGTCTCCGCAAGCCGTCATCCCGTTGCTGCATCCCGAATTCCTCGAGTTCGGCAGCAGCGGCCGGGTCTATACCAAGGAGATGATGGTGCAGATGATGGTCCAGGAGACACCAGGTGTGGTGAAGATCCGCGACTTCGACGTCCGGGAGATCACGCCCGAGGTCGCCCTCGTCACATATCGGAGCATCGGCGGAGAGGGCAAAGAGACGCGCCGGAGCTCGATATGGCTGCGGCGGGAGTCGGGGTGGCAGATCGTGTTCCACCAGGGGACCAGGGTCCACAATCGGCTCGATGGCGGCTAGCGGCCATAGTCCCGGAGGGGGTCATAGGCTCGTCCGCCCTTGAGGCGTTTCGAGCTTTTTCTGATCTTTGCTGAGGCGTTCGCCGTCGCCTGGCCGGCCGTGTTCGGGGTTCGGACCCGGAGGGGAATCGTTGCCGGCCTCTTGCTCGGTCTCTTCATCGTCCACTGGCAGGTGGAGGGCCTGCGTTGGCAGATGATCCCGGTCTACGGCGCGGCTCTAGGCCTGGCCATCGGCGACATCCTCGCGGTCGAACGCCGTCTCGATTGGACCCGGCGCATCGCCCGGGGAATATTCGGGCTCGCCGGATTGGCGTTGGGGGCGATCCTCCCGCTGGTCTTGCCCGTCCCCGAGTTGCCTGTGCCCACCGGGCCCGAGCCCATAGGAACCATCACCGTAGAACTGGTGGATACCGAGCGCGAAGAGATCTACGGGCCGTCACCGGGACCGGGGCGACGTCTGATGGCGCAGGTCTGGTACCCGGCGCTGGATCAGGGGGAGGTGGACCCGATCCCCTGGAGTGAAGACTGGGACGTCGTGGCGCCCGGTGTCTCCAACCTGATGGGCTTCCCGGGCTGGTTCCTCAGTCATACCCAATACAGCCTGTCCCATTCCGGCGTCTCGATTCCGGTCGCCCCGGGCACCTTCCCGGTGATCGTCTACAGCCACGGATGGACGGGGTTCCGGACCAACGCCGTCCATCAGATCGAGAGTTTGGTCAGCAATGGCTTCATCGTCGTTGCCATCGACCACACCTACGGGGCGGTGGCCACCCGGTTCCCAGATGACGTGGTCGTGGACTACGACCCGGGGGCCCTGCCCGACCCGGCCGAGGTGGGGGAGGAGCCCTACGTCGAAGCGACAGAAGCTTTGATCGATGTCTTCTCCCAGGACATAGTGACCGTCGCCAATGCACTGGACGCGGGGCCCGACGGGCCTTTCGGCGCCCTTGCCGAGAGCGTCGACCTGACCCGACTCGGTGTCTACGGCAACGAGACCGGGGGTGGCGCCGCAGTGCAGTTCTGTCTCGAGGACGAGCGATGTGACGCGGTCCTCGGCCTCGATCCATGGGTCGAGCCGATCCCGGATCGGGTCCTGGCAATCTCCGCGGTCCGGCCCGCTCTCTACATGAGGTCAGACGACTGGAGGGGCACCGAGAACGACGCCATCCTGCGCGGGATCGCCGAGCGATCCACGTCCACCAGCTACTGGATCGGGGTGGAGGGAACGACAGAGACCGATTTCGTCGGAATGCCCCTTATCTCGCCCCTGGGGGCGAGATTTGGCTGGAAGGGGCCGATCCCCGCGGGCCGCATCATCCCCATCGTCGACCGGTACCTGGTCGGGTTCTTCGACGTCTATCTCCTCGGCACCGGCTCCGCCGCTCTGGACACCTCCGCCTTCGAGGAGGTCAGTCTGGAGGTCATCCTCCCCGACTAGGCGTCCGGCCGTTGCTGGGTGTCACCGGTGATCTGCTGGCCCGGTTGCTCGCCGTTGCGGATGGAGTCGATAGTCGCTCCGAGGATGAGGGCGTCTGCCTCTCCGATGATCTTCCCTACGACGGTTCCCTCCTTGTCGATGAAGAACGTCTCGGGGATCCCGAACACCCCATAGGCGATGGCGGTACGGCTGCCCGGATCAGCCAGATATAGCGTGGCGTCGGAGGCGCCGGCCTCGGCCAGGTAGTCGAGCGATTCGGCGGCCTCCTCCTGATAGGCCACCTGTACAAAGGTGACGTCCTCATCGGCAAAGGACTCCGAGGCGGCAACCAGGTCGGCGTGCTCGTCGCGGCACTCCAGGCACCAGGATGCGAAGAAGTTGACCACGACGATGTCACCGCGCAGATCGGAGAGGGAAGTGCCTTCCGAGCCGTCGAGGGCGGCAAGCGTGAACTCCGGTGCCGGCTTTCCGAGCAGAGGGGAGTCGACGAGGCCTGGATCACTCCCGAACCGACTTGCCAGCACGACGGCGAGCACGACGGTGATCCCGACGACCGCAAGACCAGTCCAGCGCAAGACCCTCCCGGTCAAGGGCAATCACCCCCCTCACTCGCCAGTTCGAGATCCGCCTCGATCTGGGCCCTGGTTCCGGCGGCCAGATCCGGGTCGCCCAGGAGAACTTCGAAAGTCTCGACGGCCTGGTCGCTCTCCCCGTTCCCGCACCAGAGAACCCGTGCCCTCACGTAGCGGGCCACTGGCGATTCGGAGTCGATGGCTAGTGCTTCGTCGATGAGACGGGTGGCGGTCTCGACTTCGCCGTTGCCTTCGTACGCCATCCACCCGAGACGCACCAATGCCGTGATCGCCTCGGCGCCCGTGGCGTTGGGGTCCTCGGCCACCACCAGATAGTGGGGGAATGCCGACCGATAGTCGCCTACGTCGAAGTACCGCTCGGCCAGGGCGAGCCGCATCCCGTTGATCTGCGGGTCCTCCGCATTGGCGGCGACCACCGCCTCCATGGTCTCGTTGCTGACCTGGGACAGGTCCTGCTCGTCGATGTCGGCTGCCCCGGCCGCTGCGGCCGGGCGATCCTGGAGCGAGTTGGCGGCGACAACCACGATCCCGGCAAAGGCCAGAATCAGCACGACACCGCCGATCACCAGCCTGGTACGGCCCCTCCCTGGGGATGGAGGCTCGTCGCCTTTCCCGAGACCCGGATGACGCTTCCACCAAAGGATCACCGCAATTCCGAGCCCCAGGGCGACGATCGGAGCGAGCCAGAGCGCGAGTGTGTTGCCGGAGGCGGGAGGGTCGAGAAGGACGGCCCCGGTGTAAGAGCTGAGGAGCTCGTCGACGATCTGCTCGTCGGACGCTCCCGAGGCGACACGCTCCGAGACGAGATCCATCATGTCCTCAGCCATCTGTGAGGGGGAGTTGGCAATCGACTCCCCCTGGCACACCGGGCACTTGATGCGGGTCCCGATCTCCTCCACTCGATCCACCGTCGCCGGCCGGGTCGAGGTGAGAAGGATCAATGCAACCGCCATCACCGCGATCACGGTCACCGAGGCGATATTGCGAGTTCGCTCAGACATCGGCGAGTACCCGTTGCTCCTCGACTGCCCGATCCCGGCGCCTCACCGTCAGCGCCCAGAAACCCCCTGCGGCGGTGGTGAGGCCTCCGAGCCACAGGAGCCAGATCATCGGCGAGGTGTCGAGGCCGAGTTGCACCGTCTCAGAATCGAGGTTCCTCAGCGTCAGGTATAGGTCGCCGTCGGGCCGGGTCATCACAGCGGGTGTGATGATGCCGCCCGTCTCGGTGTCGTAGAAGTTCGCCCTCGGCTCCAGGACTGTGATTATGCGGTCGTCGCGCTTGACTTCGACCCGGACCCCCTGGACGACACGATTGGGCTCTTCACGGCGAAACGGTGCGTCGTAGGTGAGCGTATATCCGGCGAACTCGATCGATTCGCCAGGTGCCAGCTCCACTTCGGAGTGAAGGGGGAGGTTGGCGGCGAACGCGATGCCGATGGCGATGAGGACGACACCGATGTGGCTGAGCTGGCCGGCCCAGAACGCTTGGTCGTTCGTCAGGACTGTTTTTGCCTCCTGATAGAGCGATTGCCCCGATTTGGCGGTCCGGGCTTGGGCGAGCTCGAGGAGTAGCCCCACGATCGCCGAGGTCACGAACACTCCGAGGACGATGGCGATGATCACCCAGGCAACGCGTGTCACGGTCAGGGCCACGACCAGACCCGAGGCGAGGGCAAGAATCGTCGGCCAGCGAAGTCGTCGCCAGAGCAGACCCGGGGCCGCCCCCCGCCACGGCGTGACCGGGCCGAATCCCATCGTCAGGAGCAGCATGAATGAAAGAGGCACGGCGAGGCGGTTGAAGAACGGCTCGCCAACGCCCACCTGGGTCCCGGTGAATGCCTCGAGCAGAAGGGGGTAGGTGGTGCCGATCAGGACCACGAACGCATAGACGGTCAGCAGCAGGTTGTTGACCAGGAAGGTGCCCTCACGGGAGACGAAGGTCTCGATCCGGGGTGAGGAGGCCACCAGATGAGAACGCATGGCGAAGAGGGTGAACGAACCGACCAGTACCAACACAAGGAAACCGAGGAGCGCCGGGCCGATGGCAGATTGGGTGAATGAATGAACTGAGTTGATCGTCCCCGACCGGGTGAGGAACGTGCCCAGGATGGTCAGGGCGAAGGCGCTGATCACGAGGACGAAGTTCCACGCCTGGAGCATCCCTCGCCGTTGCTGGACCAACCCGGAGTGGAGGAACGCGGTGGCAGCGAGCCAGGGCATCAGCGAAGCATTCTCCACCGGGTCCCACGCCCAGTATCCGCCCCAGGAAAGAACCTCGTAGGCCCACCAGCCGCCCAGAGTGATGCCCAGGGTCAGAAACGACCAAGCAACCAGGGTCGAACGGTGGCTGCGCCTCAGCCACTCGGGGCCAGGGACCGAGAGGGCGAGGGCGCCGATCGCGTAGGCGAACGGCACGGTGAGCCCGACGTATCCGACGTACAGCACCGGCGGATGCACGGCCATGAGGAAATGGTTCTGGAGGAGGGGGTTTGGGCCCGGCCCGTTGACGGGCACATCGGCGGCAGTGAATGGCCAGGCGCTCGAGGCTGCACACCCGGTGGCGAGAGCATCGACACATACTTCGAATGGGTTGGCCACGGTGATCATGAGACCGAAGAAGAAGATCCCGACACCACCCATCACAGCTACCGCTGCCGCTCCCAGTCGATCGGTCGCCCGCCGAGCCACCACCCAGGTGAAAACTGCGAGGACCAGTCCCCACAGGATGATCGAGCCCTCCAGCGCGGCCCAGGCTGTGGCGACGTCAAAGGGGAACGGCGTTGTGCTCGAGTGGTGGTTGGCCACATAGGCCAGGCTGAAGTCGTCGGTGAGAAGAGCGACCTGCATTGCCACCATCGAGATGACCGCGCCGGCCAGGACCAGCTTCGCTGGTGCCCGAAGGTCCCCCTCCCCGCCACTGGCGAGGCGAATGCCTCTGAGGACGAGGAGGATCGTGCCGATGAGGGCTGCGATCACTCCGGCCGATCCGAGAAAGGCCAGCATCAACCCTCCGGGTAGGCCCCGCCCTCCTCGGGGACCTCGTAGTTCTCGTCGTGGCGAATCAGTGCCGAATCGGCCTGGAATGTTGCCCCGGACCATGCCCCTTCGAGAAGGAGGGGGACTTCTTCGGCGAAGAGAGACGGCTGGGGGCCGATGAGGACGACCGGGATGTCAGCGCTTCCGTCGGTCACTTCGAACGAGGTCGATCCGTCAGCCTCCACAACCGTTCCGGCTACGACGATGCCGGCGAGCCGGAAGCGCTCGCCATCGGGGAAATCGGCTCGCTGGTCGACGGCCTCGGAGGGATAAAGGTAATAGGTCAGGCTGTCGTTGAGCCCGGTGAAGGTCAGGGCGAGCACGATGGCGATCACCCCCCCGATGCCGAGGTAGACGAATCGGCGGTGACTCACCGTTAGCCCTTGGCTCGCCGATATCGCAAATGGAGACGGGCTGCGTACCAGACGAATGCGGCGTAGCAGATGAAGAACGTGCCGAAGACGATGACTTGATCAGACATCTTCGACCTCGGAGAGCAGGGGACTGGTGACCGCGTCCCCGGCCGGGACGGTCTCCGCTGACCTCGACTCCTCCACCTTGGCCACCTCGACCCTGGCCGCGGTGAGGGCCACGTACAGCAGGGTGAACGCGATGAAATTGACCAACAGGGCGATCACCATCTCGTCCGGCATCGTGGCCCCGTCGGGCCGGATCGACTGGGTCTGATGCAGTGACCGGAACAGGTTGACCGAGAAATACACCAGCGGCACCTGGACCACGGCGATAGCGCCGAGGATGGCCGAGCGTCTCGCCCGCATCACCGGGTCAGGGGTGGCTCGGCGCAGCGCCAGATACCCGATGTAGACGAAGAACATCACCGCAGTCGATGCCATCCGCGGATCGGCCCAGTCCCATGCCCTTCCCCAGACCGCCTGCCCCCACACCATCCCCGTGAAGAGGCCAGTCGCGGTGAACAGGACGCCTGTCTCCACCGATGCCTCGGCGATGCGGTCCCATCGGTCGGTCTTTCGCACCAGCCAGAGGATTGAGGCTAGGGCGGTGACACCGAAGGCGAGGAAGGCAACCCACATCGAGGGAGCGTGGATGTTGACGATCCGGGTGAATTCGCCCTGGAGGCGATCGGTGGGAGAGGTGAGCGTGAGATACAGGCCCGCAACCATCGCCGCAGCGGCGATCGCCAACAGTATGCGGACTCGTTTCATCTCGAAGCCTCCTCGAGCGGTCGGGCCAATGCGACGCCGGCCACGGCCAGCGCCAGGTCGGTCGCGACCAGCAGCAACAACCACGGCAGGATACTTGTGTCCCGGGTTAGTGATTCCAGGGTCTGGGAGCCTCCGATAACGAGCGGGATCGCCAGTGGCGCCACGATCAAGGAGGCGAGAGCCGTGCGACTCCGCAACCCGGCTGTCACTTCGCCGGCCAACGTCCCGAGCTCGGTGAGACCCACGGCGGTGAGTAGCAACGCAAAGATGACCGGGCCTGGCCAGCCCGACGGGAGACGAGGGCTGTAAAGGACAAAGGTCGCCACCAGGAGGACGACCATGAATCCCACCATCAGCACGGAGCCTGACATGGAACGGCCCACGAAGCGGGCGGCCGGGTCGACCCCGAGGAGCGAATAGAGGTCCCGTCGCTCCGGCCGGTCGTCGGCGGCCTGGCGTAATGCCACTTGCATTCCGAACAAGACGCCGATCGCCCAGAAGACCGCCGGCCCGAGCTGCGTGATCGCGGACAGGTCGACACCGAGGGCAAGCGGAAAGACGAGAAGAGCGATTACAGCGAAGGGGAGGATGATCCGCAGTACATCACCCAGACGTCGTTCCACACGGAGGTCGACCCGGGCGATCTCCACGGCCTGATCCCAGAAGCTCAAGCGACCCGCTCCAGGCGGCCGGCGGACATGGCCAGGACTCGGCCGGCGCGATCGGCCAGATGACCTGCATCGTGCGAGACGATGACGACCGCGCCGCCGTTCTCCGTAGTTCGGGTGATGAGTGCGTCGATCAGCTCCTGCGCTTCCACGTCGAGACCCGAGAACGCCTCGTCGAGAAGTAGGAGCTTCGGCCGGGTGATGAGCAGCCGTGCCGCCTCAGTGCGACGCAGCATGCCGTACGAGCTCTGTTCGACCTGACGCCCCGCCGCGTCTGCCAGACCGACCACCTGCAGGGCGCGCTCGATCCTGGCCGTGTCACCACCGAATAGGCGGGTGGCATGCTCCAGGTTCTCCTTCAGAGTCAGCTCTCCAATCACTGTGGGGATGTGGCCGATGAGGCCGATGTCGCGGCGGATGGCGTACACCTCGGGTGTCCCCAGGGCCGCCCCCAACACACGTCCGGCGCCTTGGTCCGGCGTGGTCAGACAGGCCAGGAGCCGAAGGAATGTCGTCTTGCCCGATCCGTTCGGCCCGGCGATCCCGAGGACCTCCGCAGCGCCGACCGTCAAGGTGAGGCCACGCAGGATGGTCTGGCCACCAAGCGAGACACCTGCATCCTCGAGTTCGATGTGGGTGCCCACCGGGAGAGTCTCATTGGGCGCGTGGTCAGACTCAAGTTATCGGGGGCTGTCATTAGGTTTGGGCCGACGATGAGCCAGGAGATCGTCATCGACCCCCGCTTCCGCGGCCCGCCCAACAGCGCCAACGGGGGATACGCCTGTGGCGTCGTGGGCGAGCGGATCGACGGTGTCGCCACGACCACTTTGCGCCGCCCCCCGCCGCTCGCTGTACGCATGGTTCTCGTTGCCGACGGCGCGCAAATCAAGCTGATGGACGGTGCGGATCTCGTCGGCGAAGCCAAGCCGGACACCCTGGACATCGTCGCCCCGGCCGGCGCGGATTTCGACAGCGCTGTGGCGGCCTCCCGACGCTACTCCGGCTTCGAGGCCCACCCTTTCCCCACTTGTTTCGTCTGCGGGCCGGAGCGAGAGCCAGGTGACGGGCTCCGCATCTTCCCGGGCCGGCTCGACGGGTCGACGGCGGTGGCGGCCCCCTGGACACCCGACGAATCGTTGTCGGGCGCCGGGGGAATGATCGAGCGCCGTCATGTCTGGGCCGCCCTCGATTGCCCGTCGTACTTCGGGCTCGATGGGGCCCCGATGGCGCTTCTCGGCCGTCTCACGGCCCGGATCGATCGCCTGCCCCAGGTCGGGGAGCCCTTGGTAGTCCTCGGCTGGCCAATGGGTGTCGATGGACGCAAGCACTACGCAGGATCGGCTCTGCTGGATGGAGACGGGCGCGACGTGGCCGTTGCCGCGGCGACCTGGATCGAGATCGACCGCCTACCGCTCTGAAGGTATCCCGAGACGGACTACGGGCCGTGCGGGCAGGGCAAGGGTCCCGGTGGCATCGATCAGACGCATTGAAGTGGATTTCATCCAGTTCCAGATCAGTCGCGCCTCCTCGGCAGTCTCCACGGAGTCGGGGACATCGTTCTCTGGATCACTCCCGACGTCGGGGGCGGGCCGGAGCGGCGGGCTGGTGCCGGCCCGCCAGGTGCAGACCAGACGCCCGTGGTCCACCACGACATGGGAACCGTCTTCCCCCTCCATCTCGCAGACTCCCAGGCCACCGAGAGCCACCCAGGTCCGGCTGGTCTCGATGGCCCGGGCCAAGGCGTCATGCCGGTCCCGGGCCCATCCGGCCTCCTCAAAGCGCTGCTCCGAAGAGAGCTGCTCCATACGATCGACCAGCGGTTCGAGCAGTAGGTCGGACCAGCACGAGATGCCATCCACGATCTGATCGACCACGCGCCGGTATTCGATCGGATCCAGGGTCCCGTCGCACGGGCAAAGGGCAAAGCCCATCTGGGCCGGGGCGCACGGCGCCGACCTGGTCCCGGGTCGGGAGGAGCATCTTCTGATCATCGTGGCGTCCCAGAGGGCGGACACCACCAGGTCGGCGGCCGTCTTGGAACGGAACGGACCCAGGTGGGCCAGGGCATTCGTCTTGAGGGTCCTCACCACCGAGAGTCTTGGAAATGGCTCAGCCGTCAGCTTCACCCAGTGTGAGGACTTTGGGGGGCGGGAACGGCGGTTGTAGCGGGGCCGATAGGTATGGATGAGCCGCAGCTCGGTGATCTCCGCCTCAAGGGGAGTGGGGCACACGATGTGGTCGACAGATTCGAGCTCACGCATCAGGCTCCCGATGGTCCGGCGCTGGTCTCCATAGAAGTACTGGCGGACTCTCGCCCTGAGATTGGTCGCCTTGCCGACGTAGATCGGCGTGCCATGCCGGTCCCGGAACAGGTAGACGCCCGGCTGACGGGGGAGGGCGTCGGTCAAGGCGATCTTGGAGTAGTGGGCGGAGCCGCGGGCCCGCGGGAGCTGGAGCAGGTCGTCGAGGTTGGTCACACCGAGACTGCCCGCCCGCTCCAACAGCCCGTGAAGCACATGGGCCGTGGCTCGGGCGTCTTCGAGGGCCCGGTGGATCGGTGTGACCGGGCTGCGGAAATGGGCGGCGAGCGTCTGCAGCCTCATGTTTCGCACCTCCTCCCTGATCAACCGCCGACCCAGTCCGGCGGTGTCGACCGTGTCATTGCTCAACAGTGGGTAGCCGTGAACTGCCGCCGCCGCATTGAGGAACGACATGTCGAAGCGAATGTTGTGCCCGACGATGACTGCATCGCCGATGAACTCGAGGAAGGTGGGAAGAGCCGTGCCGATGTCGGGCGCCTCGATCACCATGGACTCGGTGATGCCGGTGAGGATCGTGATCAGTGGCGGTATGGGCAGCCCGGGATCGACCAGCGTCTGAAACGTCCCCAACAAGTCGCCACCGCGGTACTTGACCGCCCCGATCTCGGTGATGGCGCAATCCCGGGGAGATCCACCGGTTGTCTCCAGGTCCAGGACGCAGAATGTGACGTCGAAAAGCGGCATGGAGAGGTCGTCGAAGCTGGGCTGGAGCAGGGCTGACACGCCCTTCCGAGCCTAATCGAACATATGTTCGGTGCAAGGACTAAGTAGATCTCTGACGCAAGGCCTCATAGGCGAGAACGGCCATCGAGACCGACACATTGAGGGAATCCGTCGATCCGTGCATTGGGAGCGAGACCGTGGCATCGGCGGCGGTGAGAGCCGATTTGGTGAGCCCGGTGTGCTCGGCGCCCACGAGAAGGGCGACGGGTCCGGTGAGGTCGGTATTCCAAAGGACATCAGGGGCGCCTGGGTCAGCCGCCACGATCCGAGCCTGGTGACTCCGGACCCAGGCGACGGCGGCATCGACGCCGGCGACGGCCAGCGGCACCGAGAAGATGGCTCCGGTTGATGCTCGAACTACGTTTGGGCTGAAGGGATCTGTCTCCGGGTCGGCCGCGATCAAGGCCTGCGCACCGACGGCATCTGCGGTACGAAGCAGGGCCCCCAAGTTCCCCGGTTTCTCGATCGCCTCCGCGATCAGGAACAAGGGGTCCGGCCCCGGTGCCAGTCGGTCGAGCGTCACATCGAACTGGCCGAAGACGCTGATCACTCCTTGCGACCGGCCCCGATACGAGGCTCGGTCGAGAGCAGCCGTCGCGACCGACACCTCGGTCGCGGCTGGATGCGGCGGACCGGGGAAGCCGGCCGGGTCGTAGTAGATCTCGAGCGGCCGGTGGCCTCGGGCGACGGCCCGGTCCAGATCCCTGAAGCCCTCGACGAGGAACACAGACTCCCGGTCGCGCTCGTTGCGGTCACGAAGCGCGATCAGTCGCTTGATCCTGGGGTTGGCGGGAGAGGTGAGGTCTGCGACGGCCATCGACGGCGAGTATCGCAGCCCAACCCGTCGCACTCCTTAGGCTTCGGGCATGGACCTCGCACGTGTCGGCACCTATGCATCTGTGATGGAAGCAGACCTGGTCAAGGCCAGATTGGCCGCGAATGGGATCGACGCCGTGGTCCAGAGCGACACTGCCTCAGGAGCCGTCCCCTTCCTGGAGGTCACGGAAGGCGTCAGGGTGTTCGTGCGCCCCGACGATCTGGCGGCGGCACTGGAAGTCCTGGAGCGGATGCTTCCCGCTCCGGGTTGATCAGACCGCCCAGCGGTCCCGGTGCACGACGGAGTCGCGGGATCGCTTCCCCCGTGCCAGGCTTTCCGATCGGCGGTCGGGCATTGGATGGCCGACGGTCACCACGCCAATCGGGCTGTGGTGCTCGGGGATGGCGAGCAATGCGGCCAGGTCCCGCATCGAGTGGACTCCAAGGAAGCCAGCAGCCAGCCCTTCGTTCACCGCGGCCAATAGGACGCCCATCATCGCCGCGCCGGCATCGACCCACCAATAGGGGACCGGCCAGTCGATCTCCTCCCCATCGGGGCCCAGCTTGTCCGGCTCCCGATAGCGCTCCCGGTAGATCGACTCGCTGACGGTGATCACGATGTGGGCCGGTGCTGTCGAGATCCATGGGTCGAACCCACTGGCGACGTACTCCTCCTCTTCGGCGAGGGTGGCGATCGATTTGCGGATGGCCGCTTCGGTCACGACCACGAATCCCATTCCCTGGCTGTATCCCGCTGACGGAGCTCGGAGCCCGGCATCGACGATCCTGTCCAGAGCCTCCGGCGGGACCGGATCGGGCGTGTAGTTGCGCACCATGCGGCGCCTGCGGATGACTTCGTCGAATTCCATAGGGCCAATCTTGTCACTTGCGAGTCCCCACCGAGTGCCGAACTGATCGGTGACATCGGTCGTTGAATGGCTTATGGTGTCGGCGGCGGTTCAGGGTCGCCCAAGCCAGGACCGCGATTGATCACGGAGGGAGTGGGCGAGTGACCGCATCGGCGGGGACCGAGATGACGGTGGTTTGGACACGGGGTAACGGTTGCTCCGAACTGGCAGCGCTTCTTTCCGAAGGTGTTCCTGACCGCATCACCGGCGACCTTGTCGGGCAGTGCATCAACCACCGCGCCGATCTTCTCGTTTCACGAAGGTTCCCGGGATCGTTCGATCTGGTGAGTGTCGCCGTCCCCCTCGACTTCGTTCCCCAGAACGTGACGCGGGTCGTGTCGGCGGTGGCCGGCGGGCCTCATTCCTTCCTGGCTGCAGACACCGCCTCACGTCTGGGACGCGGTCTCGGTGTCGAATCCGAGATGCTGTCGGCCATCCGGCCCGGCGATGATCCGAGGGAAGCCGAAGATCTCCTCGATCACATCGGGCTGTCGGTCCCGGAGATGGGCGGCCGGGTCGTCGAGGTCGAGGGCATATCCGAGCTCGTGGAGAGCCTCGACGAGGGGACACTCGTGGTGTTCGGTGCCCCTGGTGGGTCCTGGCTGCAGAGGTCGATGTTCGGCCCGGGCGCCCGGCTCCGGAGCAAAGCCCCAGCCGGGGCGATCATGGTGCGCAGTGCCCCGGACCGGGTGTTCCGCTGGATGGGTGACCCGGTCTTCGTCAGCCCGCTGCGACTGGCCGACGACACGCTCCGTCTCCATCATGAGCATGTGCTTGCCGTCGCCGAGGAGGGAATGCTCGTCGGGCTGGTTCGCCGGGAGAGCCTGGAGGGGGCGGGCACCTCCCCGGTCGGCACCTTGATGGAGGAAGCGATGTCGGCAAAAGTCGATGAGACGATCGCCGAGGCCATGGTTCTCGAGCCCACCTTTGGGCGGGATCCGATCCCTGTCACCGACCACGACGAGCACCTCGTCGGTGGATTGTCACTGCCAGTGGCCTGAATCCGTGCAGAATCTCCGCCGGTGAGATCGAGGGTTTCTTTCTGGGGCATCTTTTGGCTCGTGATCAGCCTCGTGCTGGTGTTCCATATCGCCGGCGGTTGGTACTTCTCGAGCGAGCTGATCCAAGATGGATTCGTGCCTGCGCCGGATCCGATCACGGCGGTGCAGGGCCCATACGAGTTGGAAGAGGTGAGCTACAGCACTCCGTTGGGGGAGATGGACGCCTGGTATCTCCCTGCCGATGGTCCGACCTGGGTCATCCACATCCACGGCCTCGGGACCACACCCGCAGAGGCTGAACCGCTATTCGGCCCGCTGCAGGGCGCGGGCTATCCCCAATTGTCGATCACCTATCGCAACGACGAGGGTCAGCCGATAGATCCATCGGGTTATTACCAGTACGGCGCCACCGAGTGGGAGGACGTGGCGGGCGCCGTCGACTATGCCGTGACCAACGGGGCACAGAACGTCGTCCTCAGCGGGTTCTCCACGGGTGGCGCCCATGCGATGTCCTTCCTTTCCCGCCAGCCGCAAGAGATCCTCAGCGGTGTCCTCATGGACGCGCCAAACGTCGACTTCGGGCGCACTGTTGACTATGCCGCCAGCCAGAGGGATCTTCCGGTGCTGCCGCTCCCCGTCCCGGCGACAGTGTCGGCGTCGGCCAAATTCATCACCTCCTTGCGCATCGGGGTCAACTGGAAGCTCCTCGACTACATCTCCGATGCCGACGAGACCATTCGGCAACCGATGCTGGTCCATCATGGGACCGAAGACCTGACGGTCCCACTGGCGTCGAGTCTCGATCTCCAGGCGACCAACCCCGACCTGATCCAGCTGATCACGGTCGAGGGCGCCGGGCACATCGAGTCGTACGACGTCGACCGGCAGGGCTATGTGGACTCGGTCGTGGCATTTCTCGCCGAGCTGGATTGACCTGAGCTCACCTACTGTGCGGCTGGCGCCTAGGAGGTGCGGGTGGCCGGCGACGCGATGATCCGACTGGAAAACGTGACGAAGGTCTTTCCCGCGAGCACACGCGCCGCCGTCAACGACCTGAGCCTCGACATCGGGCGAGGGGAGTGCGTGACTCTCATCGGGCCGTCGGGATGCGGGAAGACGACGACCCTGAAGATGATCAACCGGATCATCGAGCCCACCTCCGGACGGATCCAGATCGACGGCAGGGACGCCATGGCCATCCCTGCCCACGAGTTGCGCCGATCGATCGGCTACGTGATCCAGCAGATCGGGTTGTTCCCGCATCGCACCATTGCCCAGAACATCAGCACAGTTCCTGCCCTTCTTGGCTGGGACCAGGCGAGGATCGACGATCGTGTGGCCGAGCTGGTGGAAGTCGTCGGGCTGGATGCCGACATGATGAGCCGCTATCCGTCCGAGCTCTCCGGTGGCCAACAGCAGCGGGCAGGGGTGGCCCGCGCCCTCGCCGCCGATCCGCCAGTCCTGCTGATGGACGAGCCCTTCGGGGCGGTCGACCCGATCGTCAGGAAGAGGCTCCAGTCCGAGTTCCACGACCTCCAAGGTCGATTGGGCAAGACCGTCGTGTTCGTCACGCATGACGTCGACGAGGCGATCTTGCTCGGTGACCGGATGGCCGTTCTCAACATCGGTGGCATCGTCGAGCAATACGATCCCCCGGAGAAGGTCCTCGCCGAGCCGGCGAGCGATTTCGTGGAGAGATTCCTCGGAGGGGAGCGCGGTCTGAAGCGTCTCGCCTTGCTCCCGATCGGCGAGGCAGACCTGGAACCGGGCCCGTTCGTGGACATCTCGGTGCCTCCAGCCGAGGCTCATCGCGTCATGGAGGAGCATGGAGTCGACTGGCTCGGCCTCCTCGATGGTCCCCGGCTCCTGGGATGGGTGGACGGCGCGCTGATCGACGACACCCCGCTTCGGGAGCTCGAGCCGAGGCCGTTTCTGGTGACATTGGACACGGGCTCGTCACTGCGATCCGCCCTCGACGCGGTGGTCACGAGCCACGCTCGTGTGGCGGTTGTCGTTGAAGATGGTGCCTATCGCGGGATGGTCGATCTGGATGCAATTACCGAGGGGATCACCGAATGAATCTCCTCGGGCAGACCTCCCCATTGATCGACTGGGATTGGATCGCTCGCAACATCGACCAGATCGCCGACAGGACCTGGGAGCACTTGAGCCTGACGGCGGTATCGGTTGGAATCGGTCTCGTTATATCCGTCGGGCTGGCGATCGTCTCTCTCCGGTGGCGGTGGTCCTACACCCCGATCACATGGGTGACCGGTCTGCTCTACACCATTCCGTCGCTGGCCCTCTTCGCCCTCTTGGTGCCCATCGTTGGGCTCAACGCCACGAACGCCGTGATTGCCCTCACCTCCTACACGCTGCTCATCATCATCCGCAACCTGGTGGCTGGCATAGACGGTGTCCCGGACGCGGTGCTGGAGGCTGCGGATGGCATGGGCTACACGAGGCGAGCCAGGTTTTGGCGGATGGAGGTGCCGCTCGCTCTCCCTGTGATCATCGCCGGACTTCGCATCGCCACCGTGACCACCGTCGGGCTGGTGACAGTGACCGCGGTCCTCGGCCTCGGGGGCTACGGGTATTTCATCCTGCGTGGCCTCAACACCTTCTTCTGGACCCAGATCCTGGTCGGGGTCGTCCTCTCGGTTGCGCTGGCAACGATCCTCGACGTCGGGTTTCTCTTTCTGCAGAGGCTCCTCAGCCCGTGGGCGCGGAGGGCCGGATGACGACATGGGAGTCTGTCCAGGAATTCCTCTCCGAGCCCACCACCTGGTCGGGGCCGGACTCGATCTGGGCCCGGCTCGGGGAGCACATCTTGGTGTCGGTGGCGGCGGTGATCATCGCCGGGCTCCTGGTGCTCCCGTTGGCGGTGTGGCTCGGCCATATCCGTCGCGGGTCGGGCATCGCCACGGCCGTGGTCAATATCGGCCGGGCAGTTCCGTCCTTCGGGATCCTGGCCATCGCGTTTCTCGTTCTCGTCCAGATGGGCGCAGGGGTAGGTGAGCCATGGGCGGTCCTGGTGGCGCTGATCGCCCTGGCCGCCCCTCCGATGTTCACCAACACCGTTGCTGGGATCCAGGCGGTCGAGGCAGCGACGGTTGAGTCGGCTCGCGGCATGGGCTTGACGGAGCGAGAGGTATTGACTGGGGTCGAGTTGCCACTCTCGATGCCGCTGATGATGGAGGGCCTGAGAATCGCTTTCGTCCAGGTCATTGCCACGGCCACTCTGGGCGCTCTTATCGCCTGGGGAGGGCTGGGCAGATACATCGTGGACGGGTTTGCCCAACAGGACATGGGACAGCTGATCGTGGGGGCGGTCCTCGTAGGGATGCTTGCCATTGCAGCCGAGTTGGGTCTGTCCGCAATGCAGCGGGTAACGACTCCCCGAGGGATGAGGCCGGCTCGTTAACGGGAATCCGCCGAAACGCTAGACGGTTTGCCTGGTCGGCCCTGGTGGAAAGACAGGGCCTGTTTACAACCTAGAGAAGGAGATACCCATGCGGAAACCGTTCCGCGCTCGCGCCGTTGGGGCGATCCTGGGTCTGGCCCTCGTGGCCACGGCTTGTGGATCGGGTGACGGCGCCGAAGAGGGCACCGTGCCCGAAGGCGACCCGATCAGGGTTGCGTCGTTCAACTTCAACGAGTCGGTCATCGTGGCGGAGATCTACGCCCAGGGCCTCGAGGCGAACGGCTACACGGTGGAACGACAGCTCAACCTGGGCAACCGCGAGGTGGTCAAGCCGGCGCTGGAGGAAGGCGAGATCGACCTGATCCCCGAGTACACCGGGACCGTTGCCGGGTTCCTCGGGGTGGAGGCCTCTGCCGACTCCGACGCCACCTGGGAGGCCGCCAGCGCTGCCTGGGAGGAATTCGGCATAACGCTGCTGGCCTACAGCCCGGCTCAGGACAAGAACGCCTACGTCGTAACAGGGGAGACTGCCGAGGAATTCAGCCTGACGACCGTCTCCGACCTTCAGCCGGTTGCCGGTGACTTGATCTTCGGGGGACCGCCTGAGTGCCCGGAACGCCCGCTGTGCCTCCAGGGACTGCAGGACGTCTACGGCCTGGAGTTCGCGGAGTTCGTCCCTCTCGATGTCGGCGGGCCGATCACCGTTGCTGCCCTGGAAGGAGGGGAGATCGACGTTGGCCTGCTGTTCACCACATCGGGCGTCATCGCCGCCAACGAGTGGGTCTCACTCGAAGACGATATGGGCTTGAACCCGGCTGAGAACATTGTGCCGGCCATTCGCACCGAAGTGGTCGACGCCTATGGCGACGACCTGGTGGCACTCCTCGACTCGTATTCGGAGGCTCTAACCACCGAGGACCTGACGGCGATGAACGCTCGGGCCGACCTCGACCAGGAGGACCCGGCGCTGATCGCCGGGGAGTGGCTGTCGACGAACGGGTTCATGGAGTAATGAGTGGTGGGTTTTGAGTGGTGGGTTTGAATCACCCACCACTCACCACTCAGAACCGAAAACTGTCATAGGCATCTCGTACCTTCGTCACCAGGAGGTACGAGATGCTGATCGATTGCGAGCAATGCGCGATGCAGGGCACCAGCGCCTGCGACGACTGTGTGGTCACCTTTCTCCTGTCTGACGGCCCGGTGGATCTCGACGAGTCCGAGGTCAATGCACTGGCCAATCTGGCCGGGGAGGGATTGGTCCCCCGTCTTCGCCTGGTCCCGACAGAGAGGCAGGCGGGGTGAGGCCGGTTCGATTGTGAGGGGCCAATTACCCTCGCCCCGGCATGGTCAAGTTCTATTCGATCGCTCTCGCCCTGGGTGTGATCGGTCTGATCGTCGTCATCCTCGGGGGCGCCTTCGCCGAGAACGTCGACCGGGAGGAACGTGACCCGGGTCGGCAGATCGGGCGCGGGGGTAGGGCGGCGATCGGAGCCCTGGTCGGATTCGGCATGGCCGGTCTCTCGGCCGAGTTCTCCACACTGGATCTGACCTGGCAGATCGCCCTGCTCATCGCCGCAGTTGGGGCAGTGGCCGGGGCTCTTTGGGCCTGGTACGCCTCACGCAATGAGTCAGGGTCCGATGCTGGTCCTGTCTGACATCCATTTTGCCACGGAGCCGCTGCGACGGGTCGTGGCGACAGGGGAGACACTGCTCATCCTCGGCGACCTGGTGAATCTCACCGACTACCGGACTGGTGAAGGAGCGGTGGCCGACGTGATGGGCATGGAGTTCGCCCGGGCGTCCGCAGCGGCGCGCGGGGCGGGTGACTACCAGCAGATGCGAGGTCTCTGGCTGGAGACAGTCGGCGACCGCATCGATGAGATCAGGGCCGCCATCGGGGAAGCAATCGACGCCCAATACACCAGGGTTTCCGAAGCCCTCGCAGGAGGGCACGGTTACGTGATCCATGGCAACGTCGATCGGCCCGGACCGCTCGAGCGTGCCCTACCTCCCGGCTACGAGTACGTGCACGGGCAAACCAGAGAGCTAGAGGGGCTCCGCTTTGGTTTCGTCGGGGGTGGCGCCGCCACACCGCTGCAAGCGGAAGGAGAGGTCTCCGACGAGGAAATGAGCCGCCTTCTCGACGCTCTCGGGGAGGTCGACGTCCTCTGCACCCACGTTGCGCCCGCCGTCGACCCATTGCAGACCGATGTGGTGACCGGGCGGGCCGAACGCGGCTCGGCGCCCCTCCTCGACTACATCCGCTCCAAGCGTCCCCGGCTACACCTGTTCGGCGATGTTCACCAACCTCAGGCGAGTAGCTGGCGGGTTGGGCCAACGCGGTGTCGCAACGTGGGCTATTTCCGGGCCACCGAACGGGCCATGCTCCTCGATCCGGCCGATCTCAGATAGGCCGCGGGCTGGCTAACCTCGGATCTCCCACCCATGACCGAAGGAACTTTCCAGACTCTCGAAATCGACGCGCCAGCCGAAGCCTTATACGACGTGGCGGCGGACATCGCCTCGTATCCGGAATGGGCAACGGGTGTCAAGGAGGTCGAGGTCCTGGATCGCACCGCCGACGGTCTCGTGGAAAGGGCGCGCTTCGTCGTCGCGGGCATGGTCAAGGAGATCGAGTACGTCCTTCGATATACGCACGATCGACCCAATGTGCTGAGTTGGGTGGCGGAGGAGGACTCGAAAGACGTGCGGATGCTCGAGGGGTCGTACACCTTCACCGTCGTGGACGGGGCCACCGAAGTGGTCTACGCACTCACTGTGGAGCCGAATTTCAAAATGCCAGGCTTTCTCCGACGACAGGCGGAGAACCAGATCGTCACAACAGCTCTCCGTGGGCTGCGCAAGAGGGTTACGGGCTCGGTCTGAAGATGAGGATCGTCCTCGTCACCGGTAAGGGAGGGGTGGGCAAGACCACCGTCGCTGCCTGCACTGCCCTGAGGGCGGCAGACGCCGGGCACCGGACGCTGATCACCTCCACCGACCCGGCCCATTCGCTGGCCGATGCCCTCGCAGTGAGCCTGGGGTCCGACCCGGGTGAGGTCGTGACCAATCTCGACGGCCAGCAGATCGACACCCAACGGCAGCTCGACCGCTACTGGGGCTCGATACGCCGTCAGTTGATGGATGTCCTCGATTGGGGCGGCGCCGGTGGGATCGAGGCCGAGGAGTTCCTCGTTTTCCCCGGGATGGACGAGCTCTTCGCTCTTCTCGAGGTGAACCGTCATGCCCGCTCCGGGCAGTACGACGTGATCGTGGTCGACTGCGCCCCGACCGCGGAGACCCTTCGCCTGTTGTCACTTCCCGAGGTCCTCAGCTGGTACTTCGAGAAGGTCCTGCCGACCGAGCGACGATTGATGAAGGCGGCGAGGCCGATCCTCAGCCGGTTGACCGACCTGCCGCTACCCCAAGACGAGGTATTCACCACGGCCCAATCGATCTTCGAGTCGATCGAGGGGGTCAAGGAGCTGATGTCGGACCCGGGTGTCACATCGGCCCGGCTGGTGGTGAACCCTGAGAAGATGGTCATCGATGAGGCGCGACGCACCTACAGCTATCTCGGGCTGTTCGGTTATGGGGTGGATGGTGTGATCGTCAACCGGGTCCTGCCCCAGGAGGTGGCCGACCCCTACTTCGAGCGCTGGCGCGCGATTCAGAAGGGTCATCTCGACACGGTGGACGACGCGTTCGCCGAGGTGCCCCGTCTTCACCTCAGGCTGTTCGACGACGAGATGGTCGGAGTGGATCGTCTGCGGTTCATGGCAGGCGAGCTCTACGGGGAACGCGACCCGATCCTCGATTTCACGGCAACCCACCCCTTCCGCATCATCGAGGTCGATGGCGGGGTGGCCATGGAGATGGACATACCTTTCGTCGAAAAGACCGATCTCGACGTCTACCGGCACGGTCATGAGCTCTACATCCAGGTCGGTCCCTACCGCCGGTCTTTCATCTTGCCGGATGCCCTTCATCGCAGGGAAGTCACCCGGGCCCGTCTCGATGACGGCACGCTCACGGTTTCCTTCTCCGATCCGGACGCCAGATCGTGAAAGAGCAATCCGAAACCATGCAGGCTCTCGGTCGGGCCGGGCGTCGTGCCGGGTATCACCTGATCCAGGCCGTAATCGAAGGTCTCAAGGCTGTGGAGGCGGTGTTCGAAGAAGTGAGCAGGATAGGAGACAAGGAAGAACCCGATACCGGCGAGCCTCCACGAACCAGGATCGAGATCGAATGACAGACAAACTTCGCCCCATCAGACCCGACGATGTCATACCCCCAGGTGGAGCCTCGTCGGTACAGACGCGCCAGCTGATCAAGGACGCGGCCCTGATGCTGCCCAACCTGGTCAAGCTGGTCGCCCGCCTGCTCAAGGACCCGAGGGTGCCCCGCCGATCCAAGGTCGCTCTCGGCATGGCTGCGGCATATGTGGCGAGCCCGATCGACCTTGTCCCGGAGTTCATCCCGGTTATCGGATGGGCCGATGACGTGATTTTCATGATGTTCGCCATCGACTCGTTGATCGAGCGGGCCGGCCCCGAGGTGGTGGCGGAGCATTGGGATGGCCCTGGAGATCTCCTCGCGATGATCCGGGAGGTGACCGGGGTGGCCCGGAGCGTCATCCCCAAGCGTCTCAGCCAGGCATTAGATCGGATTTCGGGTTGACCACATAGTGTCGTCAACCGAGTCGTGGGTTTTGGGTCGCAGGTTTTAGGTAGGGAAGCTCGCCTCACCTAGCCTGCCTACGACCTACCACCTACCACCCAGAACCTATAACCATGGATTTTCGCCGGATCGGGTCACTGCCTCCGTACGCCTTTGCCGAGGTCAACCGGCGCAAGGTCGACGCTCGCCGCGCCGGGGTCGATGTGATCGATCTCGGGTTCGGCAACCCCGACATCCCGTCTCCCGATATCGCCGTGGACACGCTGATCGAGGCGGCCAGGCAGCCCTCAAATCATCGCTATTCCGCCTCTCGCGGCATCGATGACCTGAGAGAGGCCCTGGCCAGGCGCTATCGCCGACGCTTCGGCGTGGAGCTCGACCCGGAGACCGAGGTCATCTCGACGATCGGCTCGAAAGAGGGCCTGTCTCATCTCATGTGGGCCCTGCTCCAGCCCGGGGATGCAGCAATCGTGCCCGATCCGTCTTATCCAATCCACATCTATGCCCCTGTGATAGCCGGGGCGGAGGTTCGAACCGCACCCATCGGCTCCGAGGCGGATTACTTCGACGTGGTGCACCGGATGTTCCACGACTCGTGGCCGAGGCCGAGGGTGATCATCGTCAGCTTCCCTCACAACCCCACTGCCGCCACCGTCAAAATCGGGTTCTTCGAGCGGCTCGTCGATCTCGCCCGCGACAACGAAGTCGTCCTCGTCCACGATTTTGCCTACGCCGATCTCGGCTTCGACGGTTATCGCCCCCCTTCGCTGCTCGAGGTTCCGGGGGCAAAGGACGTCGCTGTCGAGATCTACTCGCTGACCAAAGGCCATTCGATGGCAGGTTGGCGGGTCGGCTTCATGGCCGGAAACCGAGAGGTGGTGGCGGCCCTGGCCAAGCTGAAGAGCTATCTCGACTACGGGACGTTCCAGCCCATCCAGATCGCAGCCGCGGCCGCTCTGGACGATGGCGATGAGTTCGTCGAGAACGTGAACGTCGTCTACCAGGAGCGCCGGGACATCTTGGTCGATGGTCTGGCCGACGCCGGCTGGAAGATGGATCGCCCGCGGGGGACCATGTTCGTCTGGGCCCCTGTTCCGGGTGCATACGAGGACCTCTCCTCAACCGAGTTCTCTATCCACCTTCTCGAGACGGCCGGGGTGGCGATCAGCCCCGGGGTTGGCTTCGGTCCGAGCGGTGAGGGCTTCGTTCGCTTCGCCCTGGTCGAGGATGGCCCTCGGATCGAGGAGGCCGTGGCCCGGATCGGGCAGGCTCTCGACCGTCTGTAGCCTGGGCTGATGGCTTTCCCGGACGGCATCGCCGATTTCCGCTCCGACACCGTGACCCGCCCCACGCCGGACATGATCGCGGCGATGTCGTCGGCCCCGCTGGGTGACGACGTGTACTCGGATGATCCCACGGTCAATCTCCTCGAAGAGGAGTCGGCGGCGGTGACCGGTAAAGGGGCCGCTGTCTTCGTGCCTACCGGGACGATGGGGAACCAGCTTTCCATCATGGCGCAGACCAACCCGGGCGAGGAGATCCTCGCTCACGAGGGGAGTCATGTTCGCAGCATCGAAGCCGGCGCTCCTCAGGCACTGTCGGGCGTCGGTTTCCGCACCGTGAGCGGCGACGGCGGCCGGATCGAGCCGGAGGACGTAGAGCGGGCAATGGCCATGTCCGGGTTCTTCCCCAGAATCGGCCTGATGGTGTGGGAGAACACACACAATCTCTCCGGTGGCCGGGTCATACCTCTGGACGTGATGGAGAAGACCTCCGAAGTGGCCCGGGCGCACCGGCTCAGGATCCATGTCGATGGTGCCCGGATATTCAATGCCGTTGCCGCCAGCGGTGTGCCCGCCGAGCGGTATGCCGCGTTGTCGGACACCATCCAATTCTGCTTCTCAAAGGGGCTGGGGGCGCCGGTGGGGTCCATCGTCTGCGGCGCATCAGACCTGGTCTCCGAGATCAGGTATCTCCGCAAGAGGCTCGGTGGCGGGATGCGACAGGCCGGTGTCATCGCAGCCGCGGCCCGCGTGGCTCTCGCCGGGCGTGATCGACTCGCCGACGATCATGCTCTGGCTCGGGTGCTGGGCGATGCCATCGCCGAGAAATTTCCCGAAGCCGTTGATCCTTCCCAGGTAGAGACCAACATGGTCAGGGTTCAGTTCGCCGCGCTCGGCGTCGAATGGGCTGAGATGAAGGAGCGGTTGGACGGTGCCGGGATCAAGGTCAACCCTCCGCTCAGTGGTGGTTGGCGCATCGTCACCCACCGCGATGTCGATTCCTCGGACGTCGAGCGCCTGCTCTCGATCCTTTCGTAACGGGGGAGGACCGGCCCGAGTCGGATACGGGTGAGTGTCGGAATCCTGTTCCCGGGTCAGGGAAGCCAGACCGTGGGCATGGGGGCCGACCTCTTCGATGCGAGGGACGACCTGCTCGGCGACCGTGCAGACGAGATACTCGGGTTCTCCCTGCGGACCCTGTGCCTGGAGGGGCCTGAGGAGGAGCTGACTCGCACCCAGCACGCCCAACCTGCCCTCTTTGCCTTGTCCTATGCCCTGTGGGAGATGGTCACTGCGGAGGATCAGGTAACGCCCGGAGGGGCGGCCGGTCACTCCCTCGGCGAATACACCGCCCTGGCCGCAGCCGGGGCGATCGACTTCGACTCGGCCCTCGGCCTGGTCGCGCTGAGGGGCAGGGCCATGGCCCGCGCTGCCGATCGGGAGAGGTCCGGCATGGTCGCCCTGATCGGCGCCGACCGGGAGCAGGCCGAGGCGGTGACCCTCGCGCGTCGGGAGCTGGGGGGCAGGTTGGAGGTGGCCAACGTGAACGCCCCGGGTCAAGTCGTCGTGGCCGGAGGGACGGACGACCTGGAGTGGCTTGCCGAGAACGGCTCCGGGCTCGGGATCCGGCGGGTGGTGCCGCTCAACGTGGCGGGTGCGTTTCACAGCCAGTTCATGGTTTCGGCACGCGGGGAGCTCACGACGGCCCTCGAGGCGATCGAGTTGTCTGAGCCCCGGTTCCCGGTCTGGTCCAACACGACTGCCAAGCCACACCAGACCGGCGAGATCGCGGAGCTTCTGGCCCGTCAGATGATCGAGCCAGTCCTCTTTGCCGACTCCCTGCTCGACATGTCCGCGGCCGGGATCGACACCTTCGTCCACGTCGGCCCGGGTGACGTGACGGCGGGTCTGGCCCGCAGGACGGTCGCAGGGGCCTCAGTTCTCACGATCTCCGGCATCGACGACATCCGAACCGGGTTGGACGCCATCGTTACGATGGGCGATCACTGAGGAGACCACTATGAGGAACGCCGAGATAACGGGCTGGGGCATGTGCATGCCCCCCAACGTGCTCACCAACCACGATCTCGCGCAGCTCGTCGACACCTCTGACGAATGGATCACCACCAGGACCGGGATCAAGGAGAGAAGAATCAGCCACGTCGAGGCCTCGGAGCTAGCCGCGGTGGCCGGTCTCCGAGCGCTGGCGGCGGCAGGCAAGACCGTGAACGACCTCGACTTGCTCCTCGTCGCGACGTGCTCCGGCGATTCGATCATCCCCTCCACGGCGTCGGTCGTGCAGCGGCACATGGAGGCCTGGAATGCGGCGGCCCTGGACCTGAACGCAGCCTGTTCCGGGTTCGTCTACGGGTTGGTGGTCGGGACCAACATGATCCGGGGTGGGACCAACAACACGGTCTTGCTCGTGGGAACGGAGAAGCTCCATTTCGTAACCGACTTCACGGACCGGACGACATGTGTCCTATTCGGAGATGGGGCCGGAGCGGTGGTGCTGGAGCCGACTGACGAGCCGATAGGGCTTCTCTCCTCGGAACTGGGGATGGATGGATCTGTCGGTCACATCCTCGCCGTCCCCAGAGACGGCAGCTCAGGTGACCCGGGGCCGATCGATCCCCGGGAGTCGGCCATCGGCATGGAAGGGCCTGAGGTGTTCCGGCGCGCCGTCACGACGATGGGCGATTCCGCTGCCCGTGCCATCAAGGACGCCGGTCTTTCTCTGGAGGACATCGACCTTGTCATCCCTCATCAGGCCAACACCAGGATCATCGATGCCACCGCCCGCCGTCTCGGCATCGATGAGAGCAAAGTCTTCGTCAACATCGAGTCGTATGGCAACACATCGGCGGCCACCATCCCCGTCGCTCTCACCGAGGCCCTCGAACAGCGACGGGTCAAGCCCGGCGACAACATCGTGTTCACCGCATTCGGCGGCGGGCTCAGTTGGGGATCGGCTGTGTACCGGTGGGGCGAGCGCGTCGAGCCACTCGGCGAGAGCGATGCCGAGCTTCCACCACCTGACCGCACCGCGATGGAGTTGCTCCAGGCCAATTTCGACTTCTTCGGCCTCCCCGAAAAGCTCGCGTGAGTGATCACGCCGAGGGGAGGGTCGCCCTGGTAACCGGCGGTTCACGGGGGATCGGCCGGGCAATCGCTCTTCGTCTTGCTTCATCCGGTCATACGGTCGCGGTGAACTACGCCAGGCAGCCTGAAGCTGCGGCAGAGGTCGTCGAGTCGATCGGCCAGGCGGGAGGAAAAGCTGTCGCCTATCAGGCGGATGTCTCCGACGGCGATCAGGTCGCTGCGATGTTCGCATCGGTCGAGGCCGATCTCGGCCCCGTCACGGTGTTGGTCAACAATGCCGGCATCACCGCTGACAATCTCCTGCTCCGCATGAGCTCGGACGATTTCGACCGGGTCATAGCCACCAACTTGAAGTCGGTTTACGTCTGCACGCGTCTGGCTCTGCGCGCCATGCTCAGGGCGCGTTGGGGGAGGGTGGTTTCGATCGCCTCGGTGGCCGGGATCACGGGCAACGCCGGACAATCCAATTACGCCGCCTCGAAGGCCGGGATGATCGGATTCTCCAAGGCGGTGTCGAAGGAGGTCGGGTCTCGAGGGATCACGGTCAATGTGGTGGCGCCGGGGTTCATCGCCACCGACCTGACCGAAGATCTGAGTCAGGGTGTGAAAGACGAGGCCGTCAGCCGTACTGCCCTGCGGCGGTTCGGCGAGGCCGACGAAGTGGCGGGGGCGGTCGAGTTCCTCGTGTCCGATGCAGCCTCATACATTTCTGGTCAAGTGCTGGCCGTTGACGGCGGCCTTGCCTTGTAGCTTTCCGCCAAACAATTCCAGGAAGGAGGAATCAGTGGAAAGAAGTGAAGTAGCCGACCGGCTGAGCGAGGTGCTCGTGACCGAGCTCGGGCTGGAGCAGTCGAAAATCTCCGAGGAGGCTCATTTCGAGGAGGACCTCGACGTGGACAGCCTTGGCGTTGTGGAGCTCCTCATGGCGCTCGAGGACGAGTTCGGGGTGAAGATCCCGGATGAGGAGGCCGAGTCGATCATGACCGTCGGCCAGGCGATCGACGTGGTGTACGGAAAGCTCGGAGGCTGATCTGATGCCACCCGAGCGACGGCGGGTCGCCGTCACCGGGCTCGGTGCGGTCACACCGCTGGGAGAAGACGTCGGTTCGAGCTGGGACGCCATGCTTTCGGGCAAATCCGGCATCGGGCAGATCAGCCTTTTCGACACCGATGGGTACCGCACGACGATCGCCGGCGAAGTCCGGGGCTGGGAGCCGGACAAGCATTTCGATCGGCGCGAGGTCCGCAGACTCGACCGGTTTGCCCAGTTCTTCCTCGTCGCGGTTCGCCAGGCCCTGGAGCAGGCGGGCCTGTCATTCGACGAGGACGACCCTGCAGCGGCTAGGGCCGGGGTCGTAGTCGGCGCAGGGTTCGGTGGGATGGGCTCGTTCATCGACGAGATCGTCACCTTGACCGAGAGAGGCCCGGACCGGGTCAGCCCGACCGGTGTGCCGCGGGTGATCCCCAATATGGCGGCCGGGCTCGCCTCGATCGAGCACAACCTGCTCGGACCGGTCACCTGTGTGGTGACCGCCTGTTCCGCATCGGCCAACGCCATCGGCGACGGCGCCGAGTTGATCCGCCGTGGGGCTGCCGACGTCGTGGTCGCGGGTGGGTCCGAGGCGGCGATCACCACATTCGGCATAGCGACATTCGCCCAGGCCAGGGCACTCTCCAGTCGTAACGACGAGCCGGAGCGAGCGTCGCGACCATTTGATGCCGACCGTGACGGATTCGTGATGGGGGAGGGGGGCGCCGCGCTGATCCTCGAAGACATGGACAAAGCCCTCGATCGAGGGGCTCCGGTGCTGGCCGAGCTGACCGGCTACGGCATGTCGGCCGATGCCTATCACATCACACTTCCCCGGCCCGGAGGGAGTGGTGCGGCGCGGGCCATGGTCAACGCGGTCGAGGATGCCAGTCTGAACCCAGAGGACATCGGGTATATCAATGCCCACGGCACCTCTACCGAGGCCAACGACTCGACGGAGACCGCAGCGATCCGGATCGCGATGGGTGCGGCTGCCGACTCCGTCGCCGTCTCCTCGACGAAGTCGATGACCGGCCACATCCTTGGTGGTGCGGGGGCGGTCGAGGCGGTGGCGTGCATCATGGCGCTCCGTGACCAGGTGCTGCCCCCAACGATCAATTACGAAGTGTCTGACCCGGAATGTGATCTCGACTACGTCCCCAATGTCAAACGGGAGGCGTCCTTGCAGCACGCCATGTCCAACTCGTTTGGTTTTGGTGGGCACAATGTTTCGCTCGTCTTCTCGAAGACGAGCGAGTAATGGGTTTTAGGTTCTGAGTTGTGAGTTCAGAACTCACCACCCATAACTCACGACTCACCACTCTTCTCTCTCCATTCGGCGAGAGAGCGATAGACCAGCACCAGGACCAGGGCGACGCCCATCGTCACGACCAGGAACGAGACGACGGCCACCGCTGCGGCCCATCCGGAGCACGTAGTGAAACCACCCGCTCCGTCGGGCTGACGACAGCTGACGTCTGTGACGATCCAACCCAGGAAGCCGGCGAGCAAGCCGAGACCGAGGGCCGGGACCGCGATCCACGGGTTTGGCCTCCGCCTCACTTGTTCGGGCGCCCGCGCTCGTCGAGGTCAGCCGAGTCGAGGACCTCTCGGGGGGCGAGCTCTGGTGGGATCGGGTAGACCGTCCCCGCCTCGCGGGGCGGGTGGAACGCGACGGCGACCGAGGGGTGCCAGGCCAGCACGGCGACGGTGATTCCCGAGACAACGGACACGATCGCCGGCGCCAACCATTGAGCGAACGCGAGCCCGATGGCCACCGCGGGCCAGAACATCCGGACCACGAGTAGGCCCCCTGGAAACACGCGGGCGAACCACAACGCAGCCACCGGCGCGCTCAACCCGACAATGAGACTCCCGGGAGACGCGTCGTCCCACGCCGCGATCCCGAGCAGGTAAGGGAGGCCGAGGAGGACGAGCGGGAGGATCACGGCTCGGACCGGTGGGCCGCTGGCCGCAGGCAGCTTCCGCAGCCCGGCGGTGAGGGCCGGGGAGAAGAGCGCGACCCCGGCGAGCACCGTCCCAACGAGAGCGACGACCCACACAGGATCGATAGGGCGCAGGACGGCGAGTAACAACATCGCTGCCACCACCAGAAGCAAGGTCCTGTGGGCCCAGCGCCCCCCGGTCACCGTCACACCCACCATGCCCACGGTGGCCAGGGCCAAAAGACCCGTCACGATCAACATGACCGAGCCCGGGGCGAAGGATCCGCTATCGATGCCCAGTGCGGCGGCCCAGAGCAACGCCGCGATGAGGGGTGTGCACGCCAGCAGGGGGATTGTCACCGGCCAAAGTTTCGCAGGACGTCCCTGTCAGGCGGAAGTCGGTCCCTCCGGGCTGCCGGCGTGCTCCAGGACGCGTAGACCGCGCTTCTCTCCAAAGCGTGGAGAGTCGCCGGGCTCCCAGACCGTCTCCACCCGCCATGCCGGGCCGGGACGGAGCGTCACCGCTGTGCCATGGCCCGGCTTGTCCTGATGTAGGCCTCCGAGAGGTGACCCAATCAGCCTGAGGATGCCGGCCTGGATCGGGTCTTGATGGGAGACGATGACGACATCTCCGTGGGGATGCTCCGAATCGAGCCTTCTGGCCACTGCCGCCATTCGCTCTGCCAACGCATCGAGGGTCTCGTCGGCGAACGGAAGGGTCTCCGGGTATTCGAGGTAAGCCTCGAGCTCCCCGGGAAAGGCCGACGGCAGGTCCCGCCAGGCATGACCTTTCCAGCGCCCCATCGCGGCCCATTCGGTGAGGTCGGGGTCGACCTTCACCGGGACGCCGGTTCGGGCGGCGATCTCCTCGGCGGTGCGCAAAGAGCGTTCGAGGGGAGAGGACCAGATGGCCACGACCGGTCGAGGTCCCAGATAGCGACCCGCTCGCCTCGCTTGCTCCACGCCGTGGGGCGACAGCCCAAAGCCAGGGAGATCGGCGTAGACCAGATGCCCCGGGTTGTCTACCTCGGCGTGGCGAACCAGATGTACGAGTGCAGCCATCAGGACATTGTTGCCGGTCGCTGGGCAGACCCGAGGTAACTTCAAACCGGATGTGGGCAGAGCCGATTCTCCACGTGGACCTGGACGCCTTCTTTGTCGAGGCGGAGAGATTGCGGGACCCGAGCCTGATCGGGAAGGCGGTGGCGGTGGGCGGCACCGGGAACCGCGGTGTGATCGCCAGTGCCTCATACGAGGCGCGTGCCCACGGAGTCCGATCGGCTCAGCCGACCGCCACTGCCCTTCGTCTGTGCCGGGATCTGATCGTGGTACCTCCTGCACATGGGCGCTATGGAGAGCTGTCGGCTCGTGTCTTCGAGGTGTTCCGCGGCTTCACTCCGAACGTCGAAGGCCTGAGTCTCGACGAGGCCTTCCTCGACGTGTCCGGGCTTCGTCGCCATTTCTCCACGTCGACCGAGGTTGCCCTCGCGGTGCGCGAGGAGATCCGGAGCCGTCTCGGCCTCCCGGCATCAGTCGGCATCGCCTCCACCAAGTTCATGGCCAAGCTGGCGTCGGAGGCGGCCAAGCCAGACGGTTATCGGCACATCCCGAAGGAAACCGAGTTGGGCTTCCTTCACGCCCTCCCCGTGGAGGCACTGTGGGGGGTTGGACCGGCAACGCTCGCCGGGCTCCAGCGTCTCGGCGTGGCCACGATTGGAGAGCTCGCCGAGCTTCCCGAGGGCGGCGTCCTCGGGTCGTTGGGCCCAACCCAGGGCCGCCACCTCCTCGACCTGGCTCGGGGCATCGACCACCGGCCGGTGATGCCGGACATCGATGCCAAGTCGATCTCCGTCGAGGAGACCTACGACCGTGACCTCGAAGGCACGGAGGTCATGGAGGCCGCCCTCCTCGCCCATGCGCAACGACTGGCCGATCGCCTCCATCGATCGGGGCTCGCTGCACGCACGGTGACCTTGAAGCTCAGGTTTTCCGACTTCGCCACCGTGACCCGCAGTGTCACATCCCGGACAGTCGTCGACGGCCAGCGTGACCTCTATGTGACGGCGATCGAGCTCCTGGGACAGGTCGAGGTCGATCGTCCTGTGCGCCTCCTCGGGCTGGGGGGATCAGGTCTCGAACCAGCCAGTGAGGCGAGGCAGATGCCCATCGGTGCGGAAGGCAACTGGGCCCGGGTCGACGAGGCTGTGGCCGGGGTGCGGGATCGATTCGGCGAACATTCCGTGGAGCCGGCACGACTTCTTCGGGGCTTCGAACCCGATCGGTGATTCACCGGTGAACTGTCTCCGGCCCGGGTGTATTGTGTCAGAGGGCTGTTACCGGATGTTGAGAGGTTGATATGGCCCTCGATGATCACGAACAGAAGATCCTGGCGGAGATTGAGCGCCAGTTCTATGAAGAAGACCCTGAGCTGGCTCGAGCCGTCAGGCAGATCGCCAAGCCGTCGCGCGTCGGGGTCCGCCTCGCCATGCTCGGAGTGGTCGCCGGTCTTGCCATAGTCATCGCTTTCTTCGCATCGAATACCGTGGTCGCTTTTCTCGGCTTCGGGCTGCTCGTCGGCTCGGCAGCAGCCCTGGTGACCGGGCTCCGGTCCCGGGCGTGGCGCGCGACCGACAATGAGCCGCAGGGTGAAGAGCACGGCCCTGGCTGGCAGGATCCCTTTCGCCGCGACTGACTCCGAGCGGCTAATGTACCCGGCCCTGGCGGTGGTCTCGGGAGGTTCCACCACCTGAGGAGGAGAGCGTCGGCTCATGACTCTGGGCCGGGGCAGTTGGTATTAGGAAGGGACGCGTGGACCAGTCATTCACAGCCGAGCAGGCATGCCGGCTGACGAACTGCACTCATCATCAACTTCGATATTGGGATCGTGTAGGACTGGTCAAACCCTCGGTACAGACAACGGGCGGCAGACCCGGGGTACGTCGTCTCTACTCGTTCCGTGATCTCGTCGCGTTGAGAGTCGTTCGCAGCCTCCTAGACAACGGCATGTCGCTGCAACGGGTCAGACGAGCCTGGGACTATCTCCGCCGGGAGGGGGAGATGGACGACCATCTCGCCGATGTGAAGCTCGTCACCGACGGGCAGACCATCTTTCATGTGGGCTCCGACGAAGGGGAGTTGATGGACGCCCTGCGCACGGGCCAACTCGCCTTCTTCGTCGCCATCGACGAGATCGCCCGTGAGGTCGAAGAGGATGTCTCGAGATTCGAGCTCGATCGGACCCGCTTCCTCGACATGCTCCGCCGCGTAGAAGACGACATCAGCGAAGAGCGGGCCGCCGGCTCCTAATCGCGGTCGATCAATGACTTCGGGTTTAGGGAGGCCACGACCCGATCCCGACCCTCGAAACTCCGTTTGATCCAGGTTTCCACATGGGTCAGGTCCGAGATGTGCCCCTGACCCTGGCGATTCCCGTAAACCGTGGCCGAGTATGACGAAGCCAGCGGGACCAGCGAACCATCTGTGGCCCGGGCGAACTCGAGCGGGGTCTGATGGGAGGGGACCGGTGCGCCGAGGTCGGCGAGACGATCGACGATCTCGTCCCATGCGGCCGTGATATCACCCTCTTTCAGCCGCTGGATCCGTCGTCTTCGTCGGAACGCCTTCAGCGTCGGGACCAGGGCGAGGAGCAAGGCCAATACGGGCAGCAGCAGCCACACCCAGGTCAGGCGGAAGCCTCTGTTGGCCCCGGAACCGGGTTCGACCGCCCCTCCGCCTTCCTCGAACTGGCCCTCGAAGGGCAACGGCTGGCCGAGGGTAGACGGGCCCTCTCCGGGCTCCGGGAGATAGGGCGCAGGGTCGAACTCGGCGGTGACGCTCTCAGGCAGTGTGCCGTCGGCTCGTGGGGTGGGGTCGAAACGCACCCACCCGAACCCGTTCATCCACATCTCGACCCAGGCATGTGCGTTGTTGTCCCGGACCACGATCACCTCGCTGCCGTCGCCCTGTTGCTCGACAGTCCCCGGGGTGAACCCCCAGACCACCCTGCTCGGGATTCCCACGACACGACCCAGGTACGCCATTGCAGCGGCGAATTGCTCGCAATAGCCCGTTCGGTAGTTCTGGCTCTCCGGGTCGGTCAGCCATGCCTCGAGGTCGAGGACGCCGTGGCCGGTCGTGACGTCGGTGGAGTATGTGAACTCGTTGCTGTCTCGGAACCAGTGTTGGAGCAGCCAGGCTGCTTCGAAATGGGTCGTGGCGCCGGCGGTCTGACGTCTGGCCACCTGAGCGAGGCCCCTGGGAACCTCCTCGGGGGGTAGTTCCGTGAATCTCTCGATGTCGGAGGGCGGAGTCACATCGCCCGGAGCCTCACCCGGCTGGATCGAGGTCACGCCGGCGTCGGCCGCATTGGCGAACAACGGGCTGAGGGTGCCATTGGAGATGGTGGCCAGGGCACCGAGATCCTCATCCTGGAGGGGGAGAATCGACTGGGCCTCGTATTCGTCGCCTTCGTCCAGCTCTGCCTGAAAGATCGCCGAGCCGTCGGGGGTGATCTGGAACGCGTTGACATTCACCGAATCGGAGCGAAAGAACTGCCCGACGCCGACCGTGGGCAGGACCTGGGACCTGAGGGCGGCGATCTGCACTCTTTGTGTGATCTCCTGGCTCGTTCCCCGATAGGCGTGCTCCTGGTTGCCGCCACCGATGCTCGGCTCGTAGAAGTCCGCCCGGTCGGCGGAGGGACGCCACGCCTCTCCGTCGAAGAAATCGAGACTCTCCATCCGCCAATAGATCTCGTCGGCAGGAGGCGCGTTCGGATCGAGGGTTGCCCGGAAGACCACGGCGTTGGATCGCCGAATGATGCTCTGTTGCAGGTCGGCGAGGCGATCGAAGGTAACCCCTCCGAAACCCGGTCCGTATCCGCCCCCATACCGCCAGCGGATGTTCCCGGTGGCAGGGACCAGAGACGAGGCCGTGTCGGCAACGAGGAGCGAGCCTCCTGCCACCACGGCGGCCAGGATCAAAGCCATGCCGCCCGCCCTCCGGGCCAGTGGCCGACCCTCGACGTCACGGACGCGGCCGGCTTCCTGCCGCCGCTCGATGCCGATCGAGGCCAGCGCCAGTGCTATCACGATGGCAACGGCCCCCAGCCACACTGGCCCGCCCGGTATCCGATCCATCACCGCGAACTGGAGGTAGAGGCCGAGCGAAGGGGCGATCATCGCAATCGAGGGCCCGGCGGTGGCCCCCCAGACGTAGAGAGCCCCCGTGATCCACATCAGGACCGCCAGGACGGCGACGATCCCGGAGGGGGGGAACACCGGAGCCACACCGAACCGGACCAGGTCGAGGGTCTGGCCCAGCTCGTTCACCAGCGCACCGAGACTGTCCGGGGTCGGCACAAAGCCCAAGAAGAGCGTGTCCGGGACCGCGATCCGGAGGAAGAGGGCGAGCCCGGCTCCAGCGAAGAGCGCCATGTTGACTCTCTTGTTGTTGATCGTTTGACCGAGCAGCCACCAGATCACTCCGCCGAGGAACGCAGACGCGAGCATGATGAGCTGCCAATCGGGCGCCTCAGGCCCCGCGTCGAGGAGTCGCCCGAGCCGCACGAGCATCAGCACGAAGGCGGCTGCGCCGGCTAGCCGACCGAGGCCGTTGTCCATGAGCTCCTCATTGCGATCATCCAGGCAGGCGCCCAGGGCTGGTCGGGGGCAATCGAGACCGTCGTCACGCCCATCCGGTGAAAGCCGACCAGGGTCTGGGAGGTCGAGGCCGACGCAGTCATAAGGACGGTCGTCGGGAAGTCGCCCGCCAGCAGTTGCTGGACACCCAGGAGGGGCCGGTCGGCTACCCCGGTGACGATGACAAGGGCGCCACCGCCACCCTTCTGCCGGATCCTCCCGGCCACGGCTTCGATGTCGATTGCGGGGTCGGGCTGCACCAGGGCCAGGCGCTCCATCGCCGATGAGTAGCGGGCCGCGTCGATGGCCTCGGCGTCTCCGGCCCAGAGATCCGCATCGAACCCGGAAGCGACCAGATGGGTGACGATCGTGGCCGCTCCCGAGACCGCCTTCTCGAACGCGTCCTGTGACTCGTAGCTAGTGCTGCGCACATCGAGAAGTACCAGGGCACGGGATTGCCACGGGGTCTCGAGCTGACGGATCATCAACTCATCGGTTCGAGCCGATGATGGCCAGTGGACCCGTCGCAGGTCATCGCCTTGCTGATACTCCCGCAACGTGTAGAAGTCCTCGCCTCCGCGCTGGGCGTGCTCGGGGCGGGACGCCTGCATGGCCGGGTCCTGGCCCCGGACGATCGGAAAGCCGCTGAGCTCCTCGACGGCGGGGTAGACCACGATGCGGTCTGCCGGGCCGGTCAACTCGCTCGTTTCTGCGAGACTGAGCGGATCGCTGACACGCGCCATTGTCGGCCCTACCCGGTACACGCCTCGGGGGCGACAGGTCACCCGATAGGTGGCTGTGACCGACTCCTTTGCCTTGAGTCGTGCCACCTCGAATACGGCCACGCCGAGGCGGTTCACGTCGTCTTCGATGGCGAGGCGGCTCAGTCCGTGTCCTGACGTGTTCTCGATCAGCAGCGTCACGGTCGTGGTCTCGCCGTCGTGAACGGTGGACGAGCCGAGTCTGCGGCTCACCTCGATGTTCGGCCGTCGTCGGCGCACATGGATCAGGGCCACCGCCTGGGCGAGGAGGAGGAAGACCCCGGTCAGGAGCAATTCGATCTCGCCGAGGGCATACCAGAGGACGAGAAGGGCGAGACCGGCCCCAGACAGGGCCCAGCCACGCAGTGTCGGCATCAGGTAGCGATCCGGGAGGTGGTGCCCGGCACCCTCAGTCTGTTCATCAGGTCTTCGATGACATCGGGAAGGGTCTCACCGCGCATCTGGGCCTCGGGCCTCAGCGCCATGCGGTGCTCCAGGACCGGGTGGGCAAGCAGCTTTATGTCGTCCGGCGTGACGTACTCCCTCCCTTGTGAGGCGGCAAGCGCCCGTGACAGCCGTTGCAGGAATAGCGCCGAACGTGGCGAGGCGCCGAGCAGGACGTCCGGATGCTGACGGGTCCCATCAACCAGGTCGATGATGTACGCCTTCACCGAAGAGGAGACGGTCACCTCACGGGCCACAACGATGAGCTCTTCGATCTCCTCGACCGAAACCACGGGCTCGAGGTCCAAGAACGTGGAGCGCACGCCATGGGTGTCGAGGATCTCGAGCTCCTTCTGCCGGCTGGGGTACCCGATGACCACCCTCATCATGAATCGGTCCAGCTGGGACTCGGGAAGGGGATAGGTGCCCTCGTGCTCCAGCGGGTTCTGGGTGGCCATGACCATGAACGGGAGTGGCAGGCCCCGGGTCACGCCATCCGAGGTGACCTGACGCTCTTCCATCGCCTCGAGCAGGGCTGATTGCGTCTTCGGGCTGGCCCGGTTGATCTCGTCGCCGACCACGATGTTGGCGAAGATCGGGCCCGGCTTGAACTCGAACTCGTTGCGGTTGCGGTCCCACACGGACACGCCGGTGACATCGGAGGGAAGCAGGTCCGGGGTGAACTGGACCCGCTGGAACTCGCTGTCGATCGAGCGGGCGACAGACTTGGCCAGCTGTGTCTTCCCGACCCCGGGGACGTCTTCAACCAGGACGTGACCTTCTGCCACAAGGGCGAGCAACACCAGCTCGACCACATCCCGCTTTCCCTGAATGACCGTCTCGACATTTGTGGCGATCAGGTCGAATCGTCTCGAGAACGCTTCGATTTGCTGGGCGGATACCAAGGCCAATGACCCTCCCGACTCTCGCTGGTGGCTTCGACTCTACTGAGAGACGCCTTTATAGGTAGCTAGAGTTCCCGCGGGAGTGTCCAACCGATCCATGCGCAATGGGCCCGGACTGGGCAGGGGTCTGTTTGCCTTGGCGGGCAGGCCGATTTTGCTATGGGAAGCTGTCAGAGCCGCGGTCGCGATGAGGCGTCGCCACGGGGCCCTTCCCTCAACCGTGTACCTCGACTGGCGGATGCACACGGCCTACGGCGAGGCCAGGTCGGAACCCCGAGCGGAGGATCTGGCGTCTTATCTGTCATGGCGTCGAAGGATGCGGGCGATCTCATGAAAGAGAAACTCGTCGAGCGGCTCCAGGACATTCCGGGCGTTGCCTCGGTCTCGTTGAATCTCGAGGATTTCGAAGCGGGGATCAAGGTCAAGCTCGATGAGAACGCCGACGAATCCCAGGTCCTCGAGGCGGTGCGAGCGCTTCTGGTGGCCTACGGGGTGAGGTCTCTGGAGCACCCCAATCTGGAGATAGGGAACCGTCTCTCCCAAGCCAGGGCAGCGCTGGGCGTCGATGTCCGGATCTCCGAAGTGAATGGCGGGGCCAGGGTGGAGGTCACCGGCACCGCCGTGCGGTCGTTCCGCCTCGTCCCCTCCACACCTATGGCCATAGCCCAGGGGATGTCTGACGCCTGGTGCCAGGTGCTGGGGCGCATACCGCTGGAGATCACGAGGGTGACGCTTTCCGACGAGGGAACTCTGACCGTCGTCTCCACCGACGGGACTCAGGAGCGGACCGGCCAAGCCGACATCGTTGATGGGTGGACCATGGCGCTGCCGATGGCGGTGGGCCGTGCGATCGGTGCCGTGGAGCCCGCTTCGGAGGTGGGGGAGTCGAGTTTGGCCCACATCGATTGGTAACGTCTGAGGGCAGGAACAGGGTTTCTCATGGCACGGGTTCTCGTATTGAACGCCAGCTACGAACCACTCTCGGTGGTGACAACACGCCGGGCTGTCGTCCTCGTCCTCAATCAGAAGGCCAGTGTCGTCGTGGGGAAAGACGAGACCTGGAGCTCGGAGAGCGCCTCTATCGATGTTCCCTCGGTCGTTCGCCTCACCCGCTATGTAAAGGTGCCGTATCGCCGTGCGGCGCCGGTAACCCGACGCGCCGTATTCGGGCGTGACGGCCACCGCTGTCAGTACTGCGGCGGGCCGGCAGAGTCCCTCGATCACGTGCTTCCCCGATCACGCGGCGGGGACCACAGCTGGGAGAACGTCGTGGCGTGCTGTAGGCCATGCAACATCTCCAAGGGGAATCGCCTGCCGAAAGAGGCAGGGCTCCGGCTGAGCACCAAGCCAGGCCCGCCACGCCGTTATGCCTGGATCTACGCCTCGACCGGTTATCAGGTGGATCCGGCCTGGCATCCCTATCTCGAAGTCGCCTAGTCGTCGGATCGTGGCCCGGCTTCGCCCCGTGTCGGTCGACGACGCAGATCAGATAGCCGCCATTTACGAGCCCCTGGTGCTGGAGACCGCCGTCTCCTTCGAACTGGACCCTCCCGGGCCCGCAGAAATGGCGCGTCGCATCCAATCGGTAACCACCGATCATCCCTGGCTGGTCAGCGACGAGAGCGGTGTGGTGCTCGGCTATGCCTATGCCACCCCCTTCCGCGGTCGCCCGGCCTACCGGTGGTCGGTCGAGACCACCGTCTATGTGCATCAAGACCATCGAGGTCGGGGAGTGGGTGGGCACGTCTACAAGGGTCTCCTCGACCTCTCCACCCTCTGGGGCTTCGCCAACGCCTTCGCCGGGATTGCTCTGCCCAACCCTGGTAGCGAGGCCCTGCATGCCTCGCTCGGCTTCAACCCGATCGGCGTCTTCCCCCGGGCGGGGCACAAGATGGGGGAGTGGCACGACGTTGGATGGTGGCATCGCCCGCTGGCCGCCAGCGACCCGCCGCGTGGGCCGGAGCCTCCGCCCGAGAATCAGGTTCGGGCCCTCCTCGAACGCTGACCACCCCCGTTCTCTCCGTCCACTTCGTCACTCCGTGGCGTGTTCGTGTCGCCGAGATGGCATCAGGTGGGGCAAAAGGTTGACAAGTGGGTTGAAGTGGGTCATAGTGGCAGGCGCGGCCCATGAGAAGTGGGGTCAGTGACATGAGGACGGACGGAGAAGCAAAGCAGTGTTCCTTGGCGAGTACTTCCACAGTCTCGACGGGAAGAGCCGGGTGGTCATGCCCTCCGGTTTTCGCCGTGATCTCGAAGACGGGTGTGTCGTCACCAAGGGCCAGGACCGTCAGCTCGTCCTCTTCCCGTCCGGTGAGTTCGAGACGCGGGCCACGCAGGTGACCGAGATGGAGCAGAACCGCACCGGACGCCGCTTCTCGCGCACGGTCTTCTCGGGCGCCGATCTGCAGGTTCTCGACAAATCGGGCCGGGTGCTGATCAAGCCCGACCTGAGGGAGTTCGCAGACCTGGAGACGGGCACCGAGATCGCGGTGATCGGTGTCTACGACCACGTGGAGCTCTGGAACAAGACGCTCTATCTCGAGGACCGCGCCGCCGGCGATCAGAGCTTCCTGGAGGAGGACGAGTAACGACAGCGAATGCGTGGCTGGTTCATCGCCAGCCCCCCGGAACCAATGGAAGGCCCCTGACTCCGCCCGCTTCCTATTGGTACCAGCGCCCGGGGGGCTGGCAATGAGCCAGAACCGGGACAACCACGACCGGGACTACCACCGGCCGGTTCTGGAGCATGAGGTGGCTGGGCTGCTGGCCCCGGTGCTGCCGGGTGTTGTGGTGGACGCGACATTCGGCGGTGGGGGACACACCCGCCGGTTGCTGGATGAGTTCGGAGAGAACGTGAAGGTTGTAGCCATAGATCGAGATCCTGCTGCACTGGCCAATGCCAGGGAACTCGGCGTGCCCGCGGTCCAGGGCAACTTCTCCGATCTCGGCAACCTCGTTGTCTCGGTGACCGAGGAGCCGGTGTCCGGTGTTCTCTTCGACTTCGGGGTCTCCTCACATCAACTCGACGAGCCCGACCGGGGTTTCTCGTACCGCCACGACGGGCCCCTGGACATGCGAATGGGCCCCGATGCCGTCTACACGGCCGACGAGGTGGTCAACGAATGGCCCGAGGATCGTCTCGCCGACGTCATCCGTCGTTTTGGAGAGGAGCCTCTGGCGCGGCGCGTGGCGCATGCCATCGTCGAGGGGCGCCCCTATCAGTCGACCGGCCAGCTATCCACCGTCGTCGCCGCGGCAATTCCCGCGGCGCGCCGTCGGGCGGGTCATCCCGCCCGACGGACCTTCCAGGCAATCCGGATCGCGGTGAATGACGAGCTCGAAGCCATATCGAGCGGTCTCGACCGTGCCATCGAGCTGGTGAGGCCAGAAGGGCGGGTCCTGGCCATCTCATACCACTCCCTCGAGGACCGGATGGTGAAGCGTCGGTTCACCCGGGGCGCCACCGGCTGCACCTGCCCACCTGAGCTCCCGGTTTGTGGATGCGGGAACAGCGCTGAGCTGCGCCTCCTCACCCGAAAGCCGATTCGCGCCTCCGCAGCTGAAGTCGAGGAGAACAATCGGGCCCGCTCCGCGACCTTGCGCGCCGTCGAGAAAGTCGCGGCATGACTGCGGCACGCCCCCTCCGGCATCCGGCGCCCAAGCAAGGTATGCGGGTCCTGCCCGGCCGCAGGCAGCTTCGCCGACCCGCCTTGGCCCCGTGGATGATGATGGTTCTGATCGGTGTGGCCGCCTTCCTGGGTCTCGGCTTCGCCCGAACGTCCCTGGACAGATCGGCCTTCGAGCTCGACCGTCTCGATCGTGCCATCGCCGAGCAGGAGGCGATCAACGAGCAACTCCGGCTCGAGATCGCCCGCATGGAGAACCCGGCGCGCATCGCGCCACTGGCCGAGGAGCTCGGCCTGATGATCCCGGGCGACACCAATCAGCTTCTCGTGGATCTCGGAGGCCCGGCGGTGGCCTCCGTCGATGAGGGAGATACGCAATGAGGACCCGACGGCGCGCTGGAGCCGGGCTCCCGGAGGGAACAGGTCGTTCCCGACCACCGGGGTCACGGCCGGGGCCATAGCCGTGGCTGCCGGCAGGGCCGCCACCAGACCTGATCGCTCCCGGGTACGGGTTGCCCTGATCGGGCTCTCCCTCGTGATCGCCCTATTAGGGCTCGCATTCCGACTGTTCCAGGTCCAGGTCGTCCAGGCAGCCGATCTGGCGGGTCAGGGCCTGGACCAACGGCTCGTGACCCGAGACCTCGCACCGCAGAGGGGCAAGATCTACGACCGCAACGGGGAACTGTTGGCGATGACGGTGGAGGCGCAGAGCATCTGGGCCAATCCCACACAGGTCGAGGAGCCACTCTGGGTAGCCCAGCAGGTAGGCGGGCTCCTCGGTGTCGATGCTCAGGAGCTGCTCACCAGGCTCGAATCAGATCGTGAGTTCGTCTACCTGAAGCGCCAGGTGGAGCCCGGGGTGGCCGAGCAGATCGCCAAGCTCGAGGTCAGGGGCATCTACGCCCACCCGGAGTCGACCCGCATCTACCCGGCCGGCGCCGTGGCCTCCCATGTCACCGGGTTCGTCGATATCGACGGCAACGGGCAGGAAGGCCTGGAGTACATGTACGACGAGGCGCTGCGCGGCGTTCCGGGCAAGGCCGTCTTCGAACGGGATCTCGAGGGCCGCATCATCCCCCAGGGCATCAGCGACATCGTCGCCGCCGTTCCCGGCACCGACCTGAACACCACGATCGATCTCCCGCTGCAATACCAGGCTCAGCAGGCATGTGTCTCGGCAGTCGACCGCACCGATGCCGAGTCGTGCTGGGTAGTGGTGCTCGATGTCGAGTCAGGAGGTGTTCTCGCCCTGGCCGGCGCCCCGGTGTTCGATCCGCAGACCCGCCAGACGGTCGATGAGGACTGCGACCCGGCCCTCGTCCCGACCTGTCATTCCTTCAGGAACTTCATCGTTCGAGGCGTGTACGAGCCTGGATCGACGCAGAAGCTGATCACGGTGGCAGCCGCCATCGAGGAGGGCGAGGTAAAGGCCGGGACCGTGATACCGGGAGTGGCCGACCTCCTGGAACTACGCCCGGACGCCTGTCGTTCGGCGGATGACGACCTGTTCGGCTGTTACCGCGACTTCGAGGAGCACGAGACGGCCAATATGAGCGTGCGGGAGATATTCACCAGGTCCTCGAATGTGGGGACGATCCTCGTTGCAGAGAAGCTGGGGCAGGACCGGCTCATCTCTTATATCGAGCGGTTCGGGCTCGGGGCGAAGACCGGGGTGGACTACTCAGTCGAGGCGCCCGGGACACTGAACTTCGAGGCAGGCTGTGAGACATGCTGGGCCTCGGCCGCAATCGGCTATTCGGTCGCCGCCACCCCGCTCCAGATGGCAGCGGCCTACGGCGCCATCGGCAACGACGGGATCTGGACCGCTCCTCACATCGTCGCCTCGACAACCGACGTCAACGGCGGTCAGGACATCGCCGGTCTGGAGACCAAGCGGGTGGTCTCCGAGGACACGGCAGTCCTCATGCAGGAACTGCTGGCCAATGTGGTCGATGAGGGCACCGGTCAGGCGGCGACGGTCGCTGGTTACCAGGTCGGGGGAAAACCGGCACCGCCAACAAGCTTGGCGAGGACGGGCGGTACACCGAGGTGACCAGGGCATCGTTCGTCGGCATGGCCCCGATGAGTGATCCGAAAGTGGTCGTGGCGGTTCTCATCGACGCCCCCTCTTACCGATACAGAACCGGCGGGGCGGCCGCGGCGCCTGTGTTCGCACAGGTCATGGAGCAAGCTCTCCACCGATTGGGAGTGCCCCCCGATGTCGGCGCCGGGTAGCACCGTGGGCGAGGCATCGGGCCGGGTCGGGGGTCTCGTCGTCGGCGACCCCGACATCTGGCTCGGCGATGTCACCCATGACTCCGCGTTAGCCGGCCCCAACGTCCTTTTCGTCGCTGTCAAGGGCTCGACCCATGATGGGCACGATTACGTGGGCTCGGCGGTGGGCGCCGGCTCGCCCGCCGTGGCGGTCGATACGCTGCAGGATGCCGCGGTGACTCAAATCGTGGTCGCCGATACCCGCGTCGCCATGGGCCCAATGGCAGCCAGGGTCCACGGCGACCCTTCGACCAAATTGGCCGTGGTTGGGGTCACCGGTACCAATGGCAAGACCACGGTCACCCACTACGTCGAATCGCTGCTCGCCTCTGCCGGCCGGACTGTCGGGTTGATCGGGACCGTCGAGACGCGAGTCGGGGAGACGGTCCTGCCCTCGGTGCGCACCACCCCGGAAGCGACGGATTTTCAGCGTCTCCTCGCCGAGATGAGACGCCTCGACGCCGGTGTGGTCGCGGCCGAGGTCTCGTCACACGCCCTGGAGATGCACCGGGTTGCCGGCACACGGTTCGAAGTGGCTGCGTTCACCAACCTGTCCCAGGACCATCTCGACTTCCACGGGTCGATGGAGTCGTACCGGCGAGCCAAAGAGCGGCTGTTCCGGGAGTACGAGGTGGGAACGGCAGTCCTCAATGTCGACGACCCGGTTGGAGCCGTCATCGCCTCATGGGTGGAGACGCCGGTGATAAGGGTCGGCCGCGATGGCGAAGTTCGCGCCGAGAACATCGAGACCTCCTTTCACGGGACGCATTTCGATCTGGTCACCGATCAGGGAGCCGTCAACGTGACTTCCGATCTGATCGGCTCCTTCAACGTGGAGAATGCCCTGGTAGCGGTGGGCTGCTCTCTGGCCCTCGGATTGACCCTCGACGAGATCTCCGCCGGGCTGGCTCATCTTGGTGGCGTGCCAGGTCGTTTCGAACAGGTCTCCGACACCGGGCCCGTCCATGTCATCGTCGACTACGCCCACACCCCCGATGGTATCGAGGAGGCCATATCCGTGGCCAGGTCGATTGCGGAGGGGAGGGTGATCGCGGTGGTCGGCGCCGGCGGCGACAGGGACCGGGAGAAGCGGCCGTTGATGGGCCGGGCGGCGACGGGAGCCGACCTCGCCATCCTGACCAGCGACAACCCACGTTCCGAGGACCCTGATCAGATCCTCGAGGACGTGGCCGAAGGCGCCTCGGGGCCGTGGGTCATCCTCGAAGTGGACCGACGCCAAGCCATCGAGTCGGCAATCGCCGCCGCCGCGGAGGGAGACGTGGTGCTCATCCTCGGGAAGGGACACGAGACCGGCCAGGAGATCCGCGGGCATGTGCTTCCTTTCGATGACCGCAAGGTGGCAAGGGAGATCCTGACTGCTCGAGCCGGGTCCGCCGATTTCGACCCTGATTCAGGGAGCATGACGACGTGATACCGCTGCTGACCGCCGCCGCAGTCGGGCTCCTCGTGTCGATCTTCGGCACTCCTTATGCCATTCGCTTCTTCAGACGGCGCGAGATCGGGCAATTCATCCAGGAAGAGATCGTCGGGATGCACGGTCACAAGCAGGGGACCCCGACCATGGGCGGTGTCGTCTTCGTGCTCGCTGCAGTCATCGGGTACCTCGTGTCGCACATTCGCCTTGTGGCCCCGGCCGGGAGCATCGGGTTCGAGTTCACGCCCTTGAGCGACGGCGGTTTGCTCACGGTGTTCGCTCTCGCCGGGATGGCCCTGGTCGGGTTCCTCGACGACTGGATCAAGTACTCGAACAAGCGAAGCCTCGGTCTCTCCAAATCGGCCAAGTTCGGGGGCCAACTCGCCATCGCCGCACTCTTCGCGTGGGGCGCTACCGAGGCAGGAGTGGTCACCGAGATCTCATTCGTGAGGCCACTAGGGATCGACCTCGGTGCTTTCTTCGTCATCTGGGTGCTGCTGATGCTCACCGGATGGGCCAATGGCGTGAACCTGGCCGATGGCATGGACGGCCTGGCCGGGGGCTCTTCGGCACTGGTCGTCGCCTCCTACACCGTCATCGCCTTCTGGCAGTTCCGAAACCCGGAGGTTTACGAGTCGGTCGATCCACTCGAATTGGCCATCATCTCGGCAGCCATGTTCGGGGCCATCCTGGGCTTCCTCTGGTGGAACGCGCCACCGGCCAAGATCATCATGGGTGATGTCGGGTCGCAGGGCATCGGAGGGCTGCTCGCTGCCCTGGCGCTCCTCACCAACACGAGTCTGCTCCTGGTCGTGCTGGGAGCGATCTTCGTGGCAGAGACCGCCTCAGTGATCCTCCAGGTGGCCAGCTTCAAGATCTTCGGGAAACGGATATTCCGCATGTCGCCGATCCACTATCACTTCGACCTGGGTGGATGGCCGGAGACGACGGTCGTCATCAGGTTCTGGATCCTGACCGGTTTCGGCGTCGCCCTCGGGCTCGGGTTCTTCTACGGCGACTTCCTGCGGCTCGAGGACCTGTTGTGACCCGGGTGCTCGTCCTCGGCGCCGGAGTCTCCGGTCTTGCGGCGGCAGCCCTCGCCCGGGATCGCGACATGACGGTGACGATCTACACCCGGGACCAACCCGAGCTCGCCCTGGAGAAGGGCTTCCCCGTGGCCAGCGGTGGATGGGACCCGGTGCTGCTCACCGGCATCGACCTGGTAGTCACCAGCCCCGGATTCCCCGAGCGGGCCCTGCCCATCGTCGAGGCCCTGGAATGGGGGATCCCGGTTTGGAGCGAGATCGAGTTCGCCTGGAGGCATATCGACGTGCCGGTGGCGGCCGTCACCGGCACCAACGGCAAGACGACGGTCACGGAGGCCGCCGCCTCCATGCTCGAGGCATCGGGAATCGACGCCCCGGCGGCCGGCAACATCGGCTCCGCCCTCTCCCAGCATGTCGACCGCGGTCACGAGGCGGTGGTGGTCGAAGTCTCCAGCTTTCAGCTCCGCTTCTGCGAGGAGTTCCACCCGGTGGCGGCTGCCATCACCAATGTGGCCGTGGACCATCTCGACTGGCACGGCTCGGAGCACTCATACCGGGCGGCCAAGGCAAAGATCTTCATGAACCAGACCGACGAGGACCTCCTGGTGTTCGATGCCGACGACGAGGGCGCCTCGTCGCTGGTCACAGGGGCGCGGAGCGAGTTGTTCCCCGTGTCCGGGAGACATCTTCCGCCTGGCGGCGGCGGGGTTGACGACGACCGTCTGGTCGTCGGCGAGATGACCATCTCGATCGGCGACCTCGTTTCCGACGACCCGACCCACCTGGTCAACATCGCCTCGGCCTCTGCTCTTGCTTTGCGCATGGGAGCCACTGCCGACGGGGTGACCAGGGCGGCCAGATCATTCGCTCCGGGCCCCCACCGAAGAACGTTGGTGGCGAGAAGCGGCGGCATCACCTGGATCGACGACTCGAAGGCGACCAATACCCATGCCGCCATCAGCTCGATCAGGGCGCACGACTCGGTCGTTTTGATCGCCGGAGGGCAAGCCAAAGGATTGGATGTGGCACCAATCGCACGCGAGCCCAACGTTCGCTTTCTCCTTGGCATCGGTGAGGCCGGGCCCGACCTGGCGTCGGCGGCAGGAGAGCGAGGTCGCGATGTGGGGACCCTGAAGCGTGCTGTCGAGTTGGCGGCAGAACTGGCCGAGCCCGGGGACACGGTGCTCCTCGCCCCTGGCTGCGCCAGCTTCGACCAGTTCTCCTCCTACGCCGAACGTGGAGACAGATTCGCCGCCCTGGTCCGATCGATCACCGAGGAGGCAAGGTCCGGATGACAGCGAACGTGACATCGATTGCCAAGGTCCGGGCAGCCGCGCGAAGTCGCGCCGAGCGGCTCAAGATGAACAACCGCACCGCCACGGCGCTGCTCGTGATGGCCGTGGTCCTGATTGTGATCGGGCTGGGCGCCACGCAGTCTGCTTCTTCCGCGGTCGCAATCGACCAGTCCGAGGACCGGTTCTATTTCTTCAAGAGACAGCTGCTCGGAGTCGGGATCGGGACCGTGGCGCTCCTCGTCACGAGCCGGATCCCATACCGCGTCTATCGCAGGCTCGCCCTGCCCGGCTTCTTCGTCACCGTGGGGCTGCTCATCGCAGTGCTGGCGGTGGGACCGGTCATCGGTGGCTCGCAGCGTTGGCTGCCGATCGCAGGTTTCAGCTTTCAGCCCTCGGAGGTGGCCAAGGTCGCGATCGTCCTCGTCCTGGCCCATCTCTTCGAGAAGAAGCACCGGCTCCTCGCTCGATTCGGCCATTTCCTGGTCCCGGTCGTGTTCACGGTGGGCGTACTCGGCGGCCTCGTGATGCTCCAGCCCGACCTCGGTACGACGATCATCATCGGCGCCGCGGCGATGGCGGTGATCATGGCCAGCGACACTCCGCTTCGGTATGTGCTCGTCCTCACCGTCCTGGTTGTCCTCGCCGCCTGGGTCCTCGCGTTCGGCGACGAGTACAGGGTCGACCGCATCGTCGGGTTCCTCGACCCCTGGGGAAACGCCAGTGGAGAGGGCTATCAGTTGATCCAGGGCTACTACGCCCTGTCCAACGGCGGTCTCTTCGGGGTGGGACTGGGCGCCAGCCGTGCCCGCTGGTTCTATCTGCCCAATGCCCACACCGACTTCATCTTCGCCATCATCGGGGAGGAGACGGGTCTCATCGGGGGCCTGACAGTCATCGGTCTCTACATAGTCCTCGCGCTGGCAGGCTGGCTGGTCGCAGTCAGGGCCCCGGACCGGTTCGGCAGGATGGTGGCGGCAGGTCTCACCGCCTGGCTCACATTTCAGGCCATCGTCAACATCGGGGGCGTCCTCGGCGTCATGCCGATCACCGGAATCTCGCTCCCGTTCGTCTCATTCGGGAGCACATCCCTGATCGTGTGTATGGCGTCCCTCGGGATCCTCGTCAACATCGCCCAGGCAGGGGTGCAGCCCAAGACATGACCTTTCTCATCGCCGCAGCCGGCACCGGTGGCCACGTGTTCCCTGGGCTGGCCGTCGGCGAGGCTCTGATGGCACGTGGGGCTCCCCAGGAGTCGATCCTCTATGTCGGCGGCGACCGCCTGGAGAAGTCTGTCTACCCCGACGCGGGGTTTGCGTTCCTCGAGGTCGAGGTGAGAGGGCTGCAACGATCGATGACCATGCGGAACCTGAGCCTGCCGCGTGTGGTCTGGCGGGCCCGTGACGCCATCAAGGCCGCCATCGTCGAGAGAGAGGTGAACGTGGTGCTCGGGATGGGGGGCTATGTGACCATCCCGGCGGCCCTGGCCGTCCGGAGTTCCGGGTCCGGCCTGCTCATCGCCGAGCAGAACGCGGGCGGGGGTTTGGCCAACCGTGTCGCCTCGCGCTGGGCAACACGCACCTTCACCTCCTTCCCCCACACGGAGGGCCTGGAGAGAGGGGAATGGGTCGGCAACCCTGTCCGTCGGGCGCTGTCGAGTTTGAACCGGGAGGGGACCAGACCGGAGGCTCTTGCCCACTACGGCCTCGACCCGGGATACCCCGTGCTCGGGGCGGTCGGCGGCTCGCTGGGTGCGGGTGTGATCAATGCCGCCGTGGAGGATCTGGTCACGAGCTGGGAATGGAGCCGGATCCAGGTCTTGCATCTCACGGGGGAGGGAAAGGTCAGCACCGAGGGGAGCCCTTCCGACGCCGTCCACTGGGTGCAGCGGTCGTTCGAGGAGAGGATGGAGCTGTTCTATTCCGCCAGTGATCTGGTTGTGGCCAGGGCCGGTGGCGGGGTGGCCGAGCTGACCGTGACATCAACTCCATCGATCCTCATCCCGGGCGAGTTCGGCTCGTCGGGTCATCAGGCCGCCAACGCTGCCTTCCTGAGGGAGGCCGGGGCATCGGAGGTCCTCACCCAGGAGCATCTCGACAGGCTTCCTGTCCTCGTGTCGGAGATCCTGCTGTCGCCGGAGAGGCTCGAAGCGATGAGGATTGGCGCCAGGAGCATCGCCAAGCCGGACGCAGCGATGACAATCGCCGAAGCGATGCAGGAGTTGGCGCGATGAGATTGGACTATCGACGCATCCACCTGGTCGGAGCGGGCGGCGCCGGTATGAGCGCGATCGCCAAGGTGCTGGCCGGCATGGGTCATGTGGTGTCAGGATCGGACCAGCGAGGCGGGTCGACCCTGGACAGGTTGGAGGACTTCGGCATCGCCACCCACACGGGTCATCACCCGGAGGTGGCCGAGCAGCCGACCTGGTGGTCGCCTCGTCGGCCGTGCCCGATCAGGATCCCGAGCTGCTCGCCGCCACGGAGGCCGGGGTGCCGGTGTGGCGTCGCCCCGATCTACTCGCCGCTCTCACCGAGGGGATCACCACCATCGGGGCCACCGGCACACACGGGAAGACGACGACGACCGCGCTTCTGGTCTCGGCGTTGAAGGCCTTGGGCGAGGATCCGAGCTTCATCGTCGGCGGAGACCTCGCTGATTGGAACACCAACGGCCATTTCGGCGAGACACCCCTGCTCGTGGTCGAAGCTGATGAGGCATTTCGCACGTTTGAGAGGCTGCGACTCGCCGGACTGATCGTGACCAATGTCGAGTCGGAGCACATGGAGCATTTCGGGACCGAATCGGATCTGGAGGAAGCGTTCGTGACCGTGGCCGAGAGCGTCGACGGGCCTGTGGTCGTCTGCGCCGACGATCCCGGCTCTCGCGAGGTCGGTCGCCGCACCGGGGCCATCACCTACGGCCTGGACCCGGCGTCGGACTGGCGGATCATCGATCTGACCAGGCACGACGGAGGGACCCGGTTCGAGCTCGTCGGGCCCTCGGCACGCTCCCATGTCAGTCTCGGGCGGCCCGGCACCCATGTAGCACTAAATGCAGCAGGTGCGCTCGCCTTGCTCGGGTCGATGGGACGCGATATCGCCGCAGCCGCCCTTGGCCTGGCCTCGTTCCGGGGTGTCGGCCGGCGATGGGAACACCGGGGCACGGTCGCGGGTGTCACCCTGGTCGACGATTACGCCCATCATCCCACCGAGGTGCTGGCCACGGTCGAAGTGGGAAGAGACTTGGCGAAGGGGAGGCTTTGGGCCGTCTTCCAGCCACACCTCTACAGCAGGACGGAGCGATTTCACGAAGAATTCGGCGCCGCGCTCAGCGGGGCGGACGAGGTCGTCATTACCGATGTATACGGGTCGCGGGAGGAGCCGGTCCCCGGTGTCACCGGCGCCTTGGTCGTCGAGGCGGCACGTCGGCACGGCGCCAGTGCCCAATACGTTCCCCACCGGCGCGATCTCGCCGACTTCCTGGCGGAGCGTGTCGCAGAAGGGGACCTGGTGCTGACCATGGGAGCCGGAGACATCACCCTCGTGCCTACAGAGCTCGCCATCCGCCTGGCGGAGCGATCGTGACCTCGCTCGATTCACTCATCTCCTCCGGGATGATCCGCCTGGGAGTGCCCCTTGGGCCCTACACCACCTACAAGTCGGGTGGTCCCGCCCGTTACCTGGCCGAGATTGCCGACACCGAAGCACTCGACGATCTGATCGCCTCGGGGCTGATCGCCGACATGCCGGTCCTCGTCCTGGGTCGAGGCTCAAATCTGGTTGTCGCCGATTCCGGGTTCGACGGCCTGGTGATCCGTCTCGGACCATCCTTCGGCGTCGTAGACGTCGACGGGACCGCGGTGCGCGCCGGCGGCGCCGCGCCACTGGCCCAGGTGGCACGCAGCAGCGTCGACGCCGCCCTGACCGGGCTCGAGTTCTTCATCGGCGTCCCCGGGTCGGTCGGGGGAGCGGTCCGGCAGAACGCGGGATGCTTCGGGACCGAAACCCGCGACCGTCTCATCCAGGCGTCGATCGTCGATCTGACCGACGGCAACGGGAGCACCTTTGGCCCGGACGATTTGGACATGTCTTACCGGCACTCGAATGTCACCTCGACCCGGGTGGTGGTGAGCGCAACCTTTCAGGGGTCGCCCGGTGACAGCGACACCGGCCGTGCCGAACTTCGCCGGATCACACGATGGCGCCGTGACAACCAGCCGGGGGGGACGTTCAACGCCGGCAGCGTCTTCAAGAACCCGCCTGGGGCTACTGCCGGGGAGATAATCGACTCCCTCGGGCTCAAGGGGATGAGGGCCGGGGATGTGGCCGTGTCGGATAAGCACGCCAATTTCTTCGTGGCCGGGTCATCCGCCACTTCTGAGGACATCCGGAAGCTGGTGGTCGCGGTCAAAGACCGTGTTTTCGAGGAGACCGGCACCATGCTGGAGTCGGAGATCCAGTTCGTCGGATTCGATGATGAGAATTGACCCACGACTAGCCGAGCGACGGCGGGAAGTCGCTGAGGACCGGGCGCGACGCAAGGTCAGCCGCCTCGTCAAGTTCCTCGTGGCCTTTGGGCTGGCCGGGGCGATCGTTTGGCTCTTTCTGTCGCCTTTGCTCAGCGTCGCCACCGTGACGACATCGGGGATAGCGGCCAGCTCGGCCCAGGCGGAGATCGTCGAGCAGGGTGTGGTTGCGGGAACTCCACTCATCTTGATTCGCACGGGGAAGGTGGAGAGCGCCCTCGAGTCCGACCCATGGGTCCGCGAGTCGGTGGTCGAGCTCGATTGGCCCACCGGTGTCGTCGTGCGAGTCCAGGAGAGGATCCCTGTTGCCTGGCTGCAGACCACCGAGGGATGGGGGCTGTTCGCTGTCGACGGCGTCCAACTCGGCACCGCACCAGACCCCGACCCGGAAATGCCGTGGATCCAATTGGGGGACATCCCCGCCGATGAGACCACGTCCTCTCGCGATGTGCTCGGATCGCTCGAATTCGTGGCCACATTGCCCGAAGAGCTGAAGGCCACGGCCAGGGTGCGCACCGAGCCCGGGGGAGAGATCTGGGCCGAAGTGGCCGGGTTCCAGGTGAGACTCGGGCGGGCGGTCGAGATGTCCGCCAAGGCACTGAGTCTTGCCGCGCTGCTCCGTGAGCAGCCTGCCGCGGGCTCGACCTTGACCCTCATCGCACCGACACATCCCGCCGTCTCACCACCGTGAGTCGGGAGGTGCCCATGTATAGACGTCTAGTTGAAGGTTAGGGATTGTGTCTTTACTAACCAGTTCGCGAACGGTAAACCTCTACTTTAGCTTCCGATATCCACTGGAGGAATTGTCGTGAACTCGTCGAGCGGCGGCTACTTGGCCGTCATCAAAGTCGTAGGGATCGGCGGTGGCGGCGTCAACGCCGTCAATCGCATGGTCGAAGCGGGCATACGCGGTGTCGAGTTCATCGCGTTGAACACCGATGCCCAGGCACTGCTCATGAGCGATGCCGATGTCAAGCTCGACATCGGACGCGAGGTGACCAGGGGTCTGGGCGCCGGCGCCAACCCGGAGATCGGCCGTGCGGCCGCCGAAGAGCACAAGGCAGAGCTCGAGGATGTCCTCAAGGGCTCCGACATGATCTTCATCACGGCGGGCGAGGGTGGTGGCACCGGCACCGGTGGCGCCCCGGTCGTGGCCGAGGTCGCCCGCTCCGTGGGCGCTCTCACCGTTGGTGTGGTCACCAGGCCTTTCGGTTTCGAGGGGAGACGTCGGGCGGTTCATGCCGAACAGGGCATCGACGACCTGAAGGATGCGGTCGACACGCTGATCGTGATTCCCAACGACAGACTGCTCGAGGTCGGGGATCCCGAAGCTCCCATCGCCGAGACCTTCCGGCTGGCCGACGAGGTCCTCATGAGCGGTGTCGCCGGCATCACCGACCTGATCACGACCCCCGGGCTGATCAATGTCGACTTCGCCGACGTGCGGACAATCATGTCGGACGCCGGCTCGGCGGTGATGGGCATCGGCCGGGCAACCGGTGAGAACCGCGCCAAGCAGGCCGCCGAGCGCGCCATCTCCAGCCCGATGTTGGAGACCTCGATGGAAGGGGCCAAGGGTGTGCTCCTCTCCGTGTCGGGCCCATCCTCGATGACTCTTCACGAAGCGACCGAAGCCGCCCGGGTCGTCGCCGATCACGCGGACACCGAGGCCGACATCATCTTCGGGGCGATCGTCGACGACGATCTCGGTGAGGAGATGAAGGTGACCGTGATCGCTGCCGGATTCGAACGGAAACGCCAGGGCAGGCCAGCCACATCACGGCCATCGACCCGTTCCTACTCCGGCTTCGATGAGGGGGACGACGTCCTCGACATCCCAACCTTCGTTCAGGGATGAACCGGCCCCCCGGTGTCGACGGGGCGGCCTTCACCGATGCAACCGACGGAGACCAGCGCAACGACCTGACGGCGCGATCGGCGGTCTCGTCCTGGCTGGGGATCTCACGTGATTGGGCCACCCTCAGGCAGGTCCACGGGGCTTCTCTGACCCGGGCGAAAGCACCAGGGGAGCTGGACGAGGCGGATGCCATGTGGAGCGACGTGCCCGGCCTCCCAATCGCAGTGTTCACCGCCGACTGCTTCGGTGTCGTGCTCAGGTCCGAGTCTGCGGTGGGAGTCGCCCACGCCGGATGGCGCGGAGCAGCCAGCAATGTCGTCGTTGTGCTCCGTGAGGAGATGACCCGCAACGGCCATGAGCCCCGGTCCGCCGCGATCGGGCCCGGAATCGGCCCGTGTTGCTTCGAGGTCGGACCAGAAGTCGCGGCACGCTTCCCTGAGGACGTGACCGAGACCGGGTGGGGCGCCACCTCGGTGGACCTGGCCTCGGCACTGAGGAGGCAACTCGACGGGCTGGCGATATGGGTTTCGGGCGTCTGCACCATGCACGAGATGACCTTCTACAGCCATCGTCGGAGTCGGACCGCCCTCCGCAACGCCACCATCGCCTGGGTGCCATGAGTTACGAAGACGTCGTCACGCGGATGACCGCGGCGGCGGAACGCGTCGGCCGGGATGCATCCTCAATCACCCTGGTGGCGGTGTCGAAGGCGAAATCGGTGACCGAGATCGAGACGATCTACGAATTGGGCCATCGCGACTTCGGCGAGAACCGGGCGCAGGAAATGGCGGAGAAGGCAGCGAGGCTGCCTGATGACATCCGCTGGCATTTCGTGGGTGGTTTGCAGACGAACAAGGCCCGGCTCATCCGGCCCATCACCCATCTACTCCATTCGATGGACAGGGCGTCACTCGCCGGGGCGTGGGCGAAGGGAAGTGGTGTGCCCCCACCCGTTCTGTTGCAGGTCAACACCGGGCACGAGCTTCAGAAATCGGGAGTGGAGCCAGGCGACGCCCGATCCACGCTCGGCGAGGTCCTGTCTCTCGGGCTGAAGGTCCGCGGGTTGATGGCGATCCCCCCGGTCACCGAAGACCCCGAGGCCCAGCGCCCTCATTTCGCCATGTTGCAAGAGATGCGATCCGAGCTGGCCGGCGAGTACCCCGAGATAGTCGAGCTCTCCATGGGGATGACCGACGACTTCGAGGTGGCGATCGAGGAAGGCTCCTCAATTATCCGCGTAGGACGGGCTATCTTTGGTGAACGCACCCTGACGGAGTGATATGTCGTCACTGTTCTCCAAAGCTCTCGTTTACCTGGGATTGGTCGACGAGGACCAGATGGATTCCGAGACAGCCGATCGCCCGGCGTCCGGCCCCATCGAAGAGCCGGCGCGGCGTGTCGAGCCGCGGCGGGTGGAGCCATTCCCGCCCAGCCGCCGGGTGGAGCCGCCACCCACGGCCCGTGCCGCCACCAGACCCCAGGGCCGTGACGGCTCCGAAACCGTCGGAGTGGTGAGAGCTGTCGAGACGCAGTCCGATGTGATCCTGGTCGAGGAGTTCGGCGACGCCCGGATACTGGCCGATCGCATCCGCGACCGGGTGCCAGTTGTCCTCGATATGCGCCGGGCGGACCACGACTTGGTTCGTCGGGTGGTCGACTTCTCCTCCGGCCTGATCTACGCCCTCGACGGCTCGATGCGAAAAGTGGGCGATGGGCTCGTGGTCGTCCTTCCGCCGCGAGTCACCTTGAGTCGGGAAGAGAAGCGGCGCCTGTCCGCGCTGGGGGCCTACGAGCTCGACGACATCGACGACTGACTTGTGAACATCGGCGGCGTCCTGCTCCTGATCCTCCAGATCTACTTCTACGCCGTCCTGGCGTGGGTGATCCTGTCCTGGATCCCGACTTCCTCGGAGCACCCGCTCGGCAAGGTCAATGTCTTCCTCGATCGGGTCATCTACCCCGTGATCCTCCCGCTTCGCCGGGTCATCCCTCCGCTTCGTCTCGGCGGTGGGATGCTCGATCTCTCCCCGATAGTGCTCCTCATCGGGATCCAGTTGCTCATGGGTTTGGTGCGGGGGATCTTCTGATCCTTGGAGCCGGGCGGCTTCGTTCGTATCCTCACTCCAGAACCAAGGGGTAGATAACAATGGCGATAACACCTGCCGATATCGAGAAGAAGACCTTCTCCACCGCGTTGCGGGGTTACGACCTCGACGAGGTCGATGATTTCCTGGACGAGATGGTGGTTGCCGTCCGTGAGCTCGAGGAGGAGTTGGCCCGCGCCAAGGAGCGGGTAGCGCAGCTCGAGAACGACCCGGAGGCAATGGCCGCACTCGCGGCCGCGCCACCCCCACCCGGGCCCGACGAGTCGGCGGTCGGACGCGCCCTCATCGCTGCCCAGGCGGCGGCGGACAGGATGCTGGAGGATGCACAAAGCGAAGCGGACAAGATCGTGGGGGACGCCAGGTCGGAAGCAGACAGCTTCGCACAGGAGCGGGACCGGAAGAAGGCCGAGGTCGATGCCGAGATGGCGGAGATGACGGGTCTCGTTGCCGGTGTCCGCAACCAGCTCGCGGTTCTCGCCACCACCGTTGCCGACAAGCTCGACGAGATGGATGCGGTTGTGTCCGGCGCCCACAGCAAGGGCTCGACGGAACCCGAGACCGACACCGGGACGGTCGACACCGAGCACGACACGGCCGAAGAGGACTTGGAGGTTGTCGAGACGGACCATGCCGAGGATCAGATCGTCGACGATCACGAGGTCGGGGAACAGGATGTCGAGGATGGCGATGGTTCGGAGTCGGATGAGGAAGCCGGCCTCGAAGTCGACTTAGAGGATCTCGAATCCGAGGGCGACGAAGCCGGCTCCTCGGAGATCGAAGGTGGGGACGGCGAGGAGAACCAGGAGATCTGATCGGGGCCCCGCCCGGCGACCTCGGCTTCTCCTATCGGGCCCGTCGGCCCGACGAGATCGTGATCTCACGATATGGCGTGCCGGTGACCACGCTCCGAGGGGAGACTGCCCAACGATTCATGAGCCGCCTTGGCGACAGCGATCCACAACAGCTCATGGCCCGCTTCACCGGTAACTACAAGCGGGGCATCGAGCGTCGCTGGCCGGTCAAGCAGGGCGGACCAGCAGGGACACGGTCCGCCGATCGATGTCGAACGACTCGCCCTGGTCGTCGACTGCCTCTTCGATGGAAACCGCGAGCACTTCGGCGCTTATCTCGCCGGCGTGGGTGGAGATGGCGGAGCGAATCAAGGGGTCCTGACTCCTCCACACGAGAACGACCCGGTCAGTCACATCCAGACCTGCTTCGCGTCGCAGCCTCTGCACCCGGCTGATCAGTTCCCTGGCTATGCCCTCGAGGAGCAGCTCATCGGACACGTGGGTGTCGAGAGCCACCGCGAAATCGAGCCCGGCCTCAACGACAGTTTCGTCCCGAGGCGTTCGCTCGATGATGAGATCCGCCAGGTCGAGGTCGCGTCCGGCGATCGGAGACCGTGCCGCCTGCGAGGACGGCTTCGAGATCTTCGGGCTTCAGCGCTGAGATGGCATCTGCGGCTTCGGGCATCTTCGCCCCGAACAACGGTCCGAGCGTGCGAAAGTTGGCTTTGGCCGAGAGGTGCACCAGCGCTCCCTCGTCGGGGGACGTGGCCACTTCCTTGACGTTCAGCTCGTCAGCAATCACGTCGGAATGTGTCTCGACTGCCCGGGCTACCGCCGAGTCGCGGGTGAGCACCGTCAGACGCATCAGGGGCTGACGGACGCGCAGACCTTCTCTCTTACGCAGATTCCGGCCCAGGCGAACCACCTCCCGGACCACCTCCATGGCCGACTCCAGGTCGCGATCGATCAGGACGGTCCTGGCTTTGGGGAAGTCGCGGTGATGGACGCTGGGCACCGACTCGGGATCGTGGCGGGCCACCAGGTCTTGATAGAGGTGCTCGGTGATGAAAGGCAGCACAGGGGCAAGGACTTCGATGAATGTGGTCAGCACCTCGTAGAGGGTGGCGAAGGCAGCGAGCTTGTCGGCGTCGCCTTCGCCCGACTCGCCCCGGGCCCGCCAGAAGCGACGTCGCGATCGGCGCACGTACCAGTTGGTCAGGTGATCGATGAACCCGAGAGTGGGTGGCACGACGTTGTAGAGGTAGTAACCCTCCATCTGCGTGTTGACCTCGGACACCAGGCTCTGCAGGACGGACAGGATCCAGCGATCCAGCTCGGGCCGCTCACCTGGTTGCGCGGCCATCTCGAGGTCGGCAACGGTGATGCCGTCGGCCTCGGCGTAGGTGGTGAAGAAGCTGTAGGTGTTCCACATCGGCAGAAGGACCGTGCGGACCACCTCGGCGACACCGTCGCTGCTGAAGCGGAGCGGCTCGGCTCGAAGCACCGGCGAGTTGATGAGGAAGGCGCGCAGCGCGTCGGCGCCCATGTGGTCGAAGATCTCCGAGGGGTCCGGATAGTTCTTCAGGCTCTTGGACATCTTCCGCCCGTCCTCGGCAAGGATCAGCCCGTTGACCACGCAGTTTTCGAAAGCCGGCGCGTCGAAGAGGGCAGTGGAGAGGACGATGAGCGTGTAGAACCAGCCCCGGGTCTGGTCCAGGCCCTCAGCGATGAATTTCGCGGGGAAGGCCGCCTCGAACCGCTCGGCGTTCTCGAACGGGTAGTGCAGCATCCCGTAGGGCATCGAGCCCGACTCGAACCATCCGTCGAGGACCTCGGGAACCCGGATCATCGAGCCACCACAGGAGGAGCACGCCCAGCCGATCTCGTCGATGACATGTTTGTGGAGATCGGCGGGTCGCGCACCGGAAAGACTCTCCAATTCGTCGAGGGAGCCGACGGCGACCGCTTCGTCACACCCAGTGCATTCCCAGACCGGGATGCAGGAGCCCCAATATCGGTTGCGGCTGATAGCCCAATCACGAGCATTTGTCAGCCAGTTCCCGAAGCGCCGGCTTCCCACGTAGTCCGGAACCCAATGGATGGTGTCGTTGATCTCCACCATGCGGTCTTTGATGTCTTCGACCCGGACGAACCAGGTAGGGATCGCCTTGTAGATCAACGGTGTGCCGGTCCGCTCACAGAATGGATACGAATGTGTTATCCGGTCGGCGTGGACCAGGTTGCCCGAGGCTCGAAGGAGCTCGATGAGGGTGGCGTCGGCCACCTTGACGTTCTGTCCGGCGACTTCGGGCACCTGGTCGGTGAAGTCTCCCTCGGCATCCACCGGATCGACCAGGGATTCGATCCCTGCCGCCTTGAGCGCGTAGAAGTCGGCCTCGCCGTATGCGGGGGCCATGTGCACCAGACCTGTCCCCTCGTCGACGGTCACCTCCGGGGAGGAGATGGTGCGGAACGCCCCCGCCTCTCTCTCCGCGCTGAAGTAGTCGAAGGGTGGCCGGTACGGGACACCGAGCATCTCGGAGCCCTTGACCTCACCGACCACGTTCGGATCGTCTCCGAAGACCGTCGTCGCGCGCCCGGTGGCGATCCAATAGTGCTCGTCGCCTTCGATGATGCGGGAATAGGCCATGTCTTTCCCTACGGCCACTGCCAGGTTTCCGGGAAGGGTCCACGGGGTGGTTGTCCAGATGAGGAGGTAGTCGCCCGCCATGACGGGACCCGCACCTTCGAGCACCTCCAACCTCACGGTTATAGATGGGTCCTCGACGTCTCGATAGTCCTTGTTCGCCTCGAAGTTGGACAGCGGGGTCGCCGCCCCCCACGAGTAGGGGAGGACCTTGAAGTCCTTATAGACGAGTCCCTTGTCCCAGAGCTGTTTGAAGACCCACCAGACCGTCTCCATGAATTCGGGGTCGAGGGTCTTGTAGTCGTTCTCGAAGTCGACCCAACGGCCGATGCGCTCGGTGAGGACCTCCCAGTTCTCGGTGTTCGCCTGGACGACACTCCGGGCCGCCTCATTGAACCGGTCGACGCCGTATTCGGCTATCGCCTTCGGACCGGAGATCCCGAGGCGCTTCTCGACCTCCATCTCGATAGGGAGCCCGTGTGTGTCCCAGCCAAACCGTCTCTCGACTCGATATCCGCGCATGGTCCAGTACCTGGGCACCATGTCCTTGATGACGCCGGCGAGGAGATTGCCGTAATGCGGGCTCCCGGTGGGAAAGGGTGGCCCGTCGTAGAAGATGTACTCATTGTCGGCGGGTCGTCTCAGAACCGATTCCTCGAAGGCCTTGGTCTCACGCCAGAGCTCGAGAATGCCCTTTTCCATGGCGGGTATGTCCACCGCCGGCTCGACCCGGGTGAAACCGGTGGCCCCGGCCGGCCTGTCTCGTGCGTTAGTCGTCATGGAAGTCGGAAATGCTAGGGCGCGGCGGCGTGTTGCAAGCTTCGGCGAAACCCGTCCGATAACGGTCGTTCGTTGGTAGGGTTTCCGCCCTTTAGCAGGGGATTCTCGTGGCCAGACAGCTCGCCAAATCAACCGTGGACAAATTCCGGGCAAGACTGGAAGAGGAGCAGACGCGGCTGCAAGGGCTCGTCGACGACTACGAACAGGAGTTGGAAGAGGCACGACTCTCCGAGAGCTCGTCCGACCGCAGCCCTGATCCCGGAAATGCCGAGGCCAGCTCGACCAAATTGGAATACGCCAAGGAGCTCTCGATCGAGCAGAACACACTCGATCTCCTGAGCAAGGTCGAGCGGGCTCTCGAGAAGATAGAGCAAGGCACATACGGCATATGCGAGAGCTGTGGCAAGGCGATTCCCCTGGCCCGACTCGACGTCCTCACCTACGCGACGCTCTGCGTCGACTGCGCACGCAAGGCTTGATCCGAAGGTACGCCCTAGGGGTCGGGTTGGCCGCGCTCGTCGTCGTCCTCGACATGATCACGAAGCGCTGGGCGTCGATAGAGCTGGTCGACGGGGACATCGTGATCATCCCCAACTTCCTCGTTCTCACCTACACCGAGAACCCCGGCGCCGCCTTCTCCATGTTCGAGAATGCAGGCCCGTTCTTCGGCATCGCCGCCATCTCTGTCAGCGCCGCCCTGCTCTGGTCTCTCCGACTCGAGCGCCCGTGGATGGAAACGGCGGCCTACGGGCTGATCATCGGTGGTGCGTTGGGCAATCTCGTCGACAGGGTGTTCCGCGGCCCGGGTCTACTCGACGGGAGGGTCATCGACTGGATCGACCTTTGGTGGATCCCGACCTTCAACGTGGCCGACATGTCGATCACCATCGCCGTGGGGCTGCTACTGATACATGCGTGGCTGACACGCTCAACTTAGAGGTGCCCGAGCGCCTCGAGGGACAGAGGGTCGACAAAGTGCTGGCTGACCTGCTCGACGTGAGCCGTGCCCAGGCTCGGGAGCTCCTCGACGCCGGTGTGCTCCTCGACGGCTCGCCCGCCCGTCCCAGCGACCGTGTCCACGCCGGGGCGGTGGTCGAGTCGCCGAGGCCCGAGGTGGCCACCGGTCTCGTAGCCGAACCGGTCGAATTCGGTGTGATCCATGAGGACCCGCAGTTGATCGTCGTCGACAAGCCCCCCGGTCTCGTGGTTCACCCGGGTTCCGGTCACGAGCGCCCAACCCTGGCTGCCGGACTGCTTCATCGATACCCGGAGCTGGAGGGGGTGGGGGCGGCCGGGCGCTGGGGCATGATCCACCGGCTCGACCGGGACACATCCGGTGTCCTGTTGGTGGGTCGCACCGTGGCGTCCTTCGAACGGCTCAGCTCCGACATGGCCGGCCGGCGGATACGACGGTTCTACACGGCACTGGTCCACGGCAGATTCGCCACCCCTACCGGCACAGTTGACGCCCCGATTGGTCGTGACCCGGACCGGCCCACGAGGCGTGCGGTCGTCCCCGGGGGGAAACCAGCAGTGACCCATTACGAGGTCGTCGAGGAATTCGTGGCTTCCGACGTGTCTCTGATAGAGGTGGCGCTGGCCACAGGCCGCACCCACCAGATCAGGGTCCATATGACGGCGATCGATCACCCGATCGTCGGGGACAGGGCCTACTCGAGCGTGAACAAGGCGGTCGACAGCCCCCGAATCTTCCTCCATGCCCATCGGCTGGGCCTCGATCACCCGAGCACCGGGGAGGCGCTGACCTTCACGGCTCCGCTCCCAACCGACCTCGCCGAGGTCCTCGATTTCGTCCGTTCCCCGGAGGAGGGGTAAGCCTGTGAGGGCGATACCGTTCCGGCCGTGACCCAGGATCACACCACCACACCGGCCTGTTATCGGCACCCGGACCGGAGCACCCTGCTCAGCTGCAGCCACTGCGGCCGGCCCATCTGCTCTTCTTGCTCGACGGACGCATCCGTCGGGCAGCGCTGCCCCGAATGCATGAGACAGGAAGGGACGCAGAAGGTGATCCCCACCGGGTCCCGAAGCCGGCAATCGATGTCTTCGGGCGCCCCCGCCACGATGACCTTCATCGCTGTGGCGGTGATCTTCTATCTGCTCGACGCCCTAGGCATCGTGGACGGCCTGGTCCAGCGCTTTGCCCAGATCAACGTCTTGGTCGAGGATGGTGAGTGGTGGCGGATCTTCACCGTGGTCCTGCTCCACGCCTCGATCACCCACATCCTCTTCAATATGTGGGCCCTTTGGGCGCTCGGCCCCCAGATCGAGCGGGGAGTGGGCACCTGGCCCTTTGTCAGTCTCTTCCTGGCCTCGGCCGGGATGGGTGGTGTTTTCGCCTATTACCTTGGATCGCCAACCGACGTCGCTGTCGGCGCCTCGGGAGCGATTTTCGGGCTCTTCGGCATCTGGCTGAGCTGGGCGCTGCACCGAAGGAACACCATGCAGGGTAGGGCTCTGCTCGGTCAGCTGATCTTCCTCCTTCTGATCAATGCCGCTATCCCCTTCGTCTTCACAAACGTCTCCTGGCAGGCCCACCTCGGCGGTCTCATCGCCGGCTTTGTCATAGGTGAGATATGGAGCCGGATTCGCGGCCCCAATGCCGAGGCGATGCGGGCCTGGGTCGGCTTCGCCGTCGCGGTCCTCGCCGCACTTGCCGTCTCGATCTGAGAAGAAGACGCGCTCGCTAGTTCGAGGTTGCCATCCTGGGTCGCACAATGACGGTCCCCAGGTCCATTCTCTCTCGTGAGCTCCTGCCGGCGTCGGTTGCCATCTTCACGACCGTCGCCATCGTCGCGTTCGAGGGTCTGGCAGTCACCGCAGCCCTGCCCGATCTCACCGCCGAGCTCGGCCAGGTGCATCTCCTGCCGTGGGTGATCACCGCCTTCCTGCTCGCCTCGGGTGTGTCCACCGCAATCGCCGGGTCGTTCATCGATTCCGTCGGGACGTCCACCGTCTTCAGGTGGGCGACATTCGCCTTCGCCGCCTCGTCGCTCGCTGCCGCTGCCGCGGGGTCGATGCCGATGCTCGTGGCCACGCGTGTGTTCCAGGGCGCCGCCGGTGGGGCAATCATCTCGGTCGGAGTCGGCGCCGTCGCCCTCGTCTATCCCGGCCATCTGGTCGGACGGGCCTTTGCCGCCAATTCGAATGTGTGGGGGATCCTGGGCTTCGCCGGCCCTGCGATCGCGGCGGCCTTGCTCCAGGTCGGGTCGTGGCGGTGGATCTTCCTGCTGATGGTGCCCATCTCCGCCGTCGCACTGATCGCCGGCTGGCGGACCCTGCCCGGCCCGGTGGAGCCCACCCCACTCCACGTCGACTGGATGGCGGTCGGGTTGCTGGTGGTCACCTTCGGGGCCCTGTTGGCGGCTGTGTCGAACTTCTCTGCATTCTCGGTCATCTTCGCCGCGGTCGCGGGTCTGGCCGGCGTGATGTTGTGGCGGAGAATGGCCCGCGGTGGATCGAGCCTGCTCGACCCGAGGTTCGTCGGAGATTACCCCTACCGCCAGCTTGCCCTGGTGGTCTCGCTGACATTGGTCGCCATGATCGGGCTGTCGTCGTATCTGCCCGTCTATGTCCGGGGGGCCCGTGGCGGCACGGCGGCCGCGGCAGCGTGGTCGGTCTTGTGGCTGACCATCGGATGGACCGCGGCCGCCAACATCTCCGGTCGCATCACCGATCGGGTGAGCGAGCGCGTTGTGCTCCGAGTGTCAGCGATCGGAGGCATCCCCGCCGTCGCCGCCGCATGGGCGGCAGTCTCCTTCTCGGCACCGCTGCCGGTGGTTTACGCCTGCTACTTCGCGATGGGAATGTCGGTGGGGGCGGTGACCAACTCCGCGTTTCAGATGGTGCGCCTGGCGGTGGCCGACAAGCTGGCCGGCCGGGCGACCTCCGCACACGCGTTCCTGCGCACGGTCGGGATGTCGGTTGGCGCGGGTCTTGCGGGTGGCGTGATACTGGCCACGGTGGCGGCCTCGGTCGGCGACATCTCCTCGGTCCGGGAGGCGTTGGCAGGCGGCGAGGCGGATCTGGCCGGTGCGACTGCAACCGCACTGGCAAGGGGCTTCTCGATCGCTCATGGGGTCAGTCTGGTGGTCATGGCCGTCGCCGCCTGGATCGCCGGAAGACTCGCACGCGGGCCATCCCACGGCCCCGCCGGGTGAGCCTCCCTGTGCTACGGTGAATGACAGCCGTGTCATTCGCCCACCTCCACGTTCACACCGAGTATTCGATGCTCGACGGGGCGGCCCGGATCAAGGACGTGGTCGCGGCAGCGGCAGCGGACGGCCAGCCGGCGATTGCCATCACCGACCACGGAGTCCTCTACGGCGTCGTCGATTTCGTCAAGGAGGCCAAGGCTGCCGGCATCAAGCCCATCGTCGGCATTGAGGCCTATCTGACCGAAGGGTCGAGATTCGACCGGCCGTTGGGCAACGCCAATCGGCGCTTTCATATGAACCTCTTGGCCGAGAACGAGGTGGGGTACCGCAACCTCCTCCAGCTCTCCTCGCGGGCATTTCTCGAGGGCTACTACTACAAGCCGAGGATGGACTTCGAGTTGCTCGCCGAGCACTCTGAGGGCCTGATCGCCACCTCAGGCTGTCTCGGCGGGATGGTGGCGCAGCTCCTCGCTCCCGATTCCATGAGCGAGGAGGGGAACAAGGGCCAGATGCGCGACTTCGACGCCGCCATGGCCGCTGCCGGGAGGTTCCAGGACATCTTCGGGCGGGACAACTTCTTCATCGAGATCCAGGACCACGGACTTGCCGCACAAAAGGCGATCATGCCCGACCTCCTCGAGATCTCCTCCCGGACCGGGGCACCTCTACTCGCCACCAACGACGCCCACTACACCCACCGGACCGAGCACGACGCTCACGACGTTCTGCTGTGCATTCAGACCGGTTCGCTTCGGGCCGACACCAGCCGGCTTCGATTCGAGGGGAACGAGCATTATCTGAAGACCTCGGATGAGATGCAGCGTCTCTTTCCGGCCGACACCTTTCCCCGCGCCTGTGACAACACTGTCTCGATCGCCGAGAGGGTGAATGTCGACCTCGACTTCGGCAGGATCCTCCTCCCCAGCTTCCCGGTCCCGTCTGACGAGACAGAGGTCAGTTATCTCCGGAAGCTGGTCGACCAGGGGGCACGCGACCGGTACGGCCACGATGCCGCCCCCGAGATCTGGGACCGCGTCGAGCACGAGTTGAAGATCATCGAAGAGATGGGCTTCCCCGCCTATTTCCTCATCGTTTGGGACCTGATCCGCCATGCCCGGGAGAACGGCATCAGGGTCGGTCCCGGCCGCGGGTCGGCGGCAGGCTCGATCGTGTCCTACTGCCTGCGCATCACCGACATCGACCCCCTCGCATACGGTCTGATCTTCGAGCGCTTCCTCAACCCCGGACGACGGCAGATGCCCGATATCGACATGGACTTCGACGAGCGTTACCGGGCGGAGATGATCAGGTACGCGGCCCAGAAGTACGGGCCGGACCGGGTCGCCCAGATCGTCACCTTCTCCACGATCAAGGGCAAGCAGGCGTTACGAGACGCGGCTCGTGTCCTCGGCCATCCCTACGGCGTGGGCGATCGGGTGGCGAAGGCAATGCCCCCAGCCATCCTCGGTCGGGAGGCGACGCTCCAACAGGTGATGACACCGCCTTCCTCCGATGCCGATTCGACGGCCAAGGACTGGTATGCCAACGCCCAGGGTCTGCGCGACCTCTACGAAGCCGACCCGGCGGTGCGTGAGACGGTGGACGCCGCCCGCGGGCTGGAAGGGCTGCGTCGGCAGGACTCGATCCATGCCGCAGCCGTCGTCATCGCCCCCGAACCACTGATCAACGTTGTCCCCATCCAGCAGAAGGGTGAGGGCGCCGAGGTGGTGACCCAGTTCGAGATGTACGGCGTCGAGTCACTGGGTCTGCTCAAGATGGACTTCCTCGGGCTCCGCAACCTCTCGATAATCGAGCGCTGTCTGGAGCTTGTCGAGGCCGCTAACGGGGAACGGGTGGACATCGACTCCGTCCCGCTCGACGACCAGAAGACATTCGAACTGCTCCAATCGGGCAACACGATCGGTGTCTTCCAGCTCGAAGGCACCGCGATGCGATCGCTCATCCGTTCGCTGAAGCCAGACTCGTTCGACGACGTCATTGCCCTGGTCGCCCTGTATCGCCCGGGCCCGATGGGCGCCAACATGCACAACCTGTACGCCGATCGGAAGAACGGCCGCGCCCCGATCGAGGCGTTGCATCCGGCCCTCACCGACAAGCTGGCGGACACCTATCAGATCATGGTGTACCAGGAGCAGGTCATGTCGGTCGCCCAGGAGATGGCCGGTTACTCGATGGTCGACGCCGACAACCTGCGCCGGGCCATGGGCAAGAAGATCAAGTCGGTGATGAAGGCCGAGGAGGAGAAGTTCGTCGCCGGCTGTGTTGCCCAGGGCCACGAGGAGAAGGTGGGGAGGGAGATCTTCGGCCTGATCGAGCACTTCTCGGGTTATGGCTTTAATAAGTCACATAGCAGCGGATACGGCCTCGTCGCCTATCAGACCGCATTCCTGAAGGCGCACCACCCCGCCGAGTACCTGGCTGCGCTGCTCACGGCCACCAAGAAGGACAAGGACCGGACCGCGGTCTATCTCAACGAGTGCCGGCAGATGGGGATCGAGGTGCTCGTGCCCGACGTCAATGAGTCGGACTCGGACTTCACCGTCAAGGATGGCCGGATCCGCTTCGGGCTCTCCGCGGTGCGGAATGTGGGTGAGGGCGTGGTGGAGAAGGTCGTCGAAGCAAGGGCCGATGGCCCCTTCGACTCCTTCCACGATTTCGTGGACCGTGTCGACGTCTCGGCCCTCAACAAACGCACTGTGGAATCCCTGATCAAGGCCGGCGCCTTCGACGCCACGGGGTACCCGAGAAAGGGTCTAACGGTCGTATACGAGCAGATCCTCGATGGGACGCTGGAGCGCCGGCGCAACGAGGACATGGGCCAGTTCAGCCTCTTCGCCGGCGAGCCCGGGGAGGTCTCACACGGCCGGATCGAAGTGCCTGACCTGATCTGGCCCCAGAAGATCAAGCTGGCTTTCGAGAAGGAGATGCTCGGCCTGTACGTCTCCGATCATCCGTTGCTATCGGTCGGCCAGTCTCTGGCGGCGGCCACGACCACGACCATAAGCCAGCTCGATGACCTGGCCGACAAGACGAGCGTGACCGTGGGCGGGCTGGTGGCGGGGATCACCCGCCGCTGGACCAGGAACGGGGATCCGATGATTTTCTTCCAGCTCGAAGACCTCGAGGGATCGGTCGAGGTCGTCGCCTTTCCCCGCACCGTCAACGACTACGGGCACGCCATCATCGCCGATGCAGTTGTGATCGTCAGCGGGCATCTCGATCACCGTGGCGACGAGGTGAAGGTCATGGCTCGGGAGATCAAAGAGCTCGAGATCCGTGATGACTCCACGGTGCGGCTCAAGACGGCGGCTTCGAGTCTCACTCCGGAGATGGTCGCTCGCCTCAAGACCATTCTCTCCAATCACCCAGGCCCCGCCCCGGTCTACCTCAACATGACCAGCGAGCAAGGGGTGAAGGTGCTCAAACTGAGCGATGCACACCGCGTCGAGCCACGGACGGCGCTGTTCGCCGAGTTGAAGGAGCTGTTGGGGCCGAGCGCGATTCTCTAGGCGCGCGACCGCCAGATCTCCCGCTGAGCGACCTGGGCAAGAGCACTCGACCGTCCGTGCCTGCGACCGAGGGCGTAGGCGGCAACCGCGGCCGACACGCCCAGTGTGCCCAGGGCACTGAGGGCAACGGCTCTCTTCGTCTTGCGGGCGAAGATCACGACCGGCCAGCCACGCTCATGGGCCACCGTGTCGAGCTCTGAGTCGGGATTGACCGCGACAGGGTGCCCCACCGCCTCCATCATGGGCAGGTCGGACACGGAGTCGGAGTAGGCGTAGCTGCGCTCGAGGTCATACCCCCAATCGGCGACGATCTTCTCGATGGCGTCGACTTTCCCCGCGCCGTATACGAACGGCCCGTCCAGTTCACCGGTGTAATGGCCTGCCACCACCTTTCCCCTGGTGCCGATGGCCCCTGTCATACCAAGGGACCGCGCCAGGGGCTCGACGATCTCGTTGGGGGCGGCAGAGACGATCCAGGTGTCCCTTCCTGCTTCGTGATGCAGGTTGATCAGCTTCCGTGACTCCGGGCGGACCCGGGCCACCAGCTTGGGCAGGACCGCGGCACCCACCATCTCGAGCGCCTGGACCGAGGCCCCGGCGATCCCACCCAAGAAGTCACCCTTGACATCGTCGGTGGCGTCACCCTTGTCGCCCATCAGCCGGAAACTCAAGGCCGAGAGCGCCCAGCGGCCGATATCAGGGTTCGATGCGAGGCCCTGACGCCAAGCCTCGACACCCAGGGGGAATGCCGAGGCGCCAGAGATCAGGGTCCGGTCGAGATCGAAGAAGGCGGCCGAGTTAGCCATGTCTTCAGGATATGCCCACGTTTGCCCATGGCAACTCCCTGGAGTCGTCGAGCAGGCGGGCCAGCCCATCGAGGTCGGTCGGAGGGCTCGTAGACCATGGGATAGTGGCGATGTGGGCCCCGTACCGAGAGGAGAACTCCTCCCGGGTGTCGCGTTGGCGCACCGTCTCCGCGCTCCACCGGGCCAGATTCTGCTCCAGGGCCAGGGAGGTCCCCGGTGGCGCGGTCGCGTCCGCCCATTCCTCCGGGAGGATTCGATTGAAGACGACGGCCTCCGGGCTCGACGCCAGGCCGGGCAGGTCGCGATAGAACTTGATGGCCTCGCGCACGGGGGCGGGATCAGAGGTGGTGACGACGAATATCGACGCCGAGCTGAGGACGCGCTCGATCTCACGGCCCCGCTGTGCCACTCCGTCGTAGGTGGTCCTCAGGTCGAGGAGAAACTCTGCCACGCGCTCCAACAGGTCAGAGCCGAGCACCGAGTCGGCGATCCGGAGGACTGGTTTCGCGGCCAGGTTGTAGAGGGTGCGGCGCCCAGGGAGCGGGCCACCGGTCAGCCATCTCAGAAGCCGCCCTCCCACGAGATCGGCCATCTGGGCCGGCGCGGCGAAGAAGTCGATGCCTCCACCCGACGGCGGGGTGTCGACGATGACGAGGTCCCAGGCCATGGCCTGGACGAATGTGGCCGCCTGATCGGCTGCGGCATAGGACTGCGAAGCCGGGAAATGCTCCGACGCCGCCTGGAAGAAGTCGTTGTCGGCGAGACGGGTTGCTACCTCGGGGTCGGCGTGCCGCATCGCTACTGCCCGCCACGAGGCGGTGGAGTCCAGCATGGCGGCCCAGAGATTGGGTTCCTCGGCGTGCGGCTGGGGCTCATTTCCCAGGTCTTCGACGCCCAAGGCGGTCGCCAGCCGGCGAGCAGGGTCGACAGTGACCACGAGGGTGCGCAGACCGGTGCGGGCCGCTCTGACTCCGAGGGCTGCTGCGACAGTGGTCTTGCCCACGCCTCCGGCGCCGGTGATGAGCAGGGTGCGCGTCATGTGATCAACTCGAACTCGTCAGCCATCCTCGCCGCCACCTCGCCGGGTGTGAAGAGCCCGTGGAGGTAGGGGAGTAGGTGGTCGGCAGGTTGTCGATCCAGCCAGACTTGTTGTTCCGACCACAACGCCCGGTGCAGCTTCGCCGCTTCTCCCACCGGCCCCGGCGGCGTTCCCTGGTCGGCCAGCTCGTCCAGGACGCGGTTTGCGATAACCACCGGGGTGGCCACCACATCCTCCTTCGCCAGCCAGGTGATGGTCTCAGCGGTTTCGGTGGCCGGTAGCTCTTCGGGGAGGGTGACGAGCATGAGGCTGGTGACGGACTGGTCACGGAGGATCTCCCGCATGATCTCGGCCTGGATCCGGATTCGCCCCGAGGGCACCAGATCGGAGATGGTCAACGGTGCTCGGAGGAACGACCCGATCTGGCCGGTGGGTGGGGCATCGGCGATGACGATGTCCCATCGATCCTCCCGAACCTCCCAGATCGCCTTGCCAACGGTGATGATCTCCCGGATACCCGGGGCGGTGGTGGCCAGGGCGTCGAAGGCGCGGGCAAGCGGGCCGAACCTGGTGAGACCCTTGATGTTGAGCTGAAGGGCGAGATATTCGAGAAGGGCATCGGAGCGGACCATCTGCATGGCATGGAGCCCCGGTCTCAGCTCTCTCGGCTCGAATTCGAGAGGGCCGGTGCCGAAGTGTGCAGAGAGGCCTCCCGGCGATCCCATTTCCATGGCCAGGACACGTAGCCCTCGGCGCTGGGCGAGGAGGGCAAGCCCTGCACTCACCGCCGACTTGCCCACCCCTCCCTTGCCCGAGACGAGGACGAGACGTTTCTCCAGCATCAGGCGAGCTGGGCTAGCCGGACCCGCCGAGCGGTATGCGAAGGACGAGCTCGCCGTCCTCCACGCTCCAACTGGCGCTCCCGATCAAGGCGTAGTCGGTGTAGTCGGCTTGCGCCCGCTCCACGAAGAGTCTGCGCTCATCACCCGCAACCGGGGGTAGTGGCCGCTCTTTCACCGCAGCGGCTCGCTCCTGATAGCGCATCAGCATGGCGTCGACATCGAATTGGGCCATTGGGCAACGCTAACGCGTTGCCCTGTTTTAGGTTCTAGGTGGTAGGTCGTAGGCCAGAACCTAAGACCTAGAACCTATGACCTATGACGCCGAGGCCCGGCTGCGCCGGGTCTCGGCTTTGCGCTCGCTCTCCAGCCGTTCCAGATCGACATCGCTGTAGTCGACATAGGTCATGGCGTCGGCGATCAGATGGTGACCGGCAACTTCATCGATGGCTCGATGCATCTCATGGGCGACACGTCGGTAAGCCGGATGCCCGGCCGCCTGGCTGCGCAGTTCGATGAGATGGAATGCCTGCCTGGGGTTCATCTCCATGACGAAGCGCACGTTGAAGGCGAATGGCACGACGTACTGGGCCACATCGGCGCCCAGGTCTTTCCGCAGCTCCTCGTAGAAGTCGATTGATTCGACCATCAGCCGGTGCCACTCATCGGCGAGGCCCAGTTCCTCGACTTCGGCCGGCAGGTCATAGCCGAGCCGTGTCGTGTACCGCTGCCACTCGAGTGTCATGAGACGATGACGCTGGAGGTCGCGGAAAGCCCCGATATCACAGGTGACATCGAAGCGATAGGTGGTTCGCTCCATGGCCCGCCCTGGCTTGTGCCTCCGATTGGCCCGGTCTCCGACGAGGGAGGCGATGATGCCCGCTCTCTCTGCTTGGGTCATCGACCTGGCGATTCGGAGGAGCTCGGCGTCGGGCAACTCCGAGACGGCATAGAGGGCGGCGGCGGCGACCTTTGACCTCCGCCTCAGGATCCCAGTCGACGAGTGTCACCGATGGTCCGAGGTCGGTGGGCGACCCCAGACCGGCTGCTCTCTGCTCGAGGTCGGAACGGACGCCTTCGAAGTATCGGGACCACCGCACCCCGCGGTCTTCCAGGTCGACCCTGGTGAGGAACGAAGGGATGATCTTCCGCAGCTCGCCGAGCATCATCTCCCCGTATTCCTGCACCTCGCGCAAGGGGTTGGCCCGCATCCTTACCAGTGACATCTCGTAGGCCTGACCGGTGCCGTAGATGCCGACGTTGGACAGGGTCGACACCGGGAGCATGCCCCGCACCGTGTCACATGCCTTGGCCCGGATCGTCGCATTCCAAACCATTGCCGAGTCGTCCTCAGCCCGGGGGTGCAGCTGTTCGAAATGGCCGATCATCCTGGCCACCATGCTCGAGTAGGTATCGAAGACCTGCTCCATGTGGGCGAGGTATCGCTCGGCGTGAGTGGACCCCGTGATCTCTGGAGGGATGAAGTACCGGTAGCGGTCTCCCAGCCGGACGTCGTAGCGGATGTAGCGAGTCGATTGCTCCAGGTAGGCGGCGAGCCGGCCCCATTCCAGGACCTTGGTCAGGAGATTGGAGGCCTGCTCGCAGGCGAGATGGGCGCCGCCGAGTTGGGCGACGGAGTCGTCTCCGTAGTCGAAGAAGATCCGCTGATAGAGCTGCTCGGCCTTGCGGGTTGCCACGAGCGGGTCGTCGTCGAGACCACGGGACATCGCGTCGATGCCGGAGTCCGGATCCGCCACGAACTCGTCGAGGAAGAGCCGTCGCAAAGACTTGGCCGACCTCGAATAGCGGGCGAAGAGCGCGCCCTTCACCACCTCCGGGAGATTGATCAAGCCGAACACCGGCAGGTCGAGATTGGTGAAGAAGCGGCTCAGGACCGCCTCCTCCTCGGCGGTGAACTCCTCCTGGTGGTACGTCGTCACGGGTCGGCGATTGTATGCCTGGAAACCGGGCGCACCCGGTTACCGTTTTAGGGGCAATGTCAGTCTTCCTGGTGCGGCTCGGTGTGTTCATTCTCTCTGCGGTGGCGATCGGCATCGCCCTGATACCGATCCTCGTACTCATCGACCTGCTCGACGGGGGAACGGGTTGGGGCCTCTGTCCTCAGGGCATCGAGGCCTGCAGCAACCCGTACACCACTGCGGCCGAGTTCGGAGTCCTTCTCACTATCGGGCTGTTCCTGTCGGTGTTGGGGATCCGGCTCCTCATGAAGCTGGCGCGCCGTCTCCGCTCCGACGACTACCAGGTGAGTCAGTGAGCCGGGGACACCGCTTCGGCCTCGATTGAGGCCTGGTCCGTCTGTTTGGTCACCACGATGAAGATCGCGATGATGATGAGTGCGGCGCCGGCCCACCCCGCCACCGTGAGCCTCTCACCCAGCACCACCCACGCGGTCGCAACGGCGAATGCGGGCTCCGCTGCCAGAACCACAGCTGCGGTGGTCGCGCCGACGACGGTCTGAGCCCAGATCTGCAGCACAAAGCATCCGGCACTGGCTCCTATCCCGGTGATCAACAGCGCGCCCCACACCGAGCTCGGGGGCAGGATGGGGCCCTCGATCAAGAGAGCCGCCGGGAATGCCAGCGCCGAGGTGACTGCCAGCTGAACCGCAGTGAACGGGACCACAGGGTGATAGCGGGCGAGGCGGGACAGGACCACGATGTGCATCGAGAATGAGAACGCGCAGGCCAGGGTGAGGAGGTCTCCACGCTCGAAGCTGAGACCGTCGGCCCCGGTGATCAGGATCAGACCGCCGAATGACAGGGCGGCCGCACCCACGCTCCACCAACTCGGTGGCCGTCGGGCGAACAAGGCGGCGAGGAAAGGCGTGATCACCACGTACAGGCCGGTGATCAGCGCCGAGTTGCTGGCGCTCGTCTCGGTCAGGCCGGCGGTCTGAAAGGCATAGCCACAGAACAGAGCGAGCCCGGCCAGCGTGCCGTGCCACCAGATCCGGCGCCCCCGGGGAAGGGCGAAGAGGGAGAGCAGGAGCGCGCCGAGGAGAAAGCGCCATGCCACGAACGTCAAGGGTGGGACTTCGGCAACCGCCGATTTGACCACCACAAAGGTCGCGCCGAAGACGAACGACGCCGCCAGCAAGGCGAGGATTGCCCGGCTTCGATTGGACCTGAACATGAGCGGGGGCAGGGTAGGACCAGGGCCCGATCGACTCGCGCCTCGGTCCTGTGCGGTGGTCAATACGATGCCGCCAAATGCCGCTGAGCAGAGCCGACGGATCGGTGCCGTCTCGGGCCGAAAAGGGGAAGGCGCGCGCCATCCTCAACCGTCTCCACCGTCGCTATCCGACTATCGGCACGGCCCTCGACTACGAATCACCGTTCCAACTACTCGTCGTCACCGTCCTCTCGGCACAGACGACCGATGAGAATGTGAACAAGGTGGCCCCGGTTCTCTTCGAGGCCTATCCGACCATCATCGATCTCGCTGAGGCCGATCCCGAAGAGGTGGAGAGGATCGTCTATTCCACCGGGTTCTACCGCCAAAAGACCAAGTCGATCATCAAGTTGGCCCAGGGAGTCGAGGAGATGTTCGATGGTGAAGTGCCCATGGACCTCGACGAGTTGGTGAAGCTTCCCGGGGTTGGGCGCAAGACCGCCAGCGTGTTGCTCGCCGAGGCATGGGATGTGCCTGCGATCGCGGTCGACACCCACGTGCGGAGAGTCGCCCGCCGCCTCGGTCTGACGGATCAGTCGGACCCGGTGAAGATCGAACGTGACCTCATGGCGCTCTACCCCAAGACAGAGTGGTCCGGTCTCTCGATGCGGATCATCCAGTTCGGGCGTGATGTATGTGATGCGAAACGGCCGTTGTGCGGGAAATGTGAGCTATTTCCTCTTTGTGATTTCCCCGATCGATTCGCCTTCGCTCACAAGACACCTCGGCGGTGACCACCTCCCGAATCGCCAATCGGGCCATCCTCCGGCTCGCCATCCCTGCATTGGCGACGCTGGCGATCGACCCACTCCTCACCCTCATCGACACCGCTTTCGTGGCGCGGATCGGGGTCCACGACCTGGCTGCGCTGGGTGTGGACACCGCCATCCTCGGATTCGTCTTCTTCGGGTTCAACTTCCTCGCCTACGCGACGACGCCACTGGTGGCGCAGGCCCTCGGACGGGGGAACGAGGCAGAGGCGCGACGATGGGTGGGCGACGCCCTCATCCTCGCCGTCCTGCTCGGTCTAGTCGCTGCCGCGGTGGTCGAGATCCTCGCCCCATGGTTCGTCGGCTTGATGGGCGCAAGTGAGGAGGTAGCGGGACCCGCCGTCGCCTATCTCCGGATCCGGGGCATCGCCACGCCCGCCGTGTTGCTGGTGACCGCGGGGCACGGCGCCTTCCGCGGGTATCAGGACACCCGGACCCCTCTGCGTGTCGCGGTCGGTATCAACGTCATCAACCTCGTGTTTGACCCTCTCCTGATATTTGTTGTCGGGTTGGGCCTCGAGGGAGCCGCCCTCGGCACCGTGATAGCGCAATGGGCGGGGGCGCTGTGGTTCCTGCAACTGATCCGATCCCGGGGCATGGCCGACCGACCTGCCGGTCTCAGGAAGGCGCTACCCACCATCCTGGCCCTCGCTCGAAATGGGGTCCTGGTGTCGATCCGGACCGGGTTCCTTCTTATTGGCCTGACCTTCGCTGCCGCGACTGCGACGAGGCTGGGCGCGGCCGAAATCGCTGCCCACCAGGTCGTGATGCAGGTCTGGCTGCTGGCGGCCATGGTCGCCGATGCGTTCGCCATCGCCGGTCAGGCCATGGTCGCCGACACCGTGGGTGGGGGAGATGCGAGCGGAATCGACCATCTGTCCAGCCGACTGCTGGGGTGGGGGGCGGTCACCGGCGTGTTGCTGCTGGGTGCGTTCGTCCTCGGCGGTCCGGCCCTCGCCGGCCTGGTCGAGGACCCGGCGGTGGCGGCGCTCACAGTGTCGGCAGCGGCGGTGGCGGGGTGGACCATGCCGATAGGGGCGCCGCTGTTCGTTGCCGACGGCATCTTCTTCGGCCTCCTGGCTTTCGGGACGATCATCGTCTCGACCGCGCTCGGCTCAGCGGTCCTGGTAGCCCTCGTCTCGCTTACGCCGTTGGGCGACTCGCTCGACGGGATCTGGTGGGCGATCGGGGCGATGCTTGGCGCTCGTGGCCTGGTATTCGTCTTCGGTTACAGGCGAGCGGTGCGAACGGCTCTCAGGTCTTGACCCCGCGTCTCGGGAAGGAGCAGGGTGAGGAATGCGGCGATCACCATCCCGACCCCGAGGATCGTGACCGTCTGGGAGAGCCCGAAGCGATCGATGGTGAAGATCCCGAGAATCAGCCCGAGTCCGGATCCGACCAAGCCGAAGTTCGTCGCTGCCGTATTGGCGCTCGCTCGCAGCCCGGTGGGGAAGAGCTCCGCCCGATGGGAGCCCCCGGCGGGTACGAAGGCAAAGGTGCCGAAAGACGACACCATCACGGCCACGACGATCAATGGGACCGACGTCGCCCAATAGATGACGAGACCGCCCCCGACGGCGAGCAGCAGGCTCACCACCGTCGTCCTTCGCCGGCCCAAGCTGTCAGCCAGGTGCCCGCCGACAAAGAAGCCGAGTCCACCGAGCGTCCCCCCGAGGAGGGCGATCACGACGGTCGATCCGGTGCTCAGCCCGAGGTATTCGATCATCCGCGTCGTGGAGAAGGCCAGGGCGACCGCCGAGAAGGCGGAAACGAGAAAGGCGATGATCACCACAATCCAAAAGCGGCGTGCCCATTCCCCGGTGGCCAGCTCCCGCCAGTGTCTGTCCTCGTGGTCTTCGAGAAAGATGTGGCTCTCTGGCACGTTACGAATCAGGAAGGGGAGCACGAGGAGGGCGAGGGCGATCATGAGATGGGGGATCCGCCAGCTCTCACCACCTCCGTCTGCCAGCGGGAGCGTCATCAGTGCGAGGCCACCGCCAAAAGACACTGCAGCCCCGTAGAAGGAGATCGCATATGCGCGGATGTGGGGTGAAACCTGTTCGGCGAGGAGGACGATGGCCAGGCCGCCCATGCCTGCGGTCCCGGTGCGCAGGATCGCCTGGGCCGTTCCGAACTGCCAAGCCTCGAACGCGAGTCCCGCCAGCGTGCCACCGACTATCACCAGCGTGATAGACCAGAGGAAGGGGCGTCTCCGCCCTTTGTGGTCACCGAGCCACCCGAGAGGGAGCGCGGCAAAAGCGGCCAGCCGGGCGATACCGAGCAGGAGGCTCATTTCGCCTTCGGTGAGCCCGAGACCGGCGCGCGTGAACGGGAGCGTCGCCGCTGCCTGGGACTGGGCGAAGCCCTGGATGACTCCGGCAGTCCAGATCACGAACACGATTCGGCGATCGCCCGAGGTGAACCTCTCCACCGGGAGCAACGGGCCCAAAACGCGTCGCAGCCACGGTGCCACGAGTCGAGAGTAGAGGGGCACGCGTGCGATCATCCCCACACTTCGGCTAATTCACCGGGGAACCAAAGTGTTCGACAACGTCGACTCGGCCGCCTACATCGTCCAGGTCCTGATCGCTTTCGGGGCGGGGATCATCTCGTTCGTTTCCCCATGCGTGCTACCGCTTCTTCCCGGCTATCTGTCGATGATGTCGGGCTATTCGGCGAGCCAGCTGGAGGAAGGCGACGTTTCCACCGCCCGATTGACCCGGGTCATCCTCCTCTTCATCGCCGGCTTCACCGTCGTGTTCGTTTCCCTGGGGGCAATCGCCACCGGTCTTCGCACCTGGCTGGTCCAGAACCTGAACACATTCACCAGGCTGGCCGGGCTGACAGTGATCGTCTTCGGGATCCTCATGGTGGCCATGGCCGTGTCCGATCGAGGTCCGCTCGCCACCATTGGCAGGGATCGCAGGATCGACGTCCGGCCCAGCCGTCTCGGGGAGTGGGGACCTCCCGTCATGGGGTTGGCCTTCGGGTTCGCCTGGACGCCATGCATCGGCCCGGTTCTCACCGTGATCCTCGCCACCGCCTCGCTCCAGGAGACCCTCGGCCAGGGGATGTTGCTGCTACTCGCCTATTCCCTGGGGCTGGGAGTGCCCTTCCTCCTCAGCGGGCTCGGTCTGTTCAAGTTGTTCGGGCGTCTCAAGCCTTATCTGCACCAGATCAACATCGCCTCGGGGGTGCTGCTGACCTTGTTCGGAGTTCTCATGGTGACGGGCAATGTCAGCACGATCTCCAACTGGTTCTCGGACGTGCTGCTCTCGATACCGTTCCTCCGTGACCTGGCGACTATCTGAATGAGCCTCACCGAGCCCCATCTCGCTCCGACGGCACCGGAACTGGTCTGGTTCGGAGGCGCCGACGCGATTCGCTTCCTCAATGACCTGATCAGCCAGGAGATCGGCGATATGGAGCCCGGGACGGTGCGTCGATCGCTGTTGCTCACCCCGCAGGGCAAGGTCGACCACATCTTCTGGGTGCTTCGCGGAGCGGATGACATCGGATTGCTGGTCGACGCCGGTCGGGGCGAGGATCTGGTGGCCAAGCTGGGCCGTTATCGGATCCGGGTCGATGTCGAGATCGAGCCATCCGAGCGCGATCACTGGCTCGTCGTTGGCCCGTACGGTGGCGACGCGGGGCGGTGGATCGGCGATCGTTCAACCCTTGTTGCCGACCTTTCCTGGTCCAACCTGCAGCGGACGCTGGTAGTGGGGGAGAGGCCGGGCCTTCCCACGTTGGAAGATGACGACTACGAGTTGCTCCGCATCGAAGCGGGGGAGCCGCTGATGGGAGTGGATGTCACCGACTCGACTATCCCTCAGGAGACCGGTCTCGTGGGCGACACGATCTCATTCGAGAAGGGGTGTTTCCTCGGTCAGGAGCTGGTGGCGCGTCTCGACAGCAGGGGAGGACGGGTCAACCACCATCTGCGCATCCTGCGCTTCGAGGGATCAGCGGCGGACGTGGGTGCCGAGGTACCAAGGATGGCGAGCAGGTGGGGGTGCTCAGCTCCGCGGCCAAGGGCGTCGGTCTGGCCTTGTTACGGCGTGGGGTCGAGCCGGGCGAGATGGTGACAGTGGGTGAAGGTCGGGCACTGGTGGAAGCAGTGCCCGAAGGCTGACTCGGTGCCGGAGGTGGGATTCGAACCCACACGCCCGTTGGGCACGGCATTTTGAGTGCCGCATGTCTGCCGTTCCATCACTCCGGCGGGGTTGCCACATTCTACCGGTCATCGATTGGGTCCTATGAACGTGTCCAGAAAGGCGACGTCAGCCAAGGAGGTGCGCATGCGCCCTACGAGGAACCGCGAGGAGACCGGATAGCCAGGTCGTTAAGCCTCGAGTTCTCCCTCGTTGCTTTGGCGGTTGGTCTCCATTTGGTATGCGGATTCGAGACTCTCGAGGCGGTCGGTGAGAGGTGCCAGGGCCGTCATCTGTTCCTCGAGGGCGCTAACCAACTCGGTGTCGATTTCACCGTCGAGTTGAAGCTGTGCCAGCTTCATCGACACCGCCACTAGCGACCTATGGATGTCCTCTAGACCGCGCTGGATCTTGTCTCTGTGTTCCAATGTCTCTGCCATGTTCACCCTCCGGTGTAGCGGGAGACCTCCGATATGCAACGGCTCTCATTCATTCTGGCGCAATAACGCAATTCGGCACCACTCGCATGAGGTCGGCACATGTCGATTTGGCTAAGCAAGGCGATACCCTTCGGGGTCTTGAAGCGCATCCATCGAAAGCTGTTTCGGCTGAACGATCAGATCGACTCGATCAGCCGCGAGTTGCGATTGGTGAACGCCGAGCTCTCCAACCACCGCTCGATCGACGAAGACGCGCAGCGTGATGCCGTCGTAGGCAACTACATCGATCGTGAGGAGGCCGGGCGAACGGCCGGCGACGTCCGTCGTTTCGAGAGGACCGCTTTCTATCTCCGGGTCCGTCGAGCCAAGCTGGTCAAGACCAGGGACCGGCTGCTCGCCCGCCTGCCCGACTGATCGGGTGCGCCGCTACCGTCAGTCTGGTGCCCACACTCGCCCTGATCGACGGTAACTCCATCGCCTATCGGGCCTTCTATGCCCTCCCCGAGGACCTGGCGACGAAGAGCGGGCAGGTGACAAACGCGGTATTCGGATTCACCCGGATGCTGATCAGGCTGCTCAAGGACTACCACCCTGATGGCATCGCCGTGGCCTGGGATGTGTCCCGTCACACGTTCCGAACCGAGTCCTATCCCGAGTACAAGGCGCAGCGCGAAAAGGCGCCGGATCACTTCCGCAGCCAGCTGCCACTGATGGACGAGGTGCTGCAGACGCTCGACATCACCCAGCTCCGGCAGGAAGGTTTCGAGGCAGACGACATCATCGCCACCCTCACCAGGAACGGGGTTGCCGCCGGATGGGAGGTCCTCATCGTCACCGGTGACCGCGATGCGTTCCAGCTGATCGAGGGGCCGGTGAAGGTGGTCTACACCCGCCGCGGCATCAGTGACATCGTCCTCGCCGACGAGGGTTACGTCGAGGAGAAGTACGGCATCCGGCCCGACCAGTACGTGGAGTACGCCGCCCTCCGTGGCGACACGTCGGACAACCTTCCCGGGGTGCCCGGTGTGGGGGAGAAGACTGCCTCACGATTGATCTCCGACCACGGGGATCTCGACAATCTCTTCCTGTCCGTGACCGAGCTCACGCCGAAGCTGAGGGAGAATCTGTCTGCGCACCGGGAGCAGGTGTTCCTCAACAGGGAACTGATGCGCCTCATCGACGACATGGACCTGGGGGTCGAGATCGAGGACCTGCGCACCAGGGAATGGGACAGGAATCAGGTCAAGGACCTGTTCGACAGTCTCGAGTTCCACTCGATGTGGAACGACCTGGAGCAGGCTCTCCCCTCCGCCGCGACGGAGTCCGAGCTGGTCGAGGTCGAGACGTCTCTGGTGACCTCGCCTGATCAGGTCGCCGCCATGGCACAGGAATCCGTGGTCATCGCGGCCTTGGTGACCGATGGCGGTGAGCCGTTCGGGCTCGCCGTCTCCACCGGGCCAGGGCAGGCGGCGGTGGTGCCGTTCGATTCAGCCGGCCCACTCCTCGACTCCCTCGAGAACGGGCGGGCCGCCCTCGCCGGTCACGATGTCAAGGATCTGGTGCGAGTGCTGCTCGAGTTGGATCGCGATGTAGATCGGCTGGCGATGGACACGGCGCTCGCCGCGTACATCGTGAATCCGTCACAACGCACCTATGACCTCGAGGAGCTGGCGGACCGTTTGCTCGGCCTCGAGCTGGTCTCGCCGGATGACGACGGGGCGGCCCTGGGGACCTTGCCGTTCGATAGCGGGCCCGATCTCGAGACCGAGGGCCGCAGGATCGAAGGCGTGCGGCGGCTGGTCGAGGTCATGCGCTCCGAGCTGTCGGATCGTGAGGAAGGTGAGCTCTTCGAAGAGTTCGAGCTCCCATTGATCCCCGTCCTCGCCCGCATGGAGCACGCAGGCATCGCGGTGGATCGCGCCTATCTCGAGAGCATGGGCGCCGACCTGAGGGAGAAGCTGACCGCCCTCGACGCCCGGATCCAGGAGCTGGCGGGTGAGCAGTTCAATGTCAACTCGACCGACCAGCTCCGCTACGTCCTCTTCGAGAAGCTGGCGCTCCCGGTCGTCAAGAAGACCTCCACCGGCAAGCCCTCCACCGACGCTTCGGTCTTGAAGAAACTGGACCACCCCGTGGTCGAGGCCCTCCTCGAGTACCGGGAGTACGAGAAGCTACGGGGAACCTATGTCGACGGGTATTTGCCATTGGTCGACCCCGACGGCCGGATCAGGACCCGGTTCAATCAGATGGCTGCGACGACCGGGCGTTTGTCATCCGATCGTCCCAATCTGCAGAACATCCCGATCCGATCCGAATCGGGTCGCACCATCCGCCGAGCCTTCGTCGCCGGGGAGGGAGCAGAGTTCCTCGTGGCCGACTACTCCCAGATCGAGTTGCGGGTGCTGGCCCACATGAGTGGGGATCCCTTCCTGGTCGAGGCCTTCCGTGCCGGCTCCGACATCCACACGGCCACCGCGGCCCGGGTCTGGGGCCTGGCCGAGACCGACGTAACCGCCAACCAGCGCCGCACAGCCAAGATGATCAACTTTGGCCTGCTCTACGGGATGGAGGCATTCGGCCTCGCCGACCGTCTCGGCATCGGACGGGATGAGGCGCAGCAGCACATGGACGCCTACTTCTCACAGTTCGTGCAGGTCAGGGAGTTCATGTCGGCTGTAGTCACCCAGGCCCGGAATCAGGGCTACACGACGACGCTCTTCGGGCGCCGGCGCTACCTGCCCGAGCTGAAGTCGGACAACTTCCGGATCCGCCAGATGGGTGAGCGGATGGCCCTGAACGCGCCGGTCCAGGGCACCGCCGCCGACATCATCAAGAAGGCGATGATCGATCTCGACGCCAGCCTGCGGTCCGAAGGGTTGGCTTCCACGCTGATACTCCAGATCCACGACGAGCTGATCCTGGAGAGCCCACTCGATGAGCTGGAGGTCGCTGAGAAGCTGGTGGTGGGGACTATGGAAGGCGTGGTCGCCCTCGATGTGCCGCTCGACGTCGATGTGGCCACGGGTCCCGACCTGGCCAGCGTGAAGGGCTGAAATGCACTGCCAGAAGCCAATCCATTGGCGGTTGTGGACAAACCTGCGTACACTCACCAAGCCTGTGGACCCAGCGTTTGCAGAGTTCCCTTCGGAGGTAACCACTCACACATGACCAGCGAGCCACAAAACGCGCCCGCGAGCGCTCCCGAGACGGAGAGCGTTGAGGCGCCCGAGACCACTGAGGCAGAGACGCCGATCTCCGTCGAAGTGGAGGAGTCCACCGAGGCTCCCGAACAAGTCGAAGTATCCGGCCGCGAAGCCCTCGTCGCCCCCGACCTGAGCGACCTTCCCGATGACATCGCCGACGATTTCGAACGCGCCATCGAGGCGACGGTCCTCGAGTTCAAGGAGGGCGACATCGTCGAGGGCACAGTCGTCAGCGTCGATGCCGACGGGGCCATGATCGACATCGGTTACAAGTCCGAAGGGCTCATCCCGACACGCGAGCTCTCCATACGAAACAACGTGGACCCGAACGACGCGGTCAAGGAGGGGGAGCGGGTCGAAGCCGTCGTGCTCAACAAAGAGGACGACGAGGGCCGGCTGATCCTTTCCAAGAAGCGGGCCATGTACGAGCGCGCCTGGGGGAGGATCCAGGAAGTCGCCAAGGAAGGCGGCACCGTCGACGGGACAGTCATCGAAGTCGTCAAGGGCGGTCTGATCGTCGACATCGGCCTCCGCGGATTCCTCCCGGCCTCCCTGGTCGACATGCGGCGTGTACGTGACCTCGACCCCTTCATCGGCGAGAGCATCACCGCCAAGGTGATCGAGCTAGACCGGGCGCGAAACAATGTCGTCCTCTCCCGCCGGGCATACCTGGAGGAGGCCCAGGCCGAGGAGCGCAACGCCTTCCTCGACGGCCTCGGCGAAGGAGAGGTCCGCGACGGAGTGATCTCCTCAGTCGTCAACTTCGGAGCATTCGTCGACCTGGGTGGGATGGACGGCCTCGTCCATGTCTCCGAGCTGTCGTGGCAGCACGTCAATCATCCCGGCGAGTTGGTCAAGGTCGGAGACAAAGTGCAGGTCAAGGTTCTCGAGGTCGACCGCGATCGGGAGCGGATCTCACTCTCCATTCGCCAGACCAGTGATGATCCCTGGGATGTGTTCGCCCGCGAACACGAAGTGGGCGACGTCATCGACGGGATGGTGACCAAGACGGTCCCGTTCGGCGCCTTCGTCTCCGTCGCCGACGGAGTCGAGGGACTGGTGCACGTCTCCGAGATCGCCAGTCATCGAGTCGAATCGCCGGAGCTCGAGCTCTCCATCGGCCAGCAGGTCAAGGTGAAGATCACCGAGAAGGAAGACGAGCGCCGCCGCATCTCGCTGTCCATCAAGCAAGCCTCTCCTGACTGGAAGGAGAGGGAGGCCCAGATGGAAGAGCAGAAGAAGGGTCGCCGCCGGCCCCAGAAGGAGTTCGAACGCGAGTTCGGCCCTACTGAGGAAGAGCGGCCACCAATGCCGGTCGACGCCTCGCTCGAGGCAATCCTGCAGGAGTTGAAGGAGCGCGGCATCGGCCGTAGGTGACCTGAGGTCACACCACCGGTAACCAGGTTCAGCCGCGGCACGCATTTTGCCGCATATGGGGCGACCGAACTATGGAAAGTGTGGGGAAACGCTCAAGACTCTTCCAAAACGGTCCGAATCTTTCCTGTGGAATCGGATTTGAAGCACCGGGATGGCGCCTGTCCGTCGGTAGCATGCCTCGAGGCATGCGCCCGGCAAGGATCGGCGGCATTCCCAGGGGACATACGAAGGGGACTCAATGGGTAGGAGAGCCATCGTGTTGCTAGTGGCCTTGATACTGGCCGGGCTAGCAGCTTGGGCGGTCTGGAACTATCTCCAGAACGTCGAGAACGAAATTGTCGAAGGCCAGGAGATCGTCGAGGTCTACCGCGCCGGTGAAGCCATTGCAGAAGGCACGGATGGAGCGATCCTCCTTTCCGACTTCAACAGCGGCGGCGCAGCTGATCACACTGAGCGAGGACCAGGCCGAGGACGTGCCCGCAGGGCGCCATCACGACTGCCGAGCAGCTGAATCAGGTGCTCACCGATCGTGTCGCCGCCGGCCCGATCGCAGCCGGATCGATCCTCAACGAATCGCAGTGGGCTGCGATCACGGTCAACGTGGTCCCGCTCGCCGAAGAGATCCCATCTGGCAAGCAGGCCATGACCATCTCGACAGACAACATCAGGGGCATCAACGGGTTCGTCGAGCCCGGCGACCGGGTCAACATGATCATCACGATCGACATCCCCGAAGATCTGCTCCCCGATGAGTTGAGTGGCATCGCGCAGCCTGCCGCCCCAGTGGAAGGCGCACCTGCCGGTGAGGCGACGGTGGCAGCAGTCACCTATACCCGGTTTGTCCTTCAGGGACTCCCGGTCATGGCCACCGGTCGCGACATCCGCCCCGAAGAGGGTGCTCCCGAGACGGTCGAGGTCGATCCGGAGACCACCGGCGACACCACGCCCGAAGGAGAGCCTGTCGAGGAAGAACTCGGCAACGACACCACCTTCACATTGGAGGTGTCGCCCGAGCAGGCAGAGCGGATCGCCTACGCCACCGAGAACGGCTCGATCTGGCTGACACTGGTGCCAGGCGACTTCGTGGAAGTCGAGACCACCGGTGTGACAACTCTCAACTTGTTCGGCGGGAATCTGCTGGACGACATCTTCGGAAACTGACAGAGGTTCGACGATGACGATGGCTGAGCACAATTTGTTGGTCGTGGACAAGGACGATGATTTCGTCTCCGCGGCCAAGGAGCTCTTCGAGGGCCGGCTCCCGGTTGCTCGCTCCATAGAGGAGGCGAGTCAGACCGCGGAGTCCGGTGAACTGAGGATGCTCCTGCTCGGTCCGTCGTTCTCGAACGACGAGTCTCTCGAGCAGATCCGGAGCCTGCACAACCAGGACCCGGCCCTCATCCTGATGATGGTCGCGGAGACGGTCACGGCTGACCTCCTCCGCGGTGCGATGCGAGCCGGCGTCTCCGACGTGATCGAAGCGCCGCTCGACGAGACCAAGATCGAGGCTGCGATCGAGCAATTCGGCCACGACGTGCTCAAACGCCGTAGCGCCGCCAAGCCGACGACGGAGCCGGTTCGCACCGACAAGGGCGCGATCGTCACCATCACGTCCGCCAAGGGTGGGAGTGGCAAGACCGTTGTCGCCACCAATGTGGCCCTCCTCCTCAACAGAATCCCGGACAAGAAGGTGGTCCTGGTCGACGCCGACCTGCAATTCGGCGATGTCTGCCTGTTGCTACAGCTCGAGCCGAGGTTCACCATGGTGAACGCAGCCCACGAGCTTCATCATCTCGATGCCGAGATGCTCGACTCCCTGCTCACCGAGCACCCCAGCGGCCTCAAGGTCCTCGCCGCTCCACTCGAGCCGGCATTCGCAGACGACATCACCACCGCCGGCCTGATGCAGATGCTCGACTTGCTGCAGGAGAGCTACGACTACGTCGTGGTCGACACCGCCTCGATGCTCGACGAGCTGATCCTTTCGCTGATCGAGAAGGCGGACCATGTCCTGATGGTCGTCGACATGGACCTTCCCTCGGTGAAGAACGCCAAGCTCGCCCTGGAGACATTGCGTCTCCTCAAGTTTTCGACCCAGAACGTCCAGCTGGTCATGAACAGGAACAACTCGAAGGCCAAGTTGGACAACAAGGAAATCGAAAGCGCCCTGAAGATGGAGATCTCGGCTGCCGTCCCCTCGGATGCCGCAGTCCCGACTTCTGTCAACGAAGGGCGCCCCATCGTCGAAGCCGATCCCAAAGGCAAAGTCGCCAAGGGTTTCGAGAGTGTCGCCGAACTGATCGCCGGAAAAATCCCCGAGAGCACGTCCAAGAGCGGGCTCTTCGGCAGGAAATAGTGGAAGGTAGATAAACGTGCCATCGCTTTCTGAAAGAGTCGCAGCTGCAAGGCAGACAGAGACGCAAGAAGTCGGCAGCAACCGCTCGGACGCCCTTGGCGAGCTGCGCGGTCGTCTCCATTTCAAGGTCGTCGAAGAGCTGGGCCCGACCCTGTACGACCGTCAGATGTCGGACGCCGAGCTGCGTCTTCGCGTCCTCGAGATGCTGGAATGGGCTGTCGACCAGGAGCAGGGGCTCCCGCTCACCTCAGCCGATCGTCGCGCCCTGCTCAACGAGATCGCATCAGATGTTCTCGGCTACGGCCCGATTGACCCGCTTCTCAATGACCCGGACATCACCGAGGTGATGGCCAACGGCCCGTACGACATCTACTACGAGAAGAAGGGCAAGATCATCCTCTCCGACGTCAAGTTCGTCGACGAGGTGCATCTGCGCCGCATCATCGACAAGATCGTGGGCCAGATCGGCCGCCGCGTCGACGAAGCCACGCCCATGGTCGACGCCCGTCTCCCCGACGGCTCCCGTGTCAATGCCGTCATCCACCCTCTGGCGATCGGCGGGCCGTTCCTGACCATCCGAAAGTTCGCGGTCGACCCCTATCAGGAGGCCGACCTGATCAACTTCGAGACCATCACGCAGCGCGTGGCCGACTTCTCCAGGGCTTGTGTCCGTGGCCGGCTCAATGTCCTGATCTCCGGTGGTACCGGCTCCGGCAAGACGACCACCCTCAACGTGATGTCCTCATACATCCCCAACGATGAGCGAATCGTCACGGTCGAGGACGCCGCCGAGCTCCAACTCCACCAGGAGCACGTGTTAACGCTCGAGTCCCGCCCGGCCAACATCGAGGGTAAGGGCGCCGTGCAAATCCGCGACCTGGTCCGGAACACGCTGCGTATGCGTCCCGACCGGATCGTCGTCGGTGAGGTTCGCGGTGCCGAGGCGCTGGACATGCTCCAGGCAATGAACACCGGTCACGACGGTTCACTGACCACAGTCCACTCGAACAGCCCGAGGGACACCCTTTCCCGTATCGAGACCATGGTCCTAATGGCAGGGTTCGATCTCCCGGTGCGAGCCATACGTGAGCAGATCGCCGCCGCTGTCGACCTGATCATCCACGTGTCCCGTCTCAAGGACGGAACCCGGCGTGTCACCCACGTCACCGAGGTGGAAGGCATGGAGGGCGAGATAATCACCCTCCAGGACATCTTCCTCTTCGACTTCGGGATGGGCGTCGACGAAGAAGGCATCTTCAAGGGGCGTCTCAAGGCCACGGGAATCCGTCCCAGCTTCTCCCAGGATCTCGAGAACCAGGGCATCAGGCTCCCGGCCGACCTGTTCGATCCCGAGCCGTTCGCGAGAGGCCGATAAATTTGAGACGACTTTCTGCTCTAGTTGCGGCGCTCGTCCTTGGGCTGAGCACGGCTGCCGTCGCGCAGACCACCGCTCCCGAGATCGAGATCAAGGACATCAACGGGTCGAGATACGCCGAAGGCGGCCAGACCCAGATGGTGGTCGAGTTCCGCAACCTCCCCGAGGCCCCGGACCCGGCTCAGCTCTCGATCACTGTCGACGGTCAGCCCGTCTCCGACCTCGAAGTGGCGCCGCTCGGCGAGACGAGCGTTCCAGTGGGTGTGGTTCTGGTCATCGACACCTCGGGCTCGATGCTTGGTGCGCCGATGGATGCCGCCAAGTCCGCGGCCAACAGTTTCATCGACCAGAAGCGACCTGAGGACACGATCGCGATCGTCAGCTTCGCCGACACCGCCGTTGTCCAGACCGGTTTCACCGCGAACGTCGATGTCCTCCACGAGAAGATCAACGCTCTTGTCGCCGATGGCGAGACCGCGTTCAACGATGGGGTGATTCTCGGGATGTCGCTCTTCGAAGGCGTCGCCGAGAACCAGCTCAACAACATGATCGTGCTCAGCGATGGCGAAGACACCATCTCGACCGCCACTCCGGAGGAGGCGATCGCAGCCGTCGAGGCCGGCGACGCCCGCGTCTTCGGTGTGGCCCTCGAATCGCCCGATTTCAACCCCGATGCGGTCGCAGCCGTTGCCGCCGCCGGTGGTGGTCTCTTCCTCTCGACGCCCGATCCTGCACAGTTGTCAGGGCTCTACAGCCAGATCGGCCGCGAGATCAGCAACACGCTGGTCGCCCGGTTCGTTTCACCGGTGGCGGCACCCGGGGAAGCCGAGTTCGCCGTCAGCTATCCGGGCGGCTTGACTTCGACGGTCGCGGTTCCGGTGTCCGGCTATGCCACGACCACGACAGTTGCCCCCACGACGACCACGATCCCGGTGCCGATCACTGGCAGCGTCGTCGAGAGCAACTCTCCGATGAGCATCACCAACCTGGCGCTGATCGCTGCAGCTGGGATCGGCCTCACCGCCTTTCTCTTCATCGTCATCCTGTTCGGGCGTGACGACGATCAGGGCGGCGGGCGCTTCGCCAAGCGTCTCCAGGCCTACGGCCGACGTTCCCGCACAGGCGAGACAGAGAAGAAGCCTTTCCTGCAGAGGATCCCCGTCCTCAACCGGTTCAGCCAGGCCGCCGAGGAGGAAGTTCGAAAGCGCGGGTTGCTCTCCGGGGTCAACGCCGCCCTGGAGCAGGCCAACATCCCGATGTCACCCGGAGAGGCCATCCTCGCCATGTTCGGGCTCTCTGCGGTTGGTGGCGTCTTCTTGGCCATCTTCAGCTCGCCCTCTGGCCGGGCTGATCACATTCGGCGTGCTCGTCCTGTTCTTCGTGATGCATGATGAGGTACGCCGGCGGTCGGGAGCGGAAGAGGTTCGAAAAGCAGTTGCCGGACACTCTGACCCTCCTCTCCACGTCATTGCGGGCCGGCTACTCCCTGCTCCAGGCCATCGAGGCGGTGGCCTCTGAGGCCCCGGACCCGACTGCACGTGAGTTCAGCCGAGCAGTCGTCGAGGCCCGGCTGGGGCGGTCGGTGCCGGAGGCACTCGACGGAATCGTCGTGCGGACCAGCTCCAAGGACTTCGAGTGGGCCACCATGGCCATCGAGATCCAGCGTGAGGTCGGCGGCAACCTGGCCGAGGTGTTGCAGACCGTTGCGGACACCATGATGGCCCGCAACCGGCTCAAGGGCGAGATCAAGGCGCTGACCGCAGAAGGCCGCATCTCGGCCATCGTGCTCGGCTCCCTGCCTTTCGCCCTGGCCGGCTTCCTCTGGTTCAACAACCGCGAATACCTGCAGCCCTTGCTCGATGCGACATCTGGGAAGAGTCGCCATCGTCGCTGGGCTCGTCCTCATGGCCGGTGGAATTTTCTGGCTCCGAAAGATTGTGAACATCGAAGTATGAACATCACAGCACTAGACGGTCAGTTGCTTGCCGTGGTCACGGTCTCGGCGCTGGTCTTTTTCGTCATCGTTTGGGTCGGTCTCGGGGTGACCCGGGCACGCGAGGACATGAACCAACAGACTCGCCGTTTACGGGCGTGCCACGGCCGGGACGGTACGCGACGACGAGCTGGCCAAGCCGCTGGCTCAGCGGACCATCGGGCCGATCGTGCTCAAGATCTCGGGTTTCCTCCGCCGCTTCACCCCGGTCGGGTACCTGGAGAAGAAACAGCACAAGATCGTGCTCGCCGGAAATCCGGGCAACCTCGACGCCCCCTCCTTCATCGTCATCAAGCTGCTGACGACCATCGCCGGTCTGTTCGCAGGCTTCTTCCTGATCGATTACGGAAGTGACAGCCTGCAGCGCATCGTCCTCTTCGCCCTGCCGATCGTGCTCGGATTCTTCGGGCCCGACGCCTGGCTGCAGCGCAAGATCGACGATCGAACAAAGAGCATGCTCAGGGCCCTTCCCGACGTTCTCGACCTCCTGGTGATCTCGGTGGAGGCCGGTCTCGGGTTCGACTCGGCGCTGTCCCGTGTCGTGGCGACGGTTCCGGGCCCGCTCTCGGAGGAGTTCTTCCGGATGCTCCAGGAGACTCGGGTCGGCGTCAGCCGTCGCGATGCGATGCGACACCTCATGGACCGGACCGACCTCGACGAGCTTCGTTCCTTCATCCTGGCGATGATCCAGGCTGAGGCCTTCGGTGTGACCATCGCAAGGGTGCTCAGGGTCCAGGCCGACGAGATGCGGGTCAAGCGGCGTCAGCGGGCCCAGGAGAAGGCATTTGCCGCACCGGTCAAGCTGGTGTTCCCCTTGGTGTTCTGCATCTTCCCGGCGTTGTTCATCGTGCTCCTGGGTCCGGCCGCGATCTCGATCGCCGGCGCCTTCTCCTCGACCTGATGACCCCGGCGTCGCCGGGGCCGTCCCAGCGGCGCTTCTCCCTGGCCCATCTCGTCCTCCTGGTGCCATTGGTGGCACTGGTGATCGACGCCTGGGCACCGATCCGGGACAACTCGTTCCTGTGGCACATCAGGGCCGGCGAGCTCCAGGCGAATGCGGGTGAGGTCCTGGTCGCCGACCCCTTCTCATTCACGATGCTGGGGGAGCGGTGGCTCACGCAGAGCTGGCTCGCCGAGCTGCTCTACGGCTGGGGGGAGTCGAACTGGGGTCTTGGCTTCGTGCCACCGATGATGCTTCTCCTCAGCTCGATCACCTTTCTCGGCATCGGCATCGTGTCGTACCGACGGTCGAGGAGCGAGTGGTCGACGGCGATAATCGTCGCTCTCACCACGCTGCTCATGATCTCGTTCCTGGTGCCGAGGCCGGTGTTGTTCTCCTTCGCCCTATTCGCCCTGGTGGTCGTGGCCTGGGATCGCCCGGCGACACGGTGGACGCTCCCGTTCCTGTTCTGGATCTGGGCCTCGGTCCACGGGAGCTTTGCCATCGGACTGGCATACGTTGGCCTCACCATCATCATGGAGAGAGACTGGAAGGCGCTCCCCACTGCGATCGTGGCCGGCTTGAGCACATTCCTCACCGCCCATGGTCTCGGGGTTCTCGAGTTCCTGTTCGACTTCTCGGAAGCGGGGCCTGCCCTCGCCCTGCTCTCGGAGTGGAGACGCCCGGAGCTGACTCTCAGTCGTCTTCGCTCCGTTCCTGATCGGGATCGGACTGATCGTCATCGGTGCCTTCCGGGGAAAGGTGACACCGAAGCACCTCATCATCCTGGTGCCCTTCTTGCTGCTTGCCCTCAGCGCCACCAGAGCCGTCCCGCCGGCCTGGATCGCACTGGTCCCCCTCATGGGCACGGCATTGGCCGGTCTCGCCGTCGGAGCCCGGCAGCGGTTCTCGATGACTGCCGCCGTCGGTATTCGGTCTGGTCGTCCTCGTCATCCCGTGGTTCATCATCGTCGGATGGCTCCATCGACGATGAGCGATTCCCGGTCGCCGCGGCGAAGGAGTTGGCCGATGTGCCGACCTTCCACGACGACAGTGCAGGCGGCTACCTGATCTGGTCCGAGGGCCCGGAACGTCTGGTCTACATCGACGACCGGGCCGAGCTCTACGGAGACCGGATGCTCGAGTACGTCGAGGTGCGAGACCTCGAGCGAGATTGGGAGCCCGTGTTCGAACGTGATGGGATCGAGCAGGTTCTGCTCAAGGCCGACGAGGAGCTGCTCGGCGAGCTGGCGTCGGCGGGCTGGACGACTACCTATGAAGACGGTGTGTATGTCGTCATGCGGCCCTGATCCGGGCCTACTGCAGGCCGGAGCCGATCTCGCTGAACGCCGATGACACCTGGTTGCCGGCGAGCCTTATCGCCAGGATGGCGACGATGGCGATCAGGACTACGAGAAGGGCGTATTCCACCATCGAGGCGCCCTTCTCCTCGGCAATCCAGCTGAATGTCTTGACCCATAACCGTGACACGATGCCTCCCTGGTCGTTGGTCGTGTCTTCTGGAGGACCGTACGGGCAGATCACTGGACCGGGCAATGAGTCGATCGGCCCATGGCGCTGAAATAGAAGAAGGACCCGCCAGGCGGGTCCTTTCTTCGTTGATCTGAGCTGTGCTCAGGGTGAGGCCGGAGCCGATCTCGCTGAAGGTCGAAGAGACCTCTCTACCGGCGAGACGCACGGCGACGAGAGCGACAATGGCGATCAGGACAACGAGGAGGGCATACTCAACCATCGAGGCACCCTTCTCTTCCTGCATCCAGCTCACTACCTTGGTCCACAAAGCAAGCATGAAGCCCCTCCTTGGGTCTGCGGTACTGACTTGCAAGTGATATATCGGTGCGATTCCGTCAAAAACCTGAGCGGAAATAAAGAAAGGGCCCGCAAGTGCGGGCCCTTTCTCGTCGAGTCGTTGACTCTTAGCCGAGGCCGGAGCCGATCTCGCTGAAGGTCGAAGAGACCTCTCTACCGGCGAGACGCACGGCGACGAGAGCGACGATGGCGATCAGGACGACGAGGAGGGCATACTCAACCATCGAGGCGCCCTTCTCTTCCTGAATCCAGCTCGTCAATTTGGTCCACAGAGCAAACATGGAACCCCTCCTTGGGTTAGTTGCCTTGGCTTGCAATCGGGCAAGGTAGCCCTACCTACTCCCGGGACCAATGGGTCCCAGGAACTATCGTTTACGACCCCGCGTCCACCAGATTCGAACTGATGTCGGAGTATGTGCTGCTGAGCTCATCCCCGAAGTAGGCCACGGCGGCCAGAGCCGCAATGGCAATGAGGAGGACGAGGAGTGAGTACTCAACAAGAGAAGCACCCTTCTCGTTGCTGAGAAACCTCATCAACCTGGCGTACATTTCTTCTCCCTTGCTCACCCGCATCAGCGTAGGGCCGACGACGGAAAGTGCTCATGGGCCTCAAGGCTCATATGACTGTTCGCTTGATGTGTCATCGGTTAGCTGGGTCGGGCGATGCCCAGACGTATCGCCTCGATGGCGGCCTGGGTGCGATCGCTGACTGCAAGTTTCTGAAAGATCGATGCGAGGTGGTTCTTGACCGTCTTCTGGGAGATGTAGAGACGGTCGGCCAACTCGTCTGTCGCTGATACTCCGACGGCGAGCAGTCGAAGGATCTCCTTTTCCCGCTCTGTGAGGGAAGCCGCTCCAGGGTCGAGACGGGCCTGCCCATAGGTCTCCAGGAGCTCATCCCGCTCGGTGTCATCCAATGAGATCAGGTCTTGACCATCGGCCACCGCCCTTATTGCGGCGGCAAGGGTCACCAACGGCACTCCCTTGGAGAAGAACCCTTTGGCACCGGCGTTCTGGGCGCGCTCCTTCTGTTCCTCCGAAGCGTGCATCGACACGACGATGGCACTGGTCCGTCTCCCCAGCTCGGAGATGGTGTCGATCCCGTCCCCACCAGGCATCTCGATGTCCACGATGGAAACCTCGGCGGGCTGGTTCAGCAGGGCTTCCTCGAGGGCCGGTCCCGACTCCACGACGCCAACTACCCGGGTATCGGGAAGGATGTTGAGCGCCTGGCTCAGCCCCTCGGCGAACAGTTGATGATCGTCGGCGATCATTACACGAATCATCGGTTGCCCCATTCCACAGTCACGGTTGTTCCTCCTCCGGGAGTTGGTTGAAAGCTGATCTTCGCCCCTATCTTGTCGGCACGTTCCCGCATGCCAGTTAGGCCGAAATGGCCATCGGGCTCGTAGGTCGGGTCGAATCCGGTTCCGTCGTCGATCACAGAGCAGACACCGAAGGAGCGATCGATCCTCCCCGACACCAGTATTTGCGATCCCCCTGAGTGATTGTGGGCGTTTCTGGTGGCCTCGGTGATGATCGAGGTGAGATCGGCGATGACCGCGGGCCGTGGGGGCCGTCTCTCTTCGAGGTCGACGACGACCTGGGGGGCACCGTTCAAGCCCGACGTCGACTGGAGGAGTCGAGCGGTGAGCGTCGGACCGGGAGCGGTGCGCAAATCGGCAACGGAGGCACGGACATCCTCGACCAGTTTGGTCACGTTGGTGCGCAAGACCTTGAGGTCGGCGGACAGCTCGGCGTGCTCCGCCTGCTGCATCGCGGCCATGTCCAGCGCCAGTCCCAGCGAAGCGAGCGAAGGGCCGATGTCGTCGTGCATCTCCCGTGCGAGACGAATCCGCTCCTCGGCCACTGCCGAACCGACGATGTTCTGGAGCAGCTGGAGGTTGGCGAAAGCGATGCTGACGGGCTGAACGAACGCCTCGATGTCGATCAGATCGGGTCTCGAGAGTGATTGCGGCGTGAGGAGCTCCAGACTGCCCACGGACGCGTCGGCGGTCGACAACGGGACCTGATAGGGGTGAGGGCTCTCGGGAGGGACCCCCCGGGAGGCGAGGACCACCGGGCCCTCCTCGTCGTCGAGCACCAGTCGCCCGGAAGACCCCGGGATTCGAGCGAGGATCGCCTCCAGCGTGTCGGCCGCCACCTCGACGGCGTTGAGACGCCCGGCGGAGATGTCCTCCGATAGGCGGATCAGGACACCGTGGATCTCCTCCAGGTTCTCCAGCTTCTGCGTGGCCGATTCCGTTGCCTCCGCCAGCTCGCCGGCCTGACGATGGGCATCTTCCAGGAGACGCCTAATCACTGTCACCAGCAGGACAAAGGCCACGTATAGGCCGATGACGGGCAATGCATCAGGATCGCTGGTCGGCGGAGTCTCCTTGTGAGATGGTCACCAGAGAACAGGAGCGCCACCGAGAGGAATCCAGTCATCAACCCGGTGCGAAGACCGCCGTAGATCGTGGCAAGGATCGGCGGTCCCATCGACAGCAGGATGTAGGGGCTGTTTGGCCCTCCGGTCAGGGTGATGGCGGTGATGGTGAGGAAAGCGCCGATCAGGGTGATGGCCTCGGCTCCAAAGCGCCGGCGATACCAGCTCTCGGGAACGGCTGCGGTGCCGATCACGTAGATCGTTCCGAGGGCCATCGCCAGGAGAGAGGCACCGTCCGGAGAGCCGACCGCGGAGATCAGATCGAACACTACGGCGTAGATCAGGACGACGAATTGCCCGATGGTGACACTCCGATGGAGGCGGAATTCCCAGGGGGCCGGGACGGAGACCGTCATAGGGGCAAGGCTACCGTCGGCGGTGATGAGTTCCTCGGACGGGCGCTGGCTGATCACGGGCGGGATCGGATCCGGTAAGAGTGAGGTTCGCCGGCTACTGGCGGAGCGGGGCATTCACACCGTCGACGCGGACGCGGTGGGTCACCTCGTTCTGGCCGGCGAAGGCTTCGCCCCGGTCGCCGAGCGATGGCCGGACGTCGTCCTCGAAGGCCAGATAGACCGCCAGGCGCTGGCCCGGATCGTTTTCGACGACCCGAGAGAGCTCGAAGGTGCTCGAGGCGATCACTCATCCCTTGATCTTCGGCCGAATCGAGGCCGATTTGAAGGGATTTTCTGGTGTGGCAGTCGTCGAGATGCCGTTGCTCGAGACCTCGATGGGCTGGCCGATGATCTTGGTGGATGCCGACGACGAGACACGTCTGCGTCCGGGCCGTGCAGCGGGGCATGGACGAAGCAGATGTCCGACGTCGAATGGCGTCTCAACCCAGCAGGGCAGAGTGGCTCGCGGCCGCCGACCTGGTGGTGCCCAATCATGGGCCGAGGGCTGTCCTCGACGAGACAGTCGCCAGCCTCTGTCGCTACTTGGTCGGTTGACACACGCGGATCAGCCTTCGCTGACAGGCAGGCTTCCCCTGGAAACGAGGTCTTGGATTCGTGCCATCCGATCGGGTGCGACGGCCTCAGGATCTTCAGCGCCGATCAGGTAGGTCGGCGCCGCTGGTACGAATTCCTGACCAAGCGCGGAAGACATGATTGCGCTGATGGCGTTGATCGGATCGGGCAATGTCGGAGCCCCGCACTCGTCCGGGATCTTGTAGGAGAGCATGACACCAAAACGCTCGCGATGTCGGAGTCCGACCATAGGTCTGGTGTGTCGGCGACTTGCTCGCCGGTGGCGGTTCCGTGGTCGCCTGTGACGAGGATTGCGGTGTCATCGTCCAGATTGGCAGTGGTTTCGATGAGTAAGCGGTCCACGCAGCTCATCTGAGCCGAGGTGGCGGCCATACGGGACGCCCTGTCCTCGAAGATCGACGGGCCGTCTCCGACCGGCTCGCATTTCGCATCCACCATCAGTGGATCGTGTGGGAAGAGGAAATGAGCGAAGACATAATCGTGCGAATCGTTGTCGCCCACCTCTTCCAACACCTGCTGCAAAGACTTAGCTGTGTTGAAAGTGCCCGTGAGAAAATGGTGACGTCGCTCGGCCCAGTCGTGCAACACGGTCGGGGCAAGGAGTCGGGTCAATTGCTCATCGTGCCAAGGGGAGTCGACACATCGATCCACCGTCGGCCCGCAAGTCGTCCCATCCCATCCGGACGCGATGTGGGTGTACTCGAATCCAGCTGATTGGAGAGACCCGGAAACAAAATTCTCGCCTCGCAGTATGCGGAACAGGGAAGACCGATTTCCCCAACCCTTGGTTGGCCCCGCCTCGATAACGCTGTGCATCTGGAGGATGCTGGAGACCGACAGCGCGGTGAACGTGTGCCGGCTCCATGCGTCGGTCTCGACAGTGAGCCCATTGGCCGTCAGGCCCGATACCAACGGGGCGGGATCGTGTCCAAACCAACTCTCGGCGAGACGCAGGTTCGGGTAGGTGTCCACGATGACGACGACCACATCCTCCACAGCACCCGAGGGAGCAGCGCTCACCGGTTGGGCCAGTTCGACCAATGAGTATGGCTCAGCGTCCGCTAAGTGCGCCGTGATGAGTTGAAGCAAGGGGACCAAACCCAGGGCGACGATCATTGAAGTGGCCAGTACCTTGAACAACAGAGGTGCCTTGGCCTTTCGCCCGACCCAGCCGAACACGACCAGGGCTACGGCGATACCGATCCCAATGAGGCTGTCCATCTTCTGCCACGACATGAGGAGAAAGATGAGCCCTCCGACTGCTAGGGCGACAGGCATCGTACCTGTGCTCCGACGAGTCAATAGGAGAAGGACCGCCACGCCGACGGCACCGAGGCCAAGACCCACGATGAGGATCTTCCACGGCGAAGAAAGTTCCGATGCGTTGACCGTCCAGAACTCGATCGACCGATAGAGCGCGGCAGAGAAGATCACGGCAATCGCCGGCCATTGACGGCGGCTAGTCGCCACATCCGGCGTCCGGTCAGTTAAGCGCTCCTGTGCCCGGGCGCGGGGTTTGGTCTCGACCACGGTTCCTGTTTCTCGATCTCTCCAGCTTGTCAAGTAGAACGGCTGATTGTGTGCCCAACTTGAGAAAAACCGGGCGTTAGCGGACGGATCTTGTCCCAGGTCACCGGTAGCCTCCGACCGTGCCCGATTTCAAGATCGTGTCCGACTTCGCCCCGGCCGGTGACCAGCCAGAGGCGATTGCAGCCCTGGCCGAGGGGATAGACAGGGGCGACCGATACCAGACCCTCCTCGGGATCACCGGATCCGGTAAGTCGGCCACCATCGCCTGGACGATCGAGCAGGTGCAGAAACCGACGCTGGTTCTGGCGCCCAACAAGGCGCTGGCAGCCCAGCTCGCCAACGAGTTCCGTCAGTTCTTCCCCCACAACCGGGTGGAGTACTTCGTCTCCTACTACGACTACTACCAGCCCGAGGCCTATCTGCCCCAGACCGACACCTACATCGAGAAGGACGCCACGATCAACGACGAGATCGACCGCCTCCGTCACTCGGCGACGGCAGGTCTGCTGGTCCGGGACGACGTCATCATCGTGGCCTCGGTCTCGGCCATCTACGGCCTGGGCTCACCGGAGCAGTACATGGGCCAGCTCCTCCGACTGGTCCAGGGGGTCGAGTACCCCATGAAGGATGCGATTCAGCGTCTGGTCAACATCCAATACGAGCGCAACGAGGTCAACCTGATCCGCGGCAAGTTCCGGGTGAAGGGCGACACGCTCGAGGTGTTCCCTTCATACGAGGAGACCATCGTCAGGGTGCAATTCTGGGGCGACGAGGTGGAGCGCATCATCAGGCTGAATCCGGTGACCGGTGAGGTGGTCGAGGAGCTGTCCGAGTTGTTCGTCTTCCCCGCCACTCACTACGTCACCGAGCGGGAACGCATGCTGAAGGCGATCACCACGATCGAGGCGGAGCTCAAGAATCGTCTCGCCGAACTGGAGGGCAACGGCAAGATGCTGGAGGCGCAGCGTCTCCGGATGCGGACCAACTACGACCTGGAGATGATGCGTGAGGTCGGGTTCTGCTCGGGGATCGAGAACTACTCACGTCACCTCGACGGGCGTGCCGCAGGGGAGGCGCCCTACACCCTCCTCGACTACTTCCCCAAGAACTACCTCACGATCATCGACGAGTCGCATGTGACCGTGCCCCAGATCGGCGGACAGTACGAGGGTGATCACTCCCGGAAGGAGGTCCTGGTCGAGCATGGTTTCCGCCTCCCTTCGGCCAAGGACAATCGTCCGCTTCGCTTCGACGAGTGGCTGGAGAAGGCAAATCAGGTCGTGTTCCTCTCCGCGACGCCGTCGAACTTCGAGATCTCCCACTCGACCCAGGTGGTCGAGCAGATCATCCGTCCCACCGGTCTCATCGACCCCGAAGTGATGATTCGTCCCACGAAGGGCCAGATCGACGACCTGCTCCATGAGATCAGAGAGCGTGCCCTCCGGGAGCAGAGGGTGCTGGTGACCACTCTCACCAAGAAGATGGCCGAGGACCTGACCGACTACCTGCTGGAGATGGGAGTCCGGGCTCGGTACATGCACTCCGAGATCGACACTCTGGAGCGGGTGCAGATCATGCGTGAGCTTCGACTCGGCGATTTCGACGTCCTGGTCGGGATCAACCTCCTTCGCGAGGGTCTCGACCTGCCCGAGGTGTCGCTGGTTGCGATCCTCGACGCCGACAAGGAGGGCTTTCTCCGCTCGGAGACCTCACTGATCCAGATCATCGGTCGGGCGGCTCGAAATGTCGACGGTCAGGTGGTCATGTACGCCGACAACGTGACCGAATCGATGAAGCGGGCGATCAACGAGACCAACCGCCGGCGCCGGGCGCAGACGGAGTGGAACACGGAGCACGGAATCGACCCGCAGACGGTGAGAAAACGAGTGTCCGACATACTCGAATTGGTTCAGTCGGAGGCCCCGAAGGGCGATAGAAGAAGGCGGGAGGTCGAGCCGCGGAGGCCGATCGATCTCGAGGGTGACGACCTGACCAGGCTCATCATGAGTCTGGAGGACGAGATGCATGAGGCTGCCAAGGAACTGCAGATTCGAATATGCCGCGCGTCTTCGCGACGAGGTCAACGAGCTCAGACGCGAGTTACGCGAGGTGGCCGAAGCAGGGTGACCTCGAGTTCGCTGCGTTAGGTAGCGGAGCGCACACCAGTGGGGGGAAAGGCAAGCAGAAGGCGCGAGGAGCTCTTCTGTCACCTTGTCTCGGCTGTCGGCGGCGTTGAACACCGGTCGATCGGCTCGCCTTTGGTGCTCCAATCAAACGCGGAGGCCAGGACGAGAGCTGCGACAGTCAACGGAGAAGCCAGGTTGCAGCTCTTGGGAGCGTGCTCGGCCGCAGTCGACGAGCACTTGGAGTGCGGTTGAGCAGGGCTGCTCAAGGTCTGGAGCCGAGGACCCGCGAACGAATCCCGGGTCTCGATGGGGTCCGTGGCATGGCGGTGATCCTCGTCGTTGTCTCGCACGCCGGGATCGGGGTGATGGACTCGGGTGGCAGGGTTGGAGTCACGCTCTTCTTCTCTGGTCCTGTCCGGGGTACCTGATAACGCGCCTCCTTGTCGACGAGCACGACCGGACGGGATCGATACGACTCGGTGCCTTCTGAATGGCGGCGAGCTCTGCGACTACTGCCCGCGCTGTTCGTTTACCTGACGGGGCTCGCCCTCCTGGTGTGGTGGAGGCAGCTGGCACTTCCCGTGTGGGAGATGACCTGGCCCCCCGCCTTGTACGTCGCCAACTACGTGCAGTTGGCGGGCGGTGAGATGTATGCCCATGCCCATACCTGGAGCCTTGCGGTCGAGGAGCATTTCTATCTGCTCTGGCCGTTGCTCATTCTGGCCGGCGCAGTTCGTAGGGTGCGCCCACTCGTGATAGGGGTGAGCCTCCTCCTGACCTGGCGGCTGGCGATGGGGGTGATGAATCCGACGTGGGCGTTGATCTCATCTGACGCGAATGCCTACGCTGCCGGGTTTGGATGCCTTATCGCCGTCCTGGAGGCGCGGGATCGACTCCCGTCATTGCCTCGTTCCAGCGCAACAGTCGCGATTTGCTCGCTGCTGCTCCTCAGCATGGTCCCGACCGAGGGTGGTTCTGCGGTGTGGCTACCTCCGGTCTCTGGCCCTCTTGTCGGCAATTGCCATCCTTGGCGTGCTCAAAGGTGAACATACCTACCTACGATCGAATGTCCTGGGGTGGTTCGGGACCATCTCCTATGCCCTCTATCTGTGGCATTTGCCACTCATGCGGCTTCCCGGGCTCAGCGAGACGGCGATCCTGCGCCTATGTGCTGCCGTGATCGCCGTCGCAGTCGCCTGGTGCTCCTGGATCCTGGTGGAGCGCCCGATCATGCAGGGAAGACTGCGAGCGCGGATGCTGCAGATAGGCAGAGTCGACGAAACGTCGGCGGCGACAGGCAACACGAAGGATGCGTGGCTGTCTGATCTTCACCGGAACTGAGCTCGTTGGACAGCCGACAGAGAGGAGTCCATGACGTTCACGTCGGTGTCCAACCGAGGGCGGCGGTTTCCGGTCGAGCCTTCGGTCACTGGTCAGCCGAAGTCTGGACTTTATTTCGTCATGCCTCGGGGATCGTGTAGCCGGTCACAGTGCCCCCCGCGATCCTGATTCCAAAGAACGAGAATCTGAGCGTGCCCAGAGGGTCACATGGCTCACCGTGGACCCTCGCAGCGCGAGAACATCAGAGCTCGGCGGAGGTCTCCTGAGGCTGTGCCTCGGTGCCACGGATCTTCGCCCATGCGGTATTGACGGCCTTTCGGATGTACTGGTAACCCAGACCGGCTACGGCGGCGGCTCCCAGGAGAATCTGGAATAGGGCGCTCCCGGTTACCGGGTCTAGATATGCGAAAACGAGTCGGGTCATCATTGTTCCTTCGTGAGTGTCGATAGAGAGTCGGCAGCGATGTCGGGATCCTTTAGCTCTTCCACCGGACCACCGTAAGTGGCGATGAAATACCTCTTGTCCAGGAGGTCCATTGGTGATTCGGTGAGACATCCGATCAGCATTCTGAAGGTGTTCACGAGTTGGTGATCTTCAGATGGCTGCTGACAGTGGGCCGGAAAGCGAATAGCGCTGAAAATGGAAAATCGCTCCAAAATCTGTTCCGGCCGCGGCTCAGACAGAGGCGACAAAGGCTGGAATGAGTCAGGTCCGTGGTCGGCAGTGATCACGACCGCCGCCTCGGGGTCGAGATCCGGTATCAACTGCTCGATCGCCCGGTTTGCGCATTCGATCTGTGCGACGTAGGCCTGGCGCCTGATAGCCAGCTCTGAGTCCGAGTATTCGCCACGACTGACGTTTCGCCCGTCCAGTAGGGGGGTCGGATGTGGCTGACATGTCGCGTCGAGGTGCAGCGGTGGGTGGGGGAGGACGAGATGCAGGAACGTGAAGGTGGGCTCTTCGATGTCGCCCTGGAACTCATCCCAGTTGCTGAGTTGCTCGAGTCTGGCCAAGTTCAGGGCAGTTGTGGGATCGCCGGACCCCGGATAGAGAAACGGGCCCACGGCCGTCCCCGCCAACAAGGCGTCACCCGTGACATCGATGACTGGTCCCGGCTCACAGCGATCCACCGCCGACCCGCACGTGTTCAACCAATGATCGGTATCGCCATGGATGTAGGTGTACCCGTTCGACTTGAGGAGTTCGACGAACTCGTTGTCGCCTGAGATGGCATCAGTGAGCATGTCGAGATCCGAATTCGAGATCTCGGACCCTGGCTGGGCCAGATACTCCATCTCGAGCATCGATGTGATCGAGAAATGGGTTGATCCGTAGTTGGCGTTCGCGGAATCTGGAACTGTGAAACCCTCATCGGCGAGATAGCTGAGGAAGTCGGCGTTGTCGTACCCGTAAACGGTCTGCAGAACGTCATTTCGGGCATAGGCATCGAGGACGACGAACACGATGTCGGGGGTTTGCGACATCTCTCCTACCGGGACGTCTTGATGTGTGCTCACGATCGGATCCGGAGTGGTGAGCCGCGAGTGGGCCATCATGAGCAGGAGGGTGCCAGACAGCGTGACGCCCACGGCGAACACAACCACACGGAACAGGCGACGGTCCGCATAGCGCGTCACCGCGGCGAGACACAGGGCGAAGAGCGAGATTGAGGCCAGCCAGTCGGGCACTGGCCCAATTCCTGACAAACCACCCCAGTGCCAGAAAAATAGGACGGCAACGGAGGTCCAGGCCAGTGCCTTCCATCCCGACCGGGCCAGTTTTCTCGCCACGAGGTACACGACGAAAGAAGCGAAGGCAACGGCAAATCCAACAATGGTGGCGCTGCCAACCCCGATCATTGCCTGCTGTGGCCCACTGATCACGGCAAGGGGAATGTGGAACGACAAAGCGCACAGCTGGAGCAAGACCCAGATCCACGCGGGACCGATCGAATCTGCCGTCGACCTGGCTGATCTGATCTCGAGCGTCTCTTTGGCGGAGACGACATCCGATGGCCTTGCCCTCGGCTCGGCGATGCTCATAGGTTGGCGCCATCCGGGTCGATGATCGGGAGCAAAGGTCCCTGTAGGTTCGAGGTGCTGTACCTGGGCTCCAACAGAGGTAAGGCATCCGTTTCGTAGACGCACTGCAGAACGATCCGGAAGATGTTGACAGCTTGGATGTTCTCGTCGTTGGGGTTCTCGCAGCCTTGGGGAAACCGAATCGCGGCGAGCGTCCCCGAACCGCTCTCGCGGCTGCTCCTGTGCCCAGATCCGCGGATCCGGAGCAAGAGACCCGAAGGAGTCAGGCCCGTGGTCAGAAGCCACCACGATGATGTCATCGTCGTCGACGTGATCCATGAGGCTCATCACGGCCGAGTTGGCACAGGCAATCTGGTCCACGTAGGCCTCTTTACGGAGGTCAACGACACCTGCTGATGTCGTATCGCCACGCATCGCCTGGCCGCCGAGATTGGGTTGGATCCGTGGCCGGCAGTTGGCGTCGAGGAACAGTGGCGGATGGGGGATAGCTAGATGCAGATATGTGAAGCTCGGCCCGCTTCCCACAGGCGCTGACACGGTATCCCAGGCTTCTAGCTGATCGATCCGTTCCAGGTTGAGCGAAGTCGACGGGTCACCCACACCTGGATAAAGGAAGGGACCCACGGGCGTTCGAGTCAGGAGCGCAAAAGCGGTTTGATCGATCCTGGGTCCGCTCAGGCAGAGGTCGGCAAATTCAGAACATCGGTTCAGCCAGTTGTCCGCAGCACCGTGGATGTACTCGTAGCCGTCCGCCTTCAGCCGCCGCACTACTGGGTTATCGCCGGAAACCACAGACGCAAGCATCTCCAGGTCGGAGTTGTCGATGGTGCCGTCCGAAAAGTTGAGGTAATCCATGTTGAGGATCGATGCCATTGACGTGTGGGTCGCCGTGTAATTGGCATTTGCGGAGTCGGCGACCTCGAATCCGGCCTCCTCGAGACCTCCTATGAACGATTCGTTGTCGTACCCGTACTCCTCCAACAACGTGTCTTGTCGCGGATACGCATCCAGCACGACGAAGACAATGTCCGGTGTCCGCACAGGGAGGCCCAGTTGTGGTGCCGCGAACAGGCGAGATCGACGTCGAGGGCTCGTTGATTCGATCGGCCGTGTTAAGGAACGCCATTGTCGCAAGGAGGGTCACGCTGATCGCAAACATTGCTCGACGAAACAGCGGTCTTTCCGCGATCCGCCTGAGTGTTATGCCAACCAAAAGCAGGATCAGGGTGGGAAGGAGCCACGAGACCGCCCACCCTTGTGATCCCCAGGCTCCCCATTGCCAAAAGAATACAAGGCATGCTGAGCTCCAAGCGAGGGCAGTCCACTTTGATGCGCTACGACCGAGAACGAGGAACAGCGCAATTCCCAGCAAGGTCACCAATGCAGCCACTATCAGAGACGAGAATTGGTCGGTAAGAGCGCGTTGGGGCCCGGTGAGCCGGCTCAGCGGCACGAACGAAGCCAAGGCGCACAATTGGAGCCCTGCCCACCACCACGGAGGGCCCGGTAGAAGCGTGTTGCCAGCTGACGGAGTATCGACTTCGGTGGTTTCGGTCGAATCGTTCGTGTCGTCGCTAACTGCGACCGTCATCGAAGTGGACATGCCCTACCCGGTCCCGTCGGGATCGATCAGCTGGATGATCGGCCCGCCGAAACTGGAAGCTCGATACTCGGGCTCCAACATCGGGAAGCTCGGCACTCGGGTACACACAGTTGAAGACCACACGAAACACGTTCACGAGCTGCAGGTTGGGATCGAGCGGCGTGGAGCACGACGATGGCAGCTTTACGGCGGTCATCGTCGCAAGCCTTTCGTGAATCTGTTCCTGGGACCAAGTCGCCGGATCAGCGTTGAGAAGTCCGTGCGAGTCCGGCCCGTGGTCTGCCGTTATGACCACGATCTCGTCGCCTTCGAGTTGACCGAGGAATGCCAAGACCGTCGAGTTGGCACACTCGATTTGGTCGATGTATGCATTCTTACGGAGCTCGACTATCTCCGGAGACATGGAAAGGAAGTTGATCAATTGTCCACCCAGGTTGTGGTGCACGCGTGGTTCGCACTTGGAATCGAGGAACAGCGGGGGATGAGGCAGTCCGAGGTGGAGGTAGGTGAAAGTTGGGCGATCTCCTGCCTCGGCCGACCACGAGTCCCAGTTTCGCAACTGATCAATTCGCTGCCGATTGAGCGCAGTGGTCGGGTCGCCCGAGGTTGGATGGAGTAGAGGCCCGACCGGGGTCTGGACAATAGGGCGAACGTGGTCTGGTCGATGGCTGGGCCGGGTAAGCAGAGATCCGCGACATCAGAGCAATGGTTCAGCCAGTTGTCCGCGCTGCCGTGCACATAGGCATATCCAGCTTTCCGGAACGAGTCGACCACGGGGTTGGCGCCCGAAGTCATTGACTCCAGCAGACGTAGGTCTGAGTGCCCGATTTCGCCCCGTGGGCTATCGAGATAGCCCATGCTGAGCAGCGAGGGCATCGACAGGTGGGTCATGGTGTAGTTCGCGTTTGCGGAGTCGGCCACCTCGAAACCGGATTCCCCGAGGGTCGATAGGAAGTCGCTGTTGTCGAACGAGAAGTCGTCCTGAAGGACATCAGCGCGCGCATACGAGTCCAGGACCACGAGTACCACGTCCGGGGTGTGCATCGGAGTGCCGAGCTCGGGGATTCCCGCCACCTGCAATGACGGTGGAGCTGCGTTGGCTACGTCGACCCCAACGAGCATTAATGCTGTGCCACTCAGAGTCACGCTGGCAATGAGCGACCGCCCTCCGAAAAAGCCGATGGTCTGCGATTCGGCGCACCGCCATCAGAACAACAACGAGCAGAGCCGTCGAAACCACCCAGGAGACGAGGGTCCCTCCCGAGGACCAGGCGCCCCACTGCCAGAAAAAGATCAGACAGGTCGATGCCAGGGCGAGGGCTCTCCAGTCAGTCTTCGCGAACCGGCTGAAGATCAGAAAGAGAAGAATTCCAACGACGGTGATTGCCGCGCCGACCAACAAGGCAGAGACCGGGTTGGTCAATGCACGTTGTGGGCCCGAGAGGCGGCTCAGGGGCACGAAGAACGCCAGGGAAGCAAGCTGTAGTCCGGCCCACCACCATGTAGGCCCACTGACCACCAGGGGCTCGGGGGCGCGTGGAAACCTGCACTTCTGTCATTGAAAGGGACATCGACCCACCATCTTCACGGCTCGAGTTCAGTATCGGCAATGATTCGTTCGACCTGATATGAATCGTGACGTGTCGTGGTTCCCTTGTTGATGGTTCTAACCTTCAATCCGTGGATCAGGCATCACGCAGACGCCGCCGCATCGCTGGAGCGGCCCCTCGTCTACATCGCGCGATGAGCGCCGACATCCTCCATCCCGGGCACATCAACATCATCGAGGAAGCCCGAGGTAGAGGGTCGGTCGTCGTAGGTCTCCTGACCGACCAGGCGATCGCCTCATACAAGAGGGTGCCCTTGATGACTTACGACGAGCGACGAGCAGTCGTCGAGCAGATCCGGGGCGTGGAGCTGGTCGTGCCGCAGAGCACGCTCGACTACGTGCCGAACCTGACCGAGCTCAAACCCGACTTCGTCGTGCATGGAGACGACTGGAAGGAAGGGGTGCAGGCACCCATCCGACAACTTGTGATCGACGCGCTCGAGGCATGGGGCGGCCAATTGATCGAGCCTGCCTACACGCCCGGTATCTCGTCGACACGCGTGCAAAAGACGCTGGTCGAGATCGGCACCACCCCGGAGATCCGACGTCGCCAGCTCAAACGACTCCTGGCGGTGAAGCCCCTGGTCAGGGTCCTGGAGGCTCACAACGGTTTGTCGGGTCTGATCGTCGAGCACGTCTCGATCGAAAATGACGCTGGCCGATCTGAAAGCTTCGACGCGATGTGGCTGTCGAGCCTCACCGATTCGACGGTTAAGGGGCGTCCCGACACCGAGTACGTCGACTTGACGTCGCGGATGACGACCATCCAGGAGATCCTCGAGGTCACCACCAAACCGATCATCTACGACGGCGACACCGGCGGAATGCCCGACCACTTCGCCCTCAAGGTCAAGACACTGGAGCGACTCGGAGTCTCAGCCGTCGTGATCGAGGACAAGGTGGGACCGAAGCGGAACTCGTTGTTCGGTACCGAGGTCGCGCAGACCCAAGACGATCCGGTGGCGTTCGTGGAGAAGATCTCGATGGGGCAAGGCCGCGCGAGGCCACCGATGACTTCCAGATCTATGCCCGAATCGAATCGCTGATCCTCGAGAAGGGCGTGGAGGACACGGTTCAGCGCGGTGAGGTCTACCTTGAGGGTGGTGCCGACGGCCTGTTGATCCACGCCCGGGACAAAGACCCCGAGCGCGCTATTCGAGGTCCTTGCTCATTTCCGTGGAAGGACCCCGCTCGTGGTCGTGCCTAGCAGCTACAGCCATGTCTCCGAGGCTGAGCTCGCGGAGAACGGGGCGAACGTGGTGATCTACGCGAACCACCTTCTGCGGGCCGCATATCCGGCGATGGTGGCGACGGCCGAGTCGATCCTCAGCCATGGCCGGGCTCATGAGGCGGATCAAACTGCCTTGCCGATCTCCGCGGCCCTTGAACTCATTCCCGGCAACAGATGATCGACCCGGTCGAGGCGCTGCGTGTTCTGACGCAGGCGGGTATCCAGTTCTATGCGGGTGTCCCAGACTCGCTTCTCAAGGATCTGAACTCCTGCATCGCCGATCAGGTGGACGCCTCACAACATGTGGTGGCACACAACGAGGGTGGGGCAATTGCCCTCGCTGCCGGCCACTATCTGGCGACGGGGCGGCCCGGGCTGGTCTATATGCAGAACTCGGGGCTGGGAAACGCGGTCAATCCTCTTATCTCCCTGACTTCATCGGAGGTCTATGGCATCCCCATGGTGTTGATGATCGGGTGGCGGGGCCAACCCGGCCGTCACGACGAACCCCAGCACGCTCACCAAGGGCGTGTCACCGAGACGATGCTGGCAACCCTTGACGTGCCGGTATATCCGCTAGCTGGAGAGATGCCGGGTTGGTCCGATGTGATTGCCGAAGCAGTGGCAGATGCCGAGCGTTCTATGCGACCGACGGCCTTACTGGTGTCGTCGGGCACCTTCGCCCCCTACCAGGTCATAACCGATCCTCAACGCGATGAGCGACCCCAACGAATGGACACGATGGCGACCATCCTCGATCGCCTTCCCGAGGGGACCTGCTATATCGCCACCACTGGGTACACCGCCCGTGCAGCTCGCTGCGCTGCGCGAAACTAGGGGCGAGTCCGGTGAACGCGACTTCCTCGGCGTGGGTTCGATGGGCCACGCCGCGTCGGTGGCGGTCGGGCTGGCACTGGCCCGAGCAGATGTCCCTGTCGTCTGTCTGGATGGTGATGGCTCGCGATGCATCATGGGGTGATGGCCCTGGTCGGAGGCCGTGGCTCCCACAATCTCGGACACATATTGCTCAACAATCGGGTTCACGAGTCGGTGGGTGGGCAGCCGACCGCACTGCTCGCGGTGCAGGCTGTGGGAGTTGCCAAGGCGTGCGGCTACAACGCCGCATTCTCATGCAGATCTCTTGAAGAGCTCGAGGCAGCCCTCGGTTCGACCAGCGATTCGGGTGGGCCATGGTTCATCGAAGTCGAAATCTCCGTTGGCACGATCGGCGACCTTCCCAGGCCAGATCGGTTCAGCTCTCGTTTGGGACACTTGAGAAATTCGATGCAGGCTTGAGCAATCTCATATTCGGCGAGGGCGCTGCGTCGCAACTGAAGGATCTCCTAGGCCAGTATTCAGAGCCAATTCTGGTCGTGAGTGGGCGTGGCTCTTACCGGCAGTCGGGTGCAGCGGAGGTGATCAAGGAGGCCCTGGCCCAACGCCGCTGGACGCGATATGAAGTCAGCGAACGACTGCCTGGGGAGTCATCGGTTAATGGGGGACTCGCCTCGATCGGATCCAGTCGACCCGTCGCCATCGTGGCCGTTGGAGGTGGGGCGGTCGTGGACACGGCCAAAGTCCTGGCTTTGGCAATCACCAATCCGGGTCTCAATCCGATCGAAGGGTCATCCGCCTTGGCTGCACGCGGTCGATCTGCTCGCGATGCCAACTACGGCGGGATCCGGATCAGAACGCACTCCGTACGCGGTCTACTACATGGGCGCCCAAAAACACTCGGTAGCCCACGCGAGTCTCACTCCTAACCATGCCATTGTCGATCCAACTTTGACTTACTCGATGGGGCGAGAGCTAACAGCGACTTCGGGGCTTGACGTCATATGCCACGCGGTTGAGTCCGCATGGGCTGTCTCGGCATCCGACGAATCGAGGCAGTCCTCATATGTCTCCCTCGGGGAGGTGTGGGATGCTATCGGCCTGGCCGTGCATGCCCCTGACCGAGGGGCCCGTCGAGCCATGGCTCGCGCCAGCACAGACGCAGGAGCCGCCATCGCTACCGCCAAAACAACGGCATCCCATGCCTTGTCTTACTACCTGTCTGCCGTGCACGCCGTACCGCACGGGCTTGCCGCTGCCCTCACCCTCGGACCGATGTTGGTGTTCAACTCGGGGATCGACGAAGCCAATGTCACTCCCGGCGCCGACCAGGCCACGGTCAAGGAGGCGATCGAGCGGATTTGCGACATTCTGGGTGCAAACGACCCAAGTGAGGCTCAAGCCCTGATCCAGGCCAAGGTGAGCGATCTCGGTTTTCCCAACCGGCTCTCGAATGTGGGCGTAAGCAACCATCAGGAGATCGAAGCGATGGTGGACTCGGTCAATCAGCAGCGCCTCGCCAACAATCCCCGGCGATTCGACCGAGACGAGCTTCGAACCTTCCTCGAGGAGCTCCTTGAGTCTTCGTCACGCCCTGCGGGAGTCGTCGACGCTCGGGGAACTCGTCTTGCGAGACCCGCACATGCGCCCGGTGGTGTTCTATGCCGAGGACGCCTTCACCTTCGCTCAGTATGAGGGATACGTCGTCGAGCTCCTGTCGAGGGGAGTCCTCCCGGTGGTCTATGTGACGTCGGATGTGAAAGATCCTCTCTTTAAGAATGCTCCGGTCGGCCTCGAGGTCAGGTACATCGAAAAGCAGCTGGAGCGCTTCATGTCACAGATCACAGGTTCTCTGATCGTGATGACTATGCCGGACCTGGGCAGGTTCCATGTGCCGAAACCCGAGCGTTCCAAGGTTCTCTACGTTTTCCACTCGCTCAACAGCGTCCATACGGCCTATCGAGAACGGGGCTTTCGACCACTATGACGCTTTTGCTTGCACCGGGCCGCACCATGTCCGCGAGCTGACGGTTCTTAGGGCGGCCGGCGGGGCGAACCCCGCTGAGCTGGCCGAGATCGGCTACTACAAGCTCGATCGAATAGCCCGCGCCCATGCGGACTGGGTCGGTGTGGGCCGCACCACGCCGGAGGTGTTGCTGGCGCCTTCGTGGGGCCGGCAGAATCTGTTGGAGGCCCACGGGGAAGTAATCGTCGAGTCGCTATTGGCCTCCGGATTCTCGGTGACGATTCGCCCTCATCCTCAGTTCTTTCACTCGCTCTACCCGGAAGGCGCCGACGTGATGAGAGGTCTTCAAAGACGGTTTGGTGACCTCGACGATGTGAGGTTCGACCTGTCGGTGCGGAGCGAAGACACTTTCCACTCATCCGCGCTAATGATCAGTGACTGGTCCGGCGCAGCTTTCGAGTACGCACTGGGCACTGCGAGACCGGTGCTTTTCATTGATACGCCACCCAAGATCTTCAATCCCGATTGGCGGGATGCGGGACTGCCGGGCTTCGAGGACGAGATGCGCTCCAGGGTTGGCCGAGTTGTCTCCACCACCGAGGTGTCCGACGTCGGCGATAGCGTTACCAACATGTTGGGCGATCCGAGCCTGGATGGGCAACTGACATCACTGCGCCAACGAGTCGTGTTCAATCCCGGGCAGAGCGCGGCGGCATGCGCCGATCTGATAGAGAGATTGGTCGAGCGCCTCTGAAGCTCAAGAGGCCGCTGAGTGCGGCCGATTCTCAAGACCTGACCTCGTGACGAAGCTATCCGTTCTCATGCCCGTCTACAACGAGGCCCGCACCTTGCGGACCATCGTTCAACGCGTCCTCGCCTCGCCGGTCGACTGTGAGATCGAACTGGTATGCGTCGATGACTGTTCGAGTGACAACTCTCTCGAGATCCTCCGCGAGTTGGCCGCGACACGACGACAGGATCAGGGTCATCGCGCAACCGGTCAACATGGGCAAAGGGAAGGCCATCCGGACAGCGATCGACAACATGAGCGGGGACATCGGGATCATCCAGGATGCCGACCTCGAATATGACCCGGAGGAATATCCGAAGGTCATTCGCCCGCTGCTCGACGGCAAAGCCGACGCTGTCTACGGCTCGCGCTTCGCCTCCAGCGAGGTGCGGAGGGTCCTCTTCTTCTGGCACGCCCTCGGCAATCGGGTCCTGACAATGTTCTCCAACATGGCGAACGACCTGAACCTGACCGACATGGAGACCTGTTACAAGGCGGTCCGGGGCGACGTGCTGAAGCGACTCCGTTTGACATCGGATCGTTTCGGACTGGAGCCCGAGTTGACCGCCCGGCTGGCGCAATGGGGTGCCCGGATCTACGAGGTCCCGATCAGCTATCACGGACGGACGTACGCCGAGGGTAAGAACATCGGGTGGCGTGACGGTGTCGAAGCGCTTTGGCTCATCTTCAAGTTCAGATTCCTCGACACGAAGGCAACCGACGAGACGTCAGTGGTGACGAGGCAATCGTTGGGCCGCGCCACCCGCTTTCGCAAATGGTCGTTGGAGCGATTCGGGGATCATCTCGGTCAGCGGGTCATCGAGGTGAACGCCGGACCGGGGCATTCGACATCTCACCTGATCGATCGGGAGATGCTGCTCGTCACCGACACCGATCCGGTCCATGTGGAGACGTTGCGTCGCAGGTTCGGCCATCTCGAGAACGTCGACGTCCGCCTCCACGATTTTCAGATCCGATCGACGGAGCCGGATGGATTTCGACACGGCCATCCTGTTCGACGGACTGCAACGCGCCGCTGAACCGAAGATCCTTCTGGCAAGTGTCGCCGCGGCAGTCGAGTCGGGCGGCAAGGTATTGATCCAGGTGCCCGCAGATCCTCGGCTATTTGGGGAGACCGACCGCGCTGCAGGTCATGTCCGCCGCTTCGACAAGGAGGATGTGGAGGACCTGGTGCGAGCCGCGGGGTTGCAGCTGGTGATGCTCGAGCCGTTCAACCGCCTCGGGGTCGTTGGCTGGCGTCTGCAGAACGGGCTGGGGAGCGGTGGGATCTCGCCTGCCAGCGCTCGTGCTTTCGATCTCATGGTTCCGCTGGCGAAGCGGCTGGACTCTGCTGGAATCGGCATCTGGTCTCAGCTGGCTCGCCGTCGCCCGGGTTCCATGACCGAGAGTCCCGTCGAGACAACGCGCCGAAGGGTGTCACACCGCTCGTCGTCGGTCTGGTCGCCGTTGTGCTCGCCTGCGTGTACGTCTCCAGCGAGCTGGCCCGGGTCGACTGGGATGCGACTCATTTCGCGGCCTTCGGTGAAGACGCGACCGAGATCCGTGCCTACGCCGAGGAACGACTCGGAGAAGTGATTGTGCGAGGTGAACTGGGTCACGACGGTCGCTTCTTCTTTGTGCAGGGGAATGATCCTTGGGTGTTGGAGCCTGAGGTGAATGCGGTGGTGTTGGACCGTCCGTTGTATCGGAGTCAGAGGATGTTCTATCCGCTTCTGGCGGGCGGGTTTGGCCTGTTCTCAGCGGAGGGGGTGGTCTGGGGCCTGCTCGTGGTCAACGTGATTGCGATGGGCTTGGGCACTTGGGCGGTGGCGGTGCTCGCCGTGGAGATGGGATTGTCCTCATGGTGGGGTCTGGCCTTCCTGCTCAACATCGGGCTGGTCAGTGAGTTGAACATCGGTGGTGCCGGGATCGTGGCGGCGGCGGCGGCGTTTGGTGCCGTGGCCTTGTTCTCGAAGAACAGGTTCTGGTGGGGGGTGGGGTTGTTGGTGGTGGCGGCTCTGTCTCGTGAGGTGATGCTGCTGGTGGCGGCGGGATCCGCTTGGTGGTGGTGGCGGATCCGTGGTGACCGTGCCCGTGCCCTGTGGACCTTGTCTCGTTCCGACGGCTGCCGTCGCCCTATGGGCCCTGTATCTGAGATTGCAGATCAGCTCGGATGGGGGAGCCGGCGAGATCCAGGAGATCGGGCTCCCCTTCGTCGGATTCTTCCAAGCCCTCACCAACTACTGGATCGGCGACAGCATCGAGGATCTGGTGATCGGCATCGCCATGTTGTTGATCCTGTTCTTGTTCGGATACCGAGCGGTGATCCGCCGCGACCTCATCTCGTGGGCATTCGCAGGATTCACCGTGGTGGGGATACTCCTGACACAGCAGGTGTGGAGGAGCTACTTCGACATCACCCGGGGTATTGCCCCCGTGATCACGGTTTTCGTTCTGATGGTCGTGGTCATCGCCCCGAGGTACGGCGTCCAGGACGATCGAGTGAGCTCGGTCGAGGGCGCAGCGTCAGGCCGGCGCCTGCCAGCCGATCTGGATCGGGCTGGTGGCCATGACCCTCGCGACCCTTGGTGTTGTCTGGATCCTCTCGCAAGGTTGGCTGGGACGCAACGATCTTCGTGGGGTTCGGCGAAGACGCCCAGCCCGACTCGCGTATACGCCGAAGAGCGGATCGGTGAGGTGTTTCTTCGGTCCGGTCAAGGTCACGACGGCAAGTTCTTCTTTGTGCAGGGGAATGATCCTTGGGTGTTGGAGCCTGAGGTGAATGCGGTGGTGTTGGACCGTCCGTTGTATCGGAGTCAGAGGATGTTCTATCCGCTTCTGGCGGGCGGGTTTGGCCTGTTCTCAGCGGAGGGGGTGGTCTGGGGCCTGCTCGTGGTCAACGTGATTGCGATGGGCTTGGGCACTTGGGCGGTGGCGGTGCTCGCCGTGGAGATGGGATTGTCCTCATGGTGGGGTCTGGCCTTCCTGCTCAACATCGGGCTGGTCAGTGAGTTGAACATCGGTGGTGCCGGGATAGTGGCGGCGGCGGCGGCGTTTGGTGCCGTGGCCTTGTTCTCGAAGAACAGGTTCTGGTGGGGGGTGGGGTTGTTGGTGGTGGCGGCTCTGTCTCGTGAGGTGATGCTGCTGGTGGCGGCGGGATCCGCTTGGTGGTGGTGGCGGATCCGTGGTGACCGTGCCCGTGCCCTGTGGACCTTGTTCGTTCCGACGGCTGCCGTCGCCCTATGGGCTCTGTATCTGAGATTGCAGATCAGCTCGGATGGGGGAGCCGGCGAGATCCAGGAGATCGGGCTCCCCTTCGTCGGATTCTTCCAAGCCCTCACCAACTACTGGATCGGCGGCGGAGTCGAGGATCTGGTGGTCGGAGTGGGCCTCATGATTCTCTTGTTCGTCTTCGTCCGGCCGGGTCGTCGTATCCGATGACCTCGTCGGGATGGGCCTTCTTGCCCTTCGCAGTCCTTGGCATCCTGCTCACCGAGCAGGTGTGGAGGAGCTACTTCGACATCACCCGGGCGATCGCGCCGGTGATCACCTCGTTCGTACTGCTCGTGTTCGCCGACCGGGCGAACCGGACTCGATCGAAGGCTGCTCCACTCTGCCTGAAACGAACAGGTGTTCGCCGTCGATCTGGATTACACTGTCGTAACTAGAAGGCGTAACCAACGGCTACCAGGGCGGAGCGTGTCCACCGACTCGATTCTCATCAGGGGCGCCCGTGAGCACAACCTGAAGAACCTCACGGTCGAGCTGCCCCGCAACCAACTCATCGTCTTCACCGGTCTCTCCGGGTCGGGCAAGTCGTCGCTGGCCTTCGACACCATCTATGCCGAGGGGCAGCGCCGCTATGTCGAATCGCTGTCCGCCTACGCCCGCCAGTTCCTGGGGCAGATGGACAAGCCCGACGTCGACTTCATCGACGGGCTGTCTCCGGCGATCTCGATCGACCAGAAGACCGCCTCCCGCAACCCCCGGTCGACCGTGGGGACGGTCACCGAGGTGCACGACTACCTGCGTCTCCTCTATGCCCGGATCGGCATCGCCCACTGCCCCAACGACGGGACTCCGGTCGAGCGTCAGACCCCCCAGCAGATCGTCGACCGCATCCTGGAGCTGCCCGAGGGCACCAGGTTTCAGGTTCTCGCACCGGTGGTCAGGGGGCGGAAGGGCGAGTACGAGAGCCTGCTCGCCGACCTGGCCAAAGAGGGTTTTGCCCGGGCCCGGGTCGATGGCGAGGTCAGGGAGCTGACCGAGGAGATCAAGCTCGACCGTTATCACCAACACACCATCGAGGTCGTGGTCGATCGTCTGGTCCGCAAGGACGGGATGGAGCAGAGGCTGACGCAGTCACTGGAGACGGCGCTCACCCTCACCGATGGCACCGCTGACATCGAGATCATCGACGGGGCGACTCTGACGTTCTCTCAACACCTCTCCTGTCCGAAATGCGGTCTTTCCTTCGAGGACCTGCAGCCACGCAACTTCTCTTTCAACAGCCCATACGGGGCGTGCACGGTCTGCTCCGGTATCGGCACCAGGTATCAGGTCGATGCCGAGCTGGTGATCGCAGACCCGGGCTTGTCGCTCGGTGAGGGCGTGATCCCGATGTGGTCGTCGAACCGAATGCGCTACTACCACCGGCTGCTGACCGGTCTCGGCGAGGTGTTCGGCTTCTCGATGGACACCGCATGGAAGGACCTGCCCGAAGACATCCAGCAGAAGATCCTCTACGGCACCGGTGAGGACAAGATCACCATCAAGTACACCAACCGCTTCGGTCGCAAGCGACAGTGGCAGGCCACCTTCGAAGGTGCCATCCCGTTCCTCAACCGTCGTCACGAGTCGGCCGAGAGTGAGTCGGCTCGGGAGTACTACCAGGAGTACATGGCGGAGGTCCCCTGTGAGGCCTGCGGCGGCGGCCGGCTCAATCCGATCTCCCTCGCGGTCACGATTGCCGATCGCAACATTGCCGAGGTGTCCGATCTCGCTCTCGGCCAGGCCAAGGAGTTCTTCGAGGATCTCGAAGCTGAGCGACCGGGAGCGAGCCATCGCCGAGCGCGTGCTCAAGGAGGTCAAGGCGAGGATCCAATTCCTCCTCGATGTGGGGCTCGACTATCTGTCCCTGAGCCGGTCGGCGGCGACCCTGGCCGGGGGAGAGGCGCAACGAATCAGACTCGCCACCCAGATCGGCTCCGGTCTCGTCGGTGTCCTCTACATCCTCGACGAGCCAAGCATCGGTCTTCACCAGCGGGACAACCAGCGTCTGATCGAGACCCTGCTCCGTCTCCGCGACCTGGGCAACACTCTGATCGTGGTCGAGCACGACGAGGACACCATCCGGGTGGCCGACCACATCGTCGACATCGGCCCGGGAGCCGGCGAGCACGGGGGTCACATCGTCGCCGAGGGCACGCTGGCCAACATCACCGCCGAGCCCGACTCGATCACCGGGGACTATCTGGCCGGGCGTCGCCAGATCCCGGTCCCGTTCATCCGGAGGCAGGGAAACGGAGAGGAGATCACGATCCGTGGCGCCACCGAGAACAACCTTCAGGGGATCGACGTCGCCTTCCCGCTCGGGATGTTCACCGCGGTCACCGGCGTGTCCGGGTCGGGCAAATCGACCCTGATCGAGGAGATCCTGTGGAAGGTGCTGGCCAACCGGGTGAATCGGGCCAGGGTGGTGCCGGGCCGGCACAAGAAGATCGAGGGGATCGAGCACATCGACAAGGTGATCGACATCGATCAGTCCCCGATCGGACGCACCCCGAGGTCCAACCCGGCCACCTATACCAAGCTCTTCGACCAGATCAGATCTCTCTTCGCCCAGACGCCCGAGGCGAGGGCGCGTGGGTACAAGCCGGGGCGCTTCTCGTTCAACGTCAAGGGCGGTCGATGCGAGGCATGCGCCGGCGACGGCACGATCAAGATCGAGATGCACTTCCTGCCCGATGTGTATGTGCCCTGTGAGGTGTGCGGAGGCCGGCGCTACAACCGGGAGACGCTGGAGATCCTGTGGAAGGGCCACGACATCTCGGATGTGCTCGAGATGTCGGTCGAGGAAGCTCTCGGGTTCTTCGAGAACCAGCCCAAGATCGTCCGCGTCCTGCAGACGTTGTATGACGTCGGTCTCGGCTACGTCAGGCTGGGTCAGCCGGCGACGACCCTGTCCGGTGGCGAGGCGCAACGGATCAAGCTCTCCTCAGAGCTGGGACGGCGCTCGACCGGGCGCACCTTTTACATCCTCGACGAGCCGACCACCGGGCTCCATTTCGAGGACATCAGAAAGCTGCTCCAGGTCCTGCAACGTCTGGTCGATGCCGGCAACACGGTGGTGGTGATCGAGCACAACCTCGATGTCATCAAGTCCGTCGATCATGTCATCGACCTCGGTCCCGAGGGGGGCAGCGGTGGGGGACGGGTCCTCGCAATCGGCACTCCCGAAGAGGTCGCCCAGGTGGGGGAGAGCTACACCGGAAAATTCCTGCGGGAACTGGTTGGGGGCTGAACCTTCCGATAAACCTGCTTCGCACGT
>CAVQFU010000008.1:0-73231 GCA_963711895.1 uncultured Acidobacteriota bacterium
TGCCGATATAGCCTGATACCGCTTTGGAAGGATTTGACGTGTTCGATATGCGCCGTTCGGCGTTTGGTGGCTTCAGGGAGTTGGAGGGAAAGCACGCCGTGGTCATGGGGGGCGCAGGCTTCCTCGGATCCCATGTGTGCACCTGGCTGGTCTATTCCGGCGCCAAGGTCACCTGCATCGACAACTTGATCACCGGGAATGCCCAGAATGTGGCTCATCTGATGGGGGATCGGAAGTTTCGCCTCATCGACTACGACGTAACCGACTATCTCCATGTGCCCGGAGAGGTCGACTATGTGTTGAACTTCGCCTCACCGGCGTCACCGGTCGACTATCTCAAATGGCCGATCCACACTCTGAAAGTCGGCGCCTTCGGAACCCACAAGGGGCTGGGTCTTGCCTACGACAAGGGGGCGAGGTTCTTCCTGGCCTCGACCTCGGAGATCTATGGAGATCCTCTGGTCAACCCGCAACCCGAGACCTACTGGGGCAATGTCAACCCGATCGGGCCCAGGGGGTTTACGACGAGGCCAAGCGCTTCGCCGAGGCCCTGACCCTCGCTTACAACCGGGAACACGGTGTCGAGACGAGGATCGTCCGAATCTTCAACACCTATGGCCCGCGTATGCGTGCCGACGACGGACGGGCCGTCCCCGCCTTCTTCAAGGCGGCCCTGCAGAACCGTCCGCTGCCGGTGTTCGGCGATGGGTCGCAGACCCGCTCACTTTGCTATGTGGACGACGAGGTGGAAGGCATTCTCAGACTGCTCCTCTCCGACGAGACCGGACCGGTGAACATCGGCAATCCCGAAGAGGTGACCATGGTGGAACTCGCCGAGACCGTCCAGGACGTGGTCGGCAACCACCCGGGCATCGAGTTCCATCCCCGACCGACTGACGACCCCATGGTCCGGCGGCCCGACACCACCAAGGCGGAGAAGGTTCTCGGCTGGAAGGCCCAGATCTCGCTGCGCGAAGGTCTCGGACGGACACTGCCCTGGTTCAAGGAAGTCCTCAGCGACTGAGGTGCTGCCCGAAGGGGCACAATTCACTGATGTCGTGGTCCGATCTGTCCGATTGGTGGGTCGTCGAAATCGAAGACGACCCCGCCTACGAGGCGGTGGTCAACCCGATGCTCCTCGATGTTCTCCAGCCCGAGGCTGGGCGGACATATCTGGACCTGGGATGTGGCGAAGGGCGCGTCATGCGGGCACTGAAGGACTCCGGGGCGGCCGCACACGGCGTCGACCTGACTCCCGCCCTTGCCCGACGAGCCGCTGATTCGGGACCGGTCGTCATCGGACGGCTACCCGATCTCGGCTTCCTCCGCGACGATTCCTATGACGGGGCATTTTGTGTCTTGGCCCTCGAGCACATCGAGGACGAAGGTCGGCTCTTTGCGGAAGCCGCACGGGCGGTCCGACCCGGCGGAGTCTTCGCACTGGTGATCAATCATCCGTTTCGGACTGCTCCCGGAGCCACTCCGATCACCGATTCCGATGGTGAGACTTTGTGGCGGCCGGGCGACTACTTCTCACTCGGGGACCACCCTGGAACCGGCGGGCGAGGGGCAAATGCTGTTCCATCATCGGACGACGTCCAGAATCCTCGAGTCGGCGGCAGCCGTGGGTTGGTATTTGGAGCGATTCGTCGAGGCTCCCCACCACGAACTCGACGACCAGGCGGGGATTCCGAGACTGCTGGCTTGCCGTTGGCGCCTCCTACCCTGAGGAGGCGTGTTCGACCGACCAAAACCATCGGAGATACCGGACCAACCCGGCGCCTACATCTTCCGTGACAAGCACGGGAAGGTGATCTACGTCGGCAAGGCCAAGAGCCTCCGCGGCCGCGTGCCGTCCTACTTCGGCGTGGGGCTTCACCCGCGCACCCAGGCCATGGTCGACAACGCACAAGCGGTCGAGTGGATCATCACCGAGTCCGAAGTCGCCGCGTTGATGCTCGAGTTCTCACTGATCAAGCGGCATCGTCCCCGGTTCAACATCAAGCTCGTCGACGACAAGTCCTATCCCTACCTGGCCATCACCAGGAGCGACCAATGGCCCCGTGCCAGGGTCATGCGCGGCGCCAAGCGCAAGGGCAACGAGTACTTCGGGCCTTACGCCCACACCTACGCCATCCGCAAGACCCTCGACCAGCTCCTCCGCACCTTCCCGGTCCGCACCTGTACCGACTCGCTCTTCGGCCGTCAGAGGGCCCAGGGGCGACCGTGTCTTCTCTATCACATCGAGAAATGCTCGGGCCCCTGCATCGAGGCCGTTACCCCCGATGACTATCAGCAGATGGTCGACGGGCTCGCAGCGTTCCTCCGGGGGGACACCGACATGGTGCTGACCGATCTCCAGGTCCGCATGTGGGAGGCGTCGGAGCGACAGGAATTCGAGCTCGCCGCACGTCACCGTGACCGGATCGAAGACGTGCGTCGCGCCCTACTCCGACAGGAGGTGGTCTCCGACAGACCCGAGGACTTCGACCTGATCGCATTCCATGGCGACGATCTCGAGTCGGCATTCCAGATCCTCCACGTGAGGAGGGGGCGTCTCGTCGGGCGTTTGGGCACTGTCGTCGATCGGGTCGAGGAAGTCACCGACGCCGAGCTCATGGGACGCGTCATCAGACAGCTCTACGGCGAGGACGACCCGCCGCGCCAGGTACTCGTCGAAATCGACCCTGCCGAGAAGGACTTGCTCCAGGAGTGGCTGGCCGAGCGTCGGGGCACGAAGGTGAGTCTGCGGGTCCCGACCAGGGGCTCGAAGCGGCGTCTCATGGAGACCACCGCGACAAACGCCGCCGAGGCGTTTGCCCGGCACCGGCTGAAGCGCAGTCAGGATCACAACGCCAGGGCGAAGGCCCTCAGATCCCTCCAGGAGGTCCTCGATCTACCCGAGCCGCCGCTTCGCATCGAGGCATTCGACATCTCGACACTGCAGGGGACGAACACCGTCTCGTCGATGGTGGTGCTCGAGGACGGGCTGCCGAAGAGATCTGATTACCGGAGGTTCAAGATCCGGACCATCCAGGGTCAGGACGACTTCGCCGCCATGGAGGAGACCATCCGACGCCGGTTCCGGGCATTCCTGGCCGAAAGGGACCGGAACGTCTCCGAGCAGGGCAGGTTTTCCTATCCGCCGTCTCTGGTGCTGGTCGACGGGGGAGCGGGCCAGCTGGGCAGAGCGGTGAAGGTCCTCGACGAGCTCGATATCGACATCCCGGCCATCGGCCTGGCCAAGAGGATGGAGGAGGTGTATCTGCCGGGGCAACCCGAGCCAGTGCGGATACCCCGGGATGCCGAGGCCCTGTATCTCCTCCAGCAGGTCCGAGACGAGGCTCACCGCTTCGCCATCACCTACCACCGCCAGCTTCGCTCCAAGTCGATGATCGACTCCATCCTCGACGAGGTTCCCGGGATAGGGCCCAAGCGAAAGAAGGACCTCTTGAAGCGGTTCGGGTCGTTGAAGAAACTGCGGGAGGTAGAAGCGGAATCGCTGGCCGAGGTGGTGCCGAGGAACGTGGCCGACGATCTGTACGCTGCACTGCACACCTGATCGAGAGCACCGATGGAGCTTCCCGCAACCGATCACCCCCACGTTCTCGTGGTCACCGGCATGTCGGGCGCCGGTCGCTCATCCGCCGCCAAGATCCTCGAAGACCTCGGTTACACGGTCATCGACAACCTTCCCCCGAGACTGCTGGTCCCCGCAGCGCAATCCCATGACATACCGGAGCGGCACAAGCACCTCGCTGTAGTCATCGATTCCAGGGGGGGCCTGCCCATCCAGGAGTTGCGGGGGGCGGTCAAGGAATTGAGTCGGGAGGGGGTGTTCACCAGGGTGGTGTTCCTCGATGCAGACGACGATGTCATCGTCTCCCGCTACGAGGAGAACAAACGCCCGCACCCGCTCGGCCACTCCACGATCTCAGAGTCGATCGCGGCGGAGCGGGAGCTACTCGCCGACCTCCGCGAAGAGGCGGACGTCATCGTCGACACTTCGTCGCTCAACATCCACGAGTTGCGGGACCGTCTCACCGCTCAGTTCAGTGAGGAGGAGATGGCCCGCCCGATGCGAGTGTCGATCCGCTCCTTCGGCTTCAAGAACGGGACACCACGTGACATCGACCTCCTTTTCGACGTCAGATTCCTTCCCAATCCGCACTGGGTGCCAGAACTGCGGCCGCTGCGAGGCACCGACGAACGAGTTGCGGAGTATGTGATGAGTGAAGACGCCGCCAAGGAATTCGTCGACCGGGCCGACGAGATGCTGGCCTTTCTCATCCCGCACTTCGAGACAGAGGGCAAGTCGTATCTGTCGGTGGGCATCGGCTGCACCGGCGGGCACCATCGCTCCGTGGCGATTGCCGAGGAACTGGGCCGCCGGCTGGCTCAGCACGGGATCACCGCCACGGTCCGTCACCGCGACATCGAACGTTGAAACCGCAGACCCAGACCGAGACGGCGCTCGCCCCGCTCCTCCTCGATCCCGAGGGCCCGGTGGTTACAGCCTTGGGGGGTGGGCACGGCCAGGCCGCCGCACTCGAGGCCATCCAGTGCTATGCCGGTGAGATCTCCGCCCTGGTGGCGGTTGGAGACGACGGAGGCTCCTCCGGGAGGCTGAGTGGTCTGGGGATCCCCCCACCCGGTGACGTGCGGCGCTGTCTCCTCGCCCTGACTCCCGAGCCCTCGCTCTGGTCCGAGTTGTTTGCCCACCGGTTCACCGGTGGTGACGTGGCCGACCACTCGCTGGGCAACTTGATCCTGGCCGGTCTGGCCGATCTGTTCGGCGATTTCGAGTCGGCCGTCTCCACCGCCGAGCGAATGCTGGGAACCGTGGGCTCGGTGATCCCTGTGGCAGACCAGCCGATCGCCCTCACCGCGACCATCGATGGGATCGAGGTGGCCGGGCAGAAGACCATCTCCCAGACCTCAGGCGAGCTCACCGAGCTCCACATCGAACCGAGAGACGCCGTGGCCACCCAACGCGCCCTCGCTGCGGTGGCTGCAGCCGACCAGATCGTGATCGGGCCGGGCAGTCTCTACACATCGATCCTCTCCGCCCTCAAGGTCAACATGCTGGCCCCGGCCATCATGGGAGCGGCTGCCCAGCGGGTGTTCGTTCTCAATCTGGTCACCCAAGATGCTGAGACCTTCGGCGTCAGCGGTGCGGAACATCTGGAGGCGCTCGCCAAGCACGTCGGGGTCACCGGCCCGGGGATCGTCGTGGCCCACGACGGGCCGCTCGTAGTCCCGGACGGGCACGAGCGAGTGACGATAGAGACCGACGACGCCGCCCGTCATGGCTGGCGTGTCGTCTTTGCAGATCTGGCCGATGAGAGGGCAGACTGGCCGGAGCACGACCCGCTCAAGCTGGGCAGAGTGCTGGAGACACTGGCCGTCATCGAGGACTAGACCGAATGCCCCAATACCTGACCCTCGACGACGTGGACGTCAACGGTCTCGATGTGCTTGTTCGATCAGACCTGAATGTCCCGATGGAGGACGGTGCCATCACGGACGACTTCAGGATCAGGGCGGCCCTGCCGACCCTGGAGCGTCTCGTCGATTCCGGTGCCCGGGTGAGCGTCTGCTCGCACCTGGGCCGCCCGGAAGCCCCCGATCCTGCTCTTTCGCTTCGCCCCGTCGCCGACGCCATTGGCGCCATCTCCTCAAAGGAAGTGGGATTCCTCGAGGGAGGGCAGATCACGGTTCTGGAGAACACGAGGTTCGAACCGGGAGAGACCGGGAACGACCCGACCCTGGCTACCCGGCTCGCCGATGGCTTCGATCTCTTTGTGCAGGACGCCTTCGGCTCGGTCCATCGCGCCCACGCCTCGACCGTCGGCGTGGCCGAACTGGTCAAGTCGGTCGCCGGCCCTCTCCTCGACGCCGAGCTCACCGCCCTGAGCCGATTCCTCGTCGAACCCGAGGTGCCCTACGTCGTCGTACTCGGAGGCGCCAAGGTCTCAGACAAGCTCGGCGTCATCGAAAACCTCCTTCCCAAGGTCGATGCGATGCTCATCGGCGGGGGAATGTGCTTCACCCTCCTCAAGGCCAAAGGCGTCGAGGTGGGTGCCTCGATGGTCGAAGAGGAAATGGTGGACAAGGTGAAGGGTCTGCTCGAAGGGATCCACTCGGAGAAGATCATCCTTCCCTCCGACATCGTGGTGGCCGATCAGTTTGCCGAGACTGCCGAGCACCGAGAGGTCTACGTCAAGGACATCCCGTTGGGATGGATCGGTCTCGATGTCGGCCGGGAGACCAACCAGTTGTTCGCGGCAGTGATCCGCACCGCCGAGACCGTTTTCTGGAACGGGCCGATGGGCGTGTTCGAGTGGGCGCCGTTCCGAGCCGGTACCGAGGCCGTAGCCCGCGCCGTCGCCGAGGCGACAGCGTTCACCGCAGTCGGTGGCGGAGATTCGGTGGCGGCCCTGCGCGCGATTGGCCTCGAGACCGAGGTTTCTCATGTGTCGACCGGAGGGGGCGCCGGGCTCGAGTTGCTCGAGGGCAGAGTGCTCCCCGGGGTCGAGGTGCTCGAGAAGTGGGCCATTTCTCCCCCCGGAGGGGGGAGTACCGGCGGAGCCGGGGAGGGGGGAATTCCGAGATGACCGCCCCAAAGAGCCTGATCGTCGGGAACTGGAAGATGAACGCCACACACCTCGAGGCGATCCAGATGGTCCAGAAGCTCTCCTACCGTCTGGAGGTACGGGACTACGACCGTGTTGAGGTCGTCGTAGCGCCGCCCTTCACCTCCCTCCGATCCGTGCAGACAGTGATAGAAGCCGACCGGCTTTGGTTTGGTCTCGGGGCGCAGAACGTGCATTGGGAGGAGTCGGGGGCATTCACCGGCGAGATTTCGCCAGTGATGTTGGCGAAACTCTCGGTGAGTCATGTGATCGTGGGCCACTCGGAGCGCCGTCAGGGTTTCGGGGAGACCGACGAGATGGTGGCGAAGAAGGCGAGGGCGGTGGCCAATGCGGGTATGCGCCCGATCGTCTGCGTCGGAGAGACTCTGGAACAACGTGAGGCAGGGGAGGCAGAGACTGTCGTGGTGTCCCAGGTTGTCGCCTCCGTGGCCCGACTCGATCCTGAGGCGCTGAGCTCGGCGGCTATCGCATACGAGCCGATATGGGCCATCGGCACAGGCCGCACCGCTCTGCCCGACGACGCCGGCACCATGGCAAGCATCATTAGGGAGACGATCTCCAACAAGGTCTCCTCAGACGCCGCCGAAGGGGTTCGGATCCTCTATGGCGGGTCGGTGAACGCAGCCAACATCAAGGACTTCATGGCCAAGTCGGACGTCGACGGCGCCCTGGTCGGCGGTGCTTCTCTCGATCCCGACAGCTTCGCCGCCATCGTCCGGTATTGGGTATGACGCATCGTCTGATCCTGCTCAGGCACGGGCAATCGACCTGGAACCTGGAGAACCTGTTCACCGGTTGGACCGATGTCGGCCTGACCGAGCAGGGCGAGGAGGAAGCCAGGGAGGCGGGCCGGCTCATCGTGAGCGAAGGGCTCGACCCCGACATCCTCCATACGTCGGTCCTGGTTCGTGCGATCAAGACCGCCGACCTGACATTGGAGGAGATGGGAAGGCAATATCTGCCGGTCCGTCGGTCATGGCGTCTCAATGAGCGCCACTATGGGGCTTTGCAGGGCCTCGACAAGAAGGAGACCTCTGAACAGCATGGAGCCGAGCAAGTCCTGCTCTGGCGTCGTAGCTACGACGTGCCGCCTCCACCGTTGGACGCTGCCGACGAGCGCCACCCCAGTCACGACCCTCGGTACAAGGACCTGCCCCCCGATCTGCTCCCGGCCACCGAGTGCCTGAAGGATGTGGTGGTCCGGATGCTTCCCTACTGGCACGACACGATCGTGGCCGACCTCCTTGCCGGCCGGGAGCCGCTCGTGGTGGCCCATGGCAATTCGATCCGGGCCCTGGTCAAGCATTTGGACGAGATCAGCGACGAGGAGATCGTCGATCTCAACATTCCCACCGGCGTCCCTCTGCTCTATGAACTGGACGAGGCGTTCGCCCCGGTGTCCAGCCGCTATCTGGGAGACCCCGAGGCGGCCCAGGCGGCGGCAGAGGCAGTGGCTCGCCAGGCCGGGTAGGTGAAGCAGACGCTCGCTGGTACAATTCCGCGCGCACGGGAGACCGTGTGATCCCTCAACCTCATCAGGCAGGCAATGGCCGTCGTCGAAGCAATCGCAATCGTCATCCACATCATCCTCTCGCTGGCCGTAGTGGCGCTGGTCCTTCTCCATTCGGGTAAGGGCGGGGGCCTCTCGGACGTATTCGGTGGCGGGATGTCGACATCGAGCCTCGGTGGCAGCACCGTCGTCGAGCGGAATCTCGACCGGCTCACTGTGATCGTCGGGGTGCTCTTCGCGATCAGCACGTTCGTGCTGACCTTCCTCTTGAACAGCTGACGGGCGTAGACTCGCCCGGCTTTAGTCGGAGTGGCGGAATTGGTAGACGCGCCAGGTTGAGGGCCTGGTGGGGTATTACTCCCCGTGGAGGTTCGAGTCCTCTCTCCGACACTCCTCCGCGAGCACGATTGCTACCGAGATGACGGCCGCATCGGCTCGTCGACAACGTTTGGAGACGCTAGCTCAGCACGTCCACTCAGCTCGGAGGCACCACCAGAGTCGCTCCCGGCTCGCACACCACCCGGGACATGATGTCCCGGCAACCGTCCAGACTCGTGGCCAGCGTCATCGAGGCGAACAGGACCAGAGCCAGGAACACAGCCAACCCCAGGAACGCCGCTCTCCTCCCCATCGGTGTTCATTATTAGTCGGTGACCCTCTCTTCTCGGTCATCCCGGCCGCGTCATTCCCGTCGATTGGACGCGGACTAGTCCGATTCGCTACTGATTTCGCCTGTCGCTGCCGATGAATGTTGGTCGCCGCCAAGGGAGCAGCGTGAGCAGCCGACTCGAAGATCTGAGAGATCTGGCCCGGATGCTGGACGAAGGCAAGATCTCACAGAGCGAATACGACAAGGTCAAGACCGAGATCCTCGAGGCCCCAGCCGAGGATTGGGAGCGGTCAGCCGAGATCGCTTCTCCCCACGAGCACGATAACGAAGGCCCGGATGACGAGTCGGTCGCCGGCTGGCGGAGAACCGTCGATCAAATCCCGACCATTTATCGCGTGGCAGCGGCAGGAGCGGTGTTCGTTCTGGGGATCGGGTTTTTCCTGAGCGGCAATGGCGACGCCGCCGGGAGCGTCACCGCAAACCTGGCATCGGTTGCCTCGGCTCCCTCGGGTCCCGCGCCGGAATCCCTGGGCGTAGTCCTCGACGGGCTGGCCGACGGTTGGAACGCCGTGCCTGACCCCCCACTGATAAGCGGGGGCGTCATGACGTCTCCGGAAGCCGGTCCGCTCGACAGTTTTCTGCACAATTTCGACGGATCAGTGGTCCTGGCCGGCGCATATGACCCGAGCGACGGGTCGGTTTACGCGCTGATGACCAAGACCGGTCTGCACACCGAGTCGGTGTCGAGCGTGTATGTGCATCTCTGTTATCTCCTACATCCCGGCTCGCAGGGATGTCTCGACACTTTCGTCGAGGAAACCGGGATGTTTGGAAAGGCCCACACCGATTTCGCTGGCACCGAGCACACCGCTGCCTGGGAATTCGAGGGACACCGATGGGAATTGGGCATCGCGGGTGATGTCGAGACGATCAGGGTCCAGTCGGCTTCCAGCCCGTGATCGACCCGGTCAGAGCTTCTGGATGCGGTCGCCGACCGAGATCATCCCGTCCTGCAGGACGCGGGCGTAGACCCCGCGCAGCCGGAGTTCTTTGGCCGATCCCACGTTGACGAATCGGAGTGCAGCGGGGCCGAACCGTGAGGCGAACTTATTGCATCCCTCGTGCGGTGTGTCTGTTATCTCGAGAACGGTCGTGCCGGTCCGCAGTTTTTGACCAGGCACGAGGTTGGCTTGGCTCAAGTCCAGATCGGCGACGATGTTGTCCCCGGCCAGCGCCCAGCGGTCCCGACCGCCAGAGACCAGATCTAGGAGCCGGGAGTTGATGATCGCGATCTGGATGTCCGGCATCTCGCGATACTTGTCCTTCGACCAGTGGTCGCCATCGACTCCGAGCAAAGAGCTCACATCGACACTTTTAGGCGTTTGTCGCTCGTTCTCGGCGGGGCGAACGACCAACATCTCGACGAGGCCGTCGTCCTGGGGGCTGGAGAGCACACCGGGCAGGCCGCGTTCGAGCTGCTCGGGCGTCAGATGCGTGACGGCTGTCTCGCTCATGCTGCCTCGGCCGGCGACTCCTCGTGCCGGCTGTGCCGCCCTTCGAAATTCGGGCCGAACGTGTCCTTCCAAACCACTGTGGTCATCAACCATAAGGCGGTAGCAACCAGGAGAGCAGGGAATAACCGGGCTACCAGTGGCAGGGTGTCCTCCGAATCGCCCAGCCAGCCGCCGATTAGAGCGCCAAGTGGCAGCGTCGCCCAGCCGATCGCTCGGCTCACCGTGGTGACTCTCCCCAGCATGTTGTCGTCGGCATAGTGCTGACGGATGGTGGCCAGCGGCACGTTGATCAGGGAAACACCGATCATCCATCCCACATTGAGGGCGAGGGGAACGAGCCCGAATGTGGTGAACATCACCGCGAACAGCAGTAGACCGGTCAGGATCATTCCGAATGTCATGGTCCGGCCCAGACCGGTCGTCCTGATCACCCGGGGTGCGATCAAGGCGCCGATTATGCCGCCGACTCCCATCGCCGCCACGAGGAGGCCGACTTGGGCGCTGTTGGCCGCACCCAGGATCACAGAGAACAACAGAACCACGGTGGCCTCGATGAAGCCCATCACGAAGTTGGGGACGGCGGCGGCGATCGTGGTGACCCGAAGCCGGGGCTCTTTCCAGATGTAGCGCAGCCCGTCCATCGCCTCGGTGAGGAACGGGGAGCGGGTGTCATCGGCGCTTCGGTGATGCGCCACCCTTCCCACCCAGCCCAGGAAAACCGCCGAGATCACGAAGCTGAGCCCGTTGATATAGAGACCCAGTGCAGGTCCGCCATAGAGATAGGCAAACAGGCCTCCGGCGAGAGCGCCCACGGCGAAATTGAACTGCTGGCTGGCGGCCACGAACGAGTTGGCGTCGGCGAGCCGACGTCTCGGGACCAGCGAGGGGATCAGGGCGAACAGGGCGCCGTCGAAGAAGGTGGTGAAAGACCCGACCAGGAATGCGATGAAGAACACCGTTCCCACGCCATATGTGCCGTACGAAGCGGCGAGATAGAAGAAGGCCGATGCCCGAAGGAGATCGGTGGCAATCATCACCGGTCGCAGGGGCCAGCGGTCGATGAGCACGCCCACGATCAACCCGAGCAGGAGGGTCGGAACGGTCTCCAGGGCGTAGGTAATGGCGAATTCCATTGTCGAATCGGTCCCACTGATGTCGAGAACCAGGAAGGGAAGGGTGACCCAGGCGACATAGGTCCCGAAGTGGCTGACCGCCTGGCCGACCCACAAGGCCATGTATCTCGGCCCGAGCGACGTCAGCGACCGAAAGAAATTCACTGGCCTTGCACCATACCGGCCTCTTCGGGTGTGTCCAGCGCTTGTTAGCCTTGCAAACCATGGCCGACCCGCGCGAGATACCGCAGCTCACCACCGAGCTGATCGACATGTCCCGGGAATACCTCTTGCAGGAGACTCTCGAGCCGGCGAAGAGGCTGGGAAGGCATGCAGGGATGGGTCTGGGCGGCGCCATGACCCTGGGCCTGGGCGCCTTTTTCCTGGTGCTCGCCCTCTACAACACGCTGAAGATGTGGCTCCCGTCGGGAGCCTGGTGGGTAGTGCTGGCGAAATTCCTCACCGCGCTGGTCGCGGCGGGTGGCGCAGCATTGGTGGCTTGGAGGTTGCAAGAACGTGACGATTACTAGACAGGACATCGAGGCCAAGGCGAATGAGATCGCATCGGCGGTCAACCAGACCAAGGAGTCGGCTCGTGACACGGCCGTGGTCGCCGGAGTCGTAATCGCCCTGTTGGTCCTCGCCGCCTTCATCTTCGGGCGCCGCCGCGGATCGAGGAACCGAACCCTTGTCGAGGTCTACCGGGTCTGAGGCGGGCTCGGCGGCCTGATCACCTCGATCTTGGGGTCCCCCCAGCGTTTGTGATGGATGACGAGGGCTGATCCCTCGGGCAGCTTCTTGGAGAAAAGCAGCCTGCGCCGGGGCCTGGTGTTCCTCAGGTAGAAGAGAGCGGCGAGTCCTAGCCCTCGGTACAGCTCGCGTTGATCACCGGTCCGGAGGCCGCGCAGTGTGCGGTCGAGGCTCTCCCTCCCGAGGTCGCGGATCCCGAGAAGGCGTAAGAGTCGATCCATCTTGTCTACCGTTGCCGCCAATCAGTCGAGAGTCAATCGAGTTCCAACCGCATGCAGAATAAGCAATTCGTCAAGGTCGTCATCTGGATAGTGGTCATCTCCATGGTGCTCGGGCTCGGGGTGACGGTGTTCGTACTGCTGTCATGAAGCTGGAGGCGGGTGATCCTGCCCTCTTGATCGACTCCAAGGGGCGCCGCTTCCTCCTCGAACTGACACCGGACCGAACGTTCCAGTACCACGAGGGCGCTGTTCCCCACAACGACCTCATTGGGAGAGGCGACGGCAGTTGGATTGTCTCCTCGACCGGGGCCCAACTCCTGCTCCTCCGCCCCCGGCTGGCCGATTTCACGCTGAAGATGAAGAGAAGCGCCCAGGTCGTCTATCCCAAAGATCTCGGCCCGATCCTGGTCTACGCCGATATCGCACCCGGCATGACCGTGCTCGAGGCCGGGAGCGGATCGGGAGCGCTCACTCTCGGCTTGAGCCGGGCTGTCGGGCCGACCGGGAAGGTGATCAGCGTGGAGTTGAGGGAAGATCACGCAGCACACGCCAGGAAGGCTGTCGAGAAGTGGTACGGCCGGTTGCCTGAGAACGTCGAGATGCGGGTGGGGGATGTGGCCGACGAGGTCGAGTCGGTCGCACCGGCTCGGATCGTGCTCGATCTGCCCGAGCCGTGGCACGTCGTGACCGATCGCCGCTCAGCACCAGCCACCCGGTGGGTTGCTCGCCGCCTACCTTCCAACGGTCCCTCAGGTGCAGACCACGATCGAGACCGCGCGAGAGACAGGTGTCTTCACCGAGATCGAGGTCAAGGAGATCCTGGTCCGCGACTGGAACGTCGCAGGCAGATCGGTCCGGCCCGAACATCAGATGATCGGGCACACCGGTTTCCTCGTCTTCATGAGAAAGACTGCCAAGCAACCACCAATCGAGGGCTGAGCGGTCACAACCCTCAAGTCGGCGGCTGGTCGCGCCGACCCTCTTCTTTGTCGGTGTTAGGTGGCATCATCGGGGGAGTAGGCCCCCGGTTGACAACCCGGGGAACTACAGACACCGATTCGTATACTGCTAAACAAGGCGACCAAGGCCAGGAGGAAGCCCGTGGACGAAGGACGGAGAGCGGACGACGCCACTCAGTTGCGGAGTGTTGTCGCTGCCCTCGAGGAAGAGATCGCCGTCCTGCGCCGTCGTGTCCGTGATGCCCCTGCTCGTGTAGAGGACCTCGAGAACGAGCTCAGCCGGATGCGGGAGCGTCTCGACCGTGCCATGGCACAAAACGACAAGCTCTCCGCCGTCCTCGAAGAGGCCAGGGAGCAGCTCGGCGTGCTGAGGGAGGAAGTCGAGAAGCTGACCTCGCCCCCGAACAACTTCGGCACCGTCCTCCAGGTCAACGACGACGGGACCCTGGACATCCTGACCGGGAGCAGGAAGCTGCGCGTTGCCGCCCAACCCAACGTCGAGGTGAAGAAGCTCCAGGTCGGCCAGGAGGTCCTTCTCAACGAGGCCTTCAACATCATCGATATCCGTCACTTCGAGCCGGCCGGAGAGGTGCTCAGGGTCCGTGAGGTCCTCACCGACGGGCGGGTCGTGGTCTTTGCCCACGCCGACGAGGAGAGAGTCCTGCAGCGGTCGGAGACGATGGCCGACGTGAAGCTCAGACCCGGCGACTACGTCCGAATCGACACCAAGACCGGTCTGATCCTGGAGAAGATGGAGCGGCCCGAGGTCGAGGAGCTCGTCCTGGAGGAGGTCCCGGACATCACCTATGAGGATGTCGGAGGCTTGGCCGATCAGATCGAGCAGATCCGCGACACCGTCGAGCTGCCTTACATGTACAAGGACCTGTTCCGTGAGTACGAGCTCGACCCGCCCAAGGGCATCCTCCTGTACGGCCCTCCGGGCTGTGGCAAGACTCTCATCGCCAAGGCGGTGGCCAACAGCCTCGCCAAGAAGGTCTCGGAAAGGACCGGTAGCCCCGACGTCCGCTCCTATTTCTTGAACATCAAGGGTCCCGAGCTCCTCAACAAATGGGTGGGCGAGACCGAGCGGCAGATCCGCCTCATCTTCCAGAGGGCCAAGGAGAAGTCTGACGAAGGCGTGCCGGTCATCGTTTTCTTCGACGAGATGGACTCCCTGTTCCGCACCAGGGGCACCGGCATCAGCTCGGACGTCGAGTCGACGATCGTTCCCCAGCTCCTTTCCGAGCTCGACGGGGTGGAGTCTTTGAAGAACGTGGTGGTGATCGGGGCCTCCAACCGGGAAGACTTGATCGACCCTGCAATCCTCCGACCGGGTCGTCTCGACGTGAAGATCAGGATCAATCGGCCCGACACTTCCGCCGCCCGGGAGATCTTTCGCATATACATCAGCGAGGAGACCCCTCTCGATCCTGTCGCCCTGAAGGAGCACGAGGGCGACAAGGGCAAGGTCATCTCGGCATACATCGAAGCTACGGTCGACGCCATGTACGCCGAGTCGGACGAGAACCGATTCCTCGAGGTCACCTATGCCTCGGGGGACCGCGAGGTTCTCTACTTCAAGGACTTCGCCTCCGGAGCGATGATCGAGAACATCGTGAGACGAGCCAAGAAAGACGCGATCAAGAGGCAAATCGCTGGTGGAGAGCCTGGTGTCTGTCTGTCGGACCTCACCGCCGCCATCAAACAGGAGTTCCGGGAGCAGGAAGACCTGCCCAACACGACCAACCCCGACGACTGGGCCAGGGTGTCCGGCAAGAAGGGGGAGCGGATCGTCCACGTCCGCACGCTGGTCGACGGCGATGACGAGAGTCGATTGATCGAGAAGGTCTCAGCGGGTCAATACCTCTGATGGCCATCCACAAGGTGCTCGGCACCGAGACCGAGTACGGCATCGTGGTCAGAGGCGATATCGGGTTCAATCCGGCTGTCGCCTCGTCGCTCGTGGTGAACAGCTATCCCGGCGATCGCGTGAAAGTCCAGTGGTCATACGAGGAGGAGTCACCGGGCCGCGACGCCAGGGGCTTCGGCCACGACACCTTCGGGGTGGTCGACCCCGAGGGCGCGGTGGTGAACTCGGTCCTCGCCAACGGCGCCCGCCTCTATGTAGACCACGCCCATCCTGAGTATTCGGCGCCCGAGTGCTACGACCCGCTGGAGGCCGCCCTCTACGACAAAGTCGGCGAAGTCGTCATGCGCTCCGCCGCCCGAGCCGCCACCGAGGTGGCAGGGAAGAAGGTCTCCCTTTACAAGAACAACTCCGACGGGAAGGGAAATTCATACGGGGCCCACGAGAACTATCTGCTCTCCCGGGAAACCCCCTTCGGTGACGTGATCCGATTCGCCACCACCTTCCTGGTGACCCGGCAGATCTTCACGGGCGCGGGGAAGGTCGGGTCGGAGAACGATCGGCCCGCAGTCGGCTTCCAGTTGACACAACGTGCCGACTTCTTCGAGGAAGAGGTCGGGTTGGAGACAACGCTGAAGCGCCCGATCATCAACACCCGTGACGAGCCGCATGGCGACCCTTCGAAATACCGGAGGCTCCATGTCATCATCGGCGACGCCAACCTCTCGGAGTGCCAGAACTTCCTCAAACTCGGGGCCACGGCATTGATGCTGGCGGCCCTGGAGGACGGAGCCCTGCCCGACCCACTCGACCTACAGGACCCCGTGGAGTCGTGCTGGCGGGTCAGCCACGACTTGGGGCTGGGCAAGCCGCTCGAGCTCGATGGCGGGGGCACCGCAACCGCTCTGGAGCTCCAGGGTCGTTACCTGGAGTGGCTGACCAAGTACGTGGAGAAGGAGCTGGACGATCCGATCTGGGAGCAGGTGATCCACGAGTGGGAGCGCACACTCGACCTCCTGGCCACCGATCCCAGCCGTCTTGCCGATACGCTCGACTGGGTCGCCAAGCAGCGACTGTTCGAGGGATACATCGATAGGGACGGTCTCTCCTGGGATGACCCAAAGCTGCGCGCCCTCGATCTCCAATATCACGATGTGGACCCGGAAAAGGGCCTGTATCACCGTCTTGCCGGGCGCGGGGCCATGCGCCGTCTCTTCGACGACGATCAAATCGAAGCGGCCGCCGTCAACCCGCCGAACCGCACCCGTGCCTACTTCCGGGGCCGGTGTGTGTCCCGGTTCTCCGACTCGCTGGTGGCCGCCAACTGGGATTCGCTCGTCTTCGACACCGGCGAATCGCATCTCAAGCGGGTTCCTATGATGGAACCACTTCGAGGTGGCGCCGATCTGATCGGGGCCATGATCGACGAAGCCGAAGACGCGGCCGACCTTCTGCGTCGCCTAGGAGGATGAATTAGATGTCGGACAGAGATCGGTCCCGATCCCGGGATCAGGACAGCGAGAAATCCGAGGACCAGCCTGCAGAACGTGTCGAGAGCGACGCCGACCTGGAAGCGCTCGATGACCTGCTCGACGAGATCGACGAGGTCCTCGAGGAAAACGCCGAGGAGTTCGTGAAGAACTACGTCCAGAAGGGCGGGGAGTGATCGGATCCATTGGCCCGTTGCCGATGGAGGCGCCGAGTCCCGGATCCAGCTTCACGGACCTGCTCGATTTCCTCGGCGCCAAGCCGACACTGAACGTCCCGCCGGGGGAGAAGGCTCCTGTCGCCCCCGAAGGCACCACCGTGCTCGCCCTCCGTTATGAAGGTGGCGTGGTGATGGCCGGTGACCGGCGTGCCACAGAAGGAAATCTGGTCGCACATCGCAGGATTCGCAAGGTGTTCCAGGCTGACAAATACTCGGCAGTTGCCATCGCCGGCGTTGCCGGCATCGCCATCGAGATGGTGAAACTGTTCCAGGTCGAGTTGGAGCACTACGAGAAGATCGAAGGGGTCCGCCTCTCCTTGGAGGGTCAGGCCTCGTTTCTCGCTCGTCTCGTCAGGGGCCAACTCCCCATGGCGTTCCAGGGTCTGGTCGTAGTTCCAATGTTCGCCGGCTACGACGAGCGGGAACAGCGGGGCAGGCTCTACAGCTACGACGCGGTGGGTGGCAGATATGAAGAAGTCGACTTCGGCAGCACGGGGTCCGGCTCGAGACTGGCCAAGTCGTATCTCCGGACCGTGTACAGGGAGGACCTCAGCGCTGACGAGGCATCCGACATGGCAGTGAGCGCTTTGGTTGCCGCCTCCCAGGAGGACACAGCCACCGGTGGCCCGGATCTGAGACGTGGCATCTACCCGACTGTTCTACGCATCGGGGCCGACGGAGTGGAAGAGCTCTCCGATTCGGTCATCGCACCCCTCGCCGAACACGCTGTGGACCAGATCCTGTGAGCATTCCGTTCTACGTCCCACCGGAGCAGCAGGTTCGCGACAAGGCCGAGTTCGCCCGCAAGGGCATTGCCCGGGGCCGCTCCATCATCGCCGTCGACTACGCCGGCGGTGTCGTGATTCTCGCCGAGAACCCGTCGACTGCCCTGCACAAGATCAGCGAGGTCTACGACCGGATCGCCTTCGCCGGAGTGGGCCGGTACAACGAGTTCGAGACGCTGAGGAAGGCGGGGATCCGTCAGGCCGACCTGATGGGATACCTCTACTCGAGAGAGGACGTGACCGCCATGGGCCTGGCTACTGCCTTCGCCCAGACCCTCGGCGTGATCTTCACCCGCGAGCCGAAACCCTTCGAGGTGGAGGTGCTCATCGTCGAGATCAGCGAGGACGGGGACGAGCACCGGCTCTTCCGGGTCACGTATGACGGAACCCTCTATGACGAGCGGAAGTTCGTCGCTATCGGGGGCAAGGCGGAACAGCTCGTGGAGGCGCTTCAGGAGCTCTGGGAGGACGATCTGACACTGGAACGCGCCCTGGAGATCGGGGCGGAGGCGTTTCGCCAAGCCGAAGGCCGCGAGATGGAGGGCTGGGAAGCCGCGGTGCTCGATTATTCCAATGGCCGCAGGGCATTCCGGCGGCTCACACCGGCCGAGCTGCCGACCAGCTGAACATTCTCTCGCGAGAGCCCCCCACCCGGGATAGCCTGCCCAGGTGGACCGACGGATCTTCGGGCTGGAAAACGAATACGGAGTGACCTGCACCTTGCGCGGGCAGCGCAGGCTCAGCCCCGACGAGGTGGCCCGATACCTCTTCCGGCGTGTCGTCTCCTGGGGCCGGTCTTCGAACGTGTTCCTCGAGAACGGCGCCCGCCTGTATCTCGATGTCGGCTCGCATCCGGAGTTCGCCACACCCGAATGCGACAACCTCGAAGACGTCGTTGCTCATGACAAGGCGGGGGAAAGGATCCTCGAGGGTCTGGTTCGCGGCGCCGAGGAACGCCTCGAGGAGGAAGGCATCCGGGGTGAGATATATGTCTTCAAGAACAACACGGACAGTGCCGGCAACTCATATGGATGTCACGAGAACTACCTGGTGAGCCGGCACAAGGACTTTCACCGGACGGTGGACGTCCTCATACCGTTCCTCGTCACAAGGCAGATCTTCCTCGGTGCCGGGAAGCTGACGCAGACACCACGGGGCACCGCGTACTCGATCGCACAGAGAGCCGATCACATCTGGGAGGGTGTGTCGTCGGCCACGACTCGGTCCCGCCCGATCATCAACACGAGGGACGAGCCACACGCCGATGCCGAGCGTTATCGCCGTCTCCACGTCATAGCCGGTGACTCGAACATGTCCGAGTACGCCACGTTCGTCAAGGTGGGGACGATGGTTGCCCTTCTCCAGATGATCGAGCGTGACGTGGTGTTCCGAGACCTGTCCCTGGAGAACCCGATCCGTGCCATCAGGGAGGTGTCCCACGACGTCACCTGCAGACGCAAGATCAAGCTGGCCAACGGCCGGGAGCTCTCCGCACTCGACATCCAGTGGGAGTATCTGGACAGGGCCATGAGATTTGCCCGCAGCCCCGGGTTCCCACCGGAAGTGCAGACGGCGATCGATCGTTGGGAACACCTGCTCACCGGTCTGGAGAAGGATCCGATGACTCTCGACCGAGAGGTCGACTGGGTGATCAAGCACCGTCTCCTCGAGCGCTACGCCGACCGGAGAGGCATATCCATGTCCGACCCGCGGATGTCGATGATGGACCTGAGCTATCACGACGTGGACCGCAAGCGAGGGCTCTACTACCTCCTCGAGGGCAGGGGGCTCGTCGACCGGGTGGTCACCGATGAGAAGGTCGCCCTGGCCGTGCGTCAGCCGCCACAGACGACAAGGGCCCGGCTCCGTGGTGCCTTCATCAAGGCGGCAAAGGCGCGCAAACGGGACTTCACCGTGGACTGGGTCCATCTCAAGCTGAACGATCAGGCCCAGCGCACCGTGATGTGCAAGGACCCGTTCAAGGCACACGACGAGCGCGTAGAGAAGCTGATCGAGAGCCTGTAAGGCCCGATCCGACCACAATCGGCGCATGCAGAACGTCGTCGAGAGGGTGATCAACCTCCTCATCTACCTGCTCGACTCGCCGTCCCCGGTCACCGCAGAGCAAGTCCGTCAGACCGTGGCCGGATATGGAGAGCAGAGCGATGAGGCTTTTCACCGCATGTTCGAGCGCGACAAGGACCTGCTGAAGCGGATGGGTGTGCCCCTGGAATTGAGGGCGATGGATAAATGGGAGATCGACTTCGGTTATACCGTCGACCCGGACGAGTATGCGATGCCCGATCCCCGGCTGACCGAGCAAGAGCGGGTCGCTCTCTCGGTGGCGGCGCGGATGGTCCGGCTCGGCGGCGCCAACGCCGGTTTGGCCGGCCTGCTCAAGCTCGGAGGGGTCGAGGTTGCGGCGGGAATCGAGCCTCTGGCCGCCGATCTCGGTGCCGAGGCCGCCGTGCTCGGGGACTTGTTCCTCGCCGTGAGCGAACGGCGAAAGCTGGAGTTCGAGTACGGGAACTCGATCCGGCTCCTCGATCCCTATGGCATCGCCCACAGACGGGGGCACTGGTACCTGATCGGGCAGACCGCCGATGGCGAGCGGGTCTATAGGGTCGATCGAATCACGGGCCTGGAGGTCGGGACAAAGGCAGGGGCCTTCGTGCGGCCGAAGCGCTTTCACGTGAAGCAAGCCATGAGCAAACATCCCTGGGAGGCGGGGACCGATGAGACGGTCGATGCAACTGTCAGATTCGACCCTGACGTCGCCTGGTGGGCGGCCCGGCACCTCGGAGTCGAGGCCCCCGAACACGGATCGCTGGAGGTCGAGCTGCCAGTCGCAAACCGCGACGCCTTCATCGGCTGGGTACTCGGCTTCGGGCCCGACGCCGAGGTCCTCGCCCCGGCCGAGTTGAGGAAACAGGTGCTGGCAAGGGTCGAGGCAGCGGTCCAGGCAGCCGGATGACCAGCGACCGCACCGCCACCCGTCTCGCCCGGATCCTCGCCCTCATCCCTTACGTGCTGGCCAAAGACGGGGCGAAAGTGAGCGAGATCCTGGAGCGATTCGGCTACACCGAGGCCGAGTTGACCCGGGACCTCAACACCGTGTTCTTCTGTGGCCTCCCCGGCTACACCCCCGGCGATCTGATGGAGGCGTACATCGACGGTGACGAGGTCATCATCGATGCCGCTGACTACTTCGCACGGGCACCACGACTCACCTCGATGGAGGCTCTCGGCCTGATGGCTGCCGGTATGGCGATCCTGGGCTCCGGTCAGGGATCGCCGGAGCTCGGCAAGGCAGTCGACAAGCTGACCAAGGCGCTCCTGCCCGATGCAGGCACCGCTGTCGATGTCGACGTGTCGGGGGATTCGGAGAATCTGGCCGCCCTCAAGTCCGCCGCAACCGAACGACGTGTCGTCCGGATCACGTATCGATCGCTCGCCCATGAAGAGGAGACGGTCAGGGACATCGAGCCGTGGGCGGTGGTCACGACACTGGGCAACTGGTACGTCCACGGCCATTGCCGGATGGTCGATGCGGAGCGTGTCTTCAGAGTGGATCGCATCCGGCGGATGGATGTGCTCGATGAGGAGTTCGAGCGCCCCAAAGACCTGTCCGAGCCGGGGATTGGGTACACGCCTTCCGATGACGACATCGCGGCCAGGATCAGACTCTCGCCAAAGGCGAGGTGGGTGCTCGACTACTACCCGGTGGACGTGCTGAAGGAGACCAAGACAGGCACCGACATCAGGTTCACGTCATCCGACGCCGAGATCCCTGCCCGTCTCCTGCTCCGGCTTGGGTCAGAGGCACGCCTGCTCGAGGGTGATGAGGTGCGGGAGCGCCTCGTCGCCATTGCCAGCACCCTGCGAGGCCGGTATCGATAAGGGTCGTACGACCTAGGCCCGCAGGCTACAGATTCTGGCCTGTTCTGCCGATCACCCCTCTTGATATGGGAGACCGGAGACCAGGGATGACGACCATCAAGACAACCTGCGCCCGATGCGGTGACATCCACCTAACACCGGACGACGTAGCGCTGGAGCTGCGTCCGGGTGGCCGGGAAGGTGACTACCGCTTCAAGTGCCCGACATGCACCGAGCCGCAGCGCAGACCGGCCAACTCGAGGGTCGTGAGTGTCTTGTTGGCCACGGGGGTTGCCTTCGAGGTCATCAACCCTGATCCGATCACCGAAAGAGAGATCGATGCGTTTGTCGCCGCCCTCGAGGCGGAATCGGATCCATTCCGACTTCTGGCCGGCTGACACACGCTCATCTCTTCGATGAGCACCAAAAGGGCAGGGTGCTCTCGACACACAAAGGGTGGCGATCCTCGGATCGCCACCCTTTTGAGTTATGGCTGCTGGGTGGTCACCACTCACCACCCACCACTCACCACTCGTTACCCTCAACCGAATGCTCCAGGGCGGCGAGATCATCATCATTCTCTTGCTCGCGCTGGTCGTGCTCGGCCCGACCAGGTTGCCCGAGCTGGCGAAGAAATTGGGAGAGTGGACGGCGGAGCTGAGATCGGCGGCGCGTGACCTGCGACGCGGGCTCGAAGCCGAGGTAGCCGACATCAAGCAGGTCGGTGAGGACCTGAAGGCACCAATCGACGAATTGAAGAAATCCTCGGACGAGGTCCGCAAGGGAATTGCGGATGCAGGGGTGAGCCGGCTGGATTGGGAGGGGCCGAAACCGATTTCGGGCCCCACTCCCGCCGACGCCATGGCCGACCTGGACGAGATCGAGAAGAAGGCAGCCGAAGAAGGCCCGCAGCAGTGATCGAGGACAAGCCTCAGTCCATCCTCGCCCATCTCGAGGAGTTGCGCTGGCGGCTCGTCAAAGTCTTCATCGCTGTGCTGGTTGGGGGGGCCGTGGCCCTGATCTTCTCCGACCAGCTGCGCGTCATTCTCGAAGCTCCGTTCCACGCCGCTGCCCCGGACAACGAGCTGCAGACCCTCGCCGCCACCGAGCAGTGGGGCGTCTGGATGCGGATCGGGCTCTTCGGAGGGGTGATTCTGGCCAGCCCTGTGGTCCTCTATCAGATATGGGCCTTCATCCAGCCCGCCCTCACGTCGAAGGAGCGCAACTGGGCATGGCCCATTGTGAGCGCGCTCGTCGTCCTCTTCGTGGGAGGTGTCGCGTTCGGGTATCTCACGCTGCCCCGTGGGCTCGAGTTCCTCCTGAAGATCTTCCCGGACGTGGAGACCAATCTTCGGCTCGGTGACTACTACTCGTTCACACTTCGCTTCCTGCTCGCTTTCGGGCTCGCCTTCCTCTTCCCGGTCTTTCTCTTCGCAGCAGCGGCCGCCGGGATCATCACTTCCAAGCAGCTGGCCAGGGGGCGACGCTGGGCCATTCTGATCATTGTCATCGGAGCGGCGCTCATCACGCCGAGTGGAGACGCGTTCAGTCTTCTGGTCCTTTCGGTTCCGCTCTACCTGATGTACGAGGCCACCTACTGGCTGGTGCGTCTGGTCCTCAGAAAATGATCCCCTGTTTCTCCCCCCAGCGAGCGAAGCGAGCGTTGGGGGGAGTGGCCCAGACGGCCGAGGGGGGTCTTCCCCGCCACCGGCGGCTCTCCCCCCTACAGGGGGAGCGATGACCCAACTCGACGAGTTCTGGGCTGGACTCCCATTCCGCGCGGACGACTTTCAGGTCGAGGCCGCCGAAGCGGTGTACGAGGGGCAATCGGTCGTGGTCACGGCGCCCACCGGGGCAGGGAAGACATTGGTGGCTGAGGCCGCCATCCACCTCGCGCTTTCGCGGGGCGAGCGCTCCTTCTACACCACGCCGATCAAGGCATTGTCCAACCAGAAGTTCGCGGATTTCGTGGCCGGGTACGGGGCGGAGCGCGTTGGCCTGTTGACCGGGGACAACGTGATCAACGGAGATGCCGAAATTGTGGTTATGACGACCGAGGTCCTTCGCAACATGATCTACGCCGAGGGGACACGCCTGGACAAAGTCGGTCTCGTGATCCTGGATGAGGTCCATTACCTCCAGGACAGGACCCGTGGCGCTGTTTGGGAGGAGGTGATCATCCACGCCCCACAGCACCTGCAGCTGGTGTGCCTGTCGGCGACCGTCTCCAACAACCAGGAGTTCGCGGCGTGGGTAGGTGAGCGGCGTGGGTCGACCCGTCTCATCGCCACCGACCATCGGCCTGTGCCCCTCGAGTCGATGTACATGGTCAGGGATCGCATGGGTTCACAGACACTCCACCTCCTCCCCACCTTCGTCGAGCGCGAGGGGCGGAGACGCCCCAATCCCCGGATCGAGCACATGCTCGGCCTGGAACGGGGGCGGCGGCGGCGGTTCAAGAGCCCGAACCGGATCGAGACCGTGGAACGTCTCGCTGAGGAAGGGATGCTTCCCGCCATATTCTTCATCTTCAGCAGGGCGGGCTGCGATGCCGCGGCTCATCGTCTGGTAGATGCGGGCGTGCGCCTGACCGACGCCGCCCAGCGGGCCTCGATACGAGAGATCGCGGAGACACGGACCGCCCATCTGGGGGATCAGGACCTCATGGTCCTCGGGTACGACCGCTGGATTGCCAGTCTCGAGGCCGGGGTGGCCCCTCATCACGCCGGACTCGTCCCCGCCTTCAAAGAGACCGTGGAGGAGCTGTTCGAGGCGGGTCTGCTGAAGGTCGTGTTCGCCACTGAGACGCTTGCGCTGGGCATCAACATGCCCGCTCGGACCGTTGTGCTGGAGACGCTCTCCAAGTTCAACGGCGAGACCCACGAGCTGATGCGCCCGGGTGACTACACGCAACTGACCGGGCGGGCGGGACGCCGGGGAATCGACGTCCAGGGATTCGGCGTCGTCCTGCACTCGCCATTCGTCCGCTTCGCTTCGGTGACCGAAGTGGCCTCCATCGGCTCGCATCCGCTCCGATCGAGTTTTCGCCCTACCTACAACATGACCGCAAACCTCGTGGCCAACTACAGCCAGGATCAAGCTGAGGAGCTCCTGGAGGCTTCGTTCGCAGCCTTCCAACGCGAGGGCGACAAGCACGCCGCCGAGACCACCATCGAGGCGTTGGAGCACTCCCTGGAGAAGGAAGAGGCTGCGGCTCGGTGCGAGAGGGGAGATGTCGAGGAGTACATGGCGCTCGTCGAGTCGTCCAAGCCCGAGGGCCACAACGATCGGATCTCCTCGGTACTCGGCGCCGGTCAGGTCGTCGATGTCCCCGGTGGTGCCCGCGACGGCCGCTATGTGGTCCTGAAGCGGCTGGCCCGCAAGGACGGTGGTGCCCGGTACCTGGTTCTCGCCACCTCGGGCCGGGTCTCGACCATCGGGTATCGCGATGTGGTCGACGGGTCCTCGATTGTCGCCGAGTTGGAGGTCCCCCTCCCGGTTCGCCCGAAAGACCGGCGATACGTCCAGGATCTCCTTCGCACCCTGCGCCGGGTGCCTCCGCGTGAGTCCAGCAAGGAAATACGGAAGCACCCGATCATCGACCACCCCGTCGCCGGATGCCCGGATGCGGCCCGTCATCTCGCAGCCGCCCGTCGTGCGGTGCGGATCCGGCGTCGGCTAGAGCAATATCGATCCGCCCGCAGAAGCTCGGGCCACGGCCTCGTGGAGGAATTCGATGGCATCCGCAACCTGCTCGAGGAGATGGCTTACCTCGAGGGGTGGCGATTGACCGGGCGTGGTCAGCGGCTACGAGGGATATACAACGAATCCGACCTACTGCTTGCCGAAGCACTCGAACAGGGTCTGTTCCATGGCCTGGAGCCGGCCGAGGTCGCCGCTCTCACCTCAGTGTTCGTCTACGAGCCGAGAACCGACACGGCGTCACTGGCCGAATGGCCCACCGCCCCGCTGGCCGACCGGTGGGAGCAGTTGGATCTGCTTTGGAAGGACCTGGTCGATCGAGAGCGGGCGCTCCGCCTCACCCCCACCCGACGGCCCGACCCCGGGTTCGGGATCCCATCCTTCGAGTGGGCGTCGGGTGCCGATTTCGACGACCTGACCAACAAGGGGATGGCGCCAGGGGACTTCGTTCGTGTCTCACGCCAGCTCGTCGACCTGGTGCGGCAGCTGCGAGACAGCGCACCGGGTCTCCGTGATGAGGCGGTGGCGGCCCTGAGGGCCATCGATCGAGGGGTGGTCGCCGCCCAGGGAGTTGGCTAGTTGCCCAAGTGGCAGGTCTATGTAAATCGGGCAGCGGGGAGAACGGCCTCCGAGCCTGCGAAGATCCGTGACCTGCTCCGGGAGATAGGCCTCGATTTCGATCTGCAGGTCCCGAACTCGCCGGACGAGACCAAGGCCTTGATACAGGAGGCGGCAACGTTGGGCGCCACCCACTTCGCTGTCGCCGGTGGGGACGGCACGGTCAACCTCGCGGTCAACGCATTGATGCCACTGGAGATCGGGACACCGCCTGTGATCGGTGTTCTGCCCGTAGGCACAGGCTGTGACCTGCTGCGAACCTTTGGGTTGCCCCAAGATGTGGCCGGAGCAGCCCGCCATCTGACGAGCGACGAGATCTACGACATCGATGTGGGCACCTTGGAGGGCAGTTGGGGGCTTCGCTACTTCGTCAACGTCGCCCAGACGGGGGTCGGGGCTGCTGCTGCCCAAACGGCGGCGTCTCTCGGCCGATGGCTCGGCGCTGTCCGATATCCACTGGCGTTCGCGGCTCGGCTTCCCGGGTTCCCCAGAGCGAAGGTCAAGGTCATCACAGAACGCCGCACCATCGAATCGGAGGCTCTGGCGGTGATCCTGGCCAATGCCCAGTTCTTTGCCGGGGGTTGGAACGTTGCACCCAAGGCGATGCTCGTCGATGGGGCCCTGGACATCCAGATCATCAACTGCCGCAAGACGTCCGCCCCCGCTCTGGTCCCCAAGGTGATCAAGGGCACCCACCTGAGCGATCCTGCGGTGCGAAGGCTCTCGGCCGCCGAGTTCAGCATCGAGACCGACCCATTGTGGCCGGTGGAATGTGACGGCGATCTTGTGGGGAATACAGCCGTGAAGGGCCGTGTTATCCGCGCCGCGATCAGTCTCAAGATCTGAGGCGAAGTCGACTTATACTCCCGCGCCGCCAAGGGGCCGAAAGCCGAGTGGACGATGGCTAAAGAAAAAGTGGAAGAGATCACCGAAGACTTCGAAGAGGAGATCGAGGACGCGCCCGAAGAAGAGCTGGATGAGGACGCCATAACCGATCTCGACGAGGATCTCGAGGACGAAGTCGATCTCGAGCCCGAGTTCGAGGACGTGGCCTTTGAAGCGGAGGAGGAGGACTCGGACGACGCCGAGTACGACTCCGAAGAGGACGAAAGCGCCGAGGAGCAGGACGAGGAGACGACCGAAGCCCTCGAGGAGTTGGAGAGCGAGGAGCTCCAGCTGCTCGACGAAGAGGCCGGGGAGGCCCTTCTCGTCGACGAAGCCGAAGAGCTGCGCGCCATCCGCCGCGAGGAGCTGACCATGAATGTCGACGCCCAGCTGCCGAGGTCGGACGAATTTGTTTGCCAGAATTGCTTCATGGTGAAGAGGACGAGCCAGCTGGCCAATCGCAAGAAAATGCTGTGCGTGGACTGTGCCTTCTGACCGGGTAACGGTCGCGATCCCCACGTACAACGAGAGCGAGAACCTCCCCGACATTTCGAAGGCAGTGACCGCACACGGTTACCGGCTGCTGGTGGTGGATGATTCGTCCCCCGACGGGACCGGTGAGCTCGCCGACCGTCTCGCGGCTGGAGATCCACTGATCTCGGTGCTCCATCGCTCGAATAAGGAGGGGCTTGGTCCGGCGTACGCCGCCGGCTTCGACAGGGCCTTGGAGGACGGGGCCGAGGTCGTCATCGAAATGGATGCCGACTTCTCCCACGACCCCTCCGACCTGCCCCGTCTCGTGCAGGCGATCAACGACGGCGCAGATCTCGCCATCGGATCCCGATATGTGCCGGGAGGAAGCACCCCGGATTGGCCGTTGACGCGTCGCCTCATCTCCAAGGGAGGCAATCTCTACGCCCGGGTGATGCTCGGGATCCCCATCCATGACGCGACGGCCGGGTACCGCGCTTTCCGTGCCGGCGCGTTGCAGACGCTTCCTTATCGGGAGGCGCAGGCTTCTGGCTATGCCTTCCAGGTGGAGATGGCGATGAGGGCCTATGAGGCAGGGTTGCGCGTCGTCGAGGTCCCGATCAGCTTTCGCGATCGCACCAGGGGCACGTCGAAGATGGGAACCGGGATCGTGGTGGAGGCAATGAGACTGGTGACGGTGTGGGGCTGGAAGCGGGTTGTGCGGGGAGTGCGCTCGTGGGGGCGGTGACTGTCATCGCCCGGGAAGCGAGCAACGACGACATTCCCTCTTTGGTCGGGCTGTACCGGGGCCTCGAGGAAGAGATGACCGCTCTTCACCCGATGTGGCCCCTGGCCGACGGTCTCCCCGAGCCCGTCGACGCCTCGTTCAAGGGTCTCCTCGAGGATCCCGAGGGCCTCGTGGTGATAGGGGAGCTGGACGGGTATCCGTTCGGCTTCGCCATGGCCCGGGTCGAGGAGATCCTGCCCCAGGCCAAGGGGGAGAAGGTCGGCTCGATTCGTCTCATCTACGTCGATCCGGATGCGAGAGAGGTCGCTCTCGGCGAGGAGATGCGTGAATTCGTGATGGTGCTCCTTCGGCAGCGCGGGATATCGAAGTTCGACGCACACGTCCTTCCCGGCCACCGTCTGGCCAAGAACTTCTTCGAAGCGGGAGGTTTCTCAGCCCGTTCCATCGTCATGCACCACGATGACGAACGATGATTCCCCACTCGTGGGGGTCGGCGTGGTCCTGGTCGACGGCGATCGGATCCTCCTCATCCAGCGGGGACATGAGCCGTCGAAAGGGCTCTGGGCCGTGCCGGGCGGAAAGGTGGATTTCGGGGAGACATTGAGGGACGCCGCGGTTCGCGAGGTGGCAGAGGAAACGGGTCTCGAAGTGGAGATCGGTGACGTGATCTGGGTGGGTGAGCACATCTCCGAGCATGGCCACATCGTGCTGATCGACTTCCTCGGGTCCGTCGTGGGTGGAGAATTGGTCGCAGGTGACGACGCCGATCGGGCGGAGTGGGTCCCCATCGACCGGGCCGGCGACTATCCACTGACTTCGACGATGTACGAGCTGATCGAGATGCTCGGCGATCACCCCGGGTCATAAGCTGACTTCGATGAGCCCGGTCTCGCTCCTTCAGGAGCTGATCCGCAACCAATGCGTAAACGATGGTTCACCCGACAGCGGGCAGGAGGTGCGCTCGGTCCGCACGCTCGTCGACTACCTCGGAGTCGAGGGTGAGGTTTTCGAGCCAGTCCCGGGGAGGCAGTCATTGATCTACCGAATTCCCGGTTACGACCCCGCGGCGCCTTCGCTTGCCTTGGTCCCGCACCTGGATGTCGTCCCGGTCGACCCTGCGGGCTGGTCGCGGGACCCGTTCGAAGCCGACATCGATGACGGATTCGTCTACGGCCGTGGTGCGGTTGACATGCTCAACGTGACCGCGGCGATGACCGCCGCGGTCCGGCCTTATCTGACCGGGGACAAGAAGGCACGAGGCGACCTCCTGTTTGCCGCCGTGGCCGATGAGGAGGCAGGCGGCCGACTCGGGGCAAAGCAACTCGTCGAGGATCGCTGGAGTCTCGTGTCCGCCGACTACCTGCTCACGGAAGTCGCATACCCGGCGCTGACAGTAGGGGGACGACGGACCGTGCCGGTGTCGATTGGGGAAAAAGGCGCCTACTGGTCCTTTCTCGAATCGGGCGGCACACCGGGACACGGCTCAGTCCCCTACGGCGCGGACAACGCCTTGGAGAAGATGGTCACGGCCATGGCCGGGGTCATCGGGGCTCCATCGCCGGCCGCGGTGACCGAGGAATGGCTCGGTTTCGTCGACGAGTTGGGTCTCGACGCCGAATCGGTCCGGCGTCTCACCGATATCGACCAGTTGGACGACGAGATCGACCGGATCGCTGTGGACGACCCGGCACTAGCCCGTTACATCCACGCCGCCACCCATCTCACCATCTCGTCCAATGTGATCAGGGCAGGGACCAAGACCAACGTCATCGCTGACAAGGCCCATGCCGAGGTCGACATTCGTGGTCTCCCGGGGATGGACCGTGACTTCGTCGATGCTCATCTCCGAAAGTCCATGGGGAGCGCCTCCGGTCACATCGAGATAATCCCGGTGATGGACAGCGAGCCAACCGTCTCACCAGTTGGCAACGCCCTGTGGGATGCAATTGGAGATGCCGTGGAAGACCTGGACGGTCATCGCAATCTGGCGCCGACGCTGATGACTGTGGCGACCGATGCCCGCTTCTGGAGGAAGAAAGGAACCGTCTGTTACGGCGTGGGTCTCTTCGACGACCGCATGAGCTTCTCCGAGATGCTGTCGCTGTTCCACGGCCATGATGAGAGGGTTTCAGCGGCGTCTGTCGAGCGCACGACGCTGCTCTACGAACGGGTCCTGGAGCAGTTCTTCAGCGGACCATGAATGTCATCTGCGACATAGATGGTGTCGTCTACCGCGGCGACCAACTTCTGCCGGGCTCTGACACCGCCCTGCAACGCCTGGTGGCGGCGGGAGTTGACCTCTATTTCGCCACCAACAACAGCACAAAGACCCCGGCGACTGTCGCCGAGCGGATATCGGCCATAACCGGTGTGCCCATCACTCCGGAGTCCATAGTCACCTCCTCCGAGGCGGCGGTGGGGATGCTCGATGAAGATGAGCATCCGGTCATGGTCCTGGGCTCTGATGGGATCACTGCGGCCCTCGCCGAGGCAGGGATCGAGGTGACCGACGACCCCATGGCTGCGACAGCACTCCTGGTCGGGCTCGATTGGGACTTGAGCTACCCGCGGCTGACCAGAGCGGCGGACGCAGTTCGAGCCGGGGCGCGTTTCATCGCCACCAACACGGACCCGACCTACCCTGCGGCTGACGGCCTCCTTCCCGGTGGGGGAGCGATGGTGGCGGCGGTGCAAGCCTCGACCGGGGTCGCTCCCGAGATCGCAGGGAAGCCACACAAGCCGATGCGGGACCTGCTCCGGGCGAGAGGCATCGGAGCGGCGTGGGTGATCGGCGATCGGGTCGACACCGACATTGCCCTCGCGCAAGCAGAGCCAGACTGGATCTCGATCCTGGTGCTTACCGGCGTCACCCCCCCGGATGAGGCGCTGGACGCCGACCATGTCGTTCCTGACCTGGCGGCGGCGGTGGACCTGGTCTTGTCGCACCCGTGAACCGATTGCCCGTCCGGCAAGGGGATCTGGCCTTACATCTCCGGATTGGGCGATAATCCGGGGATGGACATCAACCCGGAGCAGATCGAGAAACTCGAGGCAGCTCTCGCCCGTCTCGAAGAGCTCGACCCTGCCGACGTACCCGAGCCCGCCGCCGAGCTGGCCAATCTCCTCAGCGCGATGCTTGAGGAATCGGAGCCGTCCTGACCAGAAGGCGCCTTGACGCCGAGATCGTCAGGCGCGAGCTCGCCGTAAGCCGCAGCGAGGCACAGCGGCTGATCTCGGAGTCAAAGGTCCTGGTGGGAGGCATGCCCACCCCAAAGCCGGCTTCCCTAGTCTCAGCCGACACCCCAATCGCTGTGGTCTCCGACGAGCGGCAGTGGGTTTCCCGCGGGGCGCTCAAATTGCTCGCTGCCCTCGACGCATTCCCCGTCGACCCGACCGGCAAGGTCGTCCTCGATGTTGGGGCCTCGACCGGGGGCTTCACCGAGGTGGCGCTGGAGCGCGGGGCGAGATCGGTGACGGCGATCGATGTCGGGCGGGCTCAGCTCCACGAGCGCCTGAGGAACGATCAGCGAGTTGTCTCAGTTGAGCGCACCAACTTCCGACTGCTCGACGTGGCCCGGCTCGATGGCCCCTTCCCGGTCATCGTCGCCGACCTCTCCTTCATCTCATTGTGCGCCGTCGCCCGCAAGCTCGACGAAGTGGCCGCCGAGGGTGCGGACCTGGTCCTTCTCGTGAAGCCGCAATTCGAGGCGGGCAAAGGCAAGGTGGGACACGGTGGGGTCGTCCGTGACCACGAAGTGCGGGAACGTGCCGTTCGCAAGGTGATCGAGTGCCTCGGGGAAGCCGGTTTGGGTGCCCGCGGCATCATTCGCTCACCGATCGAAGGACGAGACGGCAACGTCGAGTACCTACTCTGGCTCCGCAAAGGCGACCAAGGGATCGCCCTGGAGGTGCCTGTATGAAGTTCGCCCTCGAGGTTCGACATGGGCCGGAGAATGCGCGGTCGTTCGCCGAGAAGCTGAGGACGGCCATCGCCTCGGCCGGTGGCAAAGTGGTCGAAGATGATGGCGAGGGACCGGACCTCGTCCTGGCCGTCGGAGGCGACGGCACCGTCCTCGCCGCCGCCCAACGGGCCCTCGCCAACGATGTTCCCGTCCTCGGTTTCAACCTCGGCACGATGGGCTTCCTGGCTGAGGCCGAGCCTGACGACCTCGACCACGTGATCACCCGTCTGCTGGGTGGCGACTACGAGGTGTCAGAGCGAATGACGGTAAAGGCGACAGTGGATGGCGTGTCGGCGACCGGTGTGAACGATGTGGTCGTCGAAAAGGTCGACAGCCAACGGCTCATCCATCTCGAGGTCTCGGTCGACGGCGAGCATTTCCTCACCTATCGCGCCGATGGGCTGATCGTGGCGACCCCTACCGGATCGACCGCCTATTCGTTCTCGGCCCGGGGCCCCCTCGTCGACCCGGTGATCAGCGCGTTGATCCTCACCCCGGTGGCGGCCCATTCCCTCTTCGACCGTACCCTCGTCATCCCCGCGACCAGCCGGCTGTCGATCGTGGTGGGCAAGGACCGCCCGGTGAAGGTAACCGTCGACAAGATCGACATGGGACATCTCGGCGCGGGCCGGACTGTTGAGATCGAGCAGGGCGAGCGCCCGGTGCGATTCGCCCGGTTCCGCCCGCGGCCGTTCCCACGGCTGATCACAGACAAGTTCGGTCTCGACCGATGATCCACCACCTGCGGGTGGCCAACCTCGGAGTCCTCGAGGAAGCATCCATCGACCCTGGGCCGGGGTTCACTGTCATCACCGGCGAAACGGGTGCAGGGAAGACCATGCTCCTCGGTGCACTACGCCTGCTGACCGGGGAGAAGGCCAAGCCGAGTGCGGTTGGCCCTTTCGGTGATGAGGCCCTGGCCGAAGGATTGTTCAGTGGCGCCGACGGGGAGATCGGCGTGACCCGCGTCGTTCCCCGCGCAGCCAGAAGCCGTGCATACGTCGATGGGACCCTCGCCGCTTCGGGAGCCTTGGAGGAGAGGATTGGCGCCCTGGTGGAGATCGTCGGCCAGCACGACCGGCTCCTACTGCAGCGAAGCCAGACCGTTCTCGCTCTCGTCGACGAGATGCTGGACGGGCCGGGGCAGCAGACCAGGAACCGGTACGCCGAAGCCTGGGCACGCTTTCGATCCGCAGTCGAGGATCAGCGGCGCCTCGGGGGAGATCGGACGGCCTTGGAGCGAGAGCTCGACCTGCTCCGATATCAGGCCGGTGAGATCGCAGGTGCCGGCCTGGAGGCAGGCGACGATATCCGCTTCGAGTCGATGGCGGCGAGGCTCAAAAACATCGAGGCCGTGCGGGAAAACCTGACAGCCGCAACCCAAGAGCTGGAACGACTGGCCGAGAGCACAGGTGAAGTGGTGGCCAGGTTGAGAAAGCTCGCAGTCATCGACCCGGGCATGGGAGATCCGATGAATACGGCTGAAGGCCTGGACGCGGTCGCCCACGATCTGCTCCGGGATCTACACACGATGGCCGATACCGCATTCGAGGACCCGGCGGCCCTTGAAACCATCGAACAGCGGCTCACCGAGATGGGACAGCTGAAGCGAAAGTACGGCCGGACTCTGGACGAGGTCCTGGAATTTGGCGCCGATGCCTCCAGTCGCGCCTCGGAGCTCGAGCAACTGATCGAAAAAGCATCGACGATCGACGATCTGCTGCGACGTTCGGAAGCCGAGCTGGCCGGAATCGGAGCCGATCTGAGTGCCGCCCGCCGTGCGGCGGCCCAGGAGATCGCGGAGGGGACCCGCCTTCACCTCGGCGACCTCGGTCTTGCTGAGGCGTCCGTCAGCATCACGATCGAGCCGGTCGAGCCCGGCCAGACCGGCGCCGACAAGCTCGAGATCTTGTTCGCCTCGGACGACCGGCTCGTCTCCGGGCGGATCCAGGAGATCGCCTCCGGAGGGGAGTTGTCGAGATTGATGCTCGCCCTACGGCTCGCCACCCGTGCCGAGGGCGCCGGCACCATGGTGTTCGACGAGATCGACGCCGGCGTCGGGGGAGTAACGGCGCTCGCCCTCGGTCGGAAACTCGCCGACCTGGCACGGACCTGCCAGGTGCTCTGCGTCACCCATCTCCCGCAGGTCGCTGCACACGCCGACGATCAGTTCGTCATCGAGCGTGATGGTTCCCGGGCCTCCGTGCGAAAGGTCGATGGGGAAGAACGACTGACCGAGTTGTCCCGTATGCTGGCCGGCCTCCCCGAGAGTGATCACGGCCGCGAGGCGGCCGCCGAGCTTCTGGAAGGCGCCCGCTCTCGATGATGCTGGCCCGGATGCTGATCGGTGCTACATTGGCATCCCGTCATGGACGGGCCACTTTTCACCTCAGAAACCACCACCCAGCATCCCTCTGAGGAGACCGACGGCTCACCGACTCCCACCAAGTTCGTGTTCGTCACGGGCGGCGTCGTCTCCAGTCTGGGCAAGGGGATCGCCGCCTCCTCACTGGGACGTCTGCTCAAGTCGCGTGGCCTTCGAGTCGTAAACCAGAAACTCGACCCCTACATCAACGTCGACCCGGGCACCATGAACCCCTTCCAGCATGGAGAGGTGTTCGTGACCGATGACGGGGGGGAGACCGATCTGGACCTCGGTCACTACGAGAGGTTCACGGGTGAGAACCTGAAACGGACCTCGAACGTCACTTCCGGATCCATTTATCTGTCGGTGATCCAGAAAGAGCGCCGCGGGGACTATCTCGGGGACACGGTCCAGGTGATCCCGCACGTCACCAACGAGATCAAGGACCGGATACGACGAGTGGGCGAGCAGGATGTCGATGTCGTGATCACCGAGGTCGGGGGCACCGTTGGTGATATCGAGAGCCTCCCCTTTCTCGAGGCAATCCGCCAGTTCGGTAATGACATCGGGCGGGAGAACGTCATGTTCGTCCACGTCACGCTCGTGCCATACATCGCCACGTCGGAGGAGCTGAAGACCAAGCCGACCCAGCATTCCGTCGCCGAGCTGCGCAGCAAGGGGATAACTCCGGACGTGATCATCGTGCGCTCGGACCGGGAGATCGACGAAGGCGTGAGGAAGAAGATCAGTCTCTTCTGCGACGTCCAGCCACGGGCCGTGATCGCCGCGCCGGACGCCCGGGACATCTATGAGGTGCCGATCATCCTCCACGACGGCGGGCTCGATGCCGTCGTCTGCGACAGGCTCGGCCTGGTCACCGGCCCACCGAACCTCGACACCTGGCGCTCGATGGTCGACAAGGCGCTTTCCGCCACCCAGACGATCCGTATCGGAATCGTCGGCAAGTACGTCGGCCTGCCCGATGCCTACCTCTCGGTAGCCGAGGCCCTGCGTCACGCTGCCTCCGGCCAGGGTCTCGGGCTCGACCTGGTCTGGGTTCCGAGCGACGAGTTGACGGGCTTGCTGGCCGACTCGTATCTCGAGGACCTGGATGGCATCGTCATCCCCGGCGGTTTCGGCTATCGAGGAGTCGAGGGCAAGGTGCAGGCGATCCGGTTCGCCCGGGAGAACCAAGTGCCTTTGCTCGGGCTCTGTCTCGGATTGCAGTGCTCTGTCATCGAGTTCGGGCGAAATGTCCTCGGTCTGACCGATGCCAACAGCACCGAGTTCGACCCCTCGACGCCACATCCGGTGATCGACTTGATGGCCAGCCAGGAGGACGTCGAGGAGAAGGGCGGCACCATGCGTCTCGGTCTATATGCCGCCAAGCTCGCCGAGGGCTCGAAGACAAGGGAGCTCTACGGTCAGGAGTTGGTCTACGAGAGGCACCGGCACCGGTGGGAGGTCAACAACCGCTACCGAAAGGACCTCGAGAAGGCTGGGATGAGGTTGTCGGGCCTGTCACCCGACGACAATCTCGTCGAGTACATAGAGCTCGTCGACCACCCCTACTTCGTCGGCACGCAGGCTCACCCCGAGTTCCGGTCCCGGCCCGACACGCCCCACCCGCTCTTTGTGGGGCTGGTCCGGGCTGCGGGGGCGAGGGCTAACCAGGTGGTGCTGCTGCCGGAACCGGTGGATCTGACCATCGAGTGAAGCACCGCCTGTTTCGGGCCGATAGCCTCTCGGCGATGGTGCCAAGCGTCAGGGAGGACGTGTCTTGATCATTGGCGTGCCCAAGGAAATCAAGACCGAAGAGCACCGTGTGGCCATCACGCCGGTGGGAACCCGAGAGCTGACCGAGCGCGGTCACACCGTCCTCATCGAGAAGGGCGCCGGTGAGGGGTCGTCCATCGTCGACGATGAGTTCGAGGCGCAGGGGGCCACGATCGTCCCCAACGCAGGCGAGGTCTTCGCCGGAGCCGAGATGATCATCAAGGTCAAGGAGCCTCAGGGCTCCGAGATCGAGATGTTCCGCCCGGGCCAGATTCTGTTCACCTACCTGCATCTCGCGGCCTACCCGCAGATGGCAGCGGGACTGCTGGAACGGGATGTCGTCGCAATCGCATATGAGACAGTGCAACTGGCCGACAGTTCGCTTCCCCTGCTCGCTCCGATGTCCGAGATCGCGGGGCGCATGGCGACACAGGTGGGCGGCTATTTCCTGGGGAAGACAGAAGGCGGGAGGGGAGTGCTTCTCGGCGGTGTCACCGGCGTCAGGTCGGGCAAGGTCGTGGTGATCGGGGGAGGTATCGCCGGCTCGAACGCTGCCGTCATCGCAGTCGGGATGCAGGCCGACGTCGTCGTGCTCGACACCGACATCGGAAAACTGCGCGCCCTGGACTCGCTCTATCTGGGCCGGGTCAGGACTCTTCATTCCAACCGGCTGACTCTGGAGGAGGAGGTGCTCGACGCCGACGTGGTCATAGGCACCGTCCTCGTCCCTGGCGCGTCGGCTCCCAAGTTGGTCACCGAAGACATGGTCCGAGCGATGAAACGGGGGGCTGTGCTCGTCGATGTCGCCATCGATCAGGGCGGGTGCTTCGCCACCTCCCGCGAGACGACCCACACCGACCCCGTGTACGTGGTTCACGATGTGGTCCACTACGCGGTGGGAAACATCCCCGGGGCCGTTCCGAACACCTCGACCTACGCGCTCACCAACGCCACGCTGCGATACGCAGTCAGTCTGGCCAACGCCGGCGTCTCAGGTGCTGTGGAGCGATACCCGGAGCTCGAGGGCGGGATCAACGTCGTGGGCACGTCAGTTTGCCACCCCGCCGTGGCCGAGAGCCTGGGGGTCGCACATGTGCCGCCACGTGAGGCTCTCGCCGCGGTTTGAGCCCGGGCGCGCCGACACTTCCCGAAGGCATCGAGGAATACCTCCTCGCCCTGGACGTGGAACGCGGCCTATCCGGCAACACCATCGAGGCCTACAGACGGGATCTCGCCCAGTATCTCGACTTCCTCGACGGCGCCGAGCCCGACCAATTGTCGGTTGAGCGATACGTGGCCCACCTTCGGGGCAAGGACCTGGCGTCATCCACCGTCGGTCGAAAGCTCGCTGCGATACGGGGCTTGCATCGCTTCCTCGTGATTGAAGGTCTGCGGCAGGCCGATCCCACTCTCCTTCTCGAATCTCCACGTCGACCTGAGCCGTTCCCCAAAGCGCTCACCATCGACGAAGCCATCCATCTGGTCGAGGCACCGGACACCACGACCATCAAGGGTCGTCGTGACTCGGCACTACTCGAGTTCCTCTACGCCACGGGGGCGAGGGTCTCCGAGGCCGTAGGAGTGGACATCGGGCATGTGGACCTCGAGGACAAGATCGTCATCGTGACCGGCAAGGGTGCCAAGCAGAGACTCGTGCCGATCGGTGGCAAGGCGGTGACCGCGGTCTCCCGATGGCTCCCGGACCGGCTGAATCTGGTCAGGAGATCCCAGCGTGGGGATCCGCTATTCCTCAACCTGAGGGGCCGGCGTCTCAGCCGCCAGGGTATTTTCGATGTGGTCCGGGCCAACGCCAGGAAGGCGGGCATCCAGGAGGACAAGGTCTCACCTCACGTGCTCAGACACTCGGCGGCGACGCATATGGTGGAGGCGGGTGCGGACCTGCGGACGGTACAAGAGATCCTCGGTCACGCTACCATTTCGACTACCCAGATCTACACGAAGGTAAGTCCTGCCCATCTCGTGGAGATCTACGTCCAGGCCCACCCGAGGAGCAAATGACCACGTTGGACATCGCCGGTGCCGAGAAGGCCCTGCGCAAGGAGCGAGCCCATCTCGTCCATCAATTGGACGAGCTCGGCGCGGCCGAGACAGGGGATCTGCGCGCCGACATCGACTTCGGGGGGAGCTTCGCCGATGCCGCCGCCGTGACCGCCGAGCGCACCGAAGTCCTCGGTGTTGTCGACTCGCTGATGGCTCAGCTGGCCAACGTCGACCAGGCTCTCGGCAAGATCCAAGCCGGCACGTACGGGATCTGTGAGGACTGCGGCAAGGCGATACCCGCCGCGCGTCTCGAGGCGCGACCCGAGTCGGTGCGTTGCGTCGAATGCAAGGGCAAGGCAGCCGGTCACTAGAAGCGTGCCGGGCTCGCTGGGCCACCTGACCCGACGGTTTTTCGATGTCCTGTTCTCCACCCCCTTGGACACAGCCGAGCGCGCGGCCGTGGAGGGTTGGCTGGACAGTGGACAGACGTGGGTGTTCTTCTCACAGCCGGATTCGGACCAGCGACACGGGTTCCATGCCGCTCTTGTGGCCATGGCGGGGGACGGCAAGCTCGACGTCATTCGAGCAGCCTTGCTCCACGACGTCGGCAAGCGACACGCTCGCCTCGGTGTCTTCGGTCGGACGTTTGCCTCGATGGCGATCCGGCTCGGCCTTCCACTGACGAGACGCTGGCGTCTCTATCGGGACCATGGCGAGACCGCGGCCGGGGAGCTGGAGACACTGGGCTGCGAGGGCGTGATTGTCGACTTTGCCCGCAACCACCACGGCGAACGGCCACATACCGTCCCTACCGACATCTGGGACCTGCTGCAACGTGCGGACCAGCCGCCAAAGACCGGCGCCACACCCGGGGCCGAATAACCTGAGGCGGCTGATGACCTTTCACGTCAAGACCACAGTTTTCGAGGGACCGCTCGATCTCCTGCTCCAGCTGATCACAAAACACCAGGTGGAGGTCACCGCTGTAGGCCTCACCGAAGTGGTCGGGGAGTATGTGGCCTTCATCGACGATATGAAAGACCTCGATCTGGAGGTCACCTCGGAGTTCCTGCTGATCGCAGCGACACTGATCCAACTCAAGGCCCAGTCTCTTCTACCGACGAGGGGCGTCTTCGATCTGGACGAGGAACTCGCTCTGATCGAGGAGCGTGATCGGCTCCTCTCGCGTCTCCTGGTGTGCGTGACGTTCAAGGATGTGGCGGCTGTGCTGCAACGACGTCTCCAGGAGGCGAACCGGTTCGTCCCCCGAACCAGTGGAGTCGACCAACCCATCGCCCCCCGACCCTCGGACCTCGTCGTGCCGATCGATGTCGACGGCTTGGCCACTCTCGCCTTCCGGGTCTTTTCCCGAGAGGGCGCCGAGCCAGACCTCGACCATCTGGATCTCGACCTCCCCTCCGTCGAGACGGCTATCCAGGAGATCAGGGCGCGGGTGACCGACGAGACCATGTCGACTTTCGAGGAGCTGACCGCACAATGCACGCGGACCGTCGAGGTGGCGGCATATTTCCTGGCGCTCTTGGAGTTGGCCAGATGGGGCCTGATCGAGGTCTCCCAGGATGATTGGTTGTCCGAGATCGTGATCCGAGACAGGGGTGAGGGCGCGGTGGATCTCAGCTCGGAGTGGGCGTCGTGAGGGAGGTCGCAGCAGTTGAAGCCGTCCTCTTCGTTACCGAGGCACCAGTGCCCATCGGCGAATTGGCCGAAGTTCTGGAGCTGCCCAAGACCAGAGTCGAAGAGCTGCTCGATGAGTTGGGCCGGGATCTGGAGGCCCGTGAGAGCGGTCTGATACTACGTCAGGTGGCCGGTGGGTGGAGGCTCTACACCCACCCGGACGCCTATCCATTCCTGGAGCGTTTCTCGACGTCGGCCACTGCACGCAAGTTGTCCCCCGCAGCCCTGGAGACCCTGTCCGTGGTCGCCTACCGGCAACCCGTTGCCCGGAGCCAGATCAACGAGATCAGAGGGGTCGACTCCGATTCTGCCGTCAGAACCCTGGAGCGACTAGGCCTGGTCGAGGAAAGGGAGCGTCTCAACATCCCCGGGAACCCCGCGGTCTATGTCACCACTGATCTCTTCCTGGAGAAGATGGGTCTCGAGTCGCTGGCCGGGTTGCCGCCCCTTGCGGATCACATTCCGCCGGCCGACACCGTCGAAGCCCTAGAGGAGACTCTCCGCCCCGGGACGACGTGAGCGATGGCGGATCCGATCCGCGTCCAGAAGGCGATCTCGGGGGCCGGGCTCATGTCGCGTCGGACAGCAGAGGAGGCAATCCGCCAGGGGAGGGTCGCTATCAACGGCGTGGAGGCGGTGCTGGGTGACCGGGTCGACGTGGCCACGCAACAGGTGACCATCGATGGTGTGCCGATCCCCGTGAACCCCGATCTGGAGACCTATCTCCTCTACAAGCCGGCTGGGGTGATCTCCTCGGCATCCGACCCGCAGGGACGGCGGACAGTGGTCGATCTGGTGACCGCCGGGCACCGGCTGTACCCGGTCGGCCGTCTCGACTACGAGTCAGAGGGCTTGATCCTCCTCACCAACGACGGGGACCTCGCCAACCGGGTAACCCATCCCCGATATGGGATCGTCAAGAAGTATGTCGCCTTGGTCAAGGGGAGCCCGAACAAGGCCGAGGTGAGGCGTCTGACCGAGGGCATCGACCTCGAGGACGGCCCGGCTCGCGCCCTGTCTGCGCATGTCGTGGGCCGGCAGGGCGCCGAGACACTGGTCGAATTGACCATGAGCGAAGGTCGAAACCGCGAGGTTCGCCGCATGTTCGAGGCATTGGGCTACGAGCTGGGCTCTTTGGTGAGGACGGCGATCGGGTCCATTGCCGATCGGTCCCTGAAACCGGGGCAATCTCGGCGATTGTCCGCGGCCGAGATACGCGAGCTCCTCGCCTCGAGCACGGGGGACCGCCAATGACTGGATTCTTGACGGTCGAGCCTGCCGCCGGGCCGATCGACGCCTCGGTGCGCCCACCTGGATCGAAGTCCCAGACCATCAGGGCTCTCGTGATCTCTGCGCTGGCCGAGGGTGGGTCGTGGTTGCGGGGGCCACTCGAGGCCGATGACACCCGGTCTGCCCGTCAGGCCCTCGGGCTGCTCGGGGTTCAGATCGCCGAGTCGGGCGACTCCTGGCAGGTGAGCGGATCTGGGGGCCTGCTTGGGGCGGCAACCATTCCTTTGGATGTCGGAGCATCCGGTCTCACAGCACGGTCGACGATCGCCGTCGCCTCCCTCGTCGACGGCACGACCACGATCACGGGGCGCAACCGGCTCCCCGAGCGTCCGATGGGCGGGTTGGTCGATGCCCTGAACACCCTCGGCGTCAGAGCCACGTCAGTCGATGGGCATCTTCCTGTGAGCGTCGACGGAGCCGGCGCCTTGCCCGGGGGCTCGGTGACGGTCGCCTCCCATCAGACCAGCCAGTTCGCCAGCGCCCTCCTCCTGGTCGCTCCTCTGGCATCGAACGAGCTGGCCGTCACACCGGAAGGCCTCGAGGGCTCCCAGCGCTATCTCGACGTCACCATCGGGATGATGGAGGCATTTGGTGGAGTCGTTGAACGGGTCGGGCCGGGATACCGGGTCGAGCCCGGCGGCTACAAGGGGAGCGAGGTGATCATCGAGCCCGATGCATCAGCTGCCGTGTACCCGATGGTTGCAGCCGCCATCACCGGGGGCCGGGTGGTCATCGAAGGACTCGGATCGGAGTCCTTGCAACCTGACCTCGATATCGCCGCAGTCCTCGCGCAGATGGGATGTGTGGTCGGGCGGACCGGCAGTGAGACCACCGTCGAGGCCCCGGTCGATGGGCTGAGCCCGATCGATGTCGATCTCTCCGGATCCCCGGACGGTTCGCTAGCCGTTGCGGTGGCAGCCCTCTTCGCCGGCGGCCCGAGCCGGCTCCGCGGGCTCGGATCACTCCGGCACAAGGAGTCGGACCGGCTGACGGCATTGGCCACCGAGATCAACCGGCTCGGAGCTGATGCGACGGTCGAGGGGGATGAGCTCCACATCACGCCCGGAGCCCTGCACTCCGCCCGGGTGGAGACATATGGGGACCACCGGGTGGCGATGTCGTTTGCCCTGGCCGGCCTCCGGGTCCCCGGGGTCGAGATCGCCGATCCCGACGTCGTGGCCAAGACGTGGCCCGCCTTCTGGACCATGCTCAGCGGCATCGCCCAATCGATTGCGTGAAGAGACGACGCGCCGGCACCGCGCCGCGCTAGGTTGCGATCTACGGAGAGGACCGACCCGGTCCCACAAGCCCCCATTGTCCGAATACCCCCATAAGGACACCCTCGGGGATCGGGTCCCTCTCCGCCTGCCGATATGCTCCGCGCCCGTGACCGACCTCATCGTGACGCTCGACGGCCCGGCCGGCACCGGAAAGAGCACGGTGAGCAAGGAGGTGGCTTTTCGCCTCGGTGTTCCCCGTCTCGACACCGGGGCGTTCTATCGAGCGGCCGGTCTCGCCGCCATGCGAGCAGAGGTCGATCTCGCAGATCATGAGGCAGTGGCGAATGTGATTGCTGGCATCAGCCTCGATCAGGACGAGGGGAGGATGGTGCTCGATGGGTTGGATGTGTCCGAAGAGATCCGGAGCCAGGCCGCCACAGAGGCATCATCGGTGGTGTCCACCCACCCCGAGGTACGCGGGCTCCTCGTGGTGTACCAACGGGAATGGGTGGCCCGACACGACAACCGTGCCGTCGTGGAAGGCCGCGACATCGGGTCGGTCGTCTTCCCTGAGGCAACGGTGAAGGTCTATCTCGATGCCCGACCTGAGGTCAGGGCGCAACGGCGAGCCGATCAGACCGGCAAGACGCAGGCCGGCGTCCTCGCCGAGCTGAGCGCGCGGGACGAGAGGGATTCCACCCGTCAGGCTTCGCCTTTGATCGTTCCCGACGGTGCGGTGGTGATCGACACGTCCGACATGACGATCGATGAGGTCGTCGACAGAATCGTGGGGCTCGCCCGCGAAGCGGCCGGCTGACGCATACGAGCCAGGGTCAGTTGGATCCTGGCCCCACCTACCATTGGCCCATGACCATTGAGCGGGTTCTCGTTGCCGAGCCCAGAGGTTTTTGCGCCGGGGTGGACATGGCAATCAAGGCCCTGACCTGGATGACCCGCATCTTCGACGGCCCGGTGTACTGCTATCACGAGATCGTCCACAACGAATGGGTGGTGAAGGCCTTTGAAGGCGTAGGGGTCGTATTCGTCAACGACATCGACGAGGTGCCGGAAGGCGCGCCTGTGATGCTTTCGGCGCACGGCTCGGCACCGGAAGTGGTGGCCGGGGCGGCGTCCCGGGCTGCGGTGGTCATCGACGCCGTCTGTCCTCTGGTCACCAAGGTGCACCACGAGGTGAAGCGGATGGCCCGCGATGGCTTTGACATCATCTACGTCGGCCACGAGGGCCATGACGAGGCGGTGGGGACCGTGGCCGAGGCTCCATCGGCGATAAGACTGGTCGAGCCGGAGACCGGTCTCGGCGAGTACGTCCCGGTCGATCCGGCCAAGGTCGCTCTGCTCGCCCAGACCACACTTGGCGTCCACGAGTGGATGGCGGTGATGGACGATGCCCGTGTCCGTTTCCCCGATCTGGCCATGTCGCGAAAGTCCGACCTGTGCTACGCCACCACCAACCGGCAAGAGGCGGTCAAGCAACTCTCCGGCGAGTGCGACCTCGTGCTGGTAGTGGGTTCGCACAACTCATCCAACACCCAGGCCTTGGTCAGAGTGGCCCGCGATCACGGGGTCACGGCCCATCGCATCGACTCGGCCGATGACATCGACGTCTCCTGGCTGGATGGAGTGGCGGTGGTCGGTCTCACCGCCGGCGCCTCGGCGCCCGATCATCTGGTCCAGGAGGTGATCGATCGTCTCGCTCCCACATCGGGCTTCGAGTTGTGGTCGGCGATAGAGGAGCAGGAGTACTTCCCCCTGCCACCCCAGCTCCGCTCGTTTGTCACGACGCTCCAGAACCTGGTCGAGGCGGGCGTCACTGCCCGCCATCCGGGAAGGGATGGCTGGCTGCAGAGGGACCGCGAGTGGACCGCCACCGAGGCCCTCGACGTCGTCAGCGCCTGATCTCCGGCAGTGAGCAGACTTCCAGTCGTTGTCGTCGTGGGTCGCCCCAATGTGGGCAAGTCGACCCTCGTCAACCGGATCATCGGTTCCAGGTTGGCGGTGGTCGAGGAGCTGTCCGGCGTAACCCGCGACCGTCGTGAATTTGACGGCGACTGGTCGGGCCGCGATTTCGTGCTGGTCGACACCGGTGGCTGGGAGATCAAGCCGTCGGATCAGCTCGGAGTCTCGATCAAGGAACAAGCCGAGGCGGCGGTATCTGGCGCTGACGCGGTGATTTTCGTGGTGGACGGGACTGCCGAGCTCACGGACGACGACACCGGGGTGATCTCGGTCCTCAGGTCGGCCGAGATCCCGGTAGTCCTCGCCGCAAACAAGCTCGACAATGAGACCCTGGAAGGCAATATCGACCGTCTCTGGGGTCTCGGCCTCGGCGAGCCAAATCCCATCAGCGCATACCACGGCAGGGGGGTGGGCGAGCTCCTGGACCGCGTGGTCGCCGCGCTGCCAGAGCTCGACGACGTCGAGCGCAAGGATGACGTTCCCCGCGTGGCCATCGTCGGCCGCCCCAACGTCGGCAAGTCGACTCTGCTGAACAAGCTGGTCGGTGAGCGCAGGGTCATCGTCTCAGAGATGCCCGGGACCACCCGGGACCCGATCGATATCGACGTCGAGCTGGATGGCAGCCTCTACCGACTGATAGACACAGCCGGGATCCGCCGTAAGCCTCAGATCACCGAGGATGCTGACTTCTATGCCGTCCTTCGTGCCCGTGAGGCGCTGGAGGGGGCCGATGTCGCCCTACTCCTGATCGACGCCACCGAGGGTGTTACGCATCAAGACCAGCGCATCGCCAGCGAAGTGGTCCAGGGTGGGGTGGGTCTGGTCATCATCCTGAACAAATGGGATGCCCTCGACGACGATCAAAGGGAGCTCACCGAGCGATCGTTGCCGGATCGTTTCGGATTCGTGGGTTGGGCGCCGGTTCTCCGCATGTCTGCTCAGACAGGAGCCCGTATCCAACGACTGCCAGGGGCCATCGAGGCGGTGTTGGAGGGCAGGATCACGCGTCTCCCCACCGGCCAGCTCAATCGAGCTGTGCGGAAATGGGCGGCGGCACATCCGCCACCCGTACGGAAGGGTCGTCGCCCCAAGATCCACTACGTGGTCCAGGCGGGAACGGCCCCGCCGACCTTCGTGGTGTTCATCTCGGGTGGGACACTTGGCGACGACTACCTTCGCTTCCTGGAGAACAGGCTCAGGGACGAGGCCGACTTCACCGGGAACCCGCTCCATATCATCGCCCGGGCGGGCGAGCGCCGATGAGCGACGAGTTCCTCCCCGACAGCGACCAGCCCGATGAACCCCTCGAGGAGGTCCGGGCGCCGTTCAGCTTCAAGCTGATGATCGCCCTCACCGTCGCTTACCTGGGGTGGCGGCTGGTCCAGGGCATCGTGTGGGTGGTGGAGCGGCTCAGCTGAGAGCGGCTCTGAGACCAAGCATCGCCGCTGCTCGGAGCAGGGCGGCCACCGTCTTGGCATCGATGATGTCACCATCGATCGCTCGCGAAATCGCGTTTGAAAGCGGAATGCGCTCGACTTCGAGCACCTCGTCAGCCTCGAGGGCAGGGCCACCACGGGTCGGCTTCAGGTCACGCCCCAGATAGAGCCAGATCCGCTCGTCGGTGAACCCGGGTGTCGTCAGGATCGAGCCGAGACCGATCAGCTCCCCGGCCTCGAACCCGATCTCCTCAGCAAGCTCACGCCTTGCGCAAACCTCGGGATCCTCGGGACCATCCAGCTTGCCCCCGGGTACCTCGAGAAGCCACCCGTCGGCGGCATACCGGTATTGGCGGACCAGCATGGCGTACTCCACTCCGTCATCCCCCATCTCCAGCGGAAGAACCACGGCGGCACCCGGATGACGGATCATCTCGAGATCGGTCTGGTTCCCGTTGGGGAGGAGCACGCGATCGACTGAGAGATCGACTACTCGGCCTTTGTAGATGCCCTCCCTCGAGATCAGCCCGGATGTGGGTGGGTGGTCGGAATCGGCCATCGAGGCATCGTAGGCCTGAGGATGTGAGGTGTCGGGCCAACCACCAGACCCGGGCTGAACATCGAATCACTCGAGTTTCATTCCCGGTTTGCCTGCAAGTCATTGCCGGATCTTCCAAGTGCCACTGGAATCCGGGCGGGCCTGCGCGGTCCAAGGGTACGATCGCGCCGGCGGTCATTGAACCAAGGAGAATGATGAAGAGATACCTGATCATCGGTGTCGTCCTGGCGACGGTGCTGGCGGCCTGTGGCGGGGACACTGGAACCAGCACAACTGCGGCGGCAACCGAGACCACCGCGGGGGCTACCGAAACCACGGAAGCCGCCACCGACACCACGGCAGCAGCGACGGACACCACCGCGGCTGCCGCCGGCGGGATGGAGGAGCTCATTGCGGCTGCCCAGGAAGAGGGCACGCTGACCACGATCGCCCTGCCTCACGACTGGTGTGGCTACGGGGCGGTGATCGATGGCTTCAAGGCTGAATACGGCCTGGAAGTCAACGAGCTCGATCCAGGCGCCGGATCCGCCGAGGAACTCGAGGCGATCGAGGCCAACAAGGAGAACCCGGGGCCACAGGCACCCGATGTGGTCGACGTCGGTCTCGCCTTCGGGCCTCAGGCCAAAGAAGCCGGCCAGATCCAGCCTTACATGGTGTCGACGTGGGATGAGATCCCTGAGGGCGCCAAGGATCCCGAAGGTTTCTGGTATGGCGACTACTACGGCGTGCTCTCCCTAGAGGTCAACACGGCCGAAGTGGCCGCTGCGCCGGCGGAATACGCCGACCTCCTCGACCCTGCTTACAACGGGCAGGTGGCGTTGTCGGGCGACCCCCTCACCTCGAATGCCGCGATGCTGTCAGTGTGGGCCGCAGGTCTCGCCACGGGAGCAACCGGGGAAGAGGCGGCCCAAGCTGGGCTCGACTTCTTCGCCCAGTTGAACGATGCGGGCAACTTCGTGCCAATCGATGGCGACTCGCGCACGGTGGGAATCGGGGAGACCCCGATTCTGATCGACTGGTCGTACAACTCCATTGCCAACGATGTCACGTTGGCCGGGAACCCGGACATCGAGACCGTGGTGCCAGTAGAAGGCCGTATGGCAGGTGTCTATGTGCAGGCGATCAGCGCCTATGCGCCACATCCCAACGCTGCCAAGCTGTGGATGGAGTACCTGTACTCGGATGCAGGCCAACTTGGTTGGGCGGCGGGCTACTGCCACCCGATCAGGTTCGAGGCCATGTCCGCGGCGGGCACCATCCCCCCCGAAGTCGCTGAGCAGCTGCCCAGCACCGAGGGCGCCTTCTTCCCCTCGATCGAGGAGATAGCCGCCGCGCAGGCGGTCATCGTCGAAGGTTGGCCGAGTGTGGTTGGTGTGACCGTTGAGCCAAGCCCAAGCGGAGGCTGATCGGACGCAATCGACGAAGGAAGTGGGGGGCGCCAGGCGCCCCCCACTGACCCGTTTCGGGAGCTGGTTGGGAGTCTTCCCGTTCTTTCTCTTCTCCGGAATGTTCCTGATTGCGCCGGCGATCGTCCTCGCTTACCGCAGTCTGGAAAGCCCCGACGGGACGCTGACCCTCGACAACTACCGGGCGCTGACCGACGCCAATGTTCTGGCTGCCTATGGCATGTCGATCCGGCTCAGCTTGCTCACTGCGCTCGTCGGCGGAGTGTTCGGTTTCCTCCTCGCCTGGGCCGTATCCATGGGCGGTCTGGGCCGTTCGACCCGTTCCGGTTTGAGCACCTTCTCCGGTGTCGCCTCCAACTTCGCCGGCGTCCCGCTGGCTGCCGCCTTCGTCTTTACGTTGGGCCGGGTAGGAGTGATCACGGCCTTGTTCGAGTGGTTGGGCGTCGATCTGTACGACACCGGCTTCAGCCTGTACAGCTTCTGGGGGTTGGCAGTTGTCTACCTCTATTTCCAGTTTCCCCTGATGGTCTTGATCATCCTCCCTGCGATCGACGGGCTGAAACAGGACTGGCGAGAAGCCGCCGAGAACCTCGGCGCCACCCCTGGTCAATACTGGCGCCGGGTGGCATTCCCGGTCCTGCTCCCCTCAATCCTCGGCACCATGATCCTGCTGTTTGGCAACGCATTCGGTGCCCACGCCACGGCGTACGCCCTCACCGGCGGTTCGATCCCACTGGCCACCCTGCTCATCGGTCAGCAGATCTCCGGAGACGTCCTCAACAATCCGGGCCTTGGCTATGCCGTGGCGATGGGCATGGTGTTCATCATGGCGCTCTGCATCGTGATCTATTCGGTCCTGCAGCGCCGCTCGGAGAGGTGGCTGGGATGACCATTTCCACCACGCCGCTCCCGGTCGGGATCGAGGCCGAAGCTCCGCCGACCCTGGCCAAGACAAGCCGGTTCTGGGCGTGGGTGATCCTCATCATCGCTGGGCTCTACTTTCTCGTTCCGCTGGGGGCGACGTTTTGGTGGTCTCTTCGGGCGACCGAGGGAACTCTCGGTTTCGAGGCATATCGCCGGCTCTTCGACGATTCCAATTTCTGGCCCTCGTTCACCGAGTCGGTGATCAACGCGATCGCGGCGATCTTCCTCAGCCTGCTCATCATCGTCCCCACCGCCTATTGGGTGACCCTGAAGCTCCCCAAGCTCCGCCCGGTGGTCGAGTTCATCACCCTGCTCCCGTTCGTCATCCCGGCCGTCGTGCTGGTCTTCTCTCTGCTCCGTCTCTACGGCCGGCCTCCGTTGCTGCTAACGGCCACCTACGACAGCTCGCGCGTGCTCCTCGTCTGTGCCTATGCGACCCTTTCATTCCCTTATATGTTCCGCTCTGTGGACAACGGGCTCAGGGCCATGGACGTGCGCTCGCTTACCGAGGCCGCCCAGAGCTTGGGCGCGGGGTGGCCGACGATCCTCCGCAGGGTGATCTTCCCGAACCTTCGGGTTGCCGTGCTCTCCGGCGCCTTGCTGACCTTTGCCATAGTGATCGGGGAACTCACTATCGCTCTGTTCCTGGCGCAACAGACATTCGGGCCCTACATGGCCAACCTGACTCGGAGCAAGGTCTACGAACCGTCGGCGATGGCGATCGTCGCCTTTGCCATAACCTGGGCCGCGATGGGGATGATCGCACTCATCTCCAGATCGCGGAAGCGCCGATGAGTGGGTTTCTCAGCCTCCAGGGCGTGCGTAAGGAGTTCAACGGGGTGGTCGCCGTCGAGTCTTTCGACCTCGAGGTCGAGCCGGGTGAGTTCGTCAGCTTCCTGGGCCCGTCCGGGTGCGGCAAGACGACCACGTTGCGCATGGTGGCGGGATTCGAGCCACCGACGTCCGGCACCATAAGGCTGGCCGGGGAGGACGTCACCTACGCCAAGCCGAACGAGCGCAACATCGGCATGGTGTTCCAGTCGTACGCGCTGTTCCCCAACATGACCGTTGCCGACAACATCGCCTTCGGCCTGAGGGTGCGCAAAGAGGAGGGAGCCGCCCGCGGCGAGCGAGTGGCGGAGCTGCTCGACCTGATCCATCTCCCAGACAAGGCCAAGTCGTATCCGAATGAGCTGTCCGGGGGCCAGCAGCAGCGGGTGGCCCTCGCCAGGGCTCTGGCCATCCGCCCCCAGCTGCTCCTCCTGGACGAGCCACTCTCCGCCCTCGATGCCAAGATCCGCGACGACTTGCGAGCGGAGATTCGTCGGATCCAACGGCAGCTCAACATCACCACCATCTACGTCACTCATGACCAGGAGGAAGCCCTGGCCCTTTCCGATCGCATAGTGGTGATGAGCAAGGGGCAGATGGAGCAGGTCGGTGAGCCGTTCGAGATCTACAACAACCCATCCACGGGGTTCGTCGCCTCCTTCGTGGGCCAACTCAACCGTCTGCCGGTCACGGTGGTCGATCCTGCTCTGGGCCGCCTTCGGGTCGGCCTGAGCGAGATCCGCACCACGTCACTGATCGAGTCCCCTGAGGGGGCCGAGGTGTCCCTGATGATGAGGCCGGAGGAAGTGACACTCGATGCCGAAGAGGAGAACGTCCTCGATGGCATGGTCGAATCAGTGACCTTCCTCGGCTCGATCGTGCGTGTCCAGGTGGGAGTAGAGGGTGGGCGACTCACCGCGGACCTCTTCAACGAGCGCTTGCTGGAGCTGCCTGTGGCGGGAGAGACCACCCAGCTCTCTTTCCCTTCCCACGCCTGCTGGGTGATGGTCTAAATCTGGCGTGCCACAGGTCGCAGCCGGTGACGTGGTGTTCGATGTGGATGCGGTCGCGTTCGACAAGGACGGGACCCTGATCGACCTGGATGCGGCATGGGGTCCTGCGGCCCACGCCTGGGTGATGACTGCCGCCTCCGGTGACCAGGCACTCGAAGAGTCGTTGGCCAGTCAGCTCGGATTGGATCTCGCCACCGGGCACCTGGTGGGAGGTGGACTGTTCGCGGTCGGTACTGTCGGGCAGTTGCACGAGACGACCCTCAGGGCCCTCTCTGACCATGGGGCCGGCGAGATCGATGCCATGGCGTCGTCTGACCGTGCCCGGGAGATGTCTGCATTGGCGGGGGAGAAGGGCAACCTCGTGGCCCTCGGAGACGTGTCGGGCACGTTCCGATCGCTACATGAAGCGGGTTTGCGGCTGGCGATCGTCTCCAGTGATGACAGAAGTGCCATCGACTCGGCGATCGAAGCCCTCGCAATCGGCCCGCTGCTCGAGGCTGTGGTGGCGGGTGACGAAGGGCTGGACGCAAAGCCGGCACCGGCCGCGCTTATCGAAGCCGCACGTCGCTTGGGCGTGGAACCGGCTCGTCTCCTCTATGTGGGCGACTCATGGGTCGATGCCGAGGCGGCCAGTGCTGCCGGGGTGGCCGGCATCGTGCTGGTTGGGGACCAGCCACCCGATACCTCGGACTTGGCGACGGTGGTGCTGCCCGGAATCGATTCCATCCAAGTCGTCTGAACGCCGGTGGGAACAGAGAGCTCAGCCGATGGCGATGAGGGCGATGCCGGCGACGGCGGCGGTCACCGTCCCGATCTGGGCCCTGGTGACCTCCTCGTGGAGAAGGAGCTTCGAGGCGATCACTGCTATCAGTACGGATGTCTCTCTCACTCCCGAGACCAGCCCCACCGGGGCACTCAGGGCTGCGACCATCACAAGCAGGTAGGCAGTGCCGGTGGCAAATCCTCCAACGGCTGCCTTTCGCCAGTCGGCCCTAACCATGCCGAGCATCGAGCCGGGGCCCCGCATGACGAGAACGACCAATCCAAGGGCGATCGCCAACAATACGAATTCGGCGGCGATGACCGAGAGCGCAGATCCCTGCTCGCGAACTGCGGCGGCATCGACCGAGGTGTAGAGAGAAATCAGCACGCCCGTGACCAGGGCCATGGCGAGCCCCGATCGATCGGCCCTCCGCCATGCCAGCCACGTGAGAGCCGCGGTCACCGTGAGCACGCCGATCCATCCGAGGGCGGAGATCTCGTCGCCAAGGAAAGCGACTCCGGCGAGTGACACGAGGACCGGCGACGTGCCGCGAGCGAGGGGGTAGACGAAAGAGAGGTCACCCACTCGATATGCGGCCGCCAGCGTCAGCACGTAGGCCACCTGCACGATGGTCGAGATGAGGATCAGGTCCCATACCGACCGGTCGGGGAGGCCCGAGAACGTCAGCACCGGCAACGCGAGGACGGCGGCGCCGGCCACGACGGTCCAGGCCGCCACCAACTGGTCCTCGCTCGACTTGACCAGGAGGTTCCAGACGGCGTGCATGACCGCAGCCAGTAGGGCAAGGGTCAAAGCGAAGAGGCTCAACCTGGGTAGCTCGCTGCAGCGAGGTCGTGGACTACCAACACCGCGACGATTTCAGCACCCATCCAGGAAGGATGACTTCATTCACCGTCGTGTAACCCGATTGCCCCGGGACGTTCAGGGTGCGCCTTTAGGTTGTTGGGGCCCGCCGAAAGGAGCCCCCGTGGAAGTCTGGAGACGTTCGAAGTGGGTCCTGCTCATGTTGCTGGCCCTGGTGCTTCTGGTTGCCTCGATCCTGGGACCGTCCATCCCGGTCTGATCTATCCATAGCGGAGCCTCGAGACTGGCTCGCGATTGCCGATAGTCAGTCGGGATGGTTTCCGTTATTGCTGTCGGGTTGGGAATGCCGGCATGGTCGGGCTAGTGAGACAGAGGAGATGCCGGCTTGAAAGTTTTCGCCCTGCGGGCGTGGTGGCGGCCGCTCACCACGATCCGAGAGCCCGTCGAGCTGCATCACCCCACAGGCCCCCGAAGCTGCCCGATCAGACCTTCCCGATCGCCTTCATCAGATAGGTGCCGTCTGCCCGCGACCTGTCTGCCCGGAGGCCCGTGGCAGGAAGCCCTCGATCGCACCGATCACTTCGGGTGCATCCGGCTCCGTCGTGGGGCGAAAGCGTCTCACCTCATCGGAGGGTGAGACGAGGAACTTCTCGAAATTCCAGATGATGCGGCCTGCTTTGCCGGCGCTATCTGGTGACTTGGTCAACTCGGCATACAGAGGATGCTGTGACCGCCCGTTCACCCTCACCCGCTCGAACAGGGGGAAGGTGATTCCCCAGGTCGTCGAGCAGTACTCCTTGATCGCCGTCTCGCTGCTCAGCTCCTGGAGAAACTGATTGCTGGGGAAACCCAGCACGCTGAAGCCCTGATCCTCGTAGTCACGATGCAACTCCTCGAGCTTTTCGTATTGGGGCGACAGTCCGCACCTCGAGGCGACATTGACGATCAGGACCGCCTTGTCGGAGTATTCGGCCAGCGAGGTGCTGTCCCCGTCGATGGTTGTGATGGGGATGTTTCGGATGCTCATTGGTCGGGCTGGCGGGATTTGAACCCACGACCCCTTGGCCCCCAGCCAAGTGCGCTACCAAACTGCGCCACAGCCCGAAGTTGTGGATCAGCCAATCGTAGCCGCGGGGCCGCAGCAGGAGGAAAGGCCGGCCGGGTCGGGTAACGACGGTCAAGGACCACCTCTGACCTGCCGATTCGTTACGTGGAATGCGCAGCAGGACAGCAAGGGCAATCGGTGCAACTGCCGTATTGATCGGCATCGTCATCGCCGCGGTTGTCCAACTGCGGCCCCAGGAGCAGACACCAGCCGAGATCGCCGCCCCTGCGGGTACGACCGCTCCCCGGGAAACCGAGACGACCACGGCCGAGGACGATGCGCCTTTCCGGTACAGGGTCGGATTGCTCGCAGGCGTGAGCACGGCCAGCTACTGGAAATACATCGGAGAGGAACCCACCGCCTGGAACGCATATGTGCTCGGCCCGACCAAGCCTGCCTTGTACGCCGTCGACCCTGCTTCCAACGCCCTGGTCCCAGAGGTCGCCGTAGCGGCTCCTGTCCTTCCAACGTGGGACGCCGATGGGTGGCGGGTTCGGGTGGACCTCGGCGATGATCTTTCCTGGTCCGACGGTGTGCCCGTGACGACTGCCGATGTCGTCTACACGTTCGACACAGTGCGGAGGCTGGGACTCGAGGGAGGCTGGGCCGATTCCTATCCGGCCGAGATCGAGGAGATCGTGGCCGAATCGCCAACAGAGTTGAGGATCGAATTCTCCAGCCGCCCCGGGCTCGGGGTCTGGCCGTACCGGCTCGGTCTGGCGCCGATCATGCCGTCCCATGTCTGGGCGCCCCTCGCCGACGACATCGATACTGCCGCCGCCCTCTACGATCTCGATCCTGACCCCGATGTCTCCGGTGGTCCGCTCCAAATCGTGACGATCTCGGACACCCAGATCGAGACCGTGGCCAATCCCGGGTATCCAGAGGATGGCGTCCCGGATGTCTCCTATTCCATCTTCGCCGACGAAGCCGCCGCCATCGCGGCCATGAAGACCGGCGCGATCGACACGGTGCTCGACCCCAACGGTCTCTCCGACGAAGGCGCCGCCGCCCTGGCCGGGACACCCGGGGTCGCCATCGAGCGCAGCCCGGCCAACTCGGTGCGATATCTCGGCTTCAACCTGACCCGGGACCCGATGTCAACCGCCGAGTTCCGTCAAAGTCTTGCCCTCCTGCTCGATCGAGGTTGGACCGCCGAGACGGTGGTGCCAGACGCGGCCGCGGCCTACACCATGCTGTCCTCGGCCAACGTCGCCTGGTTCGATGAGAGCGAAGCGACGTCGATCTCCGATCTGTACGCACAGACAATTGAAACCCGGGTATCGGCAGCCATTTCGGGGCTGCAGAACGCGGGCTACGCGTGGGAAACACCACCAACGGTGGTCGACGGCACTCTCGTGCCCGGTCTTGGTTTGAGCATCGACGGCCGGACCCCGGCTCCCCTCACCATCCTGACCCCCGGAGACGAGTACGACCCGGCGCGGCCTGACTACACGACACGGATCGAGTCCACCCTCGAGGCGCTCGGGTTCGATGTCAGACCCGTTGTCACCGACTTCGACACCGTCGTCGACCTGGCCTTCACGACAGACCAGTCCGGCGCCCGCCAGTACGACATGTACGTCCTCGGGTGGACCTTGGGCAACCCCGCCCTTCCCGACTATCACCGATGGCTGTTCGCCGGGGATGGCGCCGCCAACTCCACCGGATATTCCAGCCCGGACTTCGAGGCCAGTCTCGCCCGCTTCGAGCGGGCCTCCTCGCCCGATGAGGCCAAGGACGCGCTGTGGGCCATGGAGCAGGCGGTGGCGCACGATCTGCCCTATCTGGTCCTCTATCACCCGAACCTCATCGAGGGGTACCGGGCCGATCGGGTCCGCTTCGAGGAGCGAGGGTTGCTCGGCGGGATCCAGGGCCGTCTGGGTGGGCTCAACGACCTGACCCCGGTCTCCTGACGCACGACAATTAGCCTCCGCGTCGTGACCGACACGGCAGCGAGCAACCGCATCCTCACCATCCCCAATCTGGTCTCGTTCGTCCGGTTGCTGGGCATCCCGGTGTTCTGGTGGGCCCTCTTCGTCGAAGACAACGTGGCGCTGGCGGCCTGGCTCATATTCCTCATCGGCTGGACCGATTGGATCGATGGCTATCTGGCCCGGCGCCTGGGGCAGGTGAGCGAGCTGGGCAAGATTCTCGATCCGGTGGCCGATCGTCTGTTGATCGCCTCGGCGGTGATAGGCGGGCTCATCGCCGGCATCTTGCCGGACTGGTTCGGCTGGGGATTGATCGCAAGGGAGATCCTGGTGGGCGCCGTCGCCCTCAATCTCGCCGCACGTGGTGGGGGAACGGTGGACGTGCGATTCATGGGGAAAGCGGCAACATTCGCCCTCTACGGGGCGATTCCCGCGTTCTATCTCGCCGCAGCCGGGGCCGCCGAGTGGCTGATGTGGCCGGTGGCATGGTTCCTGGGGATCATCGGTCTGACTCTCTACTGGTACGTCGCATTCCTCTACATCGGGGACAGTCGAGCGAAGCTCGCGGCGTTAGAGTCGTCGGCTGACCCCGAGGAGGCTTGATGGAGATTCCCGACGATCTGCTCTACACCGAGGAGCACGAGTGGATCCGACAGGTGGGCGATTCCCTCGTTCGGATCGGGATCACCGATTACGCCCAGGACCAACTCGGTGACGTGGTGTATGTCGAGCTGCCCCCCATCGGGAAAGAGGTCGCCAAGGACGATGTCTTGGTCGAGGTGGAGAGCACCAAGTCGGTTGGCGAGGTCTACGCCCCATTTGCCGGAAAGATCACCGACGTAAACGAGAAGATCTCCGACAGCCCCGAGCTGGTCAACCAGAGCCCCTATGAGGATGGCTGGCTGGTGCTGATGAGTGTCGACGATGAGATGCCCACCGATGGCCTTCTCGACGCGGCCCGATACCGCGACCTGACCGAGTAGTCCGGTCGCCGGGCTCACAGCCGGCAACTCCCTATCATCTCCTCCGTGACCGATGAGCGCGAGCCCGGGGAGGAGCAGCCCGAACCTCGACTAGAGGTTGACGGTGACCCGACCGTGGTCTACGTCCCGATCCAGGACCGAGCAGACCACCCGATGACCAGGGAGGAAGCGTCCAGCCTCGACGGGGTGACAGGTTATGCCCTGATCGTCGAGAAAGGCCCCAAGACCGGGATGACCTACCTGCTCCCGGAGGGAAACACGACAGTGGGACGGCATCCGGAGAGTGACATCTTCCTCAATGACGTGACCGTATCGCGCCAGCATTGCCGGTTTGTGGCCGACGACGACGGTCTCGTCGTCGAGGACAGCGGATCGACCAACGGGACCTATGTGAATGATGCCCGGGTCGACCAGGCGACGCTGAAGGCGGGGGACGAGGTTCTCGTGGGCAGGTTCCATTTCGTCGTCGCCCATGGCGATGACCGATAGCCAGTCGCTGAGCATCGGAGAGGTGATCAACCTCCTTCGTGACGACTTCCCCGATGTGTCGGTGTCGAAGATCCGCTTTCTGGAGTCACAGGGGCTGATCGACCCCGGTCGCTCCGACAGCGGGTACCGCCAGTTCGATCAGGAGGACCTGGCCAGGCTCCGTTTCATCCTTCAGCAGCAACGCGATCATTTCCTCCCACTGAAGGTCATCAAATCGAAGCTCACCCTGTGGGAGCGGGGCGAGGACCTTGCCTCTCGCACCGCCGTGCCGGCATCAAGCCTCGAGTCGAAGGGCGAGCCCCTGAGCCGGGACGACCTGCTCCGAAGGTCCGGGCTCTCACCTACAGAGCTGGACGATCTCCTCGACGTGGGGATAGTCCGCTCCATGGGCGACCCGCAGGTATTCGCCCCGGAAACAGGTATCGTCGCCACCGAGGCGAAACGGTTGATGGACCAGGGCCTGGAGCCAAGACATCTCCGCGCCGTCCGTCTCTCGGTGGATAGGGAGGCGGATCTGCTTCGCCAGCTCGCCGCCCCACTGCTTCGGGCCAATAACCCCGAGGCGAGGGCGCGGGCAATGGACCTCCTCGAACTGAGTGGAGGATCGGTCCAGGCGATGCATCGCGCCATGCTCGAAGTCGAGCTAAAGCAACAAGTCACTTCATGAACAGATCTTTTCGGGCAGGTGGGGCGCTAGCCCTCGTTCTCTTTGTCTTCGCCGCGCCCGTTTCTGCGGCTCCCTTCACCTACCCGGCGCCCGTGCTGGAGACATTCCCGGCGCCGGAGGCACCCGACGTGACCGCCGCGTCCTGGATCCTCTTCGACGAGTCAACCGACACCGTTATCGCCGAGCTCAACGCCGACGAGGAGCGGGCTATGGCTTCGGTGACAAAGATCATGACCGGGTTGCTCACGGTCGAGAACTCCTTCCCGGCCGAGACAGTGACGATCTCGGAACGCGCCGCCAACACCGGTGAGAAAGAGATCGAACTGGTGGCGGGGGAGACCGTCTCGATGGACGCCCTGTTCAAGGCGCTGATGATCCACTCCGCCAACGACGCCGCCACCGCCATCGCCGAGCACATATCCGGGTCGGTCGAGGAGTTCGTCGTCCTGATGAACCAGCGGGCCGCCGAGCTCGGACTCACTCACACGTCGTTCCAAAATCCGCACGGTCTCGATGCCCCCGACCACTACACCAGCGCTCGTGACTTGCTCAGCCTGGCGAGGGTGGCGATGGACCATCCACAGTTCACCGAAGTGGTGATGGCCAAGAAGCTGGTGTTCCCTCCGGCACCTGACGGCACACCGCGGACCGGCAGCTCGACGAACCTCATGCTCTGGTCATATGAGGGCTCGATGGGCGTCAAGACAGGATTCACCGCCCAGGCGCTCCTCACCTACGTGGCGGCGGCAGAGCGAGAGGGCCGGCGCCTGTATGCCGTGTTGCTCGGATCCGACGGCGATCGTGCGCATTTCGCCGACGCGACCGAGCTCTTCGACTACGGGTTCAAGGAGCTCGGGTTCTTCGGTGATGCCTCGACCGGCTCGCCGTACGTCGCCCTCAAGGGCCGTCAGGCCCCCGACCCCCTCGTCTCTCTGGGGAACATGGAGACCTACCTCCACCTGGCCGGCCAGGGTTTGATGCTGGAGAGCCCGAGTCCGCTCCGGGCCCTGCCAGAGCCCACCCCGCCACCCATTGTCGAGGTCACGAGGAATCCCGATCCTGCTCCGAGGTCCGTGATGGAGACGATGCGGTTCTGGCTGGACCTGGCACTCGGAGTGGAATGACCGCCTTCGATCATGCGATCGAGGTCGTGACCGAGGAGGACATCGAGTCCCGTGTCGCCGAGCTCGGCCGGGCGATCACCGAGGACTATGCCGATCGAGAGCCCCTCTTCACGGTGGTCATGACGGGCTCGATCCCGTTCGCGGCCGATCTCGTCCGGTCGGTGGATCTGCGGTCGGAGGTCGACTTCCTGGGTCTCAACCGGTTCGGAGAGAGTGGGCGAATCGGGATCGCGATGGATCTGTCCACGCCGGTCCTCGATCGGAATGTGATCCTGGTCGAGGACATCACCGACACCGGGCTCACGCTCTCCGTCCTGCGCCGAATGATCATGGATCGGGGAGCGCGCAGTGTCGCCACGGCATCGCTCATAGACAAGAAGGTGCGCAGGGTCACCGAGGTCCCTATCGAATACCGTGGATTCGAGGTCGGGGACGAGTATCTGGTCGGCTACGGGATGGACTGGCATGGCCTCTACCGGAACCTTCGCTCCATCTGGGCCGTGCTCGACATGGAGGCCTTCGTCAACGACCCTGGAGTGCTGGCCAGGTCGCTCGGGATGGCCACCTGAGGGCAAGACCGGCCCGGTGATAACCTCAGTGCGCAATGCCGGGTGAAAAAGATGCCCTCATCGCAATGGACGTCGTGGGTGTGAGGGTGGAGCTTCCGTCCAATCAGCCGATCGTCCTGCTCAGGGAGGCCGATGGGCCTCGATATCTCCCGATCTGGATCGGGGGCTCAGAGGCCACTGCCATTGCCACCGCACTGGAGGGTGTGGTCCCGCCCCGTCCTCTCACACACGACCTCATGCGCTCGGTTATCGACGCCCTCGGGGCGCTGGCGGTGCGCGTGGTCATAACCGAGATGCGGGACTCGGTCTTCTATGCAGACCTCTCCCTCGATATCTCGGGTCGGGAGGTGCACGTCTCTTCCCGGCCCTCGGACGCCATCGCCCTGGCTGTTCGCACCGGGACGCCTGTCTTTGCCTTTCCCTCGGTCCTCGACGACGCCGGCGTCGTCTTCGAAGAGGAGGAGGAGAACGAAGAGGAAGAGGTCGCCAAATTCAGGGAGTTTCTCGAGGAAGCGACCATCGAAGACTTCCTCGGTGGCGGCGGGGAAACCCCCGACTGAACTCTTTCCCCAGGTTTATCCACAGATTTCGTTGACACGGGTCCCTCGACAGGGGTAGCTTGCTCACAACGGCGGAGTTACACGGTTGTAACCCGGAGGACTCACATGACCCAAGAGCGGGAGCTGGGCTACCGCGCCCCCCAGGTCTGCAAGCTGGTCGGCATCACTTACCGGCAGCTGGATTACTGGGCGCGCACCGATCTGATACGCCCCTCGCTCCAGCAGGCAACCGGCTCAGGCTCGCAAAGGCTCTATTCTTTCTCCGACGTGGTCCAACTGAAGGTCATCAAGCGGCTCCTCGATGCAGGGATGAGTCTCAAGAAGATCCGTTCCGCGGTCACCATCCTCGCCGAGCAATTGGATTCGGAGCGCCCTCTGGCCGATGTGACCCTTCTCAGCGACGGTCAGACCATCTACGCCGCACACTCCGAGCAGGAAGTGGTCGATGTATTCCGGCGGGGCCAGGGGGTGTTCGGCATCGCCATCGGCCCGGTGCAGGACGAGGTGGAGGGTGACATCCACCAACTGTTTCCCGGAGACGAGCTAGCAGGGGTCGTCGAGGCAGGAGCCACCTGATCACGCAGCGACAATCGGCGCACGAGACCGAGTTCGCTCACAACAGTGAGCGCCAGTTCGCACTTCTCCTCGACTTCTACGAAGTGCCATGGGATTACGAGCCGAGATCCTTTCCCATCTCCTGGGACGATGAGGGCACGCCGACCCAATACTTCACACCTGACTTCTATCTGCCTGACGACGATCTCTACATCGAGATCACAACGATGAGCCAAAAGCTCGTCACGAAGAAGAACGGCAAGCTCCGTCGGCTCAAGGAGCTCTATCCGGAGATCAGCTGCAAGCTGTTCTATCAGCGTGACTACCTCAACCTGGTGGTCAAATACGGTCTGGAGGGCCCGGAGAACCTCGAAGAGGCCCCGGCGCCCACCCGGATGCCGGGACGCCCGGCAGTCGTTCGACTCGAGGAGCGAGGCGAACGACTCATCGGATGAACCGGTCGCCCCTGCACGACCTCCATCAGCGACTGGGTGCCCGATTCGTTGACTTCGGAGGATGGGAGATGCCGGTCCAGTACGGGTCGGTCCTCGCCGAGCACCGCGCGGTGCGGGGCAGCGCAGGCTGGTTCGACGTGACCCATCTCGGCCGGTTCGAGCTCTCGGGCGCCGGCGCCGAGCATGCCCTCCTCCAGCTCCTCAGCAACGACATCACCGCGATCACCTCGGGACGGACCCAGTACTCGCTGATGCTCGACGATGACGGAGGGATCGTCGATGACCTGGTCATCTGGTGGTGGGGCCCGAATCGCTACTGGGTGTTCCCGAACGCCGCCAATCACGGCCGGGTGATGGCCGCGTTCGCCGGCGAGTCGGGCTGCGAGGTGCGCGACCTGCAGACCAATACCGTCCTCATCGCGATCCAGGGACCTCAGGGCCCGTCGGTGATCGAAGAACTCTTTGGCGACGCCCCGAAGCGATTTCGCACCGCGTCTCATTCCTGGGAGTCGGGTGAGGTCGCCATTGCCGGCACCGGCTATACCGGCGAGCGGGGTGGAGAAGTCTGTGCCGACCCCCAGACCGGATTGCAGCTCGCCGAAAGCCTCACATCCATGTCTGTTGTCCCTTGTGGCCTCGCCTCACGCGACACCTTGCGTCTCGAGGCCGGCCTCCCGTTGTGGGGGTCGGACATCGACGAGTCGACCACTCCGCTCGAATCGGGTCTCGATTTCGCCGTTGACATGGATCATGATTTCCGCGGGCGGGCCGCGCTGGAATCGCAGCTTCGAGAAGGCCCGACGCGGCGTCTGATCGGTTTCGTTCTCGACGAGAAGGGGATCCCGCGGCACGGGCACAAGGTGCGGACCCCGGAGGGCGACGGCGAAGTCACCTCGGGCAACCTGAGCCCGATGCTCGACACCGGGATGGGGCTCGCCTACATCTCGCCACCACCGACGACCGGAGCCACGGACATCGAAGTAGAGATCCGGGAGCGTTGGGTGAAGGGAAGCATCGTCAAACCGCCGTTTCACAAGGCCAAGCAATGAGCGTTCAGATCGAAGGTCGTCCCGAGGTGCCCGACGGTTACGGGGTGAAAGATGAGGGGCCATTCCTGCCATGGACTGACGTCGAGGACTGGTTGGTCGAAGCCACCGAGTATTGGATGGCCACTACCCGTCCCGACGGCAGGCCGCATGTCGTCCCCCGCTGGGGTGTCTGGCTCGACGACCGATTTTGGTACGACGGCTCACCCATGACCCGTCACGCCAGGAACATCGCCTCCAACCCGGCCTGTGCCCTTCATCTCGAGAGTGGCACGACGGTCACGATCATCGAAGGGTTGTCCAGGTTCGCCGAGCCGATCCTGGGTGAGCTGGGGGAGCGTCTCGCCGCCGAGTACGCCCGCAAATATGAGAGGCTCGGCTACGCCCCTGCTGCCGACGCCTGGTCGGGAGACGATGCCGGCGGGATGTGCGTCCTGACCCCGGCGAAGGGAATCGCGTGGTCACAGTTCCCCACGGACATGACCCGCTACGTGTTCGATTGACGCCTCTTTAGGATTTCCGTCACAGGAACGAGGAGAGCCATGGCCAGCATTGCCCGTCCGGTGCCGTCAGTGGACATCGGGATCGAATTGGTGAGGGACTGGGTGCCCGACGGAGCGCCTCGTGCCCACATCGTCCTGGTCCATGGCATCGCCGAGCACTGCGGTCGCTATGAGCGGACCGGGTCACTCCTGGCCGCGGCAGGATTCTTCGTCCGCTCATTCGATCTGATCGGTTTCGGAGGATCCGGCGGTACCAGGGGCGACATCGACGATTGGTCGCGCTATCACGATCAGATCCAGGTGCACATGGAGTGGGCCCGGGAGCAAGGCACACCGGTAGTCCTGATGGGCCATTCGATGGGGGGGAACCTGGCGCTGGGGTATGCGCTGACCGGTCGCCCAGCCCCCGACCTGCTGGTCCTGTCTGCTCCGGCGCTGGCCGGCGGCGCCGCCTGGCAACGCGCCGTGGCTGGAGTGGCGAGCAGACTCGCCCCGACCATGGCGATCCCCACCTCGTTCAAGGGAGAGCAGTTGTCACGGGACCCGGCGGTCGCAGAGACCTACTTCTCCGACCCCCTCGTCTACCAGAAGTCGACCACACGCCTCGGTTCGGCCCTGTTCGAAGCCATGGACGAGTTGAACGACAGCTTCACCGATCTCACCATCCCGACCCTGGTCCTGCACGGCAGCGCCGACACCATCGTCCCGCCTCAGTCCACCGCCGCTCTCGGGGAGTTGCCCAACGTGGAACGGCGGTTGCTGCCCGGTCTGCGACACGAGATCCTCAACGAGCCGGAGGGACCGGAGCTGGTGCAGGAGATCACATCCTGGATCGACTCCCGGATCTGAGCCCATGCCCTTGCCCAAGGGGCTCGCCCGGTTCAACCGCGTGGTCACCAACCGCATCAGCCGTCCCCTGGCTGGGTGGCTCCCCGGCTTTGCCGTGATCGTCCATCGTGGCCGAAAGTCGGGCGTCGAATACCGAACGCCGCTCAATGCCTGGCTGGGTGAGGACGACGTCATCGTGGCACTGACCTATGGGAGGGACACCGACTGGATGAAGAACCTGACCGCGGCAGATGGCGGGGAGATCGTTATGGGCAGGAGGACCTACCGGGTGGGGCCGCCGCAGTACATCGGGCCCGAGGGGATGAGGCGAATGCCCGCCGTGGCCACGCCGATACTGCGATCTATAGACGTCGACGAATTCGCCCTGCTGCCCCTTATCAGCTCGGATCGGCCCACCTGATCAGCACCTTGCCCGAGTCCTGGGACGCGGTGGCATCGAATGCTGCGTCGAAATCGTCGACCTCGAAACGATGGGTGATCACCGGGGAGATGTCGACTCCCGACTGGATCAGGACGTTCATCTTGTACCAGGTCTCGAACATCTCCCGACCGTAGATCCCCTTGAGATTGAGCATGTTGAAGATGACGATGCTCCAGTCGATGGGGAAAGGGTCGGTCGGGATCCCGAGGATGGCCACGTTGGCTCCATGGATCGTGTTCTGAATAATGTCTTCCATGGCCGATGGGCTGCCCGACATCTCCAGGGCGACGTCGAACCCTTCGGTCATACCCAACTCGCCCTGAATATCGTGGAGGTCCTCGGACCTGACGTCGACGGTGCGGGTCGCCCCCATCCTCTTGGCCAGATCGAGCCGGAACGGGTTCACATCGGTCACCACCACGTTGCGAGCACCTGCGTGGGCCACCACAGCACATGCCATGAGCCCGATCGGGCCGGCCCCCGTGATCAGGACATCCTCGCCGAGGACGTCGAATTCGAGGGCGGTGTGGACTGCATTCCCGAAGGGATCGAAGATGGCGGCGATCTCCGGGTCGAGCCCTTCCTGGTGCCTCCACACATTCGACTTGGGGATGAGCACGTAGTCGGCGAATGCCCCCGGCAGGTTCACCCCGATGCCCCTGGCGTCCTGACACAGGTGGCGTCTCCCGGCGAGGCAGTTGCGACAGCGGTTGCAGACCACATGACCCTCGGCGCCGACCAACTCTCCCACCTCGAAGCCGGAGACGTTGGGGCCCAGGGCGACGATCTCACCCGAGAACTCGTGCCCGACGGTCATCGGGGCGGGGATTGTGGCCCGAGCCCAGTCGTCCCAGTTGAATATGTGCAGGTCGGTGCCACAGATCCCGGTTGTCAGCACCCGGATCAGGATGTCATCGGGCCCCGGTTCGGGGATCGGGACGTCATCGAGACGCAGCCCCACCTCGTCGGCATGTTTCACCAGAGCCCTCATGAACCCGAACGTTAAAGGAGGGAGCGTCACTCTTCGCATGAATCCGTGGCTCTGTGGCACGATGACGTCGTGGACGGAACTCTCGGTGGGCAACTTCTCGTAGCGACCCCATTGCTGGTCGACCCCAATTTCTGGAGATCGGTGGTGCTGATACTGCAGTACGACAAGGATGGCAGCGTCGGCGTTGTGCTCAATCGGCCCAGCATCGAACGGGTCGAGACCCATATCCCGGTGTGGGGGCCGGTCGCCGCCAAACCGGGGACAGTCCACTACGGCGGTCCCGTAGACCCACGTGTGGCGATCGGGCTCGCCACGGGGCAGGCCGGGGAGCCAACCGGAGTTCCGGGTCTCAGCATTGTCGACCTCGAGGCGGAGCCGGTTCAGGGGACGTCCGTCGTTCGCATCTATTCGGGGTATGCCGGCTGGGGACAGGGCCAGTTGGAGATGGAAATCGCCGAAGGCTCCTGGTATGTGGTGCCGGCCTCGCCCGACGACCCCTTCGACCGGCCGGACGGCCAGTGGTCCCGGGTGCTGCGCCGTCAGCAGGGCCATCTCGCCCTGGTCTCCACATTCCCAGACGATGTCGACCTCAACTGACCACCGTATCCATGGCCTCCCGTCCTACCCTGGCCGGCGATGACCACCACCGCTCCCAAGCTGCGGCCCAGCCTCAAGCGCAAGGCGCCAGGGCTGATCGTGGAGCGAGGTCTGCGGGACAGGGGCCTCGAGGTCGTGGTAGGGATGGACGAGGTAGGAAGGGGCTCCTGGGCCGGGCCGCTCACCGTGGGTGCAGCCATCGTGCCTCTCGATCGTCGGGTCTACAAGATTCGGGACTCGAAGATGCTCACCGAGGACGAGCGCGAAGCGCTTTTCGACCGTATCGCCGAATGGTGCGATGCGTGGTCTGTAGGTCACGCCACGCCCGAGGAATGCGACACATTGGGAATGTCGGACGCGCAGAGACTGGCCGCCCAGCGAGCACTCGCCGGGCTGGGGGCGGTGCCGGATCATGTCCTGCTCGACGGCAAATGGGATTTCGTCGGTGGAGCAACCCGCATCGTCAGGGGTGATCGCACTTCGCTCTCCATCGCTGCCGCCTCGATCCTGGCCAAGGTGACCAGGGACAGAATCATGCGAGAGAAGGCCGACCAGTACCCCGGCTACAACTTCGAGGCGAACAAGGGCTACCCGTGCCCGGTGCACAAGTCGGCTCTCCAGGCATGGGGGCCTTCGGCCATTCACCGCCGATCCTGGGTGTTCATGGACTACCTGATGTGGAACGGTTTGGAGCGTTATCACCGGCCCGAGCCGCAGATGGCGTTGCCTTTCGAGGACTGACCGGCGAAGTCGGGAGACAAGTGCGCCTCACCGAATCGGACCAGGCGATGCTCCGCGGCGAGGCCGGAGAGGCCGCCAAGGTGGCCATGGAGTTGCTCGTGTCAGTCGGCGAGTCGGAGGATGCGCCGGCATTGCTAGACATCTCCGCCGCCCATATCGACGGCGGGCTGTACCACGGGCAAGCCGGCCTCGACTTCGCCCTCACGCTCCAGGAAGGCGGAGGCCGTGTGCTGGTGCCGACCACCTTGAACGTGTCGTCCCTCGATCTCCTCCATCCCGAGCTCTACCGGGGAGACGAGGAGACTGCGGTCGCTGCCCGCCGGCTCATGGACGCCTACGTGGACATGGGCTGCACCCCGAGCTGGACCTGCGCCCCTTATCAGCTGGCCCAGCGACCCGGGCTAGGCGACCAGATCGCATGGGGCGAGTCCAATGCGATCGTGTTCGCCAACTCGGTGCTGGGGGCGAGGACGGCCCGGTACGGTGACTTCCTCGACATCTGCTGCGCCCTGACCGGCCGGGCACCGGCTGTCGGCCTCCACACCGATGAGGGCCGGTGGGCAACACTGAGGGTCGATCTCCAGGTGCCCGACGATCTTCTCGACGACGACCTGCTCTACCCGGTGTTGGGCCACCTGCTCGGCCAGGTCGCGGGAATCGAGACACCGGTGTTGGTCGGCCTCGACCACCGCGCCAACGAGGACCGGCTCAAGGCACTCGGGGCGGCAGCAGCCTCCTCAGGAGCGGTAGCCATGTTCCACGTGGTTGGGGTCACCCCCGAGGCAGCCACGACGGAGGAGGCGACGGGAGGGCTGGCGCCACAGCGCATCGTGGGCATCGATGTCGACGACTTGACCCGAGCCAGGGCATCGCTGAATCAGGGGGAGGGCCCTCTGGGTGCCGTCAGCGTCGGCACCCCGCATTTCTCGGCGGGGGAGTTGGCGCTGTTGGCGGACATGGTGGAAGGGCAGTCGACGAGAGTCCCGTTCTATGTGAACACGTCGCGCGACGCCCTCTCGCAGGCCGAGGAGTCGGGCTCGATGGCCGGGATCGAGGGCTTCGGCGCCACGATTGTCACCGACACCTGCACCTACATCACCCCGATCATGGACGACGTCGAGGGCGTGGTCATGACCAACTCCGCCAAATGGGCCTTCTACGCACCGGGGAATCTCGGTGTCGACGTGGTCTTCGCCGGGCTCGCTGCCTGTGTCGCCTCGGCGGTGTCCGGTGAGCTGGTGATGGGGGAGGAGTGGTGAGCGACGCCGAGTTCAGATCCTTGGTAGAAGGCACTGCGATGGGTGACCTGCTCCGTCTCACCGAGCCTCTGTCGCTGTGGGGTGGTCTCGATCCCGAGACCGGCCTGATCATCGACCGGAATCACCCCCAGCTCGGGCAGAGCATGACCGGCGCCATCGTCGCCATGCCGCACGGCCGGGGCTCCAGTTCGTCCTCCTCGGTGCTGGCCGAGGCCCTGCGACGAGGGACAGGGCCAGCGGGATTCGTGCTCGAGTCACCCGACTCGATACTGGTGATCGGGTCCCTGGTAGCCAGGTTTCTGTACGGGAGGGTTTGCCCCATTGCTTGTGGCGTGTTGCCGGCCGGTTCGACAGGGCTATGGAGGATCGACCAGAATCACGTCTCGCCCGTTCCAGGACCGTAGATTCCCTCTACGCCGGGTGCTCATGTGTGCAGAAATCTCGCCAATTTGCCGATGGATGCGTGAATGAACGGCTTTGACGAGCTGAAATCGTTCTTCAAGAGGATGCCAGTCGCTTTCTATCGCACGTCTACGACGGGCGAGTTGATCGCGGCCAATCCCGCGCTGGCCGGCATCCTCGGATATGACTCAGTCGAGGAGATGATGGCGCTGCTGCCCACCGTCGACACCATCTACATGGATCCGGCGCAGCGAGCCGACTGGCTGCAGCGGATCGCCACCGAAGGCGTGATCCTCGATTTCGACGTCCAGCTGTCCCGCCCTGACGGCAGCACGATCTGGGTTCGTGACTCGGCCCGGGCGATAAGGGACGACAAAGGGCTGATCCTGTATTACGAGGGATCCCTGATCGACGTGACGGACAAATTCGAAGCGAGCAGGGCCAAGGACGATTTCATCGCCACGGTCTCTCACGAGCTGCGCAATCCGCTGGCCGCCATGCTCGGTCTCGGCCAGGAGCTCGCCGACCACTACGACACCTTCACCGACGAGGAGCGGCGAGACATGGCCCAAATGATCGCCCGCCAGGCCGACGATGCCTCGTGGCTGATCGAAGACCTGCTCGTCGCCTATCGGGACAACCTGAGCCAGGTGTCGGTCGCGCTGCAGGAGTTCGACGTCACGAAGGAGATCGAGCGAGTCCTCGAGGTCGTCGACTACCCGATCGACATCAAAGTCCTACACGGCTCGTCCCGGATGGTGGCCGACCCCCGGCGGACCCGGCAGATCCTGCGCAACCTCGTCTCCAACGCGATGCGATACGGGGGCGAACAGATCCAGATCAGCCTGGCCAAGGCCGGCGATCGTCTCGAGGTAAAGATCCAGGACTCGGGAAAGCCGATTCCCGATAGCGATGTCGAGCGCATATTCCGGGCGTATGAGCGGGGGAGAGGCACACCTCACTCTGCATCTGTCGGTCTCGGCCTCAACGTCGCCCGTCGTCTCGCCCGGCTCATGGACGGCGACCTCACCTACCGGCACGAGGATGGATGGTCGGAGTTCGTCCTTTCCCTTCCTTCGGCTTGATGCCGGGACCCACCTACCATCACTGAATGCGCGTACTCGTAACAGGCGGAGCCGGGTTCATCGGCAGCCATACAGTGGTCTCGTTGATCGAGGCGGGTCACGAGCCGGTGATCGTCGACAACCTCGTCAATGCCAAGCACTCGGTGATTAGCCGGATCGGGCGCATTGCCGGTCCTGAGCCTGAGTTCGTCGAGGCAGATGTCCGCGACCTGGATGCCATGGAGAAGGTCCTTCAGTCGGGATTCGACGCCTGCATCCACTTTGCCGCCTTGAAGGCGGTTGGTGAGTCGGTCGAGAAGCCCCTCCTCTATTACGACAACAATGTCGGGGGCACTTTCGCCCTGCTCGAGGCGCTGAGCGGCGCCGAGGTGAAGACATTCGTTTTCAGTTCGTCGGCCACGGTTTATGGCGACCCCGACCCCGCGTCGCTTCCCCTGCTGGAGTCGACACCGATCGGCGCAGCGACCAATCCGTACGGCTGGAGCAAGATCATGATGGAACAGATCCTCCGTGACGTGCAGGTGTCCGACCCGGAGTGGTCGGTTTCGTTGCTCCGATATTTCAATCCGGTCGGAGCCCACCAGTCAGGGTTGCTCGGTGAGGACCCCTCCGGCATTCCCAACAACCTCATGCCCTATGTGGCCAAAGTCGCCTCCGGCGAGCTGGCCAAGGTCAAGGTGTTCGGCAACGACTACCCGACGCCGGACGGCACCGGAGTCAGGGACTTCGTTCACGTCATGGATCTGGCCGAGGGCCATGTGGCAGCGCTGGAGAAGCGGGCCGGTGAGCAAGGTGTCTTCACGTACAACCTGGGGACCGGGGAGGGTCACAGCGTCCTCGAAGTCATCTCCGCCTACGAACGTCAGTCCGGCAAGCCCATCCCCTACGAGGTCGTCGGGCGCCGGGCAGGTGATGTAGCTGCCAACTGGGCGAGTGTGGAGAAAGCGCGAGTCGAACTCGACTGGGAGACAACCCGAGACCTCGACGACATGTGCGCAGACTCCTGGCGCTGGCAGCAGAGCTCTCGCTGACCGATCCGTTTAGCCTCGCCGCTGCGTGGACGACTTCCCGGTGAATGATCTCATTGGGGCGGCCCGGCGCTGGATCGAGGGCGACCCCGATCCGGCGACCCGGCATGCCCTGCAGGACCTGGTCGACACCGACGATCAGGACGGGTTGGCCGATGCGATGGGTGAGCCACTCACCTTCGGGACGGCCGGGATCCGGGGTGAGGTAGGAGCCGGCTCGGGGCGGATGAATCGGGCGACCGTCATCCGCACAACTCGAGGGCTCGCCGACTATCTCATCGCCAAGCACGACGGGCCTCCCGTGCAGCCGGTTGCCCTGGGCTACGACGCTCGGCCGGACAGCTTCACGTTTGCCGAAGACGCCGCCGGGGTGTTCGCCGCGGCCGGCATAGCCGTCAGGTTCTTTCCGCAGGTCACCCCGACGCCGCTGGTCGCCTTCGCCGCCAAGCACCTCGATGCCCCGGCCGCGGTGGTGATCACGGCCAGTCACAACCCGCCCGCCGACAATGGCTACAAGGTCTATGACGGCAACGCCGCACAGATCATCCCCCCGACCGACGCCGAGATCGCTGCGGCGATCGCACGGGTAGGCCCCGCCACCGATGTGCCGCGAGTCGATCGGGCGTTTCACGGCGGTTCGGACCTGGTGACTTCGATGCCTGAGGACATCCTGGATGCCTACAGAGCCGAACTGGATTCCGCCCGTCCCAACCCGCAGACCTCCGATCTGAAGATCGTCTACACCCCGCTCCACGGCGTGGGTGGCGAGACGCTGGCCCGGCTCTTCGTCTGGGCGAATCACCGCGGCTTGACATCGGTCCCTGAGCAGGCCCGGCCCGATGGTGCATTCCCAACGGTCACGTTCCCGAACCCGGAGGAGCCGGGCGCGCTCGATCTCGCCCTGAAACTGGCAAGAGAAGTCGGCGCAGATCTGCTGTTGGCCAACGACCCGGATGCCGACCGCCTCGCCTCTGCTGTACCCACGACGGGGGAGTGGCGGCTGCTCAGCGGCAACGAGCTCGGCAGCCTGCTCGGCGATTACGTGCTGCGCTACTGGCGCCATCCCGAGTCGCCGATCGTCGTCAACTCGATCGTGTCGAGCCCGATGCTGGGGCAGATCGCCAGTCGGCGCGGGGCAGTCCATGAGACGACGCTGACCGGCTTCAAATGGATCATCAATGCTGGTCTGGCCCTCGAGAACAGGGGAGTGGGACGATTCGCCTTCGGCTATGAGGAGGCGCTCGGTTACTCGGTAGGTCAGACGGTTCGTGACAAGGACGGGCTTAGTGCCGCCGTAGTGATGGCAGATCTCGCCGCCGAGGAAGCCGCCGCCGGGCGGGGCGTGCTCGATCGACTCCATGATCTGTGGGATGAAGTGGGCCTGTGGGTCAGCGCCCAGCATTCGATCGTCAGGGCCGGACCGGAGGGACAGGCGGCATTGTTGGGGGCCGTTGATCGACTCGGAAACGCCCCTCCTTCCACCGTGGATGGCCTCGAGGTAACCGGGATGATCGACTATCGGACAGGCCAGGAGGAGCGGCCCATGTGGCTGGGGGAGCAGGATCTGATCGAACTGTCACTGGGTGATTCGGGCCGGGTCCTGGTCAGGCCGAGCGGCACCGAGCCCAAGCTCAAGATCTATGTCGACCTGTCCGGCCCCGCCGGATCCGACCACGACGCCGCACACCAGAGATTCCTGGCCAATGCCGAGTCATTGGCCCGGGCAGTGGGGGAGTGGCTCGAGGTCTGACGCCTGATCAGTGCGGAGAGCGCCGAAGATGCTCTCGGTATAGGTACAGCCATCCCAAGCCGTGGATCGCGACTCCGACCAACAACACCACTGTTACCAGCGGATATCCGGCGATGAGCCCGGCGAGAGCGGCGACAACGGCGAAGCAAACGAGGGCAACACGGACGCCGTTGAGCGGGCCGAACATGCTGCAGAGCATACCGGTTTGACCCTGCACCGGGTTTAACCTGAGAGGGAATGCGGTCCCTGCTCATGGTTCTCGTCGTCCTCATCGGGGCCTGCTCCGGAAACGCCGGGGCCGATGTCACAGCGGGTCCCACCACGAGCGCGACATCGACGAGCACCACCACGACGACGGTTCCCACGACCACCACCACCGAGCCGACTCTCACCTTTCCGGAGGTAGCGAGGGCCCTGGTCACACCCACAGGTGTTGTGGTCTCGATCGTGGAGGAAACGACGACCGGGTACCTGGTCACTACCCCTTGCGGCAACGAGGCGATCGTGCAAGGTGGCACAACGCTGGGAACGACGCAGGTAGTCATCGACCCCGGGCATGGAGGTGAGGTGGACACCGGGGCGGTCGGGGCGAACGGCCTGATGGAGAAACACCTCAATCTCGAAGTGTCTCAGGCCCTCGAGGCCGATTTGATCGTCCGGGGCATCAATGTCCTGCTCACCCGGACCTCCGACTACGCCTCGAGGCTGGGAGTCAGGGCCGGGCTGGCCGATCGGGTAAACGCCGACCTCCTCATCTCGGTCCATCACAACGCGCCCACACCGGCCCCGTCGCCCACCCCTGGGACGGAAGTGTTCATCCAGAGCACGTCAGAGGCCTCGAGGCGGCTGGGCGGGCTGGTGTGGGGCCAGGTCATGGCCGCACTGTCCGACTTCGAGGTCGAGTGGACGGCTGCACCCGATGCCGGCGTGCTGACAGTCCTGAGCACGCGGGGCAATGATGCATACGGGATGATCAGCGGGCCCCGCACCGTGAGCGTCCTCGCCGAGCTCGCGTACATCTCTAATCCGGCAGAGGCGGAGCTGTTCGCAACAACGGATTATGTGGAAGCGGTCTCCGACGCACTCGCCGATGCCGTCGAGAACTATCTGATCACCGAGGCCACCGGGGCCGGGTACGTGGCCGAGCCCCGGGTGTTCAACCCCCAGCCAGGGATCGGGGGGAGTCTCTGCGTCGACCCGGCCCTCGAGTAGGGCGCCCTGATTCCTTCCTACCTCCAGCTTGACACAAGTACCTTCCGCATCACTCCCTCCAACTTGACATAACGTGGATTATGGGGGTTCGAGGAGAATGGGTCGACCGGCCCGGTCAGGCACGGAACAAACCTCCCCCGTCCTCCGTTGTACGGTGCACACAACCCCATTGAAAGGCTGAAGCATGGCCACTGTGGCCTTGACCAAGGACAACTTCGACCAGACCATCCAGGAGAACGACACCGTTTTCATCGACTTCTGGGCGGAATGGTGCGGACCCTGTCGCATGTTCGCTCCGACCTACGAGACCTCCTCCGAGGAGCATCCGGACATCGTGTTCGCCAAGGTGGACACCGAGGACCAGCCCGAACTGGCCGGCAAGTTCGGAATCCGTTCCATTCCCACGTTGATGATCTTTCGAGACCAGATAGTCCTGTACGCCCAGCCAGGGGCGATCCCCGGTCACATGCTCGAGGATCTGATCTCCAAGGCGAAGGAAGTCGACATGGACGAAGTGCGTGCCCAGATCGCAGAGCACGAGCATGCCGACCATGATCACGAGGATGCACACGAGCACGCCCACTGAGGCTGCTCCCCCAGTCTGACTCTCCTCGGATAGGCCAGCCCTGATCGAGCCCGCTAGATCTACCCTTTCCCCAGCATGCCTGTCGACGCGGCCGTTCTCGAGTCGATGCAATCCCTCGATGTCGTCTTCGAGGAGATGGACTGCGACCCCGACCTGGCCGACACCGCCCGGTTCTGTGAGGCCTACGGCGTACCGCTGGAGCGGTCGGCCAACACCATCCTGGTGGCTTCACGGCGGCCGGAGGGCCATTTCGCGGCGTGTCTGGTGCTCGCCACCACGAGG